>NZ_NPBR01000028.1:0-176457 GCF_002276415.1 Paenibacillus sp. 7523-1 | reverse complement strand
ACCGGAGCGACAGGAACAACCGGTGTAACAGGAGAAACCGGTATAACGGGAGCCACTGGAGTTGGCATAACGGGAAGTAGTGGTGCAACAGGAGCTACTGGGGTAACAGGTGCAACGGGACTTACAGGTGCAACAGGCGCAACAGGAGAGACGGGTGTCGGTACCACTGGGGCAACTGGTGCCACAGGTGCAACAGGAACTTCAGTTACAGCAGCATCTTCTTATGCAGAGAATACAAGTGGTACAATTCTTGTTCTTTTGGGCGGAACGGCTGTAGCTCTGCCTAATAATCAAAACATTGGTACCGGAATTACCGTGAATGGAACCAGTGATACGTTTACTCTCGCTACGGCAGGACGTTATTATATTAGTTACAAAATCAATCTTACTGCAGCGCTCGCTGTCCAATCTCGTATACTGCTGAATGGTGCTGTAGTTCCACCAAGTGTAATCTCGCCAGTACTTTCACTTAGCCAGTTAGCAACCGACTTTATAGTAACCGTCACAGCTGGATCAACCATTCAACTGCAGTTGTTTGGTTTGGTTGCAACAGCAGTACTGTCACCTCCGGGTGCAACACTTAACATTATTCGATTAAGCTAAAGTAGAAAAAAGAGACGAACCCTTCTGGGATCGTCTCTTTTGACTATCTATGCACGATGTGGCATCTATTCAAGAACAATTTCAACAGCTGTATTAAGCTCAGGCAGACCTGTAAGCTGGACAAGGACATCTTTTGGAACTGCTTTATCCACAGTCAGAATCATGATTGCAGCACCGCCGATAATTTTCCGTCCCACTTGCATGGAGGCAATGTTGACATCATTTTGACCAAGCAGCGTACCTACCCGTCCGATGATACCTGGCTTATCGTTATGGGAGATCAAAATTTGGTGACTTTCTGGAGCGATATCAACCGGGAATTTGTCCAGGCGTACGATCCGTTCTCCGTAACCAGCAAGCAGCGTACCGGCTACACGGCGTTCCTCTGCTTCCTGTGTCGTTACCAACGTAACTGTGATGAGGTTAGTAAACCCTTTAGTTGTGGATGTTTGGCTTACAACTACATTCAGATCGCGGGTTTTGGCCAGATGCATGGAGTTAACGATATTTGCTTCTCCGCCCAGATGTCTTGCGAGAATGCCTTTAACAATGTAACGAGTGAGTGGCGACGTATCTACTTCTGAAAGGTCACCTGCATAGTCAATTCGAATCTCTTGCACTGCATTTTGTGTAATTTGGGCTGCAAAGCTGCCCAGTGTTTCACCAAGCTTAAAGTACGGCTGGAGTTTGTTCATTACTGTTGGTGCAACAGCTGGCATGTTCACAGCATTTTTGAACGGTTCATTCCGCAAAATATGAAGTACCTGCTCAGATACATCAATCGCTACATTTTCTTGTGCTTCCACGGTGGATGCACCCAGGTGAGGCGTAACGATGATACTTGGGTGGTTCAGGAAAGGATGATCCTGTGCTGGTGGCTCGCTTTCAAACACGTCAAATGCAGCACCTGCAACAATACCTTCATCGATCGCTTCCACAAGAGCCATTTCATCAATGACTCCGCCACGAGCACAGTTGATAATGCGCATACCCTTTTTCATGATTTCAAATTGTGCACGGGAGATCATGTGACGAGTTTCAGGTGTCAATGGAGTGTGTACCGTCATGAAGTCGGCATTACGAATGATGTCATCCACGCTGGCCAGTTTAACTTGAAGTTTCTCAGCACGTTCTTGGGTAAGAAACGGGTCATATGCGAGAATATCCATACCAAAGGCTTTTGCGCGTTTGGCAACCTCACTGCCGATTCGTCCCATTCCGAGTACGCCCAGAGTTTTATTTCTGAGTTCCACACCCAGGAAGGTCTTGCGATCCCATGTACCTTGAATGGTTTTGGCGTAAGCCTGTGGGATGTGACGTGCCAATGCCATCATCATGGCAAATGTATGCTCACATGTCGTGATGGTATTACCATCAGGCGCATTAATAACGATGATACCGCGTTGAGTGGCAGCCTCCAGGTCAATGTTATCCACCCCAACCCCTGCACGGCCAATGACTTTGAGATTGGTTCCAGCAGCCATAATACGATCTGTAACTCGAGTTTGGCTTCGAACGAGAAGGGCGTCATAATTACCAATAATGGCTACAAGCTCATCTTCACTAAGACCGGTATTTTTCTCAACTACAACATCATTTGCATCCACCAGTTGCTGAATACCCAGATCACTGATTGGGTCCGATACTAACACTTTGTACATGGTTTCTTCCTCCTTAGTATGTGTATCTATATCGTCAAGGACTTACCTCTACAATGAGGTGTTCCTTAAAACCGGGTTCATCCTTCCGCCCAACAACGCGGTGTCGCAGCAGAGGAGAGGGGTGTAATAATAGAGTGGACCCACGTATATTCCTAAAAATAAATCAAAAAACTCTCAATCCACATACTGCTTGCGCAATAAGGGACGAGAGTTGTCGTGGTACCACCCTAATTCACTGCCGCTTCGCAACGACAGTCTTCACGGTCAATAAAGACCGAAGAGGATAACGGCTCTAAACCGATTGCACCTACTCTAATTTCAATGCAATAACTCAGGAACGCTCAAGATTCATTGCCTGCCACCGATTTGCACCATCCATCGGCTCTCTGTAAGAACAAAGCAACATCTTTTTTCCATCATCGTGTTTAACGTGACTAATTTTTTCATAATGTATCATGGCTAACATGACCATGTCAATAGGCATAAATGTTTTAATGCAGATGACTGGGATTAGGTTCATTTATCAGCGAGTTTACTATGAAAGATGCCTAAATCATATAACTGAAAGTCGTATAAAATTCAAGATTTAAAAAATCAAATCAGACGTTACGATGAGAGTGAAATTCGGGTAACAAAGGATAGGGAACCAGGACTTGAGGCAGGTCTTGAACCAATTTGGATTTTTGGCTATCATTTAGTATACTATCCGATTGGGCAGCCAAGTAGGTTATCCATCAAATATCTAGTAAGAGGACAGACGCAGGCAATGAAAAAATCAAAGTTTTCCAAGTTCAAGATTCAGAAGGCTGAACCGCAGCAGCTTACCGAGCGCTTGCTTCTGATTAATCTATACTTTACACAAGGTTTAACTCTGATCATTGGAGTTGTGTGGATTTTATTGCAGAAGCGAAATCTGTTCGACGTGCTTGCTTGGCCCGAAAGTTTTCATTTTATCTGGTGGGGGCTTGGTCTTGCCGGCATTATGCTCGTCATGGATTTGATCCTGTCTTATGTCATTCCTCAGGAAAGCATGGATGACGGAGGAATCAATGATATGCTGTTCAGGTCACGCCCCATCTGGCATATCGTATGTATAGCAGCTATTGTCGCTATTTGTGAAGAATTATTGTTTCGCGGAGCCATACAGCATGCCATTGGCCCTTACTGGACTAGCATACTGTTTGCAGTAATTCATATTCGATATCTTCGCCACTGGATTCCTACAGGTTGGGTTTTTGTTTCTAGCTATGGATTGGGTTGGATTTATTTGCAATCCGGCACATTGTGGGCGCCGATATTATGTCACTTTATTATTGATTTGGTGTCCGGATTAGCGATACGTTTTCGGAGGGGATCATGAACCAGCAATTAAGCAGAATGAAGACATATGGCAGTCAGCGCCACCGCCACTCGGACAAAACAGAGAAGACCGAGCGGCCTACGGCTCCTCAAGTGAATTTGGTTGCTGAACCGGCTGCAGCACTGGAGGGGGCGGGGGCTTCATTGTCCACCGTATCCGTACCAAGATCACAACGCAAGTCGTATGTATCAGCACTGGAAAGCCCGGTGCTCCCCAGCCGGGCTCCGGCACGTTCCAAAACTCCGCAAAAAGCGACCGATGAAACGGTCACTGAAGCAGGCTCACTTCCTACCCGGACTGAGCTTCATCCTTCTCGCCGATTGCGGTTAAGTAAACGGTTTGTCAACTCACTCATCATTATTTTTGTTTTACTCACGATCAGCCTGGTCTGGTGGGGCATAAAAGGGGCTCCGCCACTAAACACATTTCTTCCTTGGCCTTGGTAATGATGGTCTGGTTCGCATCTGTGTTTATGGTGGTTTTCATATTGATCGTTCATATGTGGCGTGAAGCGCACCTTTACCGGGTCGTGGAGGATGATGTTGAAATAAACGCCTTACCCCTTTCGTTTGATGGAAGCGTCATTTTGTATGTATCAGACCTTCATAAGAGGAGATTGAGGCAGGAGGACATTAAGCCATTATTGGGCCAGGTGGACTGGGTTCTGATAGGTGGAGATGTGGCGGAGAAGGGGATTTCATGGTCCATCGTCAGACGTAATAT
This sequence comes from Paenibacillus sp. 7523-1, assembly GCF_002276415.1. Taxonomy (NCBI): domain Bacteria; kingdom Bacillati; phylum Bacillota; class Bacilli; order Caryophanales; family Paenibacillaceae; genus Paenibacillus; species Paenibacillus sp. 7523-1. The sequence goes on along the minus strand of NZ_NPBR01000028.1, from coordinate 172,110 downwards.
GCAACTACTGACCAATATCGGTCCTGCTTATGCAGTTTATGGAAACCATGACAAACATGCGGGAACAGCTCAGTTGGCCCGGATTTTTGAGGAAACCGGGGTTCGGCTTCTGCAGGATCAGGTTGTGCCTCTTCAAAAGAGGGATTCCAGCATAAAGCTGGCCGGAGCGGATTATCGGTCTCGTGAACTTAGCAATCACCTAACGGAAAAGGACCGAAATGATTGCGTAATTGTATTAGTTCACGATCCGCTTCAAGCGAAGAGTGTTCATGATTATGCTGATCTTATCTTAAGTGGGCATACACACGGGGGACAACTCGTGATCCCGTTTCTTGGACCGATTTTCCTTAACCAAGCTTACCGGAATGTGTCAAACGGATGGTACACCTTGAAACGAATGAACGATGATCCGGATGGGAAAATGCTGGTCAGCAGAGGTTATGGAACGAATCATTTGCCGCTCAGGTTATGCTGTCCAGCTGAGATGCACAAGATTACTCTAAAATCGATGAAAATAAAATAAAACAGCCTTGATCTATATGGATCAGGGCTGTTTATCTATATCCTCACCTGGCTTGAAGCTCTATCGAACGAGGGTCAACAAAAGAATATCCCTTGTTCTCCAGCTTCGTTAACAAATCATCTAGGGCCTCTACAGTCCAAGGAAGTTCATGCATCAATATATTGCTTCCGGGATTTAACTGATCAAGCACATTCTGAACGACTTTATCGGGTTTGTTCTGAGTACTCTTGTCCCAGTCCAGCGAACCGTTGGACCAAGTCATGTATAACATGCCATTTTGTTTGACGGTTTCTTTCAAAGCGTCATTACCAGAACCAAAGGGAGGGCGGAAGAATTCAGGCTCCACACCAATGGTTTCTTTGACGATGTGTTGAACATCCGTTACCTGCTTGGCAGCCTCTGAAGCGGACATTTTTTTGAGATCCTCGTGGTCCCAAGCATGGTTACCAATGATTTGCTCACGCTCGTAAATCAGCTTTAGCAATTCCGGATGGCTTTTGACACGATATCCATTAACGAAAAATATGGCTTTGGCATCATGTTTGTCAAGTGTATCAATTAATCCATTAATCATTTCTGCTTCCTTAGGGCCGTCATCGAATGTCAGAAGAACGACCTTCTTCTCACCCTTTTCATCATTGGGTTTGATGTAATAATTTTCATTCATATGATACGTTTTCTCAATGTGTTGTTCTTTTTTATCCTCAGTTGTTTCTTGTTCTGTTTCTTGTTCTTGTGTTTGCTCTAGGCTGTCTTGAGACGAAGGTAGGCCATCTTCCACTGCGTTTGAAGTGTTGCTTTCTTCACTTGGTGCAGAGGAGACCGTTTCATTTTCAGGAGCGGTGTTTTCGGTAGTAGGTGTATCCTGCTCCCCACATGCTGACAACAGGAGACATGCGGCAAAAAGGATAGCGGCAGTCGTTTTCAACATAATTTCAACTCACTTTCCTGTATTTATGCGGAATGAGATGTCGTGCTTCCGCAAACACTAGTTGTGATCTTAACATAAGAGGAGGTTGGTGTAATGAAGGCGTCATCCTTTTTTTGGGGGATTGTAGTTGGTGTTGCTGCCAGTTCATATCTGTCCAAGGGCAAAATTCCCATGTTGTCTTCACTCTCGTCCGGCAACATGATGGGTCAAGCCAAGCACAAGATGATGGAAATGACTTTTCCAGGCATGGATGGATTCAGCCCTAAGAATAATGAGCATGGTGAATCCCACAAAAGTGCATTGAAAAAAACAGCAAGAGCCATTACCCCGCAGGAAAAAGAAGAAAACATGAACATGCTCAAAGATTTTATTCGCACCAATCCGGATGTTAAACATGAAGTTGAGCAAATTTTGAGTCAAACAAACACAACAGTACCCGGTTTATAAACCAAAACTACTGGAATAGAATCAACCACAGTCTTGTTTGATGTGGATTGATTCTTTTTTTGTCGATTTTACTTCGTGCATTTGCAGGTATAAAATGATAACATAACTACATAGATTTATTTTCAGCACATATTGTTTTGTGCTTCATAATCTGTTATAAGACTTGCTTATAAAGGGGAGATCCTGTATGAAAATAGAACGATTAAGTCACGATAAGATACGGATTTTCCTGACCTTTGACGATCTGAGCGAGCGCGGAATACAAAAAGAAGATATGTGGCAGGAAATACCTAAAGTTCATGAACTGTTCACTGAAATGATGGATCAGGCATATTCCGAACTTGGGTTCGATGCTACAGGTCCGCTTGCTGTCGAAGTATTCGCACTTCCCGCTCAAGGAATGGTGGTCATTGTTACGCGTGGGAAATATGATCCGCAACAATATGGTTCCGGCCATGAGGATGATCTGCCTGAAGAAGTATACGAGATGGAAGTTACACTGGAGCAGAGCGATTCCATTGTATATGCTTTTAAGGATTTTGAAATCTTGATTGAGGCTGCACATATGTTGCGTCAACATGTAACGAATGCGGGAAGACTTTATTCCTATAAAGATAAGTGGTTCCTGCATCTGGAACCGGACGAAGTCGATAGCACCAAACATGCTGCCTTAATAGCATTGCTTGCTGAATTTGGTGAGGGTTCTTCGGTTACGCCAGCGGTAATGGAAGAGTACGGTAAAGTTATTATGCCTGAACAGGCCATTGAAGTGATCTGCACCCATTTCAAACGCCAGGATTAAATTCAATTGCAAACGCGTCTTAGTCAGAGGAGGGAATTTCGGTGCTTTTGTTTTCGGTTTTAGCTGCAGCAGTAGCTCCGGGTCTCGCCTTGTTAACATATTTTTATCTGAAAGACCGTTATGATTCCGAGCCGCTTCATATGGTACTGAGAGTATTCGTTATGGGTATTTTGATGGTGTTGCCTGTGATGATTATTCAGCGAGGTATGATGTTATGGCTCGGAGATAACCCCTACGTTGAGTCCATTCTCATTTCGGGCGGGGTTGAGGAATTTGTTAAATGGTTTGTGTTATACCACATCATTTATAATCACACGGAGTTTGATGAGCCATATGACGGTATTCTTTACGCTGTTGCTGTTTCGCTTGGTTTTGCAACGGTGGAGAATGTATTGTATGCATTTGCGGGGAATGCCTCCGTCTCAGCCATGTTTCTCCGTGCATTACTTCCTGTGTCAGGACACGCCATGTTTGCGGTAATTATGGGGTATTACATGGGTAGGGCCAAGTTTACGGATGGCAAGAAGAAACGTTGGTTCCTGATGCTATCGCTGTTGCTTCCATTTTTCTGGCATGCACTGTACGATGTCATCATGAACACGATGGTAAACTACTGGCTGTGGTTCATAGCACCGCTAATGGCGGGATTGTGGTATGGGGCCATGGGCAAAATTACGCGGGCTAATAACCGCTCTCCTTTTCGATTTGTGAAACGGGAGGAAGAGGTTAAATTATAGAAATACGGACACACTGGTGGACATGGAGCGCGTACTGCGCCTGATGCCCCGGTGTGTTTTTTTGTTTTCGACCTAAAGAATCTCCGGGGAATGAACAACAGAAACGGGGACAGCGTAATGAGGATAAAAATAAAAATCAGATGCAAACAGTGCGGAGAGCGGTTTACGCTGCGCGGCAAAAAAGAAAGAGGGCGAATTGAGACCGGATTCAAGCAGTGTCTGTGTGATAATCGAGATCAATTTGAGATTGAAGAAGATGGCGGTACGTCTTGGATTCAAATGAATTAAATAGCTCGTAAAGAGTCAAACATTGTGCCGGCTGGAAAACCGATGCATAAGAGGACTTTCTTCGATCCACAATATAGATAGTGGTTCAGATGAAAGGAGACTCTACCGATGTATAAACGTTTAAGTTCAGTCATGTTTCCGATATTTGCAGTATTGCTGATCGGTGCCCTTGTTTGGGGATACCAGGAGAACCAGGAGAAAAATGCGATCTTGATCAAAGCGGAGAATCAGTATCAGCGTGCGTTTCATGATTTGTCTTTCCATATGGACAAGCTGCACTCTGAAATCGGTAATACACTGGCGGTGAACTCCACTTCCCAGGGCATGCACCGTAAAGGTCTGATGAATGTGTGGCGGCTTACCAGCGAGGCGCAAAATGAGATTAACCAACTGCCACTAACCATGCTGCCTTTTAACGAGACGGAGGAATTTCTTTCTCGAATCTCAAACTTTGCTTATCAGGCATCCATGCGTGATTTAACCAATGAACCACTAAGTGAGAAGGAAGTGGGCAACCTGAAAAGGCTGTACCAAAATTCCTCCGAAATCACTAAAAACCTACAGGAAGTCCAGCAAAAAGTGCTTTCTGACCGCTTGCGCTGGATGGATGCCGAAACGGCTATGGCGACAGAAGAAGAAACGATGGATAACACCATTGTCGATGGATTTCGCACGGTGAACAAAAAAGTACAGGAGTATCCTGAACTGGATTGGGGCCCTTCGGTATCCAGCATTTATGCAAAACGTTCAGTCAAAAAGCTTGATGGTATTCCTGTATCAAAAGAACAAATTCAAAGTAAAGCTGCGAAATTCTCGAATGCAGACAGCAGCAAGATCCAGGTTCAGGAGAATGGTAAAGGTACGGATTGGGAGTCCTATACCGCTACAATCAATCAAGGCAAAGAAAGCAAGTTGATGATGGATTTTACCCGCAATGGGGGCATGCTGATTTCCTACAGCGATACTAGACCGATTGGCGCGAAAAAGGTCTCACGTTCAGATGCCATGGCCAAAGCGGATCAATTTCTCGTCAATAAGGGCTACAAAGATATGAAAGCAGTAAACTACGATGAGTATGGTAACTTGGCAAACTTAACGTATGTTCGCAAACAAGGGGATACCCTGCTTTATCCGGAGAAAATGTCTGTACGCGTCGGTCTGGATACAGGAGACGTTACTGGCTTCCAGGCAAGTGATTATGTCTATGAGCATCAAAAACAACGGCAAATACCAAAAGCGACTCTTACCGAAGCACAAGCTCGCAAAAAGCTTAATCCTGAATTTGAGGAGAGCTATGCACGTAAGTCATTAATTGAGAATGATTACAGCAAGGAAGTATTATGTTATGAATTCGGCGGACGCATCAACGGGACGAAATACCGAATTTATATCAACGCTAATACAGGGGTCGAAGAAGCAGTTGAAGAAATTAAACCTGTGAATGCGACTTCCTAGAATTTAAAGGGAAAACGACAGACAATAATTTTACCAAACAGACCACCTCGTGGTCTGTTTTTTGTTATCCGCTATGAGAAAGGTCATGGTATAATAGTCCTTGTACATACGATGATGAATAGTAAGGTGGCGGTGAAGAGCTTGTATCCGAAAATTAATGAAATTTTACACATCCAAATTGCCTCAGCAGATGAAAAAGAAGAGAGCAAGGAATACAAATCCCGTATAGCAGACATGGATGATCACAGTTTTTTGATTGAAGTACCGATGCAGCAAGGTAGCAGTCGTTTGAAAAGATTGTATTTCGGCGAAGAACTGTCCATCTCTTATATCACTGAGGATGGCGTCAGACATTATTTCAATACGTACGTGACCGGATTTGAAGAAGATGTGGTAAGGCTTGTGCGTATACGCAAACCGCTGCCTGATGATATCTCAAAAATACAACGACGCAGCTTCCTGCGTGTTCATGCGAATCTTGAACTAGCCATTCAAGCAGAAGATCTGACTCGTGCGGTGGGATTGACCGAGGATATAGGTGGCGGGGGGTTGTCTATATATGGAGAACCAAATTTCCCGATTGCGGAAGGGCAAAAGTTGAATTGCTGGCTGCTCGTTCCCTATCGGAATTCTACGATTGAACATGTGGCTTTCGAGGCTGAAGTGGTTCGCATTAAAACCCTCGAGTCTGGAAGACAGCTCTGCATGTTGAAATTTACCCAGATCACAGACTCGGAGCGGCAAAAAATCATTAAGTTCTGCTTTGAACGGCAGCTGGATTATCGTACGAAGTAAGGGCGGATTTTTTGAATAAAAAGGAAATATGGCGGGAAACGTAAGGGGAAAAACGGAGGTGCTTGGGTATGAATCACCGACGTATATCCCGAAGATATGAGCGACTGTATTACGTGTTCTCCAAACGAATGGAAAGAAGACTTTTTCAGCTTATTGCCGTTTTATTCTTGTTGTTGGTGGTATATCAATTGCTGCTTCAGGTTCCATATTTCAAACAAAATGTGACCCGGATAGACCGAATGGAGGGGACACCAATTCATATGGAGCTTTCAACGAAAAGGGAACATCAATGAATTGGCTGTTTTTGCATCCATGTGTATAGTGTGGTATAATTTTCACGATGCAGGCAATGCCTGTTTTTTTATTGAGGCTTATCGTTTGAGGAGGAATGCCCCGTTGGCAAGCCAGAACACATCAGAGAACGGGAAGATGAACGTTGCAATTGACGGACCTGCTGGTGCCGGGAAAAGTACCGTGGCCCGATTGGTTGCAGAGGCGCTCGGTTATATTTACGTCGATACTGGCGCAATGTACCGTGCGGTAACCCTACACATGATTCGGAAAGGGATTTCTCCGGATAATGTATCAGAGGTACTTCAAGAAGCCCACAAACTGGTCATTGATTTACAGCCGGACCCGGGCGGACAGAAAGTGTTCTGTAACGGGGAAGATGTAACCTCGGAAATCCGCTCCCGTGAAGTTACGGGGATCGTGTCCCGATATGCGCAAATCGAGGGGCTGCGTTCGCAATTAGTGGATACTCAGCGGCAAATGGCTTTGCGCAAGGGCGTCGTCATGGATGGACGCGATATCGGAACGACAGTATTGCCCGATGCGGAAGTGAAAATCTTCATGACTGCCAGTGTGGAAGAGCGCGCACTTCGCCGCTTCAAAGAACTGGACCCCTCTGAAGGACTGACGTTGAAGCAATTAGAGCGAGACATAGCCACACGTGACAAATTGGATGAAGAGCGGGAAATATCCCCACTTCGCTGTGCTGAGGACGCAACTGTTCTTGATACAACCAAGATGAGTATTCATGAAGTGGTTGACAAAATCGTATCTTATTGCACAATGGTCAGAGGAGAGGTTGGTCTATGATTTACACATTTTGCAGCACAGTACTGCGGATCATTTACACCATTCTTTTCCGCCTGGAAGCAGTTGGACGGGAGAATATCCCCCAAGAGGGCGGCGTACTTTTATGTTCCAATCATATCAGTAACTTTGATCCTCCAACGGTAGGTATTAAACTTCGCCGGCAGGTACGCTTCATGGCCAAAAGTGAATTGTTTGATGTTCCGGTACTTGGGAAGATCATTAAGGCTGTGGGCGCGTTTCCCGTTAAGCGTGGAGGCGTTAGCAAGGAATCCATCAAAACTTCACTAAACATTTTGCGCAATGGTGAAGTGCTCGGCATTTTCCCTTCCGGGAGTCGGCACAACGATGGAGGCATCGGCAAAAAAGGTGCAGCGAGCTTTGCTCTTCGGAGTGGTGCTACCGTTATCCCTACTGCTATTATCGGCAACTACAAGCTATTTCGTAAGATGAAAGTGGTGTATGGAGCACCGGTGAATTTGGACGAGTTTAAGGAAGATCCTTCTGGTGATGCACTGGAAAGAGCAACTGAAAAGATTATGTCCAAAATTAATGAGATGGTGAAAACAGGTGTACCGAGCAAATAATTTGCTCTTCACCGAAAGTCTGAATGCATTATTTCCATATTTTTGAGGGAAACTAATCCGAGCCATTCAGCGTTGAAAGTGTTTTGAACTCTGCTACAGGCAGGTTTGAATATAATGGGGTTTTTGAATTGAGGAGGGTATTTGACATGTCGGAAGAAATGAAAAATCAAGAAGCAACCCAAGATGAGTTGGATCAATTCGTTTCCTTGAAAAAAGGAGATACTGTAAAAGGAACCATCGTCAAATTGGAAGATAACCAAGCCTATGTGAGCATTGGATATAAATATGACGGTGTAATTCCAATTCGCGAACTGTCCTCATTGCATGTTGACAGCGCGTCTGATGCAGTAGAAGTTGGACAAGAAGTTGAAGCTAAAGTTCTTAGCATCGACGACGAGAAAGAAAAACTCGTTCTGTCCAAACGTGCAATCGACAGCGAAAACGCTTGGGATCAATTGCAAAAGCACTTTGAAGATCAAGATGTATTCGAAGTTGTTGTAGCTGATGTGGTAAAAGGCGGTCTGGTAGCAGACGTGGGCGTACGCGGATTTATTCCGGCTTCCATGGTTGAGCGCCATTTCGTAGAAGACTTCAGCGACTACAAAGGACGCACACTGCGCGTTAAAGTGAAAGAGATCGATCGTGAGAACAACAAAGTGATCCTTTCCCAAAAAGACGTTCTGGAGCAAGAATTCGAAGCTAACAAAGCTGAGGTTATGGCTGGTCTGCAAGAAGGCCAAGTTATCGAAGGTACAGTACAACGTTTGACTCAATTCGGAGCATTCGTTGATGTAGGCGGAGTTGACGGTCTGGTTCACGTTTCTGAGCTCGCTTGGACGCATGTGGACAAACCATCCGATGTCCTTTCCGAAGGTGACAAAGTTAGCGTTAAAGTGCTGAAAGTTGACCCTGAAAAAGGCAAAATCAGCCTGAGCATGAAAGCTGTTCAACCAGGACCATGGGAAACAGCTGGCGAGAAATTCAACACTAGCGATATCGTAACAGGTGTTGTTAAACGTCTAGTTGATTTCGGTGCTTTCGTTGAAATCGCTCCTGGTGTTGAGGGACTTGTGCACATTTCACAAATTTCCCACAAACACATCGGCACTCCTCACGAAGTGTTGAAAGAAGGTCAGGAAGTTCAAGTTAAGATTCTCGACATGAACCCTGCTGAGCAACGTGTAAGCCTGAGCATCAAAGAAACAGAAGAAGCTCCTGCCCAAGCGCCAAAAGCTGAAAGACCTGCTAGAAACAACGCTCCTCGTGAAGAAATCAACAACCCGAACGTTTCCTTGAGCAATCAAGGTATGAGCATCACACTCGGCGAACGTTTCGGTGACAAACTCAGCAAATTCAAATAAGTTATTCATGCATGGTTCTAAGTTATACTGCATATTTTGCTGAACAATAAAAGCAAGATCGGCGAGCCCCAGCGGGTTCGCCGATTGTTGTTATTGTGAGCATTCTTGGCATGAAAGGTTAGCCAAGACATGTGTTTTTTGCTATGATGAGTAACGTAAGTATGGACAGGAGGAGTGGAATGTATGGCAAGACCCGTTGTGGCAATTGTCGGGCGACCGAACGTGGGTAAATCCACTATTTTTAATCGGATTATCGGCGACAGACTGGCCATTGTGGAAGACAAGCCGGGCATTACCCGTGACCGGATCTACGGAATCGGTGAATGGAACGGTAAACCATTCAGTATTATCGATACAGGTGGTATCGAAATCGACGGCGAGGATGTCATTCTTAAATCAATTCGGATGCAGGCAGAGCTCGCCATTGAAGAAGCGGATGTTATTGTATTCATGTGTGATGCAAAAGCAGGAATTACGCAATCTGACGAAGAAGTCGCAGAGATGTTGTACCGCTCAGGCAAGCCCATAGTTGTAGCCGTTAACAAAGTGGATAATATTGGGCGCAGTGAGCTCATTTACGAGTTTTACGGATTTGGATTTGGAGATCCGATCGGTGTATCCGGAAGTCATGGTACGGGTATTGGTGATTTGCTGGATGCGATTGTTGAAAAATTGCCTGAACTTGAAGAAGAAACATACGATGAAGACGTCATTCGTGTTGCTCTAATCGGACGTCCAAACGTTGGTAAATCTTCATTGGTGAATGCCATCTTGGGTGAGGAACGCGTAATCGTAAGCGATGTAGCCGGAACGACACGCGATGCCATTGATACCCCGTTCGAAAAGGATGGGCAGCGTTATGTGCTTATTGATACAGCAGGTATGCGTAAACGTGGTAAAGTGTATGAAACTACCGAGAAATACAGTGTTATGCGTGCCATGCGTGCCATTGAACGTGCTGATGTTGTTTTGGTCGTTATTAACGGCGAGGAAGGCATCATTGAACAGGACAAGCACATTGCAGGTTATGCATTTGAAGCGGGTAAAGCTTCCCTATTCGTTGTGAATAAATGGGACGTGGTGGATAAAACAGATAAAACGATGAATGAGTTTGAGAAAAAAATTCGGGATCACTTCCTGTTTATGACTTATGCTCCCGTAGTCTTTTTGTCAGCCAAAACAAAACAACGCTTACAAAAATTGCTACCTGTGGTAACTCGTGTAGCTCACCAGCATGCTATGCGTGTTCAGACGCATTTGCTTAATGATGTTGTATCTGATGCAGTGGCTATTAATCCACCGCCTACAGACAAAGGACGCAGAATGCGGATTAACTACGTGACACAGGTTGCTGTAAAACCGCCGACCATGGTTATTTTTGTAAACGATCCGGAATTGATGCACTTCTCTTATGAGCGTTACCTGGAGAATAAAATCCGCGGAGCGTTTGATTTTGAAGGTACGCCAATTCGCATATTTACTCGGAGGAAGTCCGACGAAGGTTAGGGGAGAAGTTTGTGATTTTACCAATCGCAGCGATTGTACTGAGCTATTTGCTCGGTTCAATCAGCTTTAGTGTCCTCCTTGCAAAGGCAATACGGGGGATCGACATTCGTCAGCATGGCAGCGGAAACGCAGGCGCTACCAATACATTGCGAATATTGGGTAAAGGACCGGCTATTCTTGTGCTGCTGTTGGATGTCCTTAAAGGTATTGCGGCTGTATGGATTGGAGTGTGGCTCAGTGACGGCTCCGAGTGGATTCCTGCAATTTGTGGTATAGCAGCGATTGCAGGACATAACTGGCCGCTCTACTTCCGATTCCGTGGGGGAAAAGGAATTGCAACAGCAATTGGCGTACTCGCCACTCTTGCATTTGTTCCTGCAGTTTCTGCCGGAATTTTTGCAATCCTGTCCATCGTTTTGACACGTTACGTTTCGCTGGGTTCTCTTATTTTTGTAGCATTAACACCAATCTTCATCCTAGTGTTCCCGGGATATTCCATGAATCTATTCTGGGGAAGTCTGATTATTTGTCTGTTTGCTTTTTGGAGACATCGCACCAACATTGCGAAGCTTGCCAGAGGACAGGAAAATAAATTAGGAGCCAATAAACCTGGGGGTGGAAAACGCGTTGTCTAAAAAAGTTGCCGTCCTGGTCGCAGGCAGTTGGGGGACCGCTCTCGCAAGTGTGCTGGCCGCCAATGGGCTGGAAGTGACGATGTGGACACGTGGTGAAGAGCAGGCCGCCGAAATTAACAACCAGCATCGGAACAGTCGTTTTCTACCTGGTGCAGAGTTATCACCTCGCATTCAGGCAACGACTAATATGGGAGATGCCGTTCAAGGGGCATCGGCCGTTTTGATTGTTGCACCTTCCTCAGCCATGCGTTCGGTAGTCAACCAACTCAAGTCGTATTATACGCCAGACATGTTAATAATCCATGCAACCAAGGGATTTGAAACGGAAAGCCTCAAACGGATGTCGACGGTGATCTCTGAGGAACTTGAATGCGAAGAAGGGCATATCGTTGTACTTTCGGGTCCGAGTCATGCGGAGGAAGTGGTCAAACGCTGTCCTACAACGGTGGTTGTGGCTTCACTGGATAAAGCCGCAGCAGATGCGGCTCAGGCATTATTCATGAATGCCTATTTCCGTGTGTATACGAATCGGGATATGCTTGGCGTGGAGCTCGCAGGTGCTTTTAAAAATATTATCGCACTTGGTGCAGGGATGTCAGATGGCCTGGACTTCGGAGATAATGCCAAAGCCGCTCTCTTGACTCGTGGATTGGCAGAGATCACCCGGATTGGCGTGGAGATGGGAGCAAACCCGCTTACGTTTTCGGGCCTCGCAGGAATCGGTGATTTGGTCGTTACCGCGACAAGTCAACATAGCCGGAACTGGCGGGCCGGTTCCATGCTAGGACAAGGACAAAAGCTGGAGGATGTGCTGAATTCCATGGGAATGGTCGTAGAAGGCATTCGTACGACAAAAGCAGCCTATTTTATCTCCCAGAAATACGGGGTGCAGATGCCGATTGCGGATCAACTATACCATGTTCTCTTTCAGGATCGTGAGCCGCGTGATGCGGTTGAGGCACTTATGGGCCGTGATCCCAAGACCGAAATGGAAGTTATGAAACTGGAAACATGGGAACAGTGGCACTCCTGATTCTCCATTGCTTTACTCACCAGAAATCAAGAAGCTCATTCACCTTTTCATCGGTACACTCATACTATACACATGAGTATTGCCGGAGGAGGGGAGACGAATGGGTAACAACATTTCTAAGGATGCACTAAAAGCGATCAATAAAAAAACGGGCAAAACAATTACAGAAGGTGCTGTCAAGAAATTGGCGAGCACAGTAAAACCGTCCACCATGCAAAATGAAGCTCAGTTGCGCCAATTGATTAAACAAGTATCCGCCATGGCGAAAGTTCCGGTATCTGAAGATACGGTTCAGGATATTGTAAGTGCGGTCAAAAAAAGTGGACTGAATCCAAACAGCATGGAATCATTAATGAAAATGATGATGAAAAAATAATAGATCGTTTTTGCTTCTACAACGTGGGCAAGCAAGACAAAAAGATGAGTCAGCTAAGGCTGGCTTTCTTTTTGTCTTTTTTTTGGAAAAGTCCTCTGAATTTCGTGTTATAATAATTTCAATTGTCACCGTGTCAGTGATGAATAACGGATTGAAGGGGAGACTGCTGGATTATGAGCGCAATGGACAAGATGTGGCTGTCATTGGTTGCAATTCTGATTATGGGATTGTCTGTATTCCTGATAACTTTCGCGAGAGCCAAGACCAAAGGCTTTGTGCGAGGGATTCTGTCATTAATCGCGTTTCTGATTATGCTGATCGGTTTTTTCGGCGGAATTGCTTCGCTCACTTGATCTTATTCTTGCGTGCAGCTTAACATCCGCATAACTACACCATAGAACTGACACAATGAAAACGGATGAAGGGAAGGTGAGCCGGTTGGGACCACAGGGAACAGAGGGCCTTACAGAACACTATCCGGAATTGCACGCTGCGTTGCTGGAAACGGCAAAAGCCTGGAATACAGTACCTTATGCTTGGCTTCTTGGGGGGAGCTGTGGACTGCTGCTGCAGCAGGTCGAGTTGCAGCAGGCTCCCAGAGATATTGACGTGTACGCCGATCTGGCTGCAGCACATGGGCTGCATCATGCTGCCCCAGGAATTGCCCTGGATGAACCAGTGATAGATCGAACAGGACCATACGCTTCATTGCTGAGTCATTATCAAGTCGGAGAGTGTGCACTTGAACTCGTAGGTGGGTTTGAAGTATGGTCCAGGCAGAGCTGGTACCGGATTGAGATTGAACAACTGCTGATTCATCATGCGCCTCAGGCTCAAATTGGTTCTTACACGTTAAGATTGATGCCCCTTGCTCATGAGCTGCTTTTTAATCTGCTGCGAGGTCGAGCTGACCGTTATGAGGCTATTGCTGAAGCAATCCGTAAGGATCCACAGCTTCATCAACCCTTACTGGCTTCATTGGGTAAGCATAATGTGTGGACAAGCCGCTTCTCCGCTGAGGTAGAAGAGTTGGTTGGTTTTACATGGACTTCATAGGTGGGGAGGCAAGAGGATGGAGCACACGATTACATTTTTACCGCAAAATAAAAGCATCCGCCTAAAAGCGGGAGTGAACCTGCTCAGTGCCGCACGCCGTGCAGGAGTGAAGATTCCAACCCGTTGCGATGGAAAAGCCGCTTGTCTAATGTGCAAGGTCAAAGTAGATGGTGATCAGATGCAGGCTCTGCACCCTCCTACAGATGCTGAACAAAGGAAACTGGGTTCCCTGCTGGAAGCAGGAACTCGTCTTGCTTGTCAGGCCAAGGTGAGGGGATCCGTGTCTGTTCATGTTCCAGAGGATCCGCTCAAAGCCGCAATACGTAAGCAGTTGGAACGCCAGCAGCAGGAGAATGACGACTGGTTCTGAAATTAGCCTGAATGGAGCTCAATTGGAATGGGTTTTCCCGTTGGACTCTTCAGATTGAAGGAGGATGCGGATGAACGAAAACAAAAATAGACTCTTCATTAGTTCGGGGCGGAGGTACGGGATTCAGGGAGTCCGCTGCCTTCTCTTCATTTTAATGGTTGCTACAGTAAGTGGCTGCATGTATCCCTCCCAGGGGAACGATGACCCCAAAATAGCATACAGGGAGAGTGTGAACCGGATACAGAGTGCTGTAGAGGCATTTCAGAAGGATCAGGGGATTCTGCCCATGATTAATGCGGATATGGATACACCAAAATATGAAAAATTCAGAGTGGATCTTCCGAAGCTGAAACAGCAAGGTTATCTGGACGAGATTCCGGGTACTGCTTTTGAAAGTGGTGGGAGCGCTTACTTTCTTATTCAAAATGAAGAGACAGCACCCACTGTAAAAGTAATGGACTTGCAGACGGTACAGAAGGTCAATGATGTACAGCGCATGGTTAACCAGTATAAATCAGTACATAACGGCAAACTGCCCGCCGGGGAAGAATTGTACACCGGTCTGTATGCTGTAGATATGAAACAAGCCGCTCAGGCAGGTACTCCAGAGGTTACACTGAACAGTGTATATTCTGGTCAGGAGTTACCATTTATCATGGACAGTGAAGGTAATGTGTACGTGGACTATGCCTTCGATATCATGCAAGCGGTGGAAAAATCGGATCGTTCTCCTGTGGAGGGGGATGATGTGCGCGAGTATTTGCTGGAGCACTCCTATTTCGTTCCTGTAAAATCGGTTAGTTATACGTGGCAGAATAATGCCCCAGTTGCACAAGAAGAACCATAGATGAAATACACCCAAAAAAGAGATATTCCTCATCAAGGAGTATCTCTTTTTGTTGATGCATTAAGTTCTCAGGAGCTTCAAAGAACTGGAGTAGGTAATACCTCAGACCTCAACGTTGTAGTTCAACTCAAGTTCATCGCCGGGCAATCCACGAATGCCCCAGTGAGCACGTGGTGTCTCGAAAATGGTGATCTCCAAATCATGGACAGGCAACAGGAGTTTTTCATGTATTTGTTTATTTAGTAGCTGGATTAAATCTTTCTTTGTTTCCATAGATCTTCCTTCGAACATGCTGATTTCAACAATGGTGTATGCTGCTGATCGGTCTGGCGGGTACTGAAAGTCCTCCGCATCCAAGGGGAAGTAAAGTTGGAATTTTTTGTTCTATGGCAGTCCCAGGACATCCATCAGAACGGAATGAATCACGCTAGCAAGCTGTTCTTTCATTGGATTTAATTGCTCACGTACACCGAAAACTTTAATTTGTGCCATGCTCATCACACCTTTCTCATCTCGTTTTCAATCTAACTCAGCTCGGCTCTATAACCATGTTTCCTTCACAGCATACCTCTAACTCCAAGTGTCCGGTACCCCAAATAGAAATGAATGAAGCCAGCATAAATGCGACCCGGTGTTCATAAAGTAGATTGAAATAATGACGCGCAGTCCGAGAGCAGGGCAACTTACCGGAGTTGATAACCTGAGAAAAAAACAAAAAAAACGCGTCATATTGCTGCATACGGATACATAAGATGATACTAGTCCAATTGCATGTACGAGTTAACGCCGCTTTCGCCGGTTTCATCAGAATGCAACGTTCGGCGGCGGACGACTTCCGGGCACTCACAAAGGCGGCTCTACCGTTGCAGGGATTTCAGTCTTCTGATTGAAAAAACGAAGCGGATGCTCTTTAGCATTTTTCCTTCGGAGTAATTTAAGGAGGGGATTTCATTGGAGAAAGTGGACATTTTTAAGGACATAGCTGAGCGGACCGGAGGGGATATCTATCTCGGGGTTGTCGGCGCAGTCCGGACGGGGAAATCAACATTTATTAAACGATTCATGGAAACGATCGTTCTGCCGAATATCACAAGTGAGGCTGATCGTGCCCGTGCAGTGGATGAACTTCCACAGAGTGCAGCAGGCAAAACGATTATGACCACCGAGCCAAAATTCGTACCGAATAACGCAGTCCAGATCAAAGTGGCTGAAGGGCTCGATGTTAATGTACGTTTGGTGGATTGTGTAGGGTACGCTGTGGAGGGTGCGAAGGGCTATGAGGATGAAAATGGTCCACGCATGATCTCCACGCCGTGGTTCGAAGAGCCGATCCCGTTCCAGGAAGCAGCGGAGATTGGCACGCGCAAAGTCATTCAGGAGCATTCCACATTGGGTGTGGTGGTTACCACAGACGGCACCATTGCCGAGATCGCCCGTAGTTCCTACGTGGAATCTGAAGAACGAGTCATTGCCGAACTGAAAGAGGTTGGCAAACCATTCGTACTGATCATCAACTCTACCCGTCCTCGCAGTGAAGAGGCTCTTCAATTGCGAAGCGAATTGGCAGCTAAATATGATATTCCGGTAATGACATTAAGCGCGGCCACGATGACGGAAGATGATGTGACAGGCGTGCTGCGTGAAGTCCTGTATGAGTTCCCTGTTCATGAGGTGAATGTGAATCTGCCGAGTTGGGTTATGGTCCTCAATGAAACCCACTGGCTGCGTAACAACTACGAAAATTCCGTGCGCGACACGGTGAAGGACATTCGTAGACTGCGTGACGTGGACCGGGTTGTGTCCCAGTTCATGGAGTATGAGTTCATTGACCGCGCAGGACTCAGCGGCATGAACATGGGCCAAGGTGTGGCCGAAATTGATCTATACGCACCTGATGAATTATACGATCAGATCCTCGTGGAAGTGGTCGGCATTGAAATCAGAGGCAAGGATCATCTGCTGCAGCTGATGCAGGAATTCTCTCATGCCAAGCGGGAATATGACCGCTTCGCTGAAGCCTTGGAGATGGTCAAAACGACCGGATACGGCATTGCGGCACCTTCGCTTGCTGAGATGGCACTGGATGAACCCGAGCTTATTCGCCAAGGTACCAAATTCGGTGTGCGCTTGAAAGCAACTGCACCTTCCATTCACATGATCCGGGTCGATGTCGAGTCCGAGTTCGCACCGATTATCGGCACGGAGAAGCAAAGTGAGGAACTGGTGAGGTACCTGATGCAGGACTTCGAGAACGACCCAATCAAGGTGTGGGATTCAGACATGTTTGGTCGTTCACTACATTCCATCGTGCGCGAAGGGATTCAGGGCAAGATCGCCATGATGCCGGACAATGCAAGGTACAAATTGCAGGAGACATTGGGACGTATCATCAACGAAGGTTCAGGCGGCTTGATTGCCATCATTCTGTAAGACAAAAGACCACAAGGCCATCCTTGTGGTCTTTTTCCTGTACCATTTCTTTTCTTATAAATGGTACTACTGGATGTATACTACATGTTTCACGAAAAACTTAGCGAGTTTTAGCTTTAAATTGTTAAAACCCATTTACATACTAGGGATTAGCCGTTATATTAATATTCAACTATTGTGATCAAGGTCACTGAGAGTGCACGAATAGGGGGAGACAGAGATGAAAAAGAAAGATACGAAATGGGTATGGTTAAGTGTTCTGCTTGTATTTACATTGGCACTGTCCGCTTGCGGGATCAAAAAAGAACCGGCAGCAACTCCAGCTTCCGGAGCATCAGAGGACAAGCCCAAGACGGAGGCAGTGACAGGCCCGCTTAGTGGTAAACGGATTGCCCTAATCATGGAATTTAACACGGGCACATTCTCACAGCAGTATGTACAAGGCGTAAAAGAGGAAATTGAAAAATTCGGCGGTGAGCTAACTACATTTGTTGCTGATAATGATAAAGCCAAAATGGTTTCTTTGCTGGATAGCGCAATTAACCAGAAGTTCGATGCAATCTTGACGGATCACGGGGACTCGCTTCTGGAACCGGGTGTGAAAAAAGCAGTAGAGCAAAACATTCCGGTAGTAGTCTTCGACGCAGCAATTCAAGTACCAGGGGCAACTGTACTGTCTCAGGACGACCAGAAGATGGCGGAGCTTACACTGGAACAAATGAAAAAGGATATTAACGGCCAGGGGAATATCGTGAAAGTATGGGTGGCCGGATTCGCTCCTATGGAACGTCGCCAGATTGCCTACGGCGAATTCATGAAAGAGAATACGGACATCAAGGAGATTGCCACATTTGGCTCCGCGCAAAACCCGGCTCTGGATACACAAGCCAAGATGGAAGCGATTCTGAAACAATATCCGAAAGGCGAAATCACAGCCGTGTGGGCTGCGTGGGATGAGTTTGCCAAAGGCGCTGCACGTGCAATCCAGCAAGCGGGTCGTGACGAAATTAAAGTTTACGGTATCGATATGAGTGATGAAGATCTGCAAATGATTCAGGATCCGAAAAATCCTTGGGTTGCTTCCGCAGCGGTAGACCCGACAGACATTGGACGTGTTCAGGTACGTTATGCTTATCAGAAACTGAACGGCGATGAGACTGAAGATCAGGTGGTCCTTAATCCGGTTTATGTTCAACGCGAAGCACTGCCTGAGACCCAAATCTCTACTTCCGAATTGTCCCAATATGTTGAGGGTTGGGGAGGTAGTACACAGGGCATCAAGGATTGGATGGCGGATTATGGAATCACTGCTAAATAAAGCAGCGTTAGAAGGCGCGCCGCAAGGTGCGCTTTTTTCGCAGGCAGATATGCAAAACAACAGATTGTAAGGATAGCATGACTCCCTGGAGGAGGGAATGGAGGTCTACATCATGACAACTGCACCGATATTGCTTCAAATGGAACATATTCATAAGCAGTTTGCTGGCGTTCCTGCGCTGAAAGACGTTGATTTTTCTGTAAAAGGTGGAGAGATTCATGCACTGCTTGGCGCCAATGGAGCAGGAAAAAGTACCTTGATGAAAATCCTGTCGGGTGCCTACCAACTGGATCAGGGAGAGATTCTTTTAAATGATCAGCATTTACGTCTAAATTCGCCGGGGGACGCTAAGGCAAACGGGATTCACTGTGTTTATCAGGAGGTCGATGCTGCACTGGTACCGCAGCTGACGGCTGCTGAGAACATTATGCTGGACCAGCTGGCATCTCCAGTTGGTGGATGGTGGAAAAGCCCGCGTAAGCTCCAGCAGCGCGCTCTTGAGGCACTCAAAGAATTGGGAGCAGACATTTCAGTTCAGAAAAAGGTAGCAGATCTCACACTTGCAGAGAAACAGATGATTCTGCTGGCGCGCATCCTGATTCAGGATGCCAAGGTGATTATATTTGATGAACCGACTGCTCCGCTGAGCCAGGAAGAAACCGATGCCTTTTTCCGGATTGTTCATTTGTTAAAAGAACGGGGAGTAGCTTGCATTTTTATAACCCATCGGCTTGCAGAAGTGACTGGACATTGTGATCGAGTGACCGTCATGAGAGACGGGCAGCATGTATTTACGGGTGAGGCGCGTGGACTAACGGTCAATGATCTGGTCACACAAATGCTGGGCAAGCCATTCGAAGAGGAATTTCCGAAGACGGAAGCTCCTATTGGCGAGATAATCTTTGAAGCACGTGGACTGCACCGGGGGATCAAGGTCAAGGGGGTTGATTTGTCTGTACGCCGTGGTGAGGTCCTGGCTGTTGTCGGTCTGGTCGGTGCGGGCAAAACGGAATGCTCCCGTCTTCTGATTGGAGCTGACCAGCTGGAGAAAGGGGATATTCATTTAAACGATAAACCGCTTCGCTTCTCTCAGCCTGCGGATGCTGCAGCTTCAGGCATTGTTTCCGTACCTGAGGAACGTCGCAAGCAGGGGATTCTCATTCAGGAAAATGTGGAACGAAATCTGAGCCTGCCCTTGCTCGGACGTCTTAGTACATTCGGATTCGTGAGTCGCAAGAAGGAGCGGGAGAACGCGGAATCACTGGTTCAACAGCTCGGCATTAAAACACCTTCGGTACGTCAGGAAGTGAAGTATCTGAGCGGAGGTAACCAGCAGAAAGTAGCTATTGGCAAATGGCTGAATGCGGACGCTGATGTCTTTATATTTGATGAACCTACCAAGGGCGTGGATATTGGAGCCAAAAGTGACATCTTCCGTATCATTAACGAGCTGGCTTTGGCAGGCAAGGCGGTCATCTATTTCACATGTGAGCTGGACGAGGGGCTCGGTATAGGTGACCGCATTGCAGTGATGTGTGAAGGGAAAATCGTAAAAGAATTCAAGCGTGGCGAGACCAACCAAGAACAGCTGCTATACTACGCAAGCGGTGGACAAGAGGTGCAGGTATGAAGGACAAATCTATGGATTTTGCGTTCCGTTACGGGGCGATTATTGTTATTATCGGAGTTATTGCTTTTTTTGGCATAAAGTTGCCTTACTTTTTTACCTACAGTAATCTGACTGACATTCTGGGATCGATATCGATTGTGACTTTTGTTGCCATCGGTGTTACGTTATCTCTCATTGTGGACGGTTTCGATCTCTCGGTGGGGGCTACCGTCTCATTGACGACCGTTGTAACCGCATCATTAATGATTTGGTATCAGCAGCCGCTCGCGGTTGTCATTATTGTTCCGCTGGTGATTGGTGCTGTCATTGGTCTCCTGAATGCTTTGTTGATTGTAAAACTACGTATTCCTGATCTGCTCGCCACGCTGGCGACCATGTACATCATTGGAGGTATTCACAAAACGTACGCGCAAGGGTATACCATTTATAATCATATGCAATTTCCTGATGGCAGCAAGGCAGCCGGAGAGATGGATCCAACGTTCTTGCTGATTGGTCAGGGGAAATGGCTCGGCATGCCTATATCGGTTATCCTCCTTCTCGTTGCAGTCATTGGTGTTCATATCTTTTTGACGTATACGAAATACGGACGCCAGATGTACGTTACTGGAGGCAATGAAGAGGCTGCGCGCTTGTCCGGAATCAAGGTGAAAAAGGTGCGGACGCTTGCTTATGTGGCTGCTGGCGTGTTTGCTGCAATAGGGGGCATTATCTACGCTTCCAAAGTGGGATCAGGACAGATTGATGCTGGATCTCCGTTGTTAATGGAATCCGTAGCGGCTGTGTTTGTAGGGTTCTCGGTCTTCGGTGCGGGTAAACCAAATGTTATCGGAACCTTCATTGGTTCGGTTCTGATTGGGGTACTGGTGAACGGTTTAACCATGATGAATGTTCAGTATTTTACTCATGACATTGTAAAAGGTGGCGTCCTCGTGCTTGCCCTGGCGGTGACATTTTACGTGCTAAACCGCAACCGCACTTGAAATTGTGTGCTGTCTGTATTAGTATAAAATTTGTTCCGCGTCTGAAACGCGCTTGGTTTCAGGCGGCATTCTGCCGGAAATGACTGTTGACCGCAGGCGGAGAATTGTGTTCATCACGCTCAAGATGTACGTAGATTTTTTGCGTATGAACGTATATTTCGCTTTAAAACGGAAACACAGTATAACATTCAGGACATTGATTCAGGAGGTGAAAACAAATGAACAAATCAGACTTGATTACACACGTGTCCGAAGCGACTGAATTGTCCAAGAAGGATGTAACGAAAGCGGTTGACGCCGTATTCGAAGCAATCTCTGAGGCTCTTCAAAGCGGAGACAAAGTACAATTGGTTGGTTTTGGGAACTTCGAAGTTCGCGAGCGTTCTGCACGTAAAGGGCGTAACCCGCAAACAGGTGAAGAAATCGAAATTCCTGCGAGCAAAATTCCTGCATTCAAACCAGGTAAAGCGCTCAAAGACGGAATTAAATAAGATTTCTACATATTCCATATGTCAAAGAAAGGACCGTGACTCGTTCACGGCCTTTTCTTTTGTCTTCTAACGATGTGCCTCGCTGTTTTTTGTGTCGGCGGAATTGTCCGGTTGCTTGCTATAGGCGATCAATATCAGATCTTCTCCTGCTGATTCCGAAAGGTGCTGTTCAATGTCCTGTAGCTGATGAATGTGCTCGTCTGTCAAGGTTGCAGGGGTGTACTTCATGCAGAGGCTCCTTTCTATGGAATGTATCCTGTAGTATGACCCGGTTCCCATAGATTATTGCAGCTTTTACAAGCAAAACTCAGTTGACAAATGAATCAATCTTAATCATCATTAACGCTATTGAACAATTAGGAGAGGGGACGTTACGTAATGGACCATCCAACCGGCAGTGATTACATTGTCATTAAGGCAGAGGAAAACGGAGTTCAGGTCATCGGTTTGACGCGAGGACAGGACACGCGTTTTCATCATACCGAGAAGCTGGACAAAGGTGAAGTCATGATTGCCCAGTTTACGAATCATACTTCCGCGATCAAAATCCGCGGCAAAGCTACCATGATTACAAAGCATGGCCAAATAGAATCAGAATAATAGACGAGTTAAGAGTCTGTTGCATCAGAGCTAAGCGTCGTTTTACGAAAAACTCCTGCCTGTTTACGAAGTGGATTTGGGTAGAGCCAATACTTTGGGTATGAACGAAAAATTGCAGGCATAGCCTGCTTTTTTTCATTGTACAATGAGGTATGAGCCTTTACCGGACAGACTACACTAACATGTAAAGGCAGGGAGGCATTTTATGAAACCGCGGATGATCGTGACGGCTTCGCTGCTGGCAACGGTTGCAGCAGTTTTCCTGTTGGTTGCTGTGCAAACCTTACATATGCGAACATTGGGCGGAGAGCGGGTACAGCCGGTATCTGCAGCTGAGCAAAAGCTGGAACTGTCTGACGAGAATTTGGTGGACGTGCTGAGCTCTATGCCTTTAACTACACCGATTGCAAAAGTGGAATGGAAGCAGTCCATTTTGAAACTGGATCTGAAGGTGACAGGTACCGGAACAAGTTACACCGAAATCTATGATAATATGGCAACGGTGGCCGAGCTTGGATTTCACGGTATTGATAACGTGGAGCAAATACTGCTTCGTGTCATGGCAGAAGATGAGTGGCTGCACAAAAGGCATCTGCTGCTTGCTGCTGATATACGAAGAAATGAGTGGCCAACAGATGCAATCGATGCACTTCGAAATTGGAAAAGCCCCGTCCTATCCAGTGAAATAAAAGAATGGTTTCACATCATGGAGACGGATCTGTGGAAGAAGCAATTCGAATTGTTGAACGAAGGGTAATAGAATAGCAGGATTCAGTGCGTGTCTGTTCAACATATGCTATAATATATAAGATTGTAGTGCAGAAATGGTTTAACAATGCAAAGGCTCGGAGGCTGAGAATGAATTCATATCGCGTACCCCAACTAGCAAAAAAATATACGGATTACGACATGATTCGACAACATACGGAAATACCACCGTTTCCGGATAGCCGGGCTCGTCTGCTGCAGGCGTTTGTGGGCCGTACAGATGAAAAGGAGCATGATGAGCTCTATGCTCTGGCTACCTCGCTCGTTCAGCTGGCCATGGATACGCATGATCGAATCGATACGATCTCCGGGGATCGGAATGAGCAGGAGATGCGCTCACGCCAGTTGAACGTTCTTGCTGGTGATTACTTGAGCAGTCGCTTTTATCAGCTACTTGCCCATGCGGGTCGTATTGAGATGATTGGCAAGCTCAGCGGTGCCGTATCTGATGTCAACGTGCGCAAGATGACGCTGTATGATCGGATGAAAAAACTTCTCGTTTCGGCTGAAGAATACTTGCGTGAAACGGTACAGCTGAAGATGCAGCTGTTTCTTTCTTTTGCGGACATGATTGGATCAAAGGAACAGAAGCTATGGGAGAGTCTTCTTGCAGAATTCAGCTTGTGCGAGACCGTTGTGGAAGAGCTGCAGCGAATGAATGACGCGAAGAAATTCAGTCATAGCTATGCTTTCTGGCATATATACAAGCAAGGTACAGCCGATGAGCGGAACCTGCTTGGCCAGCCAGAGCTAGATATGCGGGCATGTGGTGCTGTGGCAGTCAAGTATCAAATTGATGGGCTTCTGCTGGACAGGCTTCGTGAAAGTACAAACCGCATAAAGCTTTTGCTGCAGGAAGAACAAGACCAGCGGGGATTAGCTGAGCTGCATGCCATCTTGGAAACCTATTTGGGTTATCTGGAGCCTTCACATGCAGCAGTAAGGGAAGATTGAGGGGGAGACAAATGGGGAGCGCAGAGTCGAAACCGAAAGAAGAGTTTGTCCATTCGGTGTTTCAGAGTATAGCGGGAAAATATGATGTCATGAATGACATCCTGAGTTTCCGCAGGCATAAAGCCTGGCGCAAATTCACAATGAAAAAAATGAACATGTCCAAAGGGGATACAGGTTTAGATCTGTGCTGCGGTACCTGTGACTGGACGCTGGCGATGGCAGAGGCAAGTGAAACAGGTCACATGCATGGACTGGACTTTAGCAGCAATATGCTTGAAGTGGGACAGAACAAGGTTAATGCCGTAAACAGACAAAAGCAGATTACGCTTGTTCAGGGGAATGCCATGTCACTTCCTTTTGAAGATAATTCATTTGATTATGTTACCATCGGGTTTGGCCTTCGTAATGTTCCTGATCTGAGACAGGTTTTGTCAGAGATGAAACGTGTAGTGAAACCTGGTGGCATGGTTGTGTGTCTGGAATTGTCCAAGCCGACCTGGCAACCGTTTAAAGGTATTTATTATTTTTATTTTGAACAAGTACTGCCGAGACTTGCCAAATTGTTCGCCAAACGTTATGAGCAGTATAAATGGCTGCCTGATTCATTGGCATTATTTCCGGGAAGGAAGGAACTGGCTACCATTTTCGAAGAAACCGGATTGAAGCAAGTGCAGGCCTATCCTCTGACCGGAGGCATCGCGGCATTGCATATTGGAACCAAGGAGAATCAGCATGTTTAGGAAAATTCGCATCTTTTTAGAAATGATCAAGATTGAACATACGCTTTTTGCTTTACCTTTTGCATTTATGGGTGCCATTCTCGGCTCTATGGTCGTGAACGGAACGTTCCCAACCTGGATGCAGATTATGTGGGTGCTGCTGGCCATGGTTGGTGCACGCAGTGCGGCATTTGGACTTAACCGGATGATTGACCAAGCGATCGACGGCAAAAATCCGCGGACAGCTATGCGCGCCATCCCAGCGGGCCTGCTCAAAAATGGCGAGGTTGTTATCTTTATTATTGTTTCATTTGTATTGTTATTCTGGGCTTCATCCAATCTTAATGTGTTATCAATGCAATTACTTCCAATCGCAGTGTTTATGCTGGTATTGTATTCATACACCAAACGATTCACATGGCTCTGCCATGTTGTTCTCGGAATGACTATCGGCCTTGCTCCACTTGGAGGCTGGGTTGCTGTTACGGGGTCCATGG
The DNA here is from genome assembly GCF_002276415.1 of Paenibacillus sp. 7523-1. Taxonomy (NCBI): domain Bacteria; kingdom Bacillati; phylum Bacillota; class Bacilli; order Caryophanales; family Paenibacillaceae; genus Paenibacillus; species Paenibacillus sp. 7523-1. The sequence continues at coordinate 146,873 of NZ_NPBR01000028.1, read as the reverse complement.
ATTGGACAGCCATTGTGCTGTACGTTACGATTGTGTTCTGGACCGCGGGCTTTGATATTATTTATGCATGTCAGGACCTGGAGTTCGACCAGGAAGAGGGGCTTCATTCCATTCCTTCCCGTTTCGGACTTATTAAATCGTTGAATATTGCTAAGTTCTTTCACATTATTACAGCCATCGGATTTTTGGCGCTTCTGTTGATGACGGATCTGAGCTGGTGGTATGGAGCAGGCATGCTGATTACATATGGTATTCTTTTCTATGAGCACTATATTGTATCGCCTAACGATATGAGTCGTGTACAGACGGCTTTCTTTACCATGAATAGTGTTTTGAGTCTGGTCGTATTTACCTTTACTTTGATAGACCTGGCGGTGAAATAAATATGCAGCAGCTGGACAATAAACGACTTGTTGTCGGAATTACCGGAGCCAGCGGAAGTATTTATGGCATAAGACTTATTGAAACGCTGCTCGGCCTGGATTTCACTGTTCATCTGGTGATATCTAATGCCGGCTGGCGGGTTTTAAAAGAAGAAATGGATTGGGATGTCACGAATCGTGAAGGTGTGCTGGAAGAGAAATTCGGCGGCCTCGGCGGTTCGCTGGTCTATCATCCCGTTAGTGATATAGGGGCTTCGATTGCAAGCGGATCTTATCTGGCAGATGGCATGATTATCATGCCATGCTCCATGGGCACACTTTCCTCCATCGCACAGGGGGCGTCAGATAATCTGATGTCTCGCGCTGCGGATGTCATGATGAAGGAGGCAAGGCCACTAATTCTGGTGCCACGGGAGACACCGCTGCATGCAATCCATCTGGAAAATATGCTCAAGCTCTCTCGCTTGGGTGTTCGAATGATTCCGGCCATGCCGGCTTTTTATCACAAACCTCAGACGATGGAAGAGTTGATTTTGTTTTTGGTAGGTAAAGTGCTGGATAGTTTGCGCATTCAGCATCAACTGTTCGCAAGATGGGGAGAACCGGATCAACGGGGCTAGAAGTTTTTTTCTATAACTGTTTTAACTTAATATGCAGAATATGACTTGCTCGCCCCGGTACCGGGGTATTGGTGAGCGCTGATGGTAGAGCTTTGGTGAAACCACAGCCTTGACCCATGCTCCGGCAACTTCTGAATTTGTTTCAGAACAAGTCGAAGAGTTTAATTCCCGGATGTTAGCCATGACATTCGAAGAAGTAAGGTACGACTTAGTAGAACACAAGCAGGAACGGCAAGCCCTGGTTTTTCGTGATGCCTGCAGGCCTGACTTGCTGGAGGGGAAGGTAAGCATGGATTTTTGGACTGATAATACGCTGACACGGGTGAACGAATGAAACTATTGGATATTTTCGGGTTGTTAAAAAAAGACATGGATTACATTGAAAAAGAATTGTATCGCAGTGTGCAGGGAGATCAGAAACTACTAAGTGAAACTTCACTACATCTGCTTAAAGCCGGCGGGAAGCGTTTGCGTCCGGTATTCGTACTGCTCGGCGGTAAATATGGTACATATGACATTGAACGCCTGAAGTTGATTGCGGTACCGCTGGAATTGATTCATTCCGCTTCGCTGGTACATGACGATGTTATTGACAATGCAGAGACGCGGAGAGGCAAACCTACGGTGAAGTCCAAATGGGATAACCGTATTGCGATGTACACTGGGGATTATATCTATGGAAAAGCACTTCAGATGACAGCTGGCCTGTCCGATCCGGACATCCATCGTATTCTGGCGAAGGCCATGGTGCAGATGTCTATCGGTGAGATGGAGCAGATTCGTGACTTTTTCAATACAGGACAGAGTGTTCGCAATTACTTGCTGCGGATCCGTCGCAAAACGGCGCTGCTGATTGCGGTCAGCTGCCAGCTTGGAGCTCTGGCTACACGCGCACCAAAACATGTTTCTTCACTCCTGTATACTTACGGATATAATGTGGGCATGGCCTTCCAGATTCAGGATGACGTACTTGATCTGGTGGGAACGGAGAAACAACTGGGTAAGCCTCCAGGTAGTGATATGAAACAGGGGAATATTACCCTGCCTGTCCTGTACGCTCTGCAGGAACGTGATCTTCGTGAGCCGCTGCTTAACGAGATTTCACGTGTTCAGCGTGAAGATGGACGGGCGAGTGCCTCGGATGCGATTGGAATGATTCGCCAAAGTCAAGGAATCGCTAAAGCTGAAGCACTGGCTGACCGATATATGAAGAAAGCGCTCGATGCTCTGGATCAGCTGCCCAATATCAAAACAAGCAAAAATTTGCGCGATATCGCACATTTTGTTGTCAAGCGGACTCATTAAAGTGCATGGATACGATCATACTGCTTATGCTCGGGTTTACTCCAAAGACATGGATGTGAGATTCCTCATTGGGAGGAATTGGACATGTATGTTACAATCAAAGTGATTGCGTCTACATAATGAACTAACTTTGAACCGTGAGTGAGGAGTGAGCGTATGGATCGTACATTTTTGATGGTGAAGCCGGATGGTGTGCAGCGTGGTTTGATTGGGCGTATCGTTAGCCGTCTGGAAGACAAGGGGTTTAAAATGGTGGCTGGGAAACTGGTTCAGATGACGGAGGATCAGGCCAAGCGCCATTATGCGGAACATGAGGGTAAGCCGTTTTTTGATGATCTGGTGCAGTTTATCACATCCGGGCCAGTATTTGCCATGGTCTGGGAAGGTGATGACATTGTGGCACTTGCGCGGATCGTTATCGGCAAAACCAATGTAAAGGAAGCGGCTCCCGGTACGATCCGTGGAGACTTTGCAAGCCACACACCGCATAACCTGATTCATGGAGCTGATTCACCGGAGTCTGCCTCTCGTGAAGCAGCAAACTTCTTTACTACAGATGAATTGGTGACGTACGACAAGAGCATCGCAGCCTGGTTGTAATTTATTAGCCAGAAGGGTGATACGATGCTGGAGCAGGAACAACTAGACCCGGATTATGCCGGTTTTATTCGGAAAATCAAAGAGAGCACAGGCATTGATCTTGCTCAATACAAGGAAGGCCAGATGAAAAGACGGCTGACCACACTTCGAAACAAAAACGGGTTTCATACATTTTCTAATTTTTTTGATGCCATGCAAAAGGATAAGTCACTGTTTTACGAATTTCTTGATCGGATGACGATTAACGTTTCGGAATTTTGGCGAAATCCTAACCGCTGGGAAGTGCTCCGTGACGAGATCCTTCCTGAATTGATTGGTCCAAAGCGCCGAGTAAAGGTGTGGAGTGCAGCTTGTTCAACTGGCGAAGAGCCCTATACACTTGCAATGATTTTGGATACGATGGGGATTCTTAAGGACAGTTCCATTACGGCGAGTGATCTGGACGAAGGTGCACTGGCCAAAGCCAAGGAAGGGCGCTATATGGAGCGTTCACTCAAGGATGTCCCCAAAGAGACAGCCAGTCGTTATTTTAAGCAGGATGGGTTGGTTTATCGAATCGATGACAAGCTCAAAAGCTCAATCAAGTTTATGAAGCAGAATCTGCTGCTGGACCGATTTGATGATGGGTATGATCTGATTGTGTGCCGGAATGTAATGATCTATTTTACCGAGGAAGCCAAAAATCTGTTGTATCATAAATTTGCAGCAAGTTTACGGCCAGGCGGCATTTTATTCGTAGGCAGCACAGAACAGATCTTCTCTCCTGGACAATACGGTCTGGAGACAGCGGAAACGTTCTTCTATCGCAAAAAATAAATAAGGTTAATGGATTGGATGACCGTCTGGATTACACACGAACATGTGTCCAGACGGTTATTTGTATTTCGGGGTAATGAAGAGCGTAATTTCAACTCCGAATTGTGTCAGCACAAGCTGACCAAAATTTCGTTTTTGAGCAGGAAACGACGGGCTTTCTTGTCAAAGCGGGTCAGCTATACTATAATGAGCAAAGAAATTATGGGATTTTAGCAATGTGCAGTTTAACAGTTTAAAGGGGGAACGTATTATGAGTTTACGTTATTTAACCGCAGGGGAAACGCACGGACCCCAATTGACCGCAATTATCGAAGGATTGCCAAGCAATCTGAATATTGATTTTGAGGAACTGAACTTCCAGCTCCACCGTAGACAGAAAGGATATGGCCGTGGACGCCGGATGCAGATTGAGAAAGATCAGGCCAATTTTGTGGGTGGCATTCGTCACGGATATACAACTGGAGCACCGGTAGCTCTGGTCGTTCAGAATAATGACTGGAAACACTGGCAGAACATTATGAATATTGAGCCTATTGAAGGCAGTGATGAAGAGAAACGCCGCGTTCATCGTCCTCGTCCTGGACATGCGGACCTGAATGGCGGACTCAAATATAACCTGAAAGATCTGCGCAACGTTCTGGAGCGCTCCAGTGCACGTGAAACAACGGTACGTGTAGCTTGTGGAGCGATCGCCCGTCAATTCCTGGCTGAGTTTGGCATTAAGGTAGCGGGGCGTGTACTGCGTATCGGAGAGATTGAGGCACCTTACCAAGACCTGCCTATCGATGAGCTGATTGAAGTAACCGAAGCTTCCTCGGTTCGAGTAACGGATGCAGAGACGGAGAAGAAGATGGAGGCCTATATTGATCAAATCAAGCAGGAAGGCGACTCCATCGGAGGAATCGTGGAATGCATTGTTGAAGGTGTGCCTGTCGGTCTCGGAAGCCATGTGCAGTATGATCGCAAACTGGATGCACGGATTGCTCAAGGTGTCATGTCCATTAATGCCTTTAAAGGTGTGGAGATCGGTATCGGATTCGAAGCAGGAACGATTCGCGGCTCCCAGGTACATGATGAAATTCTTCACACGGAGGAACGTGGTTACCACCGGGCAACCAATCGTTTGGGTGGATTTGAAGGTGGAATGACCAACGGAATGCCGGTCGTGGTTCGTGGGGTTATGAAACCTATCCCGACACTCTACAAACCACTTCAAAGTGTTGATATTGATACTAAAGAAGCCTTCACTGCCCAAGTCGAACGTTCAGATGCTTGTGCGGTTCCAGCAGCAAGCGTAGTCATGGAACATGTGGTGGCATGGGAGATTGCCAAGGCATTCCTTGAGAAATTCGGTGGGGATTCCATGGAGGAAATTCGCGCCAACTACAACAACTATAACGCTCAATTGGAGAGCTACTAATATGCGTCAGCTGACAGTTCAGTTGGAGGAACGCTCATATCCCATTCTGATTGGCAGTGGTCTGCTCGCTGAGGCGCCTCGATTTTTTGAACAATATGGATTGACCAAAAAAAGTCCGCTGCTCATTATTACAGATGAGAATGTGGCTCCCAAGTATTTGGCTGGTCTTGAACAGACCCTCCGGGCGGCTGACTATACAGTCGTTTCGGCAGTGGTTCCTTCGGGAGAGACATCCAAATCCCTATCGGTTTATCAAGACATGATGACAGCTGCCATTGAGGGTAAACTGGATCGCAGTTCCGCCATTATTGCCTTGGGCGGAGGCGTTGTGGGAGATCTCGCTGGATTCGTGGCGGCTACATATATGCGTGGAATCAAGTTTGTACAAGTACCTACAACAATCCTCGCACATGACAGCAGTGTTGGTGGTAAAGTAGCCGTTAACCATCCGCTGGCCAAAAATATGATTGGTGCATTCCATCAGCCTGAGCTTGTGCTCTATGATGTGGATACACTTCAATCCTTGCCGCCGCGCGATGTTTCAGCCGGACTATCGGAAATGCTGAAGCACGGCCTGATTCGCGACGAAGCGTTTGCACATTGGTGTGAAGAGCATGCCGAAGCGTTGCTCGCGCTTGATGCGGAAACACTCGGATACGGTCTGGAACGCGGATGCGGCATCAAGGCTGAAATTGTGTCTCGTGATGAGCGGGAAAACGGCGAGCGTGCACTTTTGAATTTGGGCCATACCATTGGTCATGCAATTGAAGCGATAGCTGGATACGGGGAGTTTTTGCATGGAGAAGCCATCTCTATCGGGATGGCCGGATCGGCTTTGCTGGGCGAGAAGCTTGGTGCACCTGCAGGTCTATATGACGATACAGTGCGAATGCTTCGTTCCCTGCGATTACCGGTCACCATGCCAAAACATCTGGATACGGATGCGTTGATGGATGCCATGATGCATGACAAGAAATTCCGCGAAGGACATATGGTTTTTATTATTCCGGATCGGATTGGAGCAGCGCGAATTGTGAAAGACGTGCCCGTATCGGCAGTTCGGGATGTCATTGAATTGCTTAAGAAGGGAGCAGAATAACGATGGTAACACGTGGAATTCGCGGGGCTACAACAGTCACGCAAAATAACGAAGAACAGATTTTGAAGGAAACAGCGGTATTGCTGCAGGAGATTGTGGATCGCAACGATATTAAGCCGGAAGATATCTGCAGCGTCTGGATTACGATGACGGGTGATTTGGATGCAGCCTTTCCAGCGAAGGCCATTCGCCAACTGGATGGCTGGGAGTTGGTACCTTTGATGTGTGCACTGGAAGTACCTGTTAAGGGCGCCCTGCCGCAATGCATTCGTTTCATGGTGCATGTGAACACAACCAAAGACCAACATGAAATCAATCATGTGTACCTGAATGGTGCACAATCCCTGCGGCCTGATTTGGCTGCACCTTCGAATTCGTAAGAAATAGAGTGGTTGTCAAACCATTCTGAATGCTGTATAGTGAGAACCAGTTGAGTAGAGTATGAGTTGAGCTGAGAGCAGCTGAGATAGTGGAGTATATAGCAGAGTCCAGCGGGTGGTAGCCGGAGTAACAAGGTCGGCCAACTGATTCGCGGTACGTCGTGCTACAGGATTGATAGGAACAGGAACCTCATATTGTGAAACGTGTCCAGTGACACCGTTTTGTTTTGGTATATGCTCATTTTTGTTTGTTGTAGATCCCATTTCGTTTCTATGATGGTATCGTGCAAGCAGGAAGAGTTAGTGAACCCATATTCAAGACGTGCAGGTTAGTGGATGTAGGACGTTCATTCATGAGACTGGTCTGATGATCCAGCATGGAAGTATAGGGACTTGTTATTTATGAAGCACCAAACTGTTAATTACAGCTTATAAACCCAGAACCTCTACCTGATGGTAGAGGTTTTTTTGTTATATACAACCGATGACTTTCTTCTACCTAATCTGAAAGGACGTGATCTGATGATAACGCCAAACGTTAATCAAGTACTGAAAATGTCGAATGAATACAATCTGATTCCGGTAGTCAAACGGATTTTGGCTGATATGGAAACGCCTATCCGGATTTTCCGCCGTTATGCTGAGAATGACCGGGCATTCCTGCTGGAAAGTGTGGAGGGCGGTATTCAGTGGGCAAGGTATTCTTTCATTGGTACGGATCCGTTTCTGATGATTTCGGCCAAAAAGGGTCGGATGGAAGTGGAAGAAGCTGGCCAGAAGCGCGAGCTGCCAGGCAAACCCATTGAAGAACTAAAAGCGCTGCTGCGCAAGTACCGTAGTCCCAAGGATGACGAACTGCCGCCATTTACAGGCGGAGCGATTGGTTTTTTTGGATATGATCTGCTGCAATATTATGAGAAGCTTCCAGCTCATGCGCTGGATGATCTGAATATGGATGATATCCGTTTCATGTTCTGTGACCAGATTATTGTGTTTGACCATGTGAAACAGCAAATGCTGCTTGTCGGCAACGTTCATGTCAAAGAAGGAGCAACGGATGAGGACATCCGGAAAGCTTATGCAGTGACATCAGAGAAGCTTGAGCAGGCCGCTGAGCGCTTGCAGCAGCAAGGACCAGGGGAAAACCTGAATCCGCGATCCATTCCGGGAGACGTTGATCTGGGGGATATTCGTTCCAACCTAACGAAGGAACAGTTTATCGGCAATGTGGAGCAAGCCAAAGAATATATCCGTGCAGGTGATATTTTTCAGGTCGTGCTGTCGCAGCGCTTCCACATCGATACTGAGGTTTCCCCGCTTCATGTGTATCGTGTACTTCGGACACTGAATCCATCACCCTATATGTATTATTTGAAAATGGATGATGAAATCATTGTAGGGACCTCACCAGAGGCTCTGGTAAAGGTGGATGGAAATCGTGTGGAGACACGGCCAATTGCCGGCACACGTCCAAGAGGTGCAACGGAAGCAGAGGATCGTGCTCTTGCAGCCGATCTGCTGCAGGATGAGAAGGAACGGGCGGAACATCTCATGCTGGTTGATCTGGGCCGCAACGATCTCGGCCGTGTATCGAAATTTGGCAGTGTGAAGTGTGACATGTTCATGGAGATTGAGCGTTATTCTCACGTCATGCACATGGTATCGAATGTGACGGGCGAGCTCAGAGAAGACAAGGACTTCTTCGATGCATTCCTCTCTTGTCTCCCAGCTGGAACGGTATCGGGTGCACCGAAGCTGCGTGCGATGGAGATTATTGCAGAGCTGGAAAAAGAAGCACGCGGTGCTTACGCAGGCGCTATCGGATATCTCGGGTTCTCCGGTAACATGGATGCCTGCATTACGATTCGAACCATCATTTTCAAAAAAGGGAAAGCGTACGTGCAGGCCGGAGCAGGCATTGTATGGGATTCGGTACCTGAAAGTGAATACGAGGAAACAGTCAACAAGGCGAAAGCATTACTTAAAGCAATCCGTACAGCGGAGGCCATGTTCCCTCCCAAAGGAAAAGATAACCACCTGACACTTGCTAATGCAGATTATTTTGTAACGCCAGCCACGGCTGTACAGAACTGAGAGAGGAGAGACCGGATATGAATATGAACCCTGTGATGAATGAAGACTCCAAGAGATCCGCATCTGCATTAAACCTGAACGAAGGAATGAAGGACGGACTTTCCAAAATTTTGGAGGGTAACCATCTCGAGCAGACGGAAGCACGTAACTTGATGTACTCCATCATGAGAGGTGAAGCGACTCCGGCCCAGATCGGCGGATTGCTAATGGCTCTCCGAATGAAAGGGGAAACGGTGGACGAAATCACCGGTTTCGCCGAGGCCATGCGTGGACAGGGCGGCCGAATTCTTACCGATAGCAGCGGGCTGCTCGATACTTGCGGGACTGGCGGATCGGGGATTCACAAGTTCAATATCTCAACAGCCTCAGCCATCATTGCGGCAGCAGTCTCTGTTCGAGTGGCGAAACATGGCAATCGATCTGCTTCTGGTAAAGCGGGCAGTGCGGATGTTCTTGAAGCGTTGGGGGTTAACATTCACCTGGATGGAGAACAGGCCAGACAATGCCTGGATGAGATCGGAATTTGCTTCTGTTTTGCTCAGGTGTACCATCCTTCCATGAAACATGCGGCTGCACCTCGCAAAGAGCTCGGTGTACGTACGATATTCAATATGCTTGGTCCTCTCACTAATCCCGCAGGAGCGGATCGGCAGCTCCTTGGTCTGTATGACCGCAGTCGTACGCCGATGATTGCAGAAGTTCTCAATCGTCTCGGTTTAAAGAGAGCGCTCGTCGTTGCAAGTCATGATGGACTGGATGAGATCAGCATATCCGCACCGACTCAGGTATCTGAACTGCGTAATGGTGAAGTTCACACGTATGATATTGACCCGCGTGATATGGGATTGTCGCTCCATACGCTGGAGACAGTTCTTGGAGGAGATGCTCTCCAGAATGCCGAAATCATAAAACGAATCTTTCACGGAGAACGGAGCGCGTATCGTGATGTCGTTCTGCTAAATGCTGGAGCATGCATCTACCTTTCGGGTCTTGCGGAGACCATTGCGGAAGGTGTGACCATGGCCGCGAATGCTGTAGATTCCGGAAAAGCAGCGATGAAATTGGAACAGCTAATACACACAACGGAGGCGTACAGTCATGTATCTTGATCGAATTGTTGCAACGAAACAGCAAGAGGTTGAAGTATTGGCCCAGACCTTTCAGATGGAAGAGGCATTAAAACAGATTGAAACATTGCCGGTTACCCGCGGGTTTGAACGGGTGTTATCGAAGAATCGTAATCGGAGCTTGGGACTTATTGCTGAAGTGAAAAAAGCATCACCATCCAAAGGACTTATACGTCCTGACTTTCATCCGGTAGAGATTGCATTAGCCTATGAACGGGCAGGAGCAGATTGTATTTCCGTATTGACCGACGTCTCCTACTTTCAAGGCAGTGGAGAATATTTGCAGGCCATTCATCAAGCAGTGAATATTCCTCTTTTGCGTAAGGATTTTATTATCGATGAGCGCCAGATCGCTGAAGCGAGATTGCTTGGTGCAGATGCCATTTTGCTGATTGCAAGCATCCTGTCACCAGAGCAGATCCGCCAGTATCTGTCATTCGCCAAAAGTATAGGACTGGATGTCTTAATTGAAGTCCATGACCGAACGGAACTGGAGCAAGTGCTGGAGATTCCGCAGGCAACTCTTGTTGGGATCAATAATCGTAATCTGAAGACGTTCGAAACCAGCTTAAGTACAACGCTTGATCTGATGAAGTTGATTCCGGATGGCGTCACGTTAATCAGTGAGAGCGGAATTGACGGTCCAGAGCGTTTAGGATCACTAATAGAGGCCGGAGTACAGGGAATCCTCGTCGGTGAACATCTGATGCGTAAGGAAGATGTGGAAGCTGCCGTTTACGAACTGATGGGGCCAAGAGGATGAATAAACTTATGAATGACGGTGTAGGCGGCAGAGATAACAGGGCGCCTAGAGAATCGGCAGCGGCAGTAAAAATTTGTGGACTTCAGGACGTTGAAGTGCTAAAATCGATGATAAACTTGCCGATTGATTACATTGGTGTTGTCTTTGCCGAGTCCCGTCGCCAAATTGATGCGCGTAAGGCTGCCGAGTTAAGAGCGGTCCTCATGGACTGGAATGCTTCTTATCGTCCGAAACTGACGGGAGTATTTGTGAATCCTTCAATCACAGAACTGGAGGGTGTCATGGAAGCAGCTCACCTGGATGTTATACAGCTGCATGGACAGGAGTCTCCGGAATTTTGCGGACTGGTGAAGCAGCGTTTCGGGACCGAGGTGTTCAAGGCTCTTTCCTTTCCCAAAGATGAAACAGCTGCAGAAGTGAACGATACTGCCAAGAAGGCACTTGATCCTTATCAAAACGTTGTGGATGCCATATTACTGGATACCTATGATCCGTTATACGGAGGAGGTTCCGGCAAGACGTTTGCGTGGGATCGTATTCCCGCTTATGCCGAATGGGCAATTCAACATGGAATTGCTCTGTTCGTAGCAGGGGGGCTGCATCCGGATAATGTAGAACAACTGATACAGACCTATGCACCAGACGGCGTCGATGTATCCAGCGGCGTAGAGTCTGACGGCCTGAAAGATATTGCAAAAATCACAGCATTTGTAGAAAGGGTGAAGCAGGCATGACACATCAATTGCCGGATCAACACGGGCGATTCGGTCCCTTCGGAGGCCGCTTTGTTCCTGAGACACTAATGAACGCTCTAATCGAATTGGAAGAGGCGTATGATCGTTACTCTCAAGACGAGGAATTCAATAAGGAATTAAACTATCTGCTAAGTGAGTATTCCGGACGGGAGACGCCGCTGTATCATGCGGAACAGTTGTCTCGCCATCTGGGAGGACCGAAGATCTATCTGAAGCGGGAAGATTTGAATCATACCGGTGCACATAAAATTAACAATGCGATCGGACAAGGCTTGCTTGCCAAACGTATGGGTAAAAAGAAAGTCATTGCCGAAACGGGTGCCGGACAACATGGTGTCGCAACGGCAACCGTTGCTGCACTGCTTGGTCTTGAATGTAAAGTGTTCATGGGCGAAGAAGATACAGAGCGTCAACAACTGAACGTATTCCGGATGAAGCTGCTGGGGGCGGAAGTGATTCCGGTGACGTCGGGCACACGGACACTGAAGGATGCAGGGAATGAGGCTCTTCGTTACTGGGTCAGCAACGTGGAGGATACATTCTATGTGCTTGGATCAGTCGTTGGTCCTCATCCATATCCCATGATGGTGCGTAACTTTCAACGAGTCATTGGGGATGAGACGCGCAGACAGATCCAGGAGATCGAAGGGCGTCTTCCTGATGTGATTGTTGCGGCTGTCGGTGGCGGAAGCAATGCAATTGGTATGTTTTACCCGTTTATCGGGGATCAGGATGTGAAGCTTGTTGGTGTCGAAGCTGCCGGCAAAGGTGTGGACACTGAATTCCACGCAGCGACGATGAGTAAAGGCACACATGGCGTATTTCAGGGTTCCATGAGTTATTTGCTTCAGGATGAGTATGGACAGGTTCAACCTGCACATTCCATCTCGGCGGGTCTGGATTATCCAGGCGTTGGTCCGGAGCATTCCTATCTGAAGGATATTGAACGTGCTAAGTATGTACCGATCACAGATCAGGAGGCGCTGGATGCTCTGCAGTTGCTCAGCCGTACAGAAGGTATCATTCCTGCACTGGAATCTGCACATGCTGTGGCTCAGGTCGTTAAGCTTGCACCTGAACTTACAGCAGACGATATCGTTGTCATCTGTCTGTCCGGTCGGGGAGACAAAGATGTTGAATCCATTATGAAATATACGGGAGGGAACTTGTCATGAATCGGATGGACCAGACCTTCCTGCGTTTAAAGGAACAAAATCGTACAGCACTTATTCCGTTTCTGACCGTTGGTGACCCCGATGTGGAGACGACAATTGATATTATCAAGGAGCTTGAACAGGCAGGAGCTGACATCCTGGAGCTTGGGGTTCCCTATTCCGATCCGCTTGCGGATGGCCCTGTCATCCAGCGTGCTTCCGAGCGTGCGCTGAAAAGCCAGATCTCCATTCGTACCTGCATGGAAACAGCGGCCAAAGCACGCGAGGCTGGGGTACAGCTACCGTTTGTTCTCTTTACGTATTACAACCCTGTACTGCAAACGGGACTTGATTTGTTCTTTGATGAACTTGTGAAACACGATATTAGCGGCATGATTATTCCAGATCTTCCCATTGAGGAAGCAGAAGAGATGCGCCGCAGGGCGGACGAGGCAGGCGTGCATCTGGTTCCGCTGGTAGCTCCTACGTCCAACGCGCGGATTGAGCGTATCGTTACTGGAGCGAGAGGCTTTATCTACTGCGTATCTTCGCTAGGTGTAACGGGGGAAAGAGCCTCCTTCTTTGACGGAGTAGAGAGTTTTATTGAGACTGTGAAAAGTCTGACAGATATTCCGGTAGCGGTAGGGTTCGGCATTTCCAGCCATGAGCAAGTAGAGCGTTTTTCCCGCATCTGTGACGGGGTGGTTGTCGGGAGTGCCATTGTTCGTCAGGTGGAAGAAGCGATTCCTCTTCTTGGAAATCCGGATACCCGTGAGGCAGGGCTGTTGCAAATTCGCAACTTTGTGGCACAATTAAAAGGATAGGGAGATAACGGCGTGTTATTGCCCTGCATGTTTCGGCATGTAACTTATAACTTAACTACAGGAGGCGGTCGGGTTGAAACCGAAATCCCAGATTGTCAATCTGCCTGTGTACCAACCGGGCAAACCGATTGAAGAAGTGAAACGTGAACTGGGGCTTGAGCAAGTGATCAAGCTGGCCTCCAACGAAAATCCATATGGCAGCTCTCCTGCCGTACTGGAAGCCATTACGAAAGAGCTGGCCCATGTTAGTCTGTATCCTGACGGCAGCGCCGTTGAGCTGACAGGAGTGCTGGCAAAGCATTTGGGCGTGGAACGAAACAACATTATTTTTGGCTGCGGATCAGACGAGATTATTGCATTAATTACCCGTGCTTTCTTCCTTCCCGGCGATGAGACAATCATGGCGGATCAGACGTTCTCCGTGTACAAAAGCAATGCAGACATTGAGGGCGCAGTGACAATTGAAGTTCCGCTTCAAGATGGAACGCATGACCTGTCCTCCATGCTGGCGGAAATTAGTGATAAAACCAAAGTCATCTGGGTATGTAATCCGAATAACCCTACAGGGACAATTATCTCTGAACAGGAACTTGTAGCATTTATGGATCGGGTACCTGCTCATGTCATGGTTGTGGTGGATGAGGCCTATTATGAGTTTGTAACGGATGCGGCTTATCCACAAACCATTTCCATGCTGGATCGTTATCCGAACCTGGTCATTTTACGGACATTCTCCAAAATCTATGGCCTTGCTTCACTACGAATTGGATATGGCATTGCACGTCCGGAGGTCATCGACCTGATTAACCGTGTACGTGAACCATTCAACACGTCGCGTTTTGGCCAGGTGGCAGCAACGGCTGCACTTTTGGACCAACCATTTGTTCAGGAATGTGCGAAGCAGAATGCATCTGAACGTGATTATCTGCAAAACGAGTTTACCCGTCTTGGATTGCCGTTCTTCGCGTCGCAAGGAAACTTCATCTTGGTCGATTTGGATATGCCATCTAAAGATGTGTTCCAATCCTTGCTCAAACAAGGGATCATTGTCCGCCCTGGATTCCAAGTCTATCCAACATACATCCGTGTGTCTGTAGGCAAACCAGAACAGAACCGTGCTTTTGTGACGGCATTGGAGAACACGCTGGCTGAGAAGGCGACAACAAGCCACTAAAACCGGCGATGAAAGAGTGAGGTCTCATGAAATTAAAAATTGCAATGATTGGTGTGGGGCTCATTGGAGGATCTCTCGCGCTTTGCTTCAAAGGCAAGCCGGGAGTAACTGTAATGGGCTATGCACATCTACCTGAATTGAAAGAAAAGTACATAGCGAGTGGTGTAGTGGACGATGCTACACTCTCTCTGGAAGAAGCGGTGCAGGATGCCGACTTTATTTTTTTGTGCGTTCCGGTAGGTTTGCTTGAATCATATTTTCAACAATTGGCGAAGCTGCCCTTGAAAAAGGGATGCATCATCACGGATGTTGGCAGCACCAAAGCTTCAATTGCGGCTTGTGCTGAGCATGTACGCATGACCGATGCCTACTTCATTGGCGGTCATCCGATGGCCGGATCTGAGCGTGCTGGTGTTGATGCGGCGTCGGCCGTACTTTTCGAGAACGCGTATTATGTTCTGACTCCGTCTGCACATGTTCCTGAAGAGGCATATGCCAGACTATCCGAGCTACTAGCGTATACGCGGGCACAGATCGTCAGAGTTGAGCCATTATTACATGATGATATTGTGGGAGCTATCAGTCATTTACCACATGTCATCGCGGTAGCGCTCGTGAATCAGGTACGTGAATATAATGAATCAAATCCCCTGTATAAAATGTTGGCGGCAGGCGGGTTCCGTGATATCACACGTATTGCATCCAGTGATGCGATTGTATGGCGTGATATCCTGCTGAGCAATCGTGAAGTACTCCTTGGTCTATTGAAGGACTGGAACAGCCAGATGTCTGCTTTTACGGATATGCTGGAAAACGAGAATGGCCCAGGAATCGAAGAAGCATTCCGTCAGGCACGTGAATTCCGCAGCGTATTGCCAGAACGGCGTAAAGGCATGATCTCGCCGCTGTTTGACTTGTATACAGACGTTCAGGATGCACCAGGGATGATTGGTAAGATCGCAACAGAGCTTGGGACACATGATATCAACTTGAGCAACCTGGAGATTATCGAGAACCGGGTCGATGTGCCAGGCATCATGCGTTTGTCATTCCGTCAGGAAGAGGATATGGAACGTGCGAAGTCTTTATTGGATTCCCTGGGATATCAGGTCTGGGTATGAGAATAGAAAAAAGAGGGCGAGAGCCCTCCTTTTTTTGTGTATTGATAAACAGTTGTTATGATACGTCCTTAAAGAAGGGCAAAAAAAAGACCGCTTACATAAGCGGCCATTGCTCACGTGGAGCAATACAGTTATTGGATAGGAGTGGAGAGAAACCATACTGTACTTTTATTATATGTATACGTTTTCATTTTGTCAACACTTTATAAAAAATTGTTAAATCAAATTATAACTTACGTAAATTCAGGAAATAAAACCCTCCAAAAAAGGATCTGAAATAAAAAGGTAAAAATTTTGCAACCTTTTTGGATCTCTTTGCGTCTAATGAGTGTGCAATGTGCAATTTTGCCAGTTGGGTTCTTATGTAGTCATACTCGTGAAATAAGAGGCATAAGAATGACAGGTCGGGCTTTTGTAAATCGTAAAGAATTTGCCAGGAGGCTGCTGACCGTTGTACAATAAATACTGTTAATGTAGAAACGTTGGGGAAATTGCCATTACATAGGGGAATTTGGCGTAGAGGCCTGATATGGCTTTACGCTGTTTTATGCGGTGAGAACCGCAACTTTTTTGTGCCTGTTCGGTAATACATGGATAGAGTCGAACGGGGAGAAGCACATGGATGGGCGAGGAGGGGTCGCACTCAAATGACGGATTCCCAGTTGATTCGAGAGATCAAGGAAGGTAACCTGGAGTTATATTCCGAGCTGATGCGTCGTTATCAGCGTAAAATACTGGCTTTCGTATATCATATGTTGAAAAGTTCCAATATGGAGCTGCTTGCGGAAGATCTCTGTTCTGAGACTTTCTATAAGGCGTTCCGCAGTTTACACTCATTCCGCGAGGTGGATGCCTCATTCTCGACGTGGTTATATACCATTGCGAGAAATACGGTGCTGAGTGAGCTGCGCAAACAGCGCAGTGGCAGTGTTCCTCTAGAAGAGAGCGGGATTGTACCCATTGCTCCTTCCGAGAACGCCCCAGAGCATGCTGTACTGCGCAGTGAGCGGGTCATGCTGGTTAGAGATGCCATTAACAACTTACCGGAGAAGCAGCGTTCTGCCATCATACTCCGTGAATATGATCAACTAGACTACCAGGAGATTGCGAATATTCTTGGGCAGAGCGTCAGTTCTGTAAAATCGTTATTGTTCAGAGCAAGATCTAGCGTAAAAACTCAATTGGAACCTTATTTCTTCGAACCGGTGTACGAGCCATATGAAGGGATGAAGAACAGATGAATTGCAATGAAGCCCAGGACTTGTTTGCACTGATCTGGGACTTGCCGGCAAATCATCCGCAGCGGCTTGCTTTTCATGCACATCTGGATGGTTGTGAGGAGTGCTCGCAGCAGTTTGAAGTTTGGGAAGAAGCCCAAGTACTGCTGCACAACATACCGGAACCAGTGACAGAGCAGCAGGCAGAGAGAGTCAATCGCAACGTAATGGACCGCATTTATGCGGAGTCCCCGTGGCTTTTGCCTGAAGAGGCAAAAGTGAATCGATTCTCAGCTGCGATCCGCAAGCATATGACGTTGTGGATTGCTGCGTTTCTGGCCATTTTTTTATGCAGTTTCTTATACATGGCGATGTTTAAGTCTGGGGTATCAGAAGCTGAACAGCAAAGTGTCGTTTCTACGGGGATACTCGAAACAGCTGTTGCTGGAAGCGATCTGACTGCTTCAGGTATGTATCAGTACGACATGCCAGGGGCCGACAGAGGAAGCATTATTGAACCCTTTGTCGTAAGTATGGGACCTGCGTATCCGGGATACTGGATGGCCTTGTCACTACTCGCCATTGGCATGGCTTTGTTTTCGCTGGGGCGGATGCATCGAACGACGAACAAACGTAAACAAGGTGCGCGTGCGTAGTTAACCAGGCGTTCGCCGTATAGAGAAATGAGGGATGAGATGCGAATTGGGCTTATTCGTCACGGTCTTACCGATTGGAACGCTGCAGGGCGTATCCAAGGGCAGACAGACATACCATTGAATGCAGAAGGGCGTCAGCAGGCAGAACGTCTGGGACACCGTCTGTTGACAGAGGATTATCAATGGGACTATATCATTACCAGTGGTTTATCGCGAGCCCAGGAGACAGGAGAGATTATCTCTGGATTGCTAGACGTGCCTATGCTTGAGCCAGATGCGCGTTTGAAAGAAAGAGGTTTCGGTCAGATCGAGGGTTTGACCTCGGATGAACGAATCACCCGCTGGGGAATGGATTGGGAGACGCTGGATCTGGGGCAGGAGCAGATTATTGATATACAGACTCGCGCTTTAGCGTTTCTAGAAGATTTGTGGGCTGCATATCAGGACAAAAATGTTTTGATTGTAACTCATGGCGCTTTTCTCGCAAACCTGTTGTCTGCCTTGTTCAAAGACCGCTATACGGAACGAATTGGCAACCTGTCACTTACGATCCTGGAAAAAGAACAGGATGACTGGAGTCCCTTGTTATATAATTGCACACGACATCTATCATTGGATGCGGCTAAACAATCTGAGTAATTGGACTCAGGTTGTTTTTTTTGTTTTGAAACAGCGAAACTGTCGTTTGGTATCATTCTGTGCCTCTCATTTTTCTTCTGAGCAGACAAGTTCGGGCATAGGATGAATAAAAAGATAAAAGATTTGGTAAATGAGGTTTAGATCATGGGAATTCCGTCAAACATGTTTACAAAACCAAACTACTCCGGCCCCGAATCAGTAGCCAAATAGTAGTTAACGGCGAGGCGATGGACCCATGAATCTAGCGGATATGCTAACTTTTGCCGATATCGGCCAGCTTAATCGAATAGCAGACTATTACCAGTGTGAGTGTAAACCCAATTCCAAACATGAACTCATCCAGAGTATTCTCACAACGTTGGGCAGTAGACGGTTTTTTGAGCAACAGGTCAGCGAACTTAATGTGGCCCATCTGCGTTTCCTGAACAACCTGCTATTTGATCCTCGGCAATACTTTGGCATGGAGGAGCTTGTCGCCATTGCCCGTCAATCGATGGACAAAAAAGAAAGCGAGTCCGGTGCCAGTCCGCGAGATCTTATAGTTCGGTTCACCAAGAGTGGATGGTTATTCAATGGAACAACACAGCATACGAAGTACCTTTACCAGGTACCCCAGGATCTGAAAATGAGGTTCCGGGATGTGTTATCCGCTCACCTGAAGGCAGGTATTAAAACGACAAATGAACCACCGATGTATCGAGATGAATACCATCTGCTGGTAGACGATCTGAAGTTGTTCCTGCAATTTGTGCAGCAGCATGAAATTACTTTGAACGCAGAAGGAATGATGTACCGTCGTTCTCAGCAGCAGGTGATGGACCATCTTCATGTCAGTGAATCATTGGTTGGAAAAGCGGGATGGAGGTTTGGCTACGGTCGTTCCTTCAAGGATTACCCTGACCGGTTTGCATTGCTATATGACTATTCTTTCCACCACCGGCTTGTTCGGGAAGAACAGGGGCTGCTGAAATTGACTGCAGCCGGCGAGGAAAAACTGGGTGCAGAGAATACAGCCGAGATGATACAGCTATTTCGGTTTTGGTTAAGACTTTATAAAGGTGCTATTCCAAACTTGTCCTCCATTGTGTATTGGACAGGAGAATGTGCGCCTGGTTGGTCCACTGCAGAGTCCTTGTTCCGACAAATTGGCCCGTTAATCCAGCCGTTTTATTACGACACACCGGAGACGATCTATGAAACGAGAGTTGTCAAAATGATGCTGCATCTGGGAATGCTTCGCATCGGAGAGCAGGAGGGTGAGAGTACCGTGCAAATGACAGCATGGGGCTTACGGCTTGCTGCAACCTGCCGATCGCTGTCTGGTGACACGACTCCTCTTGTGTTTGACATTTAGGGGACAAGTTGCTAAAATCACTCCCAAATTAAGGAGTGATACTGAAATGATAATCCCATTCAAGGGTCAACAACCGCAGCTTCATTCTTCGGTGTATGTAGCTGAAGGTGCCAAACTTATAGGTGACCTGAAGTTAGGTGCAGATTCAACGGTCTGGTTCAATGCCGTATT
Source organism: Paenibacillus sp. 7523-1 (assembly GCF_002276415.1). Classification (NCBI taxonomy): domain Bacteria; kingdom Bacillati; phylum Bacillota; class Bacilli; order Caryophanales; family Paenibacillaceae; genus Paenibacillus; species Paenibacillus sp. 7523-1. Next base: position 127,201 of record NZ_NPBR01000028.1, on the reverse strand, counting down.
ACGGGCCGATCTGGCGCCAATTTGGATCGGACAACGTTGTAACATTCAGGACAATGCTGTTGGACATGTGAATACGAATCAACCTTTGATTCTGGGAGATGACGTTTCAGTGGGACATGCCGCGATTATTCATGGTTGTCACATCGGAACAGGCTCGCTGATCGGTATGGGAGCCATCCTTCTCAATGGAGCCGATATTGGTGAGTACACACTGATTGGGGCCGGTTCTGTTGTAACTGAAAATACTAAAATTCCGCCCTATACCCTAGCTCTGGGAACACCAGCCAAAGTGATCCGTGAATTGACGGATGCCGACCTTGAGCGGATGTCGAGGACTTCACTTGGTTATGTTGCCAAAGGTAAGGAATATAGGAGCTCTTAAATCCGTTTTGGAGGTGCATCCTATTGGATAAAATGAAAGTTACGTATGAAGTCATGTTGGGGCTGGCTGCTGAGATGGTGTGGGACGAAGCGCTTCGTAAACAGCGTAGCGAGAAGCTGTATATGGAAATCGACAAGGCGTTGGCTACCGGAGACGAAGTAGCTTTCCGGAGTCTGACGGATGAACTGAAAACCATAAACTGATTAACTGATGATCCAACCATATAAGAAGGAAATGCGTGATTACGCATTTCCTTTTGTGTTTTTTGGGAGAGATTTACGAATAACTCTATAGATTTACATCGTTTGCTCATATATAATATGGGAATAAAATGGATAGAGAGGGGAAATAGGGAATTGAAATTCAGTGAGATGACTCAAGACAGCTGGGCTGAACTGCAACTCTATCTGGATACATGCCTTATTCCATTCACCGGTCTTACGGGAAATCATTCGCCGGCTGAAGCCACGGAAGCACTAGAGAGGCTTAGAGATTTTCTGGATCTGATTGAGGTCCCATTTAAAGGGAGGGTCATGACATATCCAGCGTTCCATTTCGCTTTTCCGGAAATGTCAATGGCATTAAACACCATATGTGAGCAGCTGAAGCGCTCAGGATTCAGATATGTGGTGATAATGACATCAGATGGTTTATTGGACAAAGACAAAATTTCTTCTGCAGATCTGGTTTTTAATCGTTCTCAAATGGTTGAGGAAATAGATGAAGCAAAAATAGCAGGGTATGTCGGGGAAAAAATACGCGAGATGTGGAAGAATTAACATCTGACTGGAAATGTGACAATTTATCAACACTTTTTTAATAACGCTTACAATTGAACCTTAAAAATGTGTGACAAATTCTTGACGGTGTTCTAGGGCTACTATATGATTATGTATGTTCTAGTAAGTCGTGGAATTTCTGATAATGAAAACGTATGAGAGAGTTGGCTGAAAAAGGGGGGTGGAGACAGTATGAGCAGTGAGCATGACCAGCACGAAGCCTCGAACAAACCACCAAGCCGGATGGAGATGTCACGCAGGCAGTTTTTAACGTACACGCTTGGTGGAGCTACAGCCTATATGGCCGCCGGTGCGATTCTTCCCATGGTCCGTTTTGCGGTGGACCCAATTTTGCAGCACAAGGGAGAAGGCACTTCTGTCAAAGTAGCTGAGATCAGCAAAATCACGAACGAACCTCAAGAATTCACATTTGAACTGCAGCAGCAAGATGGTTGGTACCTGAGTAATGCTTCGCTTGTGGCATGGATTCGTAAGGATGAGCAGGGTAAAATTTATGCGCTTTCACCGATCTGTAAACATTTGGGTTGTACAGTCGGCTGGAACAGTGACAAAAATTATCCTGATGAGTATCATTGCCCCTGCCATGGCGCGCACTATGACAAGGAAGGAAAAAATCTTGCCGTAGCCCCGAAACCGCTGGATGAATATGTGGTCAAGGAGGAACAGGGCTGGGTATACCTGGGCGAGATTGTTCCGAACACCCGAGTGAAATAGGAGGCGTGAACGCAGATGTTTAAAAATGTCTATGACTGGATTGACGAGCGTCTCGATATCACGCCAATCTGGAGGGACGTTGCGGATCATGAAGTTCCAGAGCACGTAAACCCGGCTCACCACTTTTCCGCATTCGTCTACTGCTTTGGTGGCTTGACGTTCTTTATCACCGTAATTCAGATTCTCTCAGGAATGTTTCTTACGATGTATTACGTACCTGATATTATCAATGCTTATGCCAGTGTCGAGTATCTGCAGACCAAGGTAGCTTTTGGCCAAATTGTGCGCGGCATGCACCACTGGGGAGCCAGTCTGGTAATCGTAATGATGTTTTTACATACGATGCGTGTATTCTTTACAGGCTCTTATAAAGCGCCCCGTGAGATGAACTGGGTTGTCGGCATGTTGATCTTTTTCGTCATGCTGGGTCTTGGATTGACCGGGTACCTGCTGCCATGGGATAACAAAGCCTATTTTGCAACCAAAGTTACCCTGGAAATTGCCAATACCGTCCCATGGCTCGGACCTATTATTAAAGAATTCCTTCAAGGTGGAACCATTGTAGGTGCACAGACGCTAACACGATTCTTTGCCCTGCACGTCTTCTTCCTTCCCGCTGTGCTTCTGGTGCTTCTGGTCGGACACTTCATCATGATCCGCAGACAGGGCATTTCGGGACCACTATAACTTGAGAAGGGAGGAATCGCAATGGCTCACGGACACAAGCCTGATGATCAGGAGAAGATTATCTTTGTCGGTGATTCACGCGTCCGAAAAGGGGCAGGTTTTATTACTCCACCGGACTATACAGCGTATCCAGGCAAATCAGAAGCATTTATACCTAACTTTCTGCTGAAGGAATGGATGGTTGGTGTTGTGGTGCTGGTGGGTATCCTGGTACTGACCATCTCTGAACCTGCGCCGCTTGGTTATCCGGCTAATCCAAGTGCATCCGTTATTCCGATGCCGGACTGGTATTTCCTTTTTCTGTACCAATATCTGAAATATCCATACGCGTCAGGCGATTATGTCCTGCTCGGTGTTCTGGGTGTCAGCGGGGTTGCATTTGGAGCGTTGCTGCTTGCCCCGTTCTTGGATACAGGCAAGGAACGACGATTTTACAGACGTCCAATTGCATCATCACTCATGGTTCTGTCAATCCTCTCTGTATTTTATCTCACGAATGTGGCTTGGACTCACTACAAGCACGAGCTTGAAGCAACAGGCCAGAAGCCTGAACACATTCAGCGTGAGGAAGAGGCACACGAGAAGCATGAACAAGGTCTGCCGACTTCCAATGCACCAGGCCAAAAGGAAGAAGTGGCCATCGTTGAGAAGGATGATCCTGCAATGGAAACGTTCAAAAAGGCAGGATGTGTGGCATGTCATGCTGCAGATATGAAGGGAGCTAGTGGACCTTCGCTTCGTGGTATTGGTGACAAACATAGCCAGGAAGAGATCTTGACCATTATTAAAGAGGGATATAACGGCATGCCGGCCATGTATGATCAAGCCATCGCCCAAGGTCTGACAGACGACGATATCAATCACCTGGCGGAATGGCTTGCGAAACAGAAGGCAGAACAGTAAAATCAAATTAAGCCAAAAACCTGACTGTTGTTGCGGTCAGGTTTTTTTGAATGTTTAACCAAATTAACGCTTCATAAAGACAATAGGAAGTATAAGAAGGAAGGGGCAGCGAACGTGTCTTTATCTTTTTTCTGGAGCCGGGAATTTCTGACCAATCGGTATTTTCTGTGGCTTCTGTTTTGGTGTAATGCAGTAGGTACCGTGTACGGGTACATATGGTACGGAGATCAGCTGAAATTAACACTGGCGGAACAGCCCCTATGGCAGGTTGTATTTGTTCCGGACAGTCCTACAGCGAGTTTGTTTTTTACCCTTGGTCTTTTATGGGTTCTATATAAACCTAAGTCTGTGGTGCTCAACCGAATCGGACATGTTATTCAAGCTCTCGCTGTGGTTACGTCGGTGAAATATGGGGTCTGGGCCGTTTCGATTATTTTTGTGGGTTGGATGCAGGGTGGTTCGCCGCATTGGCAGGACTGGATGCTGATCGCCTCACACAGTGCCATGGCCATTGAAGCGTTGATTTATGTCAGGTTCTTTGGTTTCAGATGGTTGGCGCTGCTGATTGCCAGTCTATGGACGTTATTGAACGATACGATGGACTATACATATGATATTTTCCCTTGGCTGCCTAGTGCTCTCTATCAGCATCTGGATGGTGTGCGCAATTTCACTTTCGGGCTTACCCTGGTTAGCATTCTGTGCGCGTGGCTGGCATTAAGACAGGCGAAACGAGCCTGATTTTGCAAGCTTGTTCTAAGTGGTCGCGCCCTGCCATACATTGGTATGGGGGGGATGTCCATGAAGAGAATGTTCTGGAACAAAACCGGATTATGGGTAGTATCGTTCATGGCGCTGTTATTTTGGACGAACTTGTCATACAGTGTATCTGCACAAAGTGAAGGGAACGAAGGGGCAGCGAATCAACAAGCCCTTGTCAACAGTTCCATTCAGCAGCTTAATCAGGAAGCGACATCGCTCTACAGGAATGCCTTGGATCATAATATCGAAGAAGTCAGAAACGGTATTATGCGGATTAGCGAACGGCTGGAGCATATCTCGTTTGAAGGTCAGACAACGGTCGAAGGCATTCATGCCTTATCCGAAACGATTGTTGAAGTAAAACAAGCAGCCGTACGCGTCAAAAGTGATGACACCGGTCTTCAGCAGGCTTCTGCCAAGCTGCGGCTCGCTGCTGATAGTCTTGCGAATCCATCCAAACCCTTATGGCTCCAATATTATAAAATTGTAAAAGACGACCTTCAGGCCATATCCACTGCTGTGAGTCAGCATGAGAAAGCAGCAGCACTCACGAGCCGATATGCTTTGCTTGAGGAACACTATGAAACCATTCGACCGGCAGCGATGATTCGTCGTGAACCCTATGAGATCGCTCAGCTGGACGCCTGGTTATCCCATACCAAAGGGCTGACTGGAGCTAAACAGCCAGATATCACTCAGCTGCAAAGCATGATATCCCAAGGCGAAGAACTGGTCAATCAATTGTTTGGTCGCGAGAAGGATGAGAGTGCCTTTGTTCCATTTGTTCAGGGACCGAACCGGAGAGCGGCAGGATTATTCATCACATCCGTGATTGTGGCGGCACTAACGTATGCAGGATATCGTAAGTATCGTGCACAGCAGCAAGGCATATTTCCATTCCGGCGCTGATCATCAGCTTCAAACCAAAGAACCTCTATACCGCAAGGAAGCCAACTGGATTGTCCTTGGAATAGAGGTTTTTTTGCATATATTTCAGTTGGTTTTCAGGATTCCTTGAAGCCTTCTCCATGGACGTCATGAACATCGCTGATGATAACAAAGGCTCGGGGATCAACAGATCTGACAATGATTTGCAGTCGCCTGAATTCCTGACGTGAAATAACGCAGTAAGCAACATGCTTGGCTTGTTTGGAGTAGGCACCGATGGCAGGAATCAGAGTTACACCGCGGTCCATTTCCCGGGTAATCAGATCAGCAATTTCGGGAGCATGGTCACTAATGATCATGAATGCCCGAGCGGAATAAGCCCCTTCCTGAATGAAGTCAATGACCTTTGAGGCGATAAAGACGGCAACCAGCGTATAGAGTATTTTTTCTTTTGGAATGTAGATTAGTGAAATGCCGATAATAATAAAATCGATACCAAGCAAAATTCGGCCCATGCTCCATCCATATTTTCGATTGAGAATACGTGCAATGATATCTGAACCACCGGTCGTACCGCCTGAGCGGAATACGATACCCAGACCAGCCCCGAGAGTGACACCTGCATAAAGGGCCGCCAGCAGGAGATCATTCTCCGTGTGCAGTGGCTCAATCCATCCAGAGTGAATCATTTTCTCAAACAACCACAGAAACGCTGTAAGGGCACCAATGCCCACCCCTGTATAAACCATCTGCCTGCCGCCCAATATCTTGAGCCCGATCAGAAATAACGGGACGTTGATAACAAGGGTCGTCAGAGAGGGAGAGAGGCCAAACGCATAATTGAGCAGTACGGTAACCCCGGTGACGCCGCCCTCCATTAGTTGGTTAGGGATAATGAAGTACAACAGTCCAAAAGCATACAATGCAGTACCTAGCAGAATAGGGAGAATCAGTTTAATTTGAATCCAGGTTTTGGCAGTGCTCATTAGATCCCTCTCCATATGTAAATTAATGATGAAGCAATACTTGCCATCTTAGTATACCTATTTATTGATTCTTTAAAAATGATTTGTGCCTCAGGATGGTGGAAGTCAAACTAAATAACTGATATATTAGGAACAAATACGACACAATTTCAAAAGGAGAATCCGTTCTCATGGAGAAAAGCATCGCAGAAATGCAGCGCGAGGTTGACCTCTACATTTCCCAGTTCAAAGAAGGCTACTTCAGTCCGCTGGCCATGCTGGCGCGTATGTCGGAAGAGGTGGGAGAACTAGCTCGGGAAGTCAATCACGAGTTCGGTGAAAAGCCGAAGAAGGCTTCTGAAGCAGACAATTCCATTGAGCTGGAGCTTGGGGATATTTTGTTTATCACGATTTGTTTTGCCAACTCGCTTGGGATTGACCTGGCGCAGGCACACGACAAAGTCATGCATAAATTTAATACACGCGATGCAAATCGGTGGACTCCAAAAAACACCGATTAGGCGTAGATTACATATGCTGTACCATCACCCGATTGGGGAGGGACAGCTTGGATGATGAAGCCGGAAGATTATATGCAGCAGGCTTACCGCTGTATTTTGCAAAATGATTTTGAGCAAGCGATCCGTTGGTTTGAATCGGCTATTCTTGCTTACCCGGAACATGCGGAGCTTCACTACCGTTGTTCCATTACACATGCCCGCAGCCAGCACATTGGTCCGGCACTGGAACATGCCCGTAAGGCAGCTGAGCTGTCCGGTGGCACAGAAGAATATGTTCTGCATCTGCAGACATTGGAAGCCAAACAGCTATGTACACAGGCGAAGATTTTGCTGGAACAGGCTGGCAACGGCACACACGAACGTTATGTTTCGGCTGCTGCTCTGCTGAAAGAAGCGGTTAAGCTTGATCCGCTGTCTGTCGAAGCGCATGTGATGCTTGCACTGGCCTATAGCGATTTGAATGAATTTGATCGTGCAATCAAGGCTGTTCGTGATGCGATATCGCTGGATCCGCAGAACGCACAATTGCATCAAATGGACCAACAAATCAAGCAGCGTAAGAATTCTATTCAATAAGAAATTCATTTCATCTGAAGCGAAAGCTGACGAAATGAATTTTATAGTGACTGAACCAACATACAGTGAGGAGATGCAGCCAAGATGAGTGAAGTAATAAGAGTTGCCGTAATCGGAGCGGCTGGCCGAATGGGCCGGGAAGTGGTGAAGCTGGTTCTTCAAGACCCGGAACTGGAGCTTGCTGCCGCGGTTAACCGCTCCGGCGCAGGTATTGATGCCGGAACCCTGGTCGGCCTTCCGGAATGCGGAGTGCTAGTAACCGATGATATCGAAATGGCTTTTGCAGAGACGAAACCGCAGGTCATGGTTGATTTTACAATACCTCAATATGCTTTCGCTCATACAGAACTTGCGATCCGTTATGGAGTCAGACCCGTCATGGGAGTTACCGGCTTCACGACGGAGCAGATAGAACAACTGGACAAGCAGTGTCAGGACAAAGGGATCGGTGGTCTGATTGCCCCGAACTTCTCCATTGGTGCCATTTTGATGATGAGATTCGCGGCACAAGCGGCCAAACATATGCCTAACGTTGAAATCATTGAGTATCATGGGGATCAAAAACTGGATGCGCCTTCAGGAACAGCAATTAAAACGGCTGAGCTGATTGCAGCCAACCGTGAGGAAATCCGTCAGGGCAACCCTAATGAAGAGGAAACCATTGATGGCTCCCGCGGAGGTTATTATAACGGATTCCGGATTCACAGTGTTCGTTTACCAGGCGTATTTGCACAGCAGGAAGTGGTATTTGGCGATTTTGGCCAAACGCTCAAAATTCGTCATGATTCATACGAACGTGCAGGTTACATGCCCGGTGTAAAAATCGGTGTACAGAAGGTTATGGAATATACAGGACTCATCTATGGATTTGATCACTTTATCGACTAAAGGAGATTGTCATGTTGAAAATTGCATTTATTGCCCATGATCGCAAAAAAGAAGAGATGGTAAACTTTGTTACAGCTTATGAACCCGTGTTTACAGACCACCAATTGTATTCGACAGGCACCACCGGACTTCGCATTATGGAAGGAACTTCCTTGAAGATTCACCGGTTTGAATCAGGTCCGCTTGGAGGAGACCAGCAGATTGGTGCTTTAGTAGCGCAGAATGAGATGGATCTAATTATTTTCCTGCGTGATCCGCTGATGGCTCAGCCACACGAACCCGATATTAATGCATTGCTTCGTTTGTGTGATGTACAGGGCATTCCGCTCGCAACCAACATTGCAACGGCTGAAATTCTGGTTAAGGCATTGGATCGCGGCGATTTTGCTTGGAGAGAGCTCGTGCATAAATACAAACCGGAAGCTGGAGTCACAACAGGTGATTCCGAATGAGTCTTGATATTCTGATTTTCGGAGCACACGCAGACGATGCGGAGATTGGTATGGGGGGAACAATCGCCAAACATACTGCAGCGGGATTGAAAGTGGGCGTGTGTGATCTGACAAAAGCAGAAATGTCGTCCAACGGGACTGTAGAGCGCAGAGCCGAGGAAGCGGAGGAAGCCTCCCGCGTCCTCGGTCTTTCGTGTCGAACCAATTTGGGCTTGCCGGATCGTGGTTTATACATAACCCCTCAGCACATACAGGCAGTGACGGCTGAGATTCGAAGGCATGCCCCGAAAATTGTATTTGCACCCTATTGGGAAGATCGTCATCCGGATCATGTCATGTGCAGCAAGCTTGTGCAGGAAGCGGTGTTCAATGCCAAGCTGCGTAATTATATGCCGGACATGCCTGCCACCCAAGTGAAGGAGCTGTATTTTTACTTCATTAACGATATGGGACCAGTGGATTTGATTGTCGATATTACGGAACACTATGAGCAAAAGGAAAAATCGCTGCTCAGTTATCGTTCCCAATTTGAGATAGGGGCAGGAACGGTCTCTACTCCGTTGAATCAGGGGTATATCGAACGCGTAAGAGCTCGGGACTCCTTGCTGGGTCAGCGGAGTTTGATTTCTTTCGCAGAAGGGTTTGCGAGTATTACACCTTATGTCGTTGGGCACTTTGGCGCAGCAGCTAGATAATATGTTGCTGCGCAAGTTCTTACCCTAATATAAATATAAATATAAATTCCGTTGCATTACATCAACTCGCACACGCGGGAGATTAAAGGAGCGTCCACCGGATGGATCAAAAGCTAAAGATTGGTATCACCTGTTATCCGTCCCTCGGAGGGTCTGGCGTTGTCGCAACGGAGCTCGGCAAATTGCTTGCCGAACAGGGTCACCAGGTTCATTTTATTGCGAATAGTATTCCGTTCCGACTGGGTACTTTTCAGAAAAATATTTTTTACCATGAAGTTGAAGTGAATGATTATTATGTATTTCGCTATCCGCCATACGACCTGTCCTTGGCAACCAAGATGGCTCAAGTGGCCAAAACCCAGCAGCTTGATTTGCTGCATGTGCATTATGCAGTTCCCCACGCAGTATGTGCTTTCCTGGCCAAACAGATGGTGGGCGACGATCTGAAGGTTGTCACAACTCTGCATGGTACAGATATTACCGTACTGGCACAGGATGAATCCCTGAAAGATCTCATTCGGCTTGCGATCAACGAGAGTGATGCGGTAACCGCGGTTTCACAGGATTTGATTCGGGAGACGGTTGAACTTCTGGACATTCAACGTCCGATTGATTTGACATATAATTTTATTGATAAACGAATTTATTATCCTCGGGATGCAGCAAGTCTGCGCAGGGATTTTGCGGCTCCAAACGAGAAAATATTGATGCATATCTCCAACTTCCGCCCGGTGAAGCGGACACAGGACGTTGTTGAAGTTTTCCGTCAGGTTCAGGAGCAGGTTCCAGCCAAATTGCTGTTTGTTGGAGAGGGGCCGGATTTGCCTAAAATCCAATGGAAAATTAATGAATTGGGCCTGAATGACAAAGTTCATTTTCTGGGTAAACAGGATGACATTGCACAAGTCATTTCCATGGCAGACATCCTAATGCTTCCTTCGGAAAAAGAGAGCTTCGGACTTGTGGCCCTGGAAGCGATGGCCTGCGGTGTGCCGACCGTTGGATCACAGGCAGGAGGAATTCCTGAACTCGTATTACATGGGAAAACCGGGTTTTTAGCACCGATCGGCGATACACAGTCCATGGCTGAGAACGCCATTCGCTTGTTGACCGACGATCGACTGGCAGCAGATTTCAGAGAAGCCTGTCTTCATAGGGCACATCATGATTTTTGCAATGATGCCATCCGTCATGAATATGAACAAATATACTATCGGGTACTGGGAAGAGAAGTTCCCAATCTAAAACCCGTTTGCGGTTGAACTTCCATTTATTCGATAGAAGCAGCGATACAGAATGATCAAGCAACAGGCAAGCAATGAGGTGATTGGTTTGGTGCAATGGACAAGGGTTGATCTTGAGATGGCTGAGCAGAGTGAACAGGTGCTGCTCAAGTTGAATGAAGAGGGCTATGATGCCTTTTGGGTTGGTGGCTGTGTTCGGGATGAGCTGCTGGGTCGCAATGTAGATGATATGGATATTACAACCTCAGCATCTCCTGAACAAGTGATGGAACTGTTTGCAGACTGTATTCCGACAGGACTTCAGCACGGGACGGTTACTGTACGTTCAGGGGGGTATTACTTCGAAGTCACAACATTCCGTACGGAATCGGAATACAAAGACAATCGAAGACCGTCTGAAGTCCAGTTTGTCAAGGATATCAAAGAAGATCTGCAGCGTCGTGATTTTACGATGAATGCCCTGGCCATGGATAGAAGGGGTACAATCGTTGATCCTTTTGGTGGACAAGTGGATATTCGTGAAGAACGAGTCAGATGTGTGGGCGCAGCGAGTGAGCGGTTCGGTGAGGATGCGCTTCGCATGCTTCGGTGTGTCCGGTTTGCTTCGGTTTTTGACTTCAGCATTGCCTATAACACGTGGAAAGGTCTTATGAAGCAGAGAGACTTGCTGCAACATATTGCCATGGAGCGAGTTCGTACCGAAATGGTGAAGATGATGGCTGGTCCACATCCGCTGCGAGGTTTGGATTTGCTGCTGCACAGTAAAATACTGGAATATATCAAGGCTCCGGTGCAAGGCAGCCGATTCAATAGGAACCTACTACTCCGAATCGGGGAACTGAAAGATCATGATTCCTTACTGCGCTGGTCGCTTCTGCTGATCGCAGGTCAATATAAGAAGGATGAAGCTGACGCTTTACTGCGCAAGTGGACATTTTCCAACGATGATCGTTTGCGCATTACCGGGGTTTTACAGTTTGATGAGTTACTGAAGACGGTTGTTCAGAACCATAAGGATCAATTGTTATTACGATCGGAGTGGATTAGTGCTGAACTGACGTGCGGACGTCAAGCCGCTGCGGATTGGCTCAAGATTCAACTTATTCTCCCCGCTGGCCATCTCCTTTCCGCTTCAGCAGAGGCGTCATACCAAGCGATTCTTGCTAACGCAGCGGAGTGGAGTCGATCCATGCCGGTTCATGAGCTGAAGGAGCTCCATATTACCGGAGAAAATGTTCTAGGACTACTCGAGCGCAAGGGGGGGCCTTGGCTGGGCCGATTGATGAAGCATTTGTTACGTGAAACAGCGATTGGAAATATAGCGAATCAGCATGAAGCGCTGACCGCTGAAGTGAAACGGGTGGCTGCAGATGACCAAGCATGAAGAACTGTTACATATGCTCATGAATGCGGATGGACGATTTGTATCAGGGGAAGAGATCAGCCGGAACCTGTCCATTAGCAGAACAGCAGTCTGGAAACATGTGAACAAGCTGCGCGATCTCGGATACGAATTTGAGGCTGTCTCCCGCAAAGGGTACCGCCTACTTACGAGACCAGACAGTATTGATGCAGCGGGCCTTCAACTGGCTCTGCAAACATCTGTGTTTGGCCGTAAAGCACTCATCCTAGATTCAACCTTGTCTACGCAAGGCGATGTTCAGCAAATGGCCGAACAGGGTCAGGCAGAAGGTGCGGTAGTTCTTGCCGAGGAACAAACAGGTGGACGGGGAAGATTCGGGCGTAAATGGTTCTCACCTCCTGGCAAAGGGATCTGGATGAGCATATTGCTGCGTCCGGAGCAGCCACTGCGGAATACGCCACAGCTGACATTACTGACGGGGGTAGCCGTCTGCCGGGCTATCCGGGCCCATACGGGGGCCGATGCAGGCATCAAATGGCCGAATGACCTTCTGATTAACGGTCGCAAAATGTGTGGCATCCTGCTTGAGTCAGCGGTAGAAGACCATGAACTGCGATACTGCATTGCAGGTATTGGGGTAGATGTGAATTTTGATCTTACGGATTATCCGGAGGATCTGACGTCCATTGCGACTTCAATCAAAGTCGAGACCGGACAGCAGGTGGATCGAACGAAGTTAACTGCTGCCATTTTGAATGAGATGGAACATCTTTACCTTTTGTATCAAAGGGAAGGTTTCGGTGTAATCGCGTCATTGTGGGAAGCTCTCTCCGTCTCGATTCATCGGGAAGTGAAGGTTTCAAACCCGCAGGGAGATATTGAGGGAACAGCCATTGGGTTAGATCCTTCAGGGGCTTTGATTGTAGAGAAGAAAAATGGCGAGCGCATAACCGTTGTATCAGGAGAAATATCATTGATCGATTAAGGAAATTGTCGAATTTCCACTAAGATAATGAACATAACACGTGAAGTTTGGGCTGATCTTTGGTATACTGTGTTCGTGAGGCGATATCGGCTATTGCAGACCGAATTGCACTCCGGCAACAGTATGCCTGATTGGCTTGATCATGAACAGATGCATAGCAAAATGGAAAATGTGTTAAGTGAGTTGTTGGATTCTGCTCTGAGCCGAAGAGGACCGAGACAGAAGGGACGATCGCAAGTGACTCTTTTTTGACTTTTCGGGACTTTTTAGTGGAAAACTAAAAGGTTTTTTTGTTGCGTTCTTAAATGAAAAGTAGAAAGGAGCCATAAAGAAAATGGCTAACAAACAAGCATTGAATATTGTAAAAATGAAAAAATACAAGCAGGATGGCGTGCCGCTCAGCATGATTACGGCTTACGATTATCCCACGGCTCTGCTTGCGGAAGAAGCAGGCATTGACATGATTTTGGTCGGGGATTCGCTCGGCAATGTCGTACTGGGTTATGATTCCACCCTGCCTGTGACGATAGACGATATGGTATATCATACCCGCTCGGTTGTGAGGGGTGCAGGAAGTACATTCATCGTAGCGGATATGCCGTTCATTACCTACCATGGCAGCGTGGATGAAACTCTGAAGGGTGTTCGTCGTTTGATGCAGGAAGGTCATGCGCATGCAGTCAAAATGGAAGGCGGCGTGGAGATTGCGGATACCGTCAAGGCTGTGGTGCAGGCGGGAGTACCGGTTCTGGGACACATCGGACTGACACCGCAATCGGTGAATCAGATCGGGGGATATCGGATCCAGGGTAAGGATGCAGCGGATGCCAGAAGACTAATGGATGAAGCGAAGGCACTCGAAGCAGCGGGAGCCTTCGGGATTGTGCTTGAACTCGTTACCGAAGAAGTGGCAAGAGCTATTTCGGAGGAACTGTCCATTCCCACAATTGGTATTGGAGCTGGACGTGGATGTGACGGTCAGGTTTTGGTATTCCATGATGTGGTTCAGTATGCCTCTCCTTACATGCCGAAACGCTTTGTCAAAACATACGGCGATGTAGGTACTCTGATTCGCAACAGCATTGGAGCTTATGTCAAGGAAGTCAAAGACCGTTCCTTCCCTGCGGAGGAGCATGTATTTACTGCCGCAGACGGCGTTGTAGAGCAGCTGTATGGACATCGCAAAGAAAAAGGTGGAGAGTAACTCATGAAAGTGATTCGGACCATCACAGAGCTTAGACAGGAAATTAGTTTGAAGCGTCAAGCTGCACAATCCAGAGAGTCTATTGTAGGCTTGGTGCCTACAATGGGATATCTTCATGAAGGTCATGCAAGCCTGATGCATGCTGCCAAACAGCAAAGTGATATAGTCGTATTAAGTATTTTTGTAAATCCGATTCAGTTTGGGCCAAATGAAGACTTTGACAGCTACCCTCGGGATGAAGCCAGGGATGTGGAGACGGCGCGTGCGCAGGGAGTGGATATCGTATTTATTCCCTCCGTTGAAGAGATGTATCCACAGCAGACACAAACCACAGTATCGGTGTCGAGTTTGACTGAACGGCTGTGCGGTTCTTCCCGTCCAGGACACTTTGACGGAGTAACAACAGTGGTGTCGAAGCTGTTTAACATTGTGCAGCCACAGCGAGCATTTTTCGGAATGAAAGACGCACAGCAGGTAGCAGTCATCCAGCAAATGGTCAATGATCTGAATATGCCTGTTGAGATTGTTCCATGTCCGATTGTACGGGAGCAGGATGGCTTGGCACTTAGTTCGCGTAATGTCTATTTGAGTGCTGAAGATCGCCTGGAAGCTCTGGTCTTGTCCAAGGCCCTGCGTGCGGCTCAAGAAGCAGTGGATACAAGTGCTGACACCACTGCTGCGGATATACGACGCATTCTGCGGGAGAACATCGGGCGTTCGTCCCGTGCTGTTATTGATTATGCCGAGATTCAGGCTTTTCCGAGTCTGGAGCCGCTTGCTGATCAGGAAAAAGTGCATGGACGAGATGATATCCTGGTTGCGCTGGCTGTGAAATTTGGCAAAACGAGACTGATTGATAATACAAGATTGCAAAGAGCGGAGGTACTGTCCCATGTTTAGAACATTGATGAAATCCAAAATTCACCGTGCCACCGTTACGGAAGCCAACCTGAATTATGTGGGGAGCATTACCATTGATGAAGATCTGATGGAAACGTCTGATCTGATGGAAAATGAAAAAGTACAAATTGTAAACAACAACAATGGTGCGCGGCTCGAGACCTATGTCATTCCCGGACCACGAGGCAGCGGAGTAATCTGTCTGAATGGTGCAGCTGCACGTCTTGTGCAGCCAGGAGACACGGTTATTATTATTTCATATGCAATGATGTCTCAGGAAGAAGCGAATACGCACAAACCTACTGTGGTCTTTGTAGACGGTCAAAACAAACCTGTGCAGACCATGAAGCAGGAAGTTCACGCGACAATTATGTAATCCACTGGTAAGGGGAATGAAATCGGTCCACCTTGCAAAAAATGAGTACAGGTCACGCACTAATCCATTTTTTCAAGGGTGGGGATGCATCGATGTTCCAGCATGTTTTCGCCGAAATGAACGACATGTTAGATGAAATTATCAAGCGCTACCCTTCCGCTGAAGGTCTGAACAAACAGGAACTGCTGCAAAAGTGGAACTTGCTGAAGCGGATGAGTGACGGGATGATTGATGAGTGGCTGATGTTTGAGGAGAAGATGAGTCAGGTCAGGGATTTAGAACAGCCGGTGGCACTCCAACCGGAACAGGAAGCGGTCACTGCTCTGCCTGAAATCCATTTGGAATCATTTAGTCGCGGTCAGGGATACTTCAAGTTACAGATGTATCCACAGGCGATTATGCAGTTCTCACAAATTATTGCCGAATATCCGGATAGTGCACTGACTCGGTACTATCTGGGACTTGCGCATATGAACCTCAATCAAACCGCAGAAGCGGGAAGTCATTTGCGGCTCATTGTGCACCTGAATGGTTCTCCGAGGCTGAAGGGGCTAGCCTGCAATGCGCTGGGCTGCCTCGAAGCGAAGATGGCGAATCCCAAAGGAGCATGTTCCTTGTTTGCTCAGGCACTCCAGCATGACCCGACGTTGACCGAACCGTTGTATAATATGGAAGCCTGCAGGCTGAACAGCGGACAACTGCAATATGGAATAAGCTGACTGTACTTGAACTTCAAGTGCAGAGCAGCAGCATCAAGACGGTGTTTTCTCCTTTAAGACCATGGAGGGAACACCGCCTTTTTTGTCAGTTAATTTTCAAATGCCCGTTTTTTTGCTATGCTGTAACATAGACTGGAATGGAAGGGACTTGTACATTGCAATGAAATTTGCCGTATTGGATTTCGAAACAACCGGCACGCAGTCCGATGGTGAGATTATACAAGCCGGACTTGCCATCATAGATCATGACTACAGCATAACTCAAATATATAGTTCTTATGTAAACCCTGGTGTACCTATTCCTCCGTTTATCACGGGATTAACCGGGATTACTGACGAAGATGTGGCGAACGCTCCTTCACTCGAAGAGATGATGATGGAGATGGTTCCGCTGCTAGACGATGTTGTCCTTGTGGGACACAACGTGGCTTTTGATTTTCATTTCCTTCAGAATGCGCTTGACCGATGCGGCTACTTGCCGTTCACCGGACGTATTCTGGATACCATTGATTTTCTCAAAATTTCATTTCCTTCACTTGGTTCTTATCAATTGGGGTATGTATCTTCTGAATTCGGATTCCAGCATGACCGCCCTCATCAGGCAGACAGTGACGCCCTAGCAACAGCCTATGTGCTCCTGAAGTGTTTGGATGAACTGCGTCAACTGCCATTGATTACGATACAGCGTCTCAGCGACTTGTTTGCACCTGAGGACAGTGATCTGGGCTGGTTCTTCGACGGCATGCGCAGTGAGAAGGAAGCAGAGCCTATACAGGATCTGGATGGACATACGTATTACCGCCAATTGGCCTTGAATGTGAGTGACTGGACCGAGATCGGTGCTCCACGCGATGAACGCGAAGGTAATCCGCTTGAAGGTGTAAGTTTTGAGCAGTATATGGATCAGGTCCGGGCCAATCTGCAGGATACACTGGATCACTATGAAGAACGCGAGGCACAGACACAGATGTTCAGCAGTGTAAGGCAGGCGCTGGACGAAGAAAAGCATTTGTTAATTGAAGCAGGTACAGGTACAGGGAAATCCCTGGGGTACTTGCTGCCGGCGATATATGAAAGTGTGAAGCAGGAACGAAAGGTAATGGTTAGCACCCATACAATCAACTTGCAGGAACAGCTTCGGGAGCGTGATATCCCGCTGCTGACCAAAGTGGTTCCTTTTCCGTTTAAGGCTGCCGTGTTCAAAGGTCGGGGACACTATCTGTGTCTGCGGAAGTTTGAGCACAAGATCAACAAACGTGAGTTTGCTACACCGAAAGAAGATTATTTTACAGCGGCTCAGATGATTGTGTGGCTCACCCAGACAGAGACTGGAGATGACGAGGAGCTGAACCTCAGTGCGCGCGGTGGGGACTTCTGGGAAACTGTACAGAGTGAATCGGAATCCTGTCTGGGACGTTCCTGTCCGTGGTTCAGGAAGTGCTTCTACCACCGGGCGAAGCATGAAGCAGGATTGTCCGATATCGTCATTACGAATCATTCCAAACTGTTTACGGATGTAAAAGCAGCTCATCAGCTGCTCCCTGCTTATGATAGTCTTGTCATTGACGAGGCTCATCATCTCGAGGATGTGGCGGGTAAGCACTTGGGTCTACACATGAAATATTTCACGTTGGTTCATACCCTGACCCGATTGTTTAAGGATAGTCGGAACGGTCAGCTTCCCATGTTGCGTACACAACTGGCGGGTCATGAGAATTCGATGCAGTGGGGCTCAGTCATTGACCAGATGTTCCCGCTTGCTGTTGAAGTCAAAGAGATGTGGGATCGTTTGAGCGATGCCTTGTTTAGCCTGCTGCCTGAGCGGAGTGATGCTTCTCCGGGAGAAACGGGGCAATTTTCCCTCAGACTGAAGCCTTCAATGAAACCGACGAAGTGGCAGGAGCTCCAGGATTACGAAAACCAGATTTATGTCACACTGGGGGACTTGATCCGTAAGGGAGACAAGCTGCTTCTTGAAGTCAAAGAAGACCAGGACGACTATCAATCGGATAGCTTGATCACGGACATTACAGGTCTGCTTAAGGATTTGGCAACGCTCAAAGAAAACCTTCGTTTCTTCATGCGAATGGATGATGCCAAAACGGTATACTGGATGGAGGCAAGCGGCCAATTCCGCAGCAAATCACTGCAGCTCTATGCCGTTCCTGTCGATGTCAGTGCGCAGTTGAAGGACATGTTCTTCGATAAAAAGAAAAGCGTTGTCCTAACTTCCGCTACGCTCTCGGTCGATAAGTCATTCCAGTTCATGATTGAACAGCTTGGCTTGCAGGAGGCAGCCGATAATAACCGTTTGCTGACGTCCATGCTGCCGTCGCCATTCCGGTATAGGGACCAAGCTTTGCTGGTCATCCCTCGTGATTTCCCAAGTGTAAAAGGCAGCGTGGGGGATGCTCACTTTGTCGACATGCTCGTAAGATCTCTGGCCGAAACGGCTATTGCGACAAGGGGCCGTATGATGGTGCTCTTTACTTCATACCGAATGCTGCGCCAGGTCTATGACCCATTAAAAGAAGCACTGTCGGGTAACGATATTTCGCTGCTGGGTCAAGGCGTTGATAGTGGCAGTCGTTCCAAGTTAACCCGCAGGTTCCAGGATGCAAAAGCAACCGTTCTGCTGGGCACCAGCAGTTTCTGGGAAGGGGTGGATATCCCTGGCGAGGCGCTAACCTGTCTGGCCATTGTGAGATTGCCCTTCCAGCCGCCGAACCATCCGCTTGTCGAGGCGAAGAGTGAACTGCTGCAGGAGCAGAAAAAGAATCCGTTTATGAAGCTGTCTGTTCCACAGGCTGTCATCCGTTTCAAGCAGGGATTCGGCAGACTTGTTCGTACAGCCAAGGATCGGGGCATTGTCATCGTTTACGATACGCGGGTGATTGAGTCTTATTACGGAAAGTATTTCCTATATTCATTACCCGGTCCCAAAATGGAACATATGCTGACTGAACAGATGGTTCCACGGATTAGCGAGTGGTTGGAAACACCAGCACAGGATGAAACTACGGCGAATTAAGTATGACGTCGTTGCGTAATAAGGGCTTCTCGCTGTAAACTTTATTAGAGTGTGATTCATTCTTGAAGCACTTTTAACTTTATATTTCATAAGGCATCTTGCATAATTTCATTCGGAGACGAAAACGGTTATGCGGGATGCTACATTTTTATTTATCTATCGTGGCCTTGGTAAGGGGGAGCAATGTAATGAAATCAGATAAAATTTCGGAAGCTGTGGTACGCAGATTGCCTGTTTACTTACGTTATTTGAGTGAACTGCATCAACGTGAGGTAGGCACGGTGTCATCACAGGAACTGGGACTACGACTGGATCTTAATCCTGCCCAGATTCGCAAAGACCTTGCATACTTTGGGGACTTCGGTCGCAAAGGCATTGGATATGACGTATCGTATCTAATCGAAAAAATCCGTCATATCTTGAAAATTGATCAGCAAATCAATGTTGCTCTGGTCGGGGCGGGTAACTTGGGACATGCATTATCCAATTACAATGCCTATCTGAAAGACAACATGAAAATTGTTGCTGTTTTCGATGCATACGGCCCTAAGATCGGCAGTCAGATTAACAGCTTGAAGGTACAGCCCATGAATGAACTAACGGATTCGGTCAAAAAAGATAATATTCGTATTGGCATCATTACCGTTCCGGATACCGAAGCTCAGAACGTAGCCGATCAGCTCGTGGAATCCGGCATTGAAGCGATTCTGAACTTTGCACCAACCATCTTGAAAACACCACCGCACGTCCGTATTCATCATGCTGATTTTACAACGGATCTGCTTAGCCTGGCTTATTATCTGGAGAACGGAAAGGACGACGAGGAAGATGACGACAAATAGATGGGTAATTCATAACGGCAAATTTGCTGTAAATAGTGGTACGGAATGGACTGTAGTTCAAGGATATATGGTCGTTGAAGACGACAAGATTGTGCATATTGGTGAGACACTGCAAGATGGAGATGAGAACCTGCCGAAGGTTGATGGCAAAGGACTGGTCTTTTTGCCGGGTCTGATCAATACGCATGGTCACGCAGCCATGTCGCTTCTGAGAGGTCACGGGGACGATCTGGCCCTGCAAGTATGGCTTCAGGAGAAAATGTGGCCTATGGAGGCTAAAATGACGTCTGAGGACGTGTATTGGGGTACCTCCCTTTCTGTATTAGAAATGCTGAAAGGCGGAACAACGGCATTCCTGGATATGTATGATCATATGGATCAGGTGGCAAAAGTGGTTGAACAATCCGGTATTCGTGCCGCATTGGCACGTGGTGTCATTGGTCTCTGTTCTGAAGAAGAGCAAATGCGCAAACTGCAGGAATCGGCTGCGTTTGCACGCGAGTGGAACGGACAGGCTGGTGGTCGAATTACGACGATCATCTCACCGCATGCGCCGTATACTTGCCCTCCGGATTACATAGAGAAGCTGGTACAGGTTGCACATGATTTGGATCTGCCGCTGCACACCCATATGTCGGAAACCCTTCGCGAAGTCGAACAGAATGTAACGGATTATGGTCTGCGTCCAGTAGCACATTTGGAAAAGCTCGGTTTCTTCTCTCGTCCTTCTCTCGTAGCTCACGCTGTACATTTGAATGATGAGGAGATTGAAATTCTGGCACGCCATGATGTAGCGGTCTCTCACAATCCGGGAAGCAACCTGAAGCTTGCTTCGGGTGTTGCGCGAGTTCCGGATCTGCTGAAAGCTGGAGTAACCGTATCTCTGGGAACAGACGGACCTGCAAGCAACAACAACCTGGATATGTTTGAAGAGATGAGACTGGCTGCTTTGATTCATAAGGGCGTATCCGGTGACCCAACAGCGGTACCAGCGGGGGAAGCGCTGCTGCTCGGAACGGGGTATGGTGCCAAATCCATCTTCCTGAACAATACGGGAGCACTCCAAGTAGGCATGAAGGCTGATTTCATTGCACTAAATATTGAACAAGCACACTTCTATCCGCACACGGATCTGATTTCTCATACCATTTACTCGGCTTCAGCCAAGGATGTGGAGCATGTATGGGTTGACGGCAAACAGCTGGTGAAACATGGTGAATGTCTTACTATGGATGAAGAGCGCATTCTGCGCGAGTCTCAACTTGCATTTGACGGACTGCTCGCCCGTTAATTTCAGAATAGCAGCAGCGTCATAAGGGGAAAGGAAGTTCGGCTTTTGAAAAGAAAAAAGAAATGGATCTGGATCTCGCTGCTCATCCTGGTTTTGATTTTGTTTGGATTACAGCGCTTCTATGTCTATATTACCCAGGACCAGCGCAACGAAGAAGCGCTAGCTATTCAAGCGGCACAGGAGCAGCTCGGGATAACTTCTTATGAGGATCTTCGAAAATACGTTTGGGGTCAAAAGGAAGGCGAAGATAACATTTACTGGACGATGATGGCCAAAAATAAAGATAATCAGGACATCGCTGTCTGGGTAAAATTTGATGCAAGCAATAAACCGGTCACAGGAAGTAATGCTGTGCACAGTGAATTGTTGCAGAACGGGTTATCGGAAGCACAAGTCCGCAATCGATTCAGCTCTGACGTACCGGGCGGAGAGATCAAACGAATTATGCCTGGAGTCGTCAATGGCGTCTATGTATGGCAAGTTTATTACAATGATGATACGCACAACTATTATCGATTCTATCGCTTCAGCAATGGAGAACAGGTTGACTTGGTCTATACGATTCCAAACAGTTAACATATATTCAGAGATTTTTAGGTAAAATCTTCAAAGAACCGGCAGACGGAACCCCGCCTGATCCGGTTTTTTGGCGTATCTCGAAAAATATTCTGGATTTGAATAGTTAAAATTAATAATTTATTCATATTTTCGCCTTCGAAATTGTATATACGATGTGATATACTCAAATATGTATTCAAGGTTACATCAAACAGGAATAAAACCTGTTGGGCACATCACAGGTCATTCGTACACAATTCATATTATGCCTATAAGCTATAGGGATGGGCCAAAAATTTGGGAGGGGAAACTCACTTGAAGCTAAAAGTATTGCCTATTGCTTTAACTGCCGTCATTTCAGCCGTTGTGTTGTTTGGAGGTTGGTTTGTGTATCGTCAGGTGGCCATGCAGAATCCGATTGAAAAAATGGTAACCCAGTATGAAGGGGTTAATGATGTTCAGTTAACTATTAACCGCAATGATGTACAATTGAAACTTGATTTGCAGCCAAATGTAGATTTGGGCAGATTGGTTCAATATATTCAGAAAGAAGGACAGACCCTGATCGGCTCTCGCTCATTGAAACTTGATGTCGTTGATCATTCGAACGAAGCCCTGGAGAACTGGTGGGGCGATGCGATGTTTACCGTTGCTCAGGCGATGGAGAACAAGCAGTATACCGAAATAACACCAACATTATCCAAGATGGCGACCAATGGTATTCAAGTGAATACAGCCATGGATGATAATAACGTATATGTAAGTCTTAGAGACGGAGATGCCAGCAAGTTTATTATTCTGCCGCGTGTACCCGGCCAGATAGGAGTGTGGCCTAATGCCTAAATGGACGAAGGAAGTTGCCATTGGTTTTGTCCCCGTGTTGATTATCTTTCTTGCTTTTATTGGTGTGAATATCTTTCCGATTCTGATCGCAGCAGCGGTTGTGGGCGGATTGCTGCTTATGATGCAGATGCGTGGAGGCATTACGGTTGGAGCGGGTCAGGAACGTAAGCGCAAGAAAAAAGGACCATCCAAACTGACGTTTGAGGAAATTGGCGGCCAGGATAGTGCCAAGCAGGAGCTGCGGGAAGCTCTTGATTTTCTCATCAAACATGAAGAAATTCAGAAGTTCGGTATTCGTCCATTGAAGGGGATCCTGCTTACGGGCCCTCCGGGAACAGGGAAAACCCTGATGGCCAAAGCGGCTGCACATTATACCGATTCCGTATTCGTTGCCGCTTCAGGCAGTGAGTTTGTAGAAATGTACGTCGGCGTAGGTGCAGGAAGAATCCGTGATTTGTTTCGTGATGCTAGAACACGTGCAGCCAAAGAAAACAAAGAGAACGCCATTATCTTTATCGATGAGATTGATGTTATTGGTGGTAAACGTGAAGGCGGTCAACAGCGTGAGTATGACCAGACGCTCAATCAGCTGTTGACGGAAATGGACGGAATTTATACATCCGATACACCTCGCATTCTCGTAATTGCGGCAACAAACCGTAAGGAAATGCTGGACAGCGCCTTAACTCGTCCGGGACGTTTTGACCGTCATATCCAGGTGGACCTTCCTGACAAGAAGGGCAGAAAACATATTTTAGAGCTCCATGCGGTAAATAAACCTCTTATGGAAGGGGTAAGCCTGGAGAAAACAGCAGAGGAATCCTACGGCTTCTCAGGTGCCCAGCTGGAAAGTGTCATGAATGAAGCAGCAATCTATGCCATGAGAGATGGACTGCTCAACATTGAACAGCGCCACTTGTCTCTGGCGATTGATAAAGTCATGATGGGTGAGAAGACAGATCGTGAATCCAGTGTCGAAGAGAAAAAACGGGTCGCCATTCATGAATTGGGACATGCCATCATGGCAGAGCTCGTACGTCCTGGCAGCGTTAGCCAGGTTGCTCTCAGCCCGCGTGGACAGGCACTCGGTTATGTGCGTCACAATCCGCAGCAGGAGCAATTCCTTTACACCAAGCGTTTTCTGGAAGAACAGATCATGATTGCACTTGGCGGTGCAGCAGCTGAAGAAATGTACTATGGTGGTCGCAGTACCGGTTCACGCAATGACTTTGAACAGGCGACCAATGTTGTACAGACCATGATGGCTTCGGGTCTGACCTCGCTTGGTATTGTCAACATGGATATGGTTACAACAGAAGAGCTCATGCGCGAAAATAAAATGATATTGCAGGATCTGATGGATCAGACCAAACGTCTGCTCGAAGAACAACGGACAATATTCGACAATTCATTGGATACGCTGATGAGAGAAGAAGTTTTGTCTGGGGAGCAATTTCGTTGTCAATTTCGTGACAGCGCCCTTTTACCGGCATAATTTATTTATGCCGGTTATTTTTTTTTACTTTTCACTCGTGCTAAGATATTATTATATGTTGGGTCGAAATTTGTAATTTTCGGCGAACAGGGTACAATAGAGAAATAGAGAACCGAAAGGATGGAGCAGAACCATGTTTTTTAAAAAAATAGGAGTTGTCGGCGGCGGCACCATGGGACAAGGCATTTCCCAAATGCTTGCAGCCAAAGGACTTGATGTGCTTCTGGTGGAGCACACGGCGGAGAAGCTTAACCATGCATATGACATGATTGAAACAAACCTCGATAAGCAATTAGAGAAATGGGCTATTACCAAAGCCGAGAAAAAATTGATTTTATCCCGTATTACCAAAGTAGCTCATCTGGCAGAACTGGGATCTTGCGATATGGTTATCGAAACGATCTCGGAAGACCTGGAAGCCAAAAAGGCGGTATTTAGCCAATTGGATCAAGTTTGCCCAAGCAACGTTATTCTTGCAAGTAACACATCCACGCTGAGTTTGACCGAGCTTGCAAGCTCGACCAAATACCCAGAGCGTGTTATTGGTATGCACTTTATTCACCCGGTTTCCCGGGTTGACCTTGTAGAAATTATTCGTGGTTTGAAAACATCCGATTCCACTTTCGAGGAAACAAGAAGATTTGTGGAAGAGGTTGTAGACAAAAAAGGTGTAATGATCTACGAATCACCGGGATTTGTTACGTCCAGACTGATCTGCCTGTTGATCAATGAAGCTCTTCATGTCCTTCAAGAGGGCGTGGCTTCTGCTGAAGATATCGATGATGCAATGCGTATCGGATACAACTTCCAACATGGCCCACTTGAAATG
Organism: Paenibacillus sp. 7523-1; assembly: GCF_002276415.1. Lineage (NCBI taxonomy): Bacteria > Bacillati > Bacillota > Bacilli > Caryophanales > Paenibacillaceae > Paenibacillus > Paenibacillus sp. 7523-1. Next base: position 102,288 of record NZ_NPBR01000028.1, on the reverse strand, counting down.
GCTGACCGTTTTGGATTAGATTCCGTTGAAGCTGCACTGGAAAGAATGTTCCGTGAATTCGGAGAGCTGAAATATCGTCCTTCTACCGTATTGAAGAAAATGGTACGTGCAGGACATCTCGGAGTTAAGACGGGCGAAGGATTCTTCAAGTACGACAAGGATGGTGACCGGCTGTGAAAATACTCGTAATCAACGCGGGGAGCTCCTCGCTTAAATATCAATTGTATGACATGACGGATGAGTCCGTACTCGCTAAAGGACTGGTTGAACGGATCGGGATGGATTCCTCCATTCTTACGCACAAACCGACTGGCCGTGAGGATGTTACAGAAGTCAGTGAAATTCTGGAGCATACAACGGCAATTCGTAAAGTTATCGATATTTTGACAGATAAAGAAAATGGCGTGCTCGGTTCAGTCGATGAGATTCAGGCTGTTGGACACCGTGTCGTTCACGGCGGGGAAGCCTTCAAGGAATCCGCACTGGTTGACGATGCAGCGAAGGCTGAAATTCGCCGCTTGTTCGATTTGGCACCACTTCACAACCCAGCAGCAATGATGGGTATTCGTGCGGCTGAACTCAATATGCCAGGTGTACCTCAGGTCATGGTATTTGATACAGCATTCCATCAGACGATGCCTGAGAAAGCATATCTCTATGCGATTCCGCGTGTACTGTACAAAAAATACAAAGTGCGTCGTTACGGTGCCCATGGTACTTCCCATGACTACGTAAGCAAGACTGCAGCTGAATATTTAGGCCGTCCAGTAGAAGATCTTAAAATCATCACTTGCCACGTGGGTAACGGTGGTAGCGTAACGGCAGTAAAAGGTGGCGTATCCGTGGATACATCCATGGGTATGACTCCGCTTGAAGGTCTGATGATGGGAACGCGCAGTGGTGACCTTGACCCGGCCATCGTACCTTACGTAATGAACAAGGAAGAACTGAGCGTAAGCGAAGTGAACTCCATGTTGAACAAACATAGCGGACTGCTTGCCATCTCCGGCATCAGCAGTGACATGCGTGAGATTACGGAAGGAATGGAGAACGGTGATGCGAACTCCACCCTTGCATTCGAAATGTACGAATATCGTTTGCGTAAATACATCGGTTCGTATGCGGCAGCAATGAACGGTGTGGACGTGATTGTATTTACAGCAGGTGTGGGCGAGAACTCCGTCGTTCTTCGTCAAAAAGTATGCGAACAGCTTACTTACCTGGGTGTGGAAGTGGATGAAGCTCTCAATGCCATCCGTTCCGGCGAACCACGCCGAATCACAACAGCAAACTCCAAGGTTGAGGTTCTCGTTGTACCTACCAATGAAGAATTGGTGATTGCACGTGATACACACCGAATCGTATTGAATTCTAAGTAATCTAATTGTAAAGTGAATATAGCATGTCAAGGAAGTGCAGGGGACAGGCGAACGCCTGCCCGCTGCATTTTCAAATTTAGGAACCAAGGGGAGATATGGGCATGAGTACGGATTGTGTAATTCGTAATGTGAATGAGCATGTGGGCGAAACCGTGAAGATCGGTGCCTGGATTAATAACAAACGTTCCAGCGGCAAAATTCAATTTTTGCAGCTGCGCGATGGAACCGGATATATTCAAGGGGTTGTCGTAAAGAGTGAAGTTAGCGAAGAGGTATGGAATGATGCCAAAAGCCTCACGCAAGAAAGTTCCTTGTATGTAACAGGAATTATTCGTGAAGAACCGCGCAGCGCATCCGGATATGAAATGACGGTTACGGGCGTGGAGATCATTCATTTGACTGAAAACTATCCGATTACACCGAAAGAGCATGGTGTGGACTTCTTGATGGATCATCGTCATCTATGGCTGCGTTCTACGAAGCAGCGTGCTGTTATGGTGATTCGTGCAGAGATCATCCGTGCAGTTCAGCAGTTTTTTGATGGTAACGGATTCACTCAGGTTGACCCTCCAATTCTGACACCTTCATCCGCTGAGGGAACCACCAACCTGTTCCACATCAAATACTTTGATGAGGATGCTTATCTTACTCAAAGTGGCCAATTGTATATGGAAGCTGCGGCAATGGCGCTGGGTAAAGTATATTCCTTCGGACCAACATTCCGTGCCGAAAAATCCAAAACTCGCCGCCATCTGATCGAGTTCTGGATGATTGAGCCGGAAATGGCATTTGTGGATCACGAAGAAAGTTTGCGAGTACAAGAGAAGTTCATTGCACACGTGGTTCAGTCTGTCGTGAAAAACAGCCGTGCCGAACTGGAATCCATCGGGCGTGACGTATCCAAACTGGAAGGGATCGTAGCTCCATTCCCGCGTATTACGTATGATGAGGCGATTGAGTTCTTGAATGGACAAGGCTTCGATATTCCTTGGGGTGAAGATTTCGGTGCTCCTCACGAGACAGCGATTGCGGAGAAGTATAATACGCCTGTATTTATTACGCATTACCCGGCTGGCATCAAGGCATTTTACATGAAACCGGACCCGAATCGTCCAGAAGTGGTTCTCTGCGCTGACATGATCGCACCAGAGGGTTACGGTGAAATCATTGGCGGATCTCAACGTATCGATGATCCCGAGTTGATGCAGCAACGCTTTGAAGAGCACAAGTTGTCGGACGAAGCATATCAATGGTACCTGGATCTGCGTAAATACGGATCAGTACCTCACTCGGGATTCGGTCTGGGATTGGAGCGGACAGTAGCATGGATCTGCGGGTTGGATCATGTACGTGAGACAATTGCATTCCCGCGTATGCTCTACCGTCTGTACCCTTAATGATTAATCGCGAGTCTATGGAAGAAACCGGCTCCAAAGCGTGGCTCAGTGGCGTAGCTTACGGGTTAACATCTGGGACAGCACAGCTCCCGTATGCTTTGTTGCGTTTTTATCACCAACTCGGATTATCAGATGCCGAAGTGCTTTTGCTGATTCAATTGCTCGGCTACCGTCAGGCAGAATTCAATGAGTTTCCTACCCTGGAAGAGCTGGCGGGACGAATGGGACTTGCCCCCGAAGGCATTGCCCGAATGCTCCAACGGTTGATGAGGGATGGGTATATATCTATTGATGAGCATCGGGACGAAGAGCGGGATATTCAGTATGAGCGTTACGATTTGCATGGATTGTATGCGAAACTCGCAACATGTGTTGCTGAAGATACAGCAGCCGCAAGGCAGCAGCAAATGAGCATGACAGCACGTCCTAATTCGAACAGTGTTCAAATAGAAGAGGAAGAACGTAATATGTTTTCCATCTTCGAGAAAGAATTTGGTCGCCCGCTTTCACCCATGGAATGCGAAACGATCTCCAGCTGGCTGGATCAGGACCGTTATCAGGAAGAACTGATATTGATGGCCCTGAAGGAGGCGGTATTTGCCGGTAAAGTACATTTCCGCTATATTGACCGCATTTTGCTGGAGTGGAGCCGCAACCGGGTGAAGAATGTTCAGGACGCGAAGGCATACACGCAGCGTTTTCGCAGCGGTGGACGCTAGTCTGAGTGCAAAGGAAAATCAAGGAACAGGCCAGAAACATTCTGAGCCTGTTTTTTGATGCTCGAAGGAAATAAGGATGTCTACAATGAAGTGATTGATGAACTCATCATCTATTCAGGCACTGTTATGATAAGAATTTTTAAAAAATTCAAATAAATACGCAGGGGCAGCCCAGAACGTTGTCGTCTATTGTAGTGGAGAGGAGGGGAGAGTCATTGATGAAGCGCGCTTAATCGAACAAATCCGTCAAGGGGATGCATCCAAGTTTCGCTTGTTGATCGATAAGTACAGCCAGCATGTATATCATGTGGCATATTCCGTACTCAGGAACGATCAGGAGGCGCAGGATGCAGCTCAGGAGGCGTTCATTCAGATGTATAAATCTCTCCCCGAGTACCGTTCCGAAGGCTTCAAAACATGGCTTACCCGAATTGCCTTTCACAAAGCCATTGATGCAAAACGCAAGTTAGGCCGGCGAAGCAGTGAAGATCTGGGTGGAGAAGAACGAATAATCAACCTGCCTGGAAGCGAGGAAGATATTTTGGCCCGGCTCGTTCGGGAAGAGCGCAAGGAAACCCTGCGTGAACGAATTAATCAACTGCCTGCCCAGCATAGGGACATTATTACTGCGTATTATTTAAGCGAAAAAAATTATGAGCAGATCGCACATGATGCCCAGGTGGCTGTCAAAACCGTGGAATCCCGTTTGTACCGTGCCCGGCAGTGGATCAGAAGTCATTGGAAGGAGGATGAGTGGCGTGAGTAAAAACGAGATGTACAGTGTGCAGGACTGGACGGATTATATTGAAGGACGAGTTACCGGTGACCAAGCTGTAAACATGGAAAGGTTTATCATTGAAGATCCGGAAGCCCTGGATAACTATCTGGAAGCGATGGGGATTCATCAAACATGGCCACAACTGGAGGACCCGACCCACTTTGCGGATTCCATCATGGAGCGCATTACGGATCTGAACCAGTCAGGAAGCAAGCGCAAATCACGTTCAGGCCGAAGCAGACGCTGGCTGGAGCACAAGGTTTTTCATTATGCTGTAGCGGCTTGCCTGACGCTAATCTTTCTCTCCTCCGGAGTGTTTGATAAGGTAGCGCCCTATCACAAGTTCAATGACGGCGAGCAGCGGGGATCTTTTACACAAAAATGGACGGAAGCCGCCACCAATTGGCTGGATAACTTCAAGCCTAAACCATAAATCATAGCATTGCCTGAAAAGAAAGGATGACGACTGTGCAATCAGATCGCAACAAAATATTTGCATTTTTATTAAATGTGATCCCGGGTCTTGGTTTTCTCTATTGGGGTCGAACCGCTAAGGCGATGATTTATCCATTACTCGTGTTTGGCTCTTTGATAGGTGCCTTCATGTTGATGGTGGTTACAAATGAAAATGATCTCATGATTTTCGGAGCACTCGCAGCTTTTTTCTTCTGGTGCATCAACATGCTGGACATCATCATTGTTCTGCTGCGTACCCCTTCTGCACGTAATGCTCATTACAGGGGCTACGAAGCTCAATATGGTCCATATCCAGGAGGTCCATATGAACAGGGCTATCCGGATCCAAATGGCGTTATGGAGCCAATGAATGGGGAAGAGATGCGTCAGCATTCTGCAGGTGGCTATGGTATTCCTGAGGGTACATACGGCCAACCCGTGTATCGCAAAGGCAGTGAAGGTGAACGATTCTTTACCATTTTACTGTCATTCATCCCAGGTCTGGGACATCTTCATCTGGGGCTGCTGCATCGGGGACTATCCTTTTTGATTGCATTCTTTGGTTCTTTCGCGATGATGGTCTTTGTTGCATCCATTACCAATGAAGAGACCTTTCTGATGTTTCTGCTTATTCTGCCAGTCATTTGGGTTTACTGCATGTTTGACGCTGTGCAGCATGCACATCGAAAGCAGGCAGGTGAAGTCTTGCAGGACCGTACGTTGTTCGAAGAATTGGAAATGGGCAGAGCATCCGGACGACGCAGCAAGGTGTTAGCTACCCTCTTGTCGGCTTTTCCAGGGGCAGGTCATCTGTACCTGGGTCTTCAGAAGCGAGGAATGCAATTAATGTTCCTGTTCCTTGGCAGCATTTATATTTTGGACCTGCTGCATTTGTCCGTTTTTCTGTTCATGATCCCGCTCGTTTGGTTCTACAGCTTCTTTGATGGGCTGCAGTGTTCAAGCCGCTATGGCAGGGAACCGCTTACCGATCAACCGATATTTAAGGATTGGGCTAGACATCAGCGTCTGATTGGTTTCGGCATTGCAGCACTTGGCGTGTATTATCTGGCAATCCGGCTTGTCATTCCACAACTGAACGAAATGTTCCCTAATTTGTTTATGACGTATGAAATCCGTTCTTATGTGAATACGGTTATTGTTTCGCTATTGCTTATTTTTGGCGGATTGAAGCTGCTCTTTGGCAAGCAGCGTCCAATTGCGCAGCATAGCGGACTAAACGGAAAAGATGACGATTCGGCAAATCTGTTCCTGTTCAAGGATCGGGATAATTGATTGTAAATTAAGGTGAACTTTGGGCTTGTAGGAGCCCCAAAGTCAAAAAACACGCTATGAGCTGAACAATCAGTCATAGCGTGTTTTTGATTTTTGGTCCTGAATAACAGTGAGGAAATGATGGCTATTTCGAAATACCTTTCAGCAGCAGCTGACGATACATCACTTCGAACAAAAACTCAAACGCTTCCAGATGCCTTTTGGCTTCAAATGCATCTTTGCCCCAGGCATAAATGCCGTGATTGCGCAGTAAAATTCCCGGCACTTTTAAGTCAAGCACACCTGGAACCAGTTCGGCAATGGATGGAATATCAGCAAAGTTAGGCAGTACAGGCACACGAATCTCGGCATTTTCTTCCCAAATGTTAAAAGCCTTGATCAGCTCGATGCCTTGGATCGGAACATGACCTTCTGCGCCAAAGAACTCGCTGATCAGATTGTTGAATACAGTGTGTACATGGAATACAGCCCCGCAGCCAGTCAACCGATAGATTTCACAGTGAATCAGTGTTTCTGCACTTGGTTTCAGGGTTGTTGTTTCGATCGCTTTGCCATGCTTGTCCACAAACAGGAAATCTTCCGGCGTGCGAAGCGATTTATCCTTGCCTGAAGCCGTAACGGCAAAATAAAATTGCTCGGGATCAAACTCTCCCACACGCATCGACAGGTTACCGCTTGTTCCAGGGAACCAGTTGCGGCTGGCAAAGAGGGCTTTAATATCAGCAAGTTCCTCCAGCACCTGACGTTTGTGTTCCAATGTAATCTTTTCAAAACCCATCTTTACAGCACTCCTTGTGTTTGCTTCTGTTTCATGTCTTCCATAATATCGTAAAAGGTAGCAAAGGGCACATGGTCTACACCAAGTTCTATGCACTTGTCCGTCAGAATGGAACGGGAGTACACCAGATCGGCAATTTTGGCACCTTCAAAATCGGTTAGACTGTCTCCGATCAGAATCCGATTATATTGTTCTTCCGGGAATGTGCGGATTACCGTCGTTTTACACATACCACAGCCGTTCTCACAAGGGGGCTGACATGGATTAGGCCATTCAATGCGGATGAATTCCCCTGTAAAGTCTGCTCCGTTACAATAGACGTGATCTTGTGGAATGTTAAAGGGTGCAAGCAGTGGTTCGATAAAAAAGTCCATACCGCCACTGGTCACATTGAATTCAATGCCTTCGTTCCGAACATATTCCAGAAACTCGCCAAATCCCTCGCGGATGCCCGCTTGTCCAAGCACAAATTCAACAATTTCATCCTTTTGCGATGCAGGCAGCAGAGCGAACATGGCCCCGACGCCTTCACGCAATGATATTTTCTGTTCGACGGTGTCTCTCATGATCGGATCAATACCTTCGGGCTTAAAATGTTTCATGATCGCCACAATATTGTCCGAGAGGGTAATCGTACCATCAAAATCACAGAAAATGACCGTTTTCTTGTCACTTCTCATCGTTCTCCACCCCACAGGTCCAGTGCACTTTTCAATTCGGGGTGCTCAGATGCATACTCTGCAAGCGGAAGTCCGCGCTGTGCCGCTTCGATGGCTTGCAAGAATGCACGTCCACCCGCCTCAGTACCCATTGGATGTCCGTGGATACCTCCACCGGCGTTCACGATGACATCCGTGCCAAAATCACGGAGAATTAAGGGTACAAGACCTGGGTGAATCCCAGCGGATGGAACTGGCATGCTGGTTCTGACCGGGAGTTCTTTGGAGAGCAGCTGCTCCGTAATGGCCATATTCTCTTCTTTTGGCATGGTCACCGATCCATAAGGCGAAGGGAAGAGAACGAGATCCGCTCCAGCAAGACGCATCAGTTGACCCAGCAGCACCGAAGCGGATATCCCGTAATGCGGTGAAGGGTACAGTGCGCCAGCAAGGGCAGGATGTGCCATGATTGGCACGTTAATGTCAGGATCGCTTGTAAGCTCATGCAGAACGTCATATCCGTACGACAATACGTTAAACAACAGGGCATTGGCACCCGCATCAATCGCTCGTTCAGCCTGCTTCTTCAAACGCGAAGTTGGACCGGTTAGGTTGGTGGCATAGAGCAAATTCTTGCCAGTCTCCTGCCGGGCCTGTTCAGCAGCCTTCATGCAAACCTCAACTCTTTTTTCGATAGGTGTCAGCTTATTTTCAAACAGAATTTCGTCATCCTTGATCAGATCAACTCCGCCAAGAGCCTGACGGACAAACTGTTCGCGCAGCTCATCTGCATCCAGACCAATGACTGATTTGAAGATGCTCATTAACAAAGGACGATCATGAACACCAAGCAGATCACGAACCCCATTCAGTCCGAATTTGGGACCAGGGAATGCACTCAGGAATCCGTCCGAGAAGCCCAGTCTTGTCAGCTTGATCCGGCCATCCATCGAAATTTTGCCGAAGACGGTGACGAGCAGAGCCGGAATATCGCGGCTGAAGTTTACATCAGGATATCCGATCGTAATATCTGCATATCGTTCTCCTGGAGCCATGCCCTCATGTTCATGTACTTCTACGCTTATCACTTCGCCAAGATGTTTCTGCATGGCTTCACGCTTGGCTTGCGGCAATTCAGTCCAACTGCCGACAGTCATGCCGACTGCTATGGATTCCGCCTTTTTGCGGAAATCTGCACGATCATCATGCAGACGATATGTGGCAGTACACATGTTGTTCATCGTAAATCTCCTTCCAAAGCAGCTCCCATCTCCCGTGAGCGCTCTGCGCAGCGGTTGACGGCTGCAATCACGTTTTCAAAGAAATCGCCCTCATCCAGTGTTTTGAGTGCTGCCTGTGTGGCACCTCCAGGTGAGGTAACATCACTGCGAAGCTTCATGGGTTCCGCTCCCGTTTGCTGAACCATTCTCGCCGCACCAAGTACAGTTTGAACAGTCAGGTCGCGGGATTGCTGGCTGGACAGTCCGCCACGGATCCCCGCGGCAATCATGGCTTCCATCAAATAGTATACATAAGCCGGGCCGCTTCCGGAAATACCCGTGAGCACTTCCAGTTTCTCTTCCGGAACAATGGTGACAATGCCCACAGCTTCAAACATCGTCATAACCGTACTGCGCTGCTCATCTGTAATTTCGGCGGAGAAGGCAAGTCCTGTTGCACCAAGTCCAATCGTACTGGATGTATTCGGCATGGATCGAGCGATCGGTTGTTTGCGGCCGAGAAGTGTTTGCATCGTTCGGATGGATAATCCGGCGATGACAGAGACAATAAGCTGGTCCGGTGACAGGAGGGGACCAAGCTCACGAAGAGCTGCCGCAGCGTCTTTTGGTTTCATGGCAAGTACAATAACGGGAGAAGCGGAGAGCACTTCCGATGATTGGGAGGCTGTTCCTGTGCGAACGGCATAACGAGTACTCAGCTCTTCCTGACGTTTCTGGTTGCTCCGGTTCAGCATCGTAATATCCTGCGGGCGTACAACGAGGCGGGAGATCAGTCCGCGCACAATGGCTTCTGCCATGGCACCTGCTCCGTGGAAAGTAATCTTTTGTTGTAATAACGTCTGTTGTTCTTGACTCATGGTTATCGTTCCTCCTATATGGCTGTAGCTGCGATATTATTTCCGAATTTGTCCATTGCCGGTAACGCGGTATTTGGTAGAAGTAAGGGCAGGCAGTCCCATTGGACCACGAGCATGCAGCTTCTGTGTGCTTATTCCTATTTCGGCTCCATAACCGAACTCGAATCCGTCCGTGAAGCGTGTGGAAGCATTGTGATAAACTGCTGCAGCATCCACGTCATGCAAAAAGCGTTCCGCATGTGCTGTATCACGGGTGACAATGCATTCGGAATGTTTGGTGCCATAAGTTGCAATGTGCTGCATGGCTTCTTCCAGGCCCTGCACAACTCGTATATTCAAAATATAATCATTATACTCTGTACCGTAGTCTTCTGCCGTCACGGGAAGGGCAGTAGGGACCAGACGACGAGTCGTGTCACAACCCTTTAATACAACATTCGCTTCACGGAATTGTTCGGCCAAGGCAGGTAAATGCTGTTCTGCATAAGCAGCATGAAGCAGCAGGGTTTCCATGGAATTACATACGGATGGGCGCTGTGCTTTTGCGTTGATCGCAATTTCTGCTGCCATGACCGGATCCGCCGTTTCATCCACATACGTATGGCAGATGCCTGCACCTGTTTCGATGACCGGTACCGTTGCATTGGCCACCACGTTGCGAATCAGTGAAGCACCGCCTCTTGGAATAATGACGTCCAGTAGCCCATTCAGCTTGAGCATTTCATCGACGGAAGAGCGGTTAGCGTCTTCCACGAGCTGCAAGGCATCCGGCGGCATGTCTGTTTTGGCTAATGCCTGGTGGAGCACTTCCACAATACGACGATTGGAAGAGAGGGCAGAAGAACCCCCGCGCAGCAGAACGGCATTGCCAGTCTTGAGGCATAGCCCTGCTGCATCAACCGTAACGTTAGGACGGGCCTCATAGATGATGCCAATCAGGCCAATTGGCACTCTCAATTTTTCAATGTGAAGTCCATCTGGACGCGTAAATGACTCCAGTACTTCACCAACAGGATCTGGGAGTTCAACAATCTGACGCAATCCCTCCGCAATTCCCGCGATACGCTCTTTGTTCAAAGCGAGACGATCAAGCATGGATTCTGGAGTCCCTTGCTCTCTGCCACGTTCGAGATCTTCCGCATTGGCCGTAATAATGGATTCCGATTCCGTAATAAGCGCATCAGCCATGGCAAGCAAGGCTTTATTTTTCTGGTCTGTACTCAAACGGTTTAACTGTGGAACAGACGATTGAGCTTTGCTGGCTTTTTGTCTTACTTCACTCATCTGAAATTCCTCCTTCATTTATGCAAGTTCATGTCCCTATCCAATTCAATACAATTACTTGTTATTTTAACGTAATCCACTCGTCTCGATGGATGACCTCAAGCCGATGGATGGCATTCAGGGTTTTCATGACTTCTCCGCTTGGCAAACCTGCGATAAGGCGAAGCTGATCATCATCATAATTGACAATGCCTCGGCCAAGCAGTGTTTCGTCCAACCCAATGACCTCGACAACGTCACCTGCGTGGAATGTGCCAAGCACCCGTTTGACTCCTACAGGCAGTAGACTGTGACCGCCGTGAACAAGAGCTTCTTCGGCACCAGCATCCACGACAACTGTACCGAGAGGTGTTGACATGAAGCCTAACCATTGTTTCTTGCGGGAGAGTGCGGCCAGACGAGTTTCAAAATAGGTCCCCTTGCCACAGCCCTCCACCGCGTTTTGCAAGTCTCCTGGTTCCTTGACGCTGCCCACAAAGACAGGCACGCCTCCTCGTGTTGCCACTTTGGCTGCATCGACTTTGGACCGCATGCCACCTGTACCAACCGATGAACCTGAACCTCCGGCATACGCATAGATTTCTTCTGTAATTTCAGGGATTCGATCATAACGCACAGCACTCGGATCCTTGCGGGGATCTGCCGTATAGAGTCCATTGGTATCCGTGAGAATAACAAGATGCTGGGCTTTCACCAAATTGGCAACGAGCGCAGAGAGCAGATCGTTATCCCCGAATTTCAACTCGTCTACTGAAACCGTATCATTTTCGTTGAAAATGGGAATGACGCGTTGTCTGAGCAGCTCTTCCACGGTCATGCCTGCGTTCCCCATCCGTTTCCGACTGTGGAAATCGGTTCTGGTTAGCAGAATTTGTGCTGTAGTAACGCGGTGCGCTGCAAAAGCCTGTTGATATGCCTGCATCAACAATGCCTGACCCACTGCGGCTGCCGCTTGTTTCTCATGCAGCATTTTGGGACGTTGAGGGTAACCAATTTCACGGAATCCGGCAGCAACGGCTCCAGAAGTGACCAGGAGAACTTCATGGCCCTGTTCATAGAGCGAAGCGATCTCACTGGCGTAAAATGATATGGAACTGCGGTCAAGGCCGCCTTCCTCGGTGGTAAGAGAACTGCTCCCAATCTTGACTACTATTCGTGAAGACATGCTTTCACTTCCTTAAACATAATGAATGAGATACCAATGGACCGTTATCCAGGTACAAAAAAAACTCCCGTCCTTTGTTGTAAAAAGGACGAAAGTTTGTTACTTCCGCGGTACCACCTTTATTGATGATTGCATCATCCGGCTCTCGCCCTGTAACAGAAGGCACTGTCCTGCATAAACAGGCCGCTCAGGGGTAGGTTTCGGAGAGAAGCCGCGGTAAATTCTTGCAGCCCGGTGGAATTTACTCTCTGGGCGCGGCTTGTTCTCTCGTACTGGTCCCGTCATCACGTTTCGTTCGATATTTGTTAATAACATACCATGGAAACTTGGCAGATGCAAAGGGGTATGCGGCCTTTAATTACTTAAACAAGTTCAGCTTGCCAATCCTTCTGGCAGCTTCCTCCAATCGCTTCTCGTCACTCAGCAAACCAGCGCGGACGTAGCCTTCTCCATGTGTACCAAACCCGATACCCGGTGCCACAGCGACTTTGGCTTCCCGAAGCAGTAAATCTGCAAATTCGGCTGAGGTAAACCCGGAAGGAACAGGCAGCCAGCTGAAGAAAGAACCCCCAGGCTTCGAAGCCACCCATCCGATGGAAGAAAGTGCTTCATATAATGCATTACGGCGGGATTCATACCGGGCGACCAGATCGGTAACACATTGTTGGGAGGAAGTCAGGGCAGCAGCTGCCGCTGCCTGAATGCCGCCGAATAGGCTAACATAAATGTGATCCTGCAGCAGATTGATTTTGGAGATGATCTCCGCATTCCCAAGGGCGAAGCCAACCCGCCAGCCTGCCATATTGTAAGTTTTGGATAACGTATAGAATTCAATTCCGACTTCCTTGGCCCCAGGCGCCTGCAGGAAACTGACCGGACGATGTCCGTCAAACCCAATCGCACCATATGCGAAGTCGCTGGCAACGACAATCTTGTTCCGTATCGCGAATTCAACGGTATCTTCATAGAATGACAGCGGGGCAGTCGCGGATGTTGGATTGTTGGGATAGTTTAAATACATCAGCTTGGCCTTATCGCGAACTTCATCCGAGATAGCCTCATAATCAGGAAGGAATGCATTCGACTCCAAAAGAGGCATAAAGGACATATGCGCTTTGGCAAGAGCGACCCCGGACCAGTAATCCGGATAACCCGGATCAGGAACGAGACATACGTCCCCGGGATTAAGCAGCACTTGCGGCAGCTGTACAAGCCCCGTTTTCCCGCCAAACAAAATGGCAACTTCAGTCTCGGGATCAAGGTCAACGTTATAATCTTCTTTATAACGTTTGGCGATGGCTTCCTTCAGGAAGGCATGTCCACTAAAAGGTGAATATTTATGATAAACAGGGATTTCGGCAGACTCTTGCAGTGTTTTTACGATATGCGGTGGTGTAGGAGTGTCCGGGTTCCCCTGACCAAGATTAATCACGTCGTGACCACTTGCGATTTCACGGTTAACATTTTGCACGAGTGTTGCAAAAAATTGCGTTGGCAGCTGTGTCATGACGTCTGAGGTAGGTATATCAAAGGCAGAACGACCCGAATTTTGCTGTAGATTACTCATTAATTTCATCACTCCGGTTCATAAAAATGGGAATAGTATTCATTAATTTATCACGCTAATCCCGAGCTGTATAGAGGGGATAAGTGATTTGAAGTCTTTTTGTCTACCGTGTAAATGGGTTTTTGTACAAAACCGAATTGACCAGATTCGTATTTGTCCATTGTCGAAGAAGATCCTTTATCTTATGATCTTTTACGATAATGATAATCAATATCATTAAGAAAACGTTTATCTATCTAGGGGGAAATAAAAAATGAAACAAAGCGGCTTTCGTGTGATGAGCACAACATTCATGATTGGAGCGTTATCCCTACTGCTGCTTGCTTGCGGCAATTCGTCCACTCACGGTTCAGGTGACGGAGAGACAACTGCTGCGGCAACATCCAATGACTCGCAGGCAGCAGCAGAGAACACCGGGCAAGAAGAGGTGGCAGAGGCAGACAACAAGAATGAAACGAAAATATTTAAAGACTGGACCGGGCACGAAGTGGAAGTTCCGACCTATCCGCAGCGTGTCATATACCACGGCGAGGTTACCGGGGATCTATTGGCTCTCGGGGTCGTTCCTGTAGGTATTCTTAAAAATGAAGGTACGGTATTCGATGATCAGGTGGCAGATGCAGAAGATGTTGGTTTTCCAATCAGTGTTGAAAAGTCGCTATCACTCAATCCTGACCTGATCATTTTCTCGAATGATGATGAAACGCAATACGAGCAGATTTCAAAAGTTGCTCCGACGGTGACGTTCAACTCCTTCTGGCCACTCGAAGAACGGATGCGATTCTTGGGAGATTTGCTCGGCAAAAAACTGGAGGCTGAAGACTGGCTTGCTGCACATGCCAAGGCAACAGAGGAAATGTGGAATCAGCTGCGTGCAAATGGGCTGAAGGAAGACGAAACCGCATCGGTATTTACCATGTATCCAGGTAATCGATTGTTCGTGATGGCGGGTGCAGGATTGCCCCAGCTGTTGTACGGACCTGGTGGTATGAAGCCAACCCCTGAAATTCAAAAGGTACTGGATGAAGAAGTAGGATTTGTTGAGATATCACAGGAAAAAATGGCAGAGTTCGCTGGAGACCGCATATTTATATTGAATGCAGTAGATCAAGCGGCACAGCAATCGACAGAAGAATTGATGAATAGTGTAGTATGGAATAATCTGCCTGCGGTCAAGGAGGGCAAGGTTTATCGTTTTGATATCGTCAAAGCATCGAGCGATGCTACATCAAGAGAGTGGCTTCTGCAGGAATTGCCGAAACAGATGATTCAATAAAAGACCAGTTCTTATCCTGAACAGGGCCTTCAACGTATCGTTGAGGGCTCTTATTAACGTTTTTGATCGTGTATAAGTGTCTTTTGTATATATGCTGGAATAATGAGGCTTTACGGCGTATAATCAGAATACATTAATGATAACCATTCTCATTCAGAGTAAGTATGAGGTGAAACGGAAGTGCAGCAAATGATCGCAAATGGTAATCCCCTATTTTTCTCCGCATTCCTGTTCCGATATGTTCATATTAGTCGTCATATCGAACCTTCTGAACAGGTTATGCTTGAAGTCAGCTGTGAACGGCATACGCTGCTGTTCTGTGAACAGGGCGAAGGCCGCATATATATCGGATCTGAGTTACATCCATTTATTTCAGGCAAGATATACCCCATGGCACCAGGAGAGAATTATCAGCTGGAGCATAACCGTTCTGGTGAGCTGAGATATACGGTGCTTCATTATGATGCCGTGCACATGGTAACAGGGGATCCGGAACTTTACACACGTTCTTTATTTGAAGAGAGGGACCAGATGAATGACTTTTCACCCGGCGCGTTATTCAGCATGCTGGATTTGTTGGAATCGGCTAGCCTCTATCAAACGGATGCAGAGTATAGCCGATTGAATGTACATTTTCAAAAATTGATGGAACTAGTGGTGTCCCGCTATACACTCCCCAAAACTGAGCAAAGCCCGGATGTCAGAGTACAGAGCACGATTCAATACGTGGACGAGCATTACGCTCAGGATATAAGTGTACAGAAATTAGCGCGGCTCGCGAATCTTCGACCAGCTCAGTTTACAGCTTTGTTTAGGCAAATTACAGGCCGCAAGCCTCTTGAATACCTGAACCATGTACGCATTGAACAGGCGAAGGAATGGCTGTCCCTTTCCGATGAACCTCTGCGCGATATTGCGGGTCGTGTAGGTTTCCGGGATGAGTACTATTTCAGCAGACGCTTCAGGCAGCACACCGGACTGGCTCCCCGGCAGTATGATCGATCTCTTCAACGACATACGCTTGTTCAAGATTGGGCTGGACATGAAGTAAACATTCCTGGACACCCTGAGCGGATTCTATTCTATGGAGATTCGGCAGGGGACTTACTTGCGTTAGGGCTTCCCGTGCTTGATGGCAAAGCGTATGATGTGTTACCTTCCATTGATTTGGAATGGACCGTGCAGAAGCAGCCGGATCTGATTTTGCTGGATAGCACGAATGAACAGTTATACCAGCGGCTTTCCCGTATTGCTCCTACTTTGATATACAATTCCCATGCGAAATTGGAAGAGCGCATGCGCAAAGTGGGAGGTTGGTTTGGCATGGAGATGGATGCAGAGACATGGATAGCATCGTATCATAGGAGAATCGAGGAGATGTGGAGCAGCATAAAACCATGGATTCAGCTTGGCGAAACGGCTTCGGTGCTTGTGCACCATCGAGGTGCCCGCCTGTTTGTCATGGGCAATATCGGACTGGCTCCGTTTCTATATCACCCGCAGGGATTTACGCCTGTATGCAAAGTGCAGGAAGCTCTAGCCGCAGGGAGGGCTTATAAGGAGATTTCAACAGAGTCGATAAGCCAGTATGCGGGTGACCATATCTTTGTCATGATGCCAGAGAGCGACGAAGCCAGGGGAGCAACCGAGAAGCTGTTTGAAAGTGATGAGTGGAAGGAACTCCCCGCCGTAAAAAAAGGAAAAGTGTACACGTTGAATGAGCTGGTGTGGAATATGGGAGATGCCTTATCGTACAGCAGATTGCAGAGCCTGTTCCCTGAATTGCTGAAACGAACTGGCCCATCCTCTCTAATCGTCCACTAGCAGCCATTGAAGTCATAAATAAGGTTGATCAAAACGTTGTTGCAGGCTTCGCGCGGATCAAGCTATGATAACAAGTATTACAGTTCGGAGGAGTGCACGTCATGACAAAACAACTACTGGGGGAAATGCGTGTTGCCCTGATTCAGGGTGACATTCAGCTTGGTAATCCTGAGGCCAATCATAAACATATGCAGACTCTGCTTGAGCAAGCAGTGGAACAATATCCGGATCTGGGGCTGGCCGTGCTGCCGGAAATGTGGAATACAGGTTACGCTTTGGAACAAATCCATGAGCTCGCAGACCCGGATGGGCAAAAATCAAGGGAGTGGTTATCGGCATTTGCCGAGAAGCACCAGATTTCAATTGTCGGTGGATCCATAGCAGAGAAGCGAAATGGACAAATTTTTAATACCATGTATGCCTACAACAGGGAAGGCAAGCAGGTTACACGTTATGATAAATTGCATCTGTTCCGCCTGATGGATGAGGAGAAATATTTGCAGCCAGGAGCTGAACCTGAAATTTTCGAACTGGAGAACGGTCTGACAGCGGGGGCGTCCATCTGTTATGATATCCGTTTTCCAGAACTAGCCCGCACGCTTGCATTGAATGGGGCCAGAGCATTGATCGTACCTGCAGAATGGCCGAATCCACGTTTGCACCACTGGCGCACACTGCTGACAGCACGCGCTATTGAAAATCAGATGTATGTGATTGCGTGCAACCGGGTCGGTAAAGGGGGAGACACCGAATTTTTTGGACACTCTCTTATTATTGATCCTTGGGGCGAAATTGTGGCTGAGGGAGGAGAAGGGGAAGAGATCGTGACCGGACTGATTCGCCCTTCCCTTGTTGATGAAGTGCGGGGACGCATTCCTGTCTTTGAAGACCGCAGACCTGGTATTTATTTTGGTGCAAAATAATAAAAAAAATAATTCCAGTAAAGTGTTTATTCTTCCAGGAGGCGGGTAATGATAACTATCCCGTCACCAAGGAGGATGATCAATCAATGGACAACCATGTGAAAGATACGCTCAGGAGACTGGAACAGGAAAACACAAGGGAAGATCACTTGAGGCCATTCTTAGAGAATGGAGCAGGAGGGCTATCACCGCCTGAACAAACCGTTCAGGACGAAGGCCGACTGGTCAATCAACAGAACAGGCTGACGAGTGAACGTAATTTGCGAAAATAAACAACATGACATGATTATCTCTTATGTACGTTTCTACGTTAACTTTAGATCATGATATCAGCAACATTGTGATGTAACGATGTACTGCGATTTCATGCAAGAACTTGATCCTGCTTATGCTGGAGAAGAGTATAGAACAAAGGCTTGGCCCACATGGGTCAAGCCTTTGTTTATTTTTGTTACTTCGAAATGACTAATTTACAGAGGCAGGATTCTCATTGTCTCCTTCCGAAAGCATGGCAACCGTCCGTTTAAACGTGTCAATAAAAGCTTCTGCCGCTTTGGACAGTACACGTCCCTGACGGTAAGCGACGACGAGAGTGCGACTTGGGACAGGTTCTGCAAGTGGTACATAGACAGGTACAAACTCACTGCGTGGTGCCCTGGCAATAAAGCGTGGAACAAGGGTAATGCCCATGCCTGTAGCTACAAGGGATTGCACGGTTTCTATATTATTGCTCTCAAATACGACTCTCGGATCGAATCCAGCCTGCTCGCACAGATCAAAGGTCAGTTTGCGGAAGCCCTGTCCTTTTTTCAGGACAACAAACGACTCGTCCCGAAGCTCCTCCATATGCACAGGGATCGGATGATCCGGATTCCCTCTGACGGCAAGGGGGTGATGAGGAGGTACCGCCAGATCAATTCGCTCTTCGCCGATTGCAACATATGACAGGCTTGGTTCCTGCAAAGGCAAGGAGAGCAGGCTGAGATCAGCTTTGCCGCTGGCTGTCAGCTTTTCCAGTGTTAGTCCTGCGTCTTCAAGCAGCGTTACTTCGATATCCGGATAGGCTTGCTGGTATGCGGGGAGTACATGCGGCAGAAGGTGGGACCCGGTGATCGGCATGCTGCCCACAACGACTTTACCCTTACGCAGCTGGGAGATATCTGACATTTCCTGTCTAAGCAATTCCACAGCATCCACAATCTTTTGGGCTTGCTCCACAAAGGTGACCCCAGCATGAGTTAACTCTACTGTGCTGGTATTACGCTGAAAGAGCAGAACGCCAAGCTCTTTCTCAAGTTTAGACAATTGCTGACTAAGCGAAGGCTGAGCAATATGAAGTTTCTCTGCCGCCCGGGAAAAATTCCGTTCTGCAGCAATCTGCAGCGTATATTGAAGTTGTCTGAATTCCATAAGCACATGTCATTCCTTTCGTTATGCCACCATTATATCATCATGGATAAATAAATCATTTTTCTGTTATGAATATATAGAAAAAGCATTGACACTCGCGGTGAAGCAACGTAGTATAAGTTGTACATGATAATGATAATTGTTATCAATTAAGAGCCGCTGTGGATACAGTGGTTTATTGTCGCTTAACTCATTATAGGTCAAACCTATTACATCTATAGATATTATATCTTGGAACAATGAAGGACAGGGTGATATATTTATGTCATTCAAGAGCTTCACGGTTTAGACAAAATCAGAGGCTCTTCCAAGGACCGAACTTATGATGAGGTGAAAATGATGAGTAAAAAAACGATGTTTGAGAAAATTTGGGAAAATCACGTAATTCATCAGGAAGAAGGAAAACCGAGCATTCTGTATATCGACCTGCACCTGGTGCATGAGGTAACTTCTCCACAGGCTTTTGAAGGCTTGCGTTTGTCAGGACGCAAGGTACGTCGCCCGGAACTAACGTTTGCGACAATGGATCACAACGTTCCTACCAAGGATCGTTTCAACATTACAGATCCGATTTCCAAGCAACAAATTGATACACTCTCTCAAAACTGCCGTGACTTTGGCGTAAAATTGTATGATCTGGATACGATCGATCAAGGTGTTGTACACGTTATGGGACCAGAACTCGGTCTGACTCACCCGGGTAAAACCATTGTTTGCGGTGACAGCCATACGTCCACACATGGTGCATTTGGTGCACTGGCATTCGGAATCGGAACCAGTGAAGTAGAGCATGTCATGGCTACTCAATGTTTGCAGCAAGCAAAAGCAAAAACGATGGAGGTTCGCTTCGTCGGGAAGCGTAATCCGGGCGTAACAGCAAAAGACATGATCCTCGCAGTGATTGCCAAATATGGCACAGACTTTGCAACAGGTTATGTTATTGAGTATACGGGCGAATCGATCCGTGAACTCAGCATGGAAGAGCGTATGACTGTATGCAACATGTCTATTGAAGGTGGAGCAAGAGCAGGCATGATCGCTCCGGATGAAACAACATTTGAGTATCTGCGTGGACGTGAATATGTACCTGCTGATGCCAAGTTTGATGAAGCTGTTGCAGCTTGGAAAGAGCTTGTTACAGACGAAGGTGCCGAGTTTGATCGTGTTGTAGAGATCGATGTGGAGTCCCTGATTCCGCAAGTAACTTGGGGTACCAGCCCAGGTATGGGAACGGATATCTCATCCAAAGTGCCTGTACCGGCAGAACTGCCAACTGAAAATGAACGCAAAGCAGCTGAAAAGGCGCTTGAATATATGGGTCTTACACCTGGAACACCGATTTCTGAAATTCCTGTAGACTATGTATTTATCGGTTCTTGTACGAATGGACGGATTGAGGATCTGCGTGCGGCAGCCAAGGTTGCCAAAGGCCATACCGTGTCCAGCAATGTTACGGCAATCGTGGTTCCTGGCTCAGGCCGTGTTAAAATTCAAGCCGAAAAAGAAGGTTTGGACAAAATCTTCACGGAAGCAGGATTTGAATGGCGTGATGCAGGATGCAGCATGTGTCTTGCAATGAACCCGGATGTATTGAAACCAGGACAACGTTGTGCATCAACATCCAACCGTAACTTTGAAGGACGTCAAGGACGCGGAGGACGTACCCACCTGGTATCTCCGGCAATGGCTGCAGCAGCAGCGGTTAAAGGTCACTTCGTTGACGTACGTGACTGGAATTTCAAAACGGAAGCAGTTATCTAACAGGTAACGGACAGAAGGGAGAACGGATCACATGGAAGAATTTAAAACACTGCAAGGCATCGTTGCACCGGTAGACCGGGTCAATGTAGATACAGACGCGATCATTCCAAAACAATTTTTGAAGCGGATTGAACGTACAGGATTTGGACAATTTTTGTTCTACGAATGGCGTTTCGATGAAGAGGGGAATAACAATCCTTCCTTCGAAATGAACAAATCCCGTTATGAAGGAGCATCCATTCTGATTTCCCGTGCAAACTTCGGCTGCGGCTCATCCCGTGAGCATGCACCTTGGGCAATTATGGACTATGGATTCCGTTGTGTCATCGCACCATCTTTTGCAGATATCTTCTATAACAACTGTTTCAAAAACGGCATCCTGCCAATTAAATTGTCTGAAGAGCAAGTAGAAGATCTGTTCCAGCGTACAGCTGCTCATGAAGGCTATGAACTGAATGTTAATCTGGAAAACAAAACGATTACCGATGCACACGGACTGCATATCGATTTTGATCTGGATGAACATCGTCGTCAATTCTTGCTGCAAGGTCTGGATGATATCGGTCTGACATTGCAACATGATGATGAGATTACAGCGTATGAGCAGCGTCATGCCGCAAAACTGTTTGGATAATCTCTGACATATCGAATAAAAAAAGCTTCTGCTTCTCCGTAGGAACGTTGTTCCGATCAGAGACAGAAGCTTTTTCTATTATCCAGTGCTGATTAATCTTGCTGCCTTGTTAGAATTACACATTTAAACCAAGTGATCTATACGTAGAATTCCTGATTGTTTTTTGCTGAATACTTCAATATGTAATCCCCGTCATTTTTTTTATCTCTAGATGCGATTTTGATCCTAGTATAGTCCAGTCGCGTCTCTCGGAGCACACGCTTAACTGCTTGAATTCCAAGTGTCTCATCCATTACAAGGCAGTAAATATTTAAAGCGTACTGGGGGACTGGATTTGCCGTTTTGCCCATATCATGTCCATCTACAATGCCGAGCCCTTTCCACCCTAGCTCACTTGTCAGTGCCTCACTGGCTTTATCCTTGAGCCATAGATCACGTTTGCTGCCTGTCAGACTTTTCATCGGATATTGAATAATCAGCATGTAACCATCGTCTTCAGAAGCTTGTTTGTAACCTTGGTCAGAGTAGCGATGAAGAAAATCAACCTTGAATTCGTCCTCATTGCTAAACGAGGCTGGAAAATCCATTCTGGTCGTTGTACCAACCGTACCGACTTCGCCGATATGCTCCACAACCTGATCCTCTTCGATCCAGTATTCTGCGTAGAGCAGCCTGCCATTGGATGCTTGTTTATACAAAGTGATCACTGGTTTCCCTCCTTCGAATAAAATGACTTTCATTCTTTTTTTACAATACAAAGTAGATTGGACAATTGGCTATGTATGGGGGTCTATTTATGGTGCCTAAAATATAATAGCATCAATAGATGATATTTTTGACAAGATATTCAATTCCTGTTGACTAAAAAGAAGATATTTCTCCAATTTGATTTCTTTTTTCTTGTTGGTTCCGACTAAATATGACAACGTTGTAACCGGATGAAAAGCTATTATCTGATAAACTGATTAGTATATTATGGAAGGTTACATAGAGGACTTGTCGAAGGTACAGTCAAAGGTACAGAACACGACAGATTGGTGGATGATCTATGAAGAAATGGTCGGCTGCAGTCGTTTTCTTTCTGTTTTTGTTTTTATTTCCTATCGCAGCACATGCAGGCGCGGCGCCCTCTATTGTTCTTGATGGTGTAACCATAGATCAGGGATCCGGGGCGCCAGCGGAGAATGTCGGAAAGACGGTAATGATACCGATCCGCATGGTTTCAGTAAACCTCGGTTATCAGGTGAAGTGGGAAAAGGAAACCAAGTCTGTTCTGGTTCAAAAAGGGAGCCGCAGTATAGCAATGACGGCTGGTAGAGATACAGCAACAGTCAATGGAAGGCCTGTAGAACTGGATTCGCCACCTTTGGTTAAACAAGGAACGACGCTGGTCCCCTTGCGCTTCGTCGGAGAAGGCATGGGGCTTGAAGTAGGATGGGACAATGGAACCAAGACAGTCAGCCTACGCACCGCACCGCCAGTCGCAGAACAAGATGAAGAGGATGAGGATGAGGCTACGACAACTCCTTCTCCCAGCTTGAATGCTGAGCTTCAGAGTATCAGCTTCAGCAGTAATCGATTGATGATAACGACAAGTGGAGAAGTCAAGCCGAAACTGTCCACTCTCGGTGCACCGGATCGGATTATTGTAGATATGCCTGAAACCACGTTCTCTGAGTCTTTCATCCAAGGACAGGACTTCAGTTCGGATGGAAGTGGCAGCATTGTCGTTACAGATTCCACTGTGGTATCCAAGGTGCGATACGCCATGTTCAGTCATTCACCATCCACGGTTCGTATTGTGTTTGATCTGAAACAATCCGCTACGGCTAAGTGGTCGCTTGGAGATAACCATGTGCTGCTCGTTGATCTGACAGCAAGCAATGGGGAGTCTGCCAGTCAACCTGCCTTACCAACGGATGACGGCAAGAAAATAGTGATTATTGATCCCGGGCACGGCGGGAGGCAGTCGGGAGCAGTAAGTATCTCCGGAAAGTATGAGAAGGACTTTAATCTTGCAGTGGGTTTGAAAGTACAAGCACTGCTGCAGAAGCATGAAGATATTCAAACGGTGATCACACGACAGGATGATACTGAACTTACCTTGCAGCAGAGAGTCGAGATGGCAGAACTTAATCAGGCGGACCTTTTCATATCTATTCACGGGAACAAATTTACGACTCCTGATCCGAATGGAATAGAGACGCTCTATAGTCGGATAGAGAGCAAAACGCTGGCCGATGTGCTTCATACACATATCATGCCAGTTGCAGGCCTCAAGGATCGTGGTGTTAAAATGGTCAGCCTGCATGTAACTCGTGAGACGTCTATGCCAGCAGTTCTGCTTGAGCTAGGTTTTATGAGCAATCCAACAGATGAAGCACTTATGCTCACAGAAGATTATCAGGACCGCTGTGCAGAAGCAATTGTAGATGGAATTATAGAATTTTTAGGGCTTTAAGTCCGATTATTCGTAAATACGCAGTTTAGGAAAGCTCGTTGTTTTCGGATGTTTAATTGATAAAAAAGGAAATAAAAAGACATTAAAATGTAGAAAAAGCTTGATTTGACAACGTTTTTTTTCTGTTATGTTGGAATATATTCGCAACTTTTGAGAGTACGGGGCGTCTAATAGGTGTCTGGTAATGCCCACGTGGTCAGTCGGAGCTGTAAGTCACAACATGCGGCGAAAAAATATGAGAATGGTAGGGGTGAAGGATGAAGAAGTTCGGTTTTTTGGTACTGTTATTTGTCTTTGGGCTCGTTTTCCCGGGCTATAGTCATGCGGCTGTGGATACGAAAATTATCCTAGACGGGAAAGAAATTGTGCAGCCATCGGATGCCAAAGCGGAAATCATCAATAGCAAAGTGATGGTGCCGATTCGGGTTATTTCCGAGAGTCTGGGGTACGGTGTGGAATGGAAGCAAAGTACAAGCACCGTGACGATAAGCAAAGACAACACTGCCATGCAGATGATTGTAGGACAGAAGACGGCAACGGTGAACGGCAGTAACGTGAACCTGGATGCCCCGCCACTCGTAAAAAATGGTACGACTCTTGTGCCACTCCGATTTATCGGTGAACAAATGGGTCTTAAGGTGGGTTGGAACAACACTACGAAGACGGTAACATTAGTTACCCAGAATTCTGGTTCCGGAAACGGGACAACAACTCCTCCGAACTCCGGCAATAATGGCGGGAGTACGAATGAGGAAGGTCTTGTACTGGTGAACGGCATCAGCTTCAGTGACAACCGCTTCTTTATTGCAACCAGCGGAGAAACGAAGCCGAACGTCTTCACGATGACAGGACCGGATCGGATTGTTATCGACTTACCTAATACAGCATTTGCTGATTCTTTCAGTGAGGGACAAGCTCTTGACAGCAACCAGAATGGACAGCTTGTAGTCAGCGGTTATCCCGATGTTTCCAAGATTCGGTATTCGTTATACAGCAACAGCCCTTCTACGGTTCGTTTTGTCATTGACCTTTCCAATGCCAAAGGTTATGACGTTCAAAACGATTCGGGTTTGATTATGGTTGATTTGAACAAACAAGGCGCGACACCTACCCCTCCAGTTGGAGATAATGGCAAGAAAGTTGTCGTCATTGATGCAGGACACGGGGATCATGATCCTGGAGCAATTGGTGTTACCGGTAAACGGGAAAAGGATTTCAACTTGGCAATGGCTTTGAAAGTGGAAGCACTGCTGAAAAAAGAGTCTAAAATTGACGTTGTGTTAACCCGCAGCGATGATACTTTTCTGGCTTTGAGTGAACGTGTGAAAATTGCCGAAAAGGTAAACGCGGATATTTTTATTTCCATTCATGCCAATAGTGGACCTGCTGCTGCGAACGGTGTAGAAACCTTCTATACTCGATCCACTAGCAAGGAATTGGCTACCATCATGCATAAATATCTTTTGCAATCTTCGGGATTAAAGGATCGTGGCGTGAAAACGGCAAGCCTCCATGTTACCCGTGAAACAACAATGCCAGCTGTTCTGCTGGAGGGCGGTTTCCTGAGCAATAAGAGTGATGAAGCAGCTCTGTTCACTGAAAGTTTCCAAAACAGTGTTGCCAAGGGTATTGTTGCAGGAATCAAGGAGTATCTGGGAATTAAATAAGGGTTAACCCTTATGATCAGGAGGCGGAGTTAGAATGAACAAAAAAATATGGATTGCAGCACTGCTGGTAACGGTTATGGCAGTTGCTGCCGGATGCGGAAGCAAGCCAACAGCAGCTCCTGCTCCAAGTCAGACTCAAGGGGCAGGCACGGAAGTTAGCGTCCCTGAGGATCAAAATAATGAGAATGAGACAAATGATACGGAAATTACTGATCCTGTAACTGTGGAAACAGAAGGTACGACATCTACACCGGATTCAACACCTTCCAGCTCAGGTTCGGAAGGAACAGCTTCTTCGGGAGGAACTTCTACGGATTCGAGCAGCACTTCACAGAGTACAGAGCAAGAAACAATCAAGGTGTTTTATACCGATCCGGAAGAACTGGATCTGCATGAAGCCACAGCAAATATCTCCTACGCAGCAGATGATGATAAATACAAGGAAGCATTTGCGGCTTTACAACAAACGTCTGATGACAAACTTGTTCCACTGTGGGCCAAAGATATTGAATTGAAGTCCGTAAAATTTGACGCAGGTGCACTTACATTGGACATTCATATGCCTGATACTGCACGTCTTGGTGCGGGTGGAGAAGCATATGCAATTGATGCCTTGAAGAAAACATTCTTCCAGTTTGATGAAGTCAAATCGCTTGATTTGCTGGTGGACGGGCAGCAATCTGAGAGCTTGATGGGCCATGTCGATCTTGAGCATCCAATGACAAGATCCGAATAGTTTCGCTGCAGCATGTTGTTTTACCGTTTTCCAATGGATATCGACCGTTTTACATGAGAGGGGAAATCATAGGTGACTTTTAAATATAACAATCCATCACACTCTAAAAAAGTAGTATCAGCCGTGCTTGCAGGCATGATGGCCCTTAGCGCTGGCGGAGCTGCCATGGCAGCGGAATCAACAGAAGCGGAGCAGAGCCAGACTTCGGCTGTAAGCAATACGACTGCACCTGCAGGTTTGTTCAGTGATATCAAGGTAGGATACTGGGCTGAGAAGCATGTATATAAGCTGGCAAACCAAGGTATCCTTCTCGGTAACAATGGTCTGTTCCGTCCTGGAGATGCGGTAACACAACAGGAAGCTGTAACCATGGCGATCCGTTTTATGAACCAGGAAGGCCAGTTGAACGACAGCACGGCTACGGCATTACCGACAAATATGGAAGTGGGGAATTATTTCAAGCCATATGTGGCTTTGGCGCTTCAACTGGGACTGATTGATAAAACGGAAGAAGCTACAGCAGACGTATCTAAAACAACATGGGGACAAAAGCCTGCATCGCGTGAGTGGATTACCAAGCTGCTGATCCGTTCATTGGACAAAGAGGCTGAAGCGAAGGCTCAGAACAGTCAGTCCACTGGCTTCGCCGATGATGCAAGCATCTCCACAGATGGCAAAGGTTACGTCAATCTGGCAGTGAGCCTGGAGCTTGCCAAAGGTGTGGAAGGTAACAAATTTAATCCAACCGGATCGGTAACCCGGGCCCAATTAGCAACTTTCTTCAGCAGAGGAGAAGCGTTAACAGATACAGCTTATCCGAACACGTACACGGGTTATGTAACTGGATTAAAAGATGGTCAGATCAGCCTGCTGGTTGATGGTAAAGTAACTAACTTTACGGTGAACAGCAGCACACCATATTTTACAAAAGATAGTGAGACACGTGCGACAGAACCCAATGTTCAGCTCTATACCAAAGTACAGGTGGTTGGATCTGCTGGAAATGCAGCTTATGTGGAAGTAATCGATGCGACGCCGCAGGTGGAGAGCGTCGAAGGTACGTTTGCACGTTCGTTATCGGGCAATAAAATTGGGATCTTTGTTGGCGAGAACTATGAAACCTACGGGTACGATGAAGCAACTGCATTTATCGACCAAAACGGAAATGCGATCAAGTTGACTGATATTACAGCTGACAGCATTATTGAAGTACAACGCGAGACCTTCTCCGCAGACAAAAAAACGGTGGCCATCCGCGTGAAGTCCGGCATTGTTAACAAAAGTGACAGTGGTGTAATTGCGGAAGTGAGCACTACCGGGAAAACGATTAAGTTCACGAATGCAGCAGGAACTACAGAGCAGTTTACGTATGGTGATAATCTGATTATTCGTTATCAGGATCGAATTCTATCTCTAGCAGAGCTTAAAGCAGGCAGTACCGTAAAATACACGGTGAAGGACAGTGTTCTGCAAAGCATTGAATTGTCTCAGGGTGTAGAGCAGTCTGTACGTGGCACCTTGGTGGAGATTGGTGGCAATCAGTCAACATTGACGTTCAAACGTGAAGGTGGCTCTCTTGAGGCAAAATTGCTGGCCGAAAATCCGGAGGTAGTGATCAACGGAATCCAGGACGCATCATTGTCAGATCTGATTACGGATGCAACGAATGGTGATCAGGTTGAACTGACACTAAATGGGGAAGATCGTGTAACGAGAATTCAGGTTATTGGACGTCAGATGGAACCGATGAACGGAGCTTCTGTAGTTTCCTACAACAGTAAAACCAAAGTACTGACTGTACTGGACAGCAACAAAAAACCATTTGTATTTACGCTGGATGACAAAACGAAACTGGACTACAACACAACCAAGCCTACGCTTGCAGGATTGGAATCGCTATTGAACGAAGGACGCAAACTCGATCTGACGTATGTCGGAACCAGAGCGTTGTCCGTAAAAGTCATTTACAAATACGAAGGTACGCTTAGCGGCATGGATACAAATAAAAAAACCATCAGCGTATTGTCTGGTAACCAAACCATCACAGTTCCTTATTCTACCGTTCCGGCAATTGAGATCTACAACAAATCTGGAGCAAGTCTGAGTGACCTGAAGATTGGTGATAAAGTAACCGTTACGCTTGGTTCCAATCAGGATTACGTACAAAAAGTGTCATTAAACACCGTAGCACAATTTGAAGTTGTATCTGTAGAGACCAATGGTCGTGTTCGTGTAAAATCGGACTCACTGACAAGCCAGTTTTACGTGGATCAGGCTGTTTTGACAGGTGAAAGTGGACAAAGTATTACCGCTTCTCAACTGACTGCTGGCAATCTGATTAACGTCACTTTCGAAGGAACGACGCCTAAAGCGGTTCAAGTCGTGAAACGGACTTTGGCAGAAGTGACATCTGTTGATGCGACTTCGGTAACGCTGAAGTTGTTTAATGGACAGAGCGAAACCGTACCTGTTAGCGGTGCTGTAAAAGTGATCAAGTCAGGCTCTACATTAACCACGTTAAACAGCCTTACGGTGGGTGACCGTGTCGAAATGACCAAAGATACGGATAATTCCACTCGCTTCAGAGTGATGACCATTATGAGTAAGCAATTCTGGTCTTATGATGGAGTCGGTAACCAAATTCTGGTTAAACGTGAGTCCACTTCAGATACAAATTACCGTTTTGCACTTGGTACAGGCGTATTTGTTCACCAGGGTGACAACACTTTAAGCGTGCAATCTCTCAAAGATAATGATAATATTGTATTGTATCTCCTGAATAACGTAGTCATGGAGATCCAAAAACAGTAATCGTATTTTTCGAGGATCAAAAGAATGACCGTCTTGATGCGGGATCTTTCCCCCATCAGGACGTTTTTTTTGCAAGCTTTTTGGCGTCCCCGCAGAGCACTCGAAATAAGCTTGAAAGTAAGTCTCCACACGGTGTGGTGATTTTGTGGGAGGTAGCTCTTCATGAATGCAGCGACGGTTAGGCACATACTCGATACGATGGAAGCGATGTTCCCTGATGCACATTGCGAATTAAATCACAGCAATGCGTTTGAATTGACTGTAGCTGTCCTGTTGTCTGCCCAGTGTACCGATGAAACGGTAAACAAGGTGACCGCAGACTTGTTCCAAAAGTACACCAGTCCTGCCGACTATCTGGCTGTTCCACTCGAAGAGTTGGAACAGGACATCCGGCGTATTGGCTTGTACCGGAACAAGGCCAAGCATATTCAGAACATGTGCCGTATTTTAATAGAGCAGTATGGCGGTGATGTACCGCAGGAACATGATCAGCTTGTAACGCTGCCAGGTGTAGGACGGAAGACCGCGAATGTGGTTGTTTCCAATGCATTTGGTGTACCGGCCATTGCGGTGGATACGCATGTTGAACGTGTATCCAAACGGCTCGGGCTGGCAGGCTGGGACGACTCCGTACTTGAAGTCGAGAAAAAACTGATGAAGCGCGTACCCCGGGATGAGTGGACTTTAACTCACCACCGGATTATTTTCTTTGGACGCTACCATTGCAAGGCGCAAAATCCCGGGTGTCATATTTGTCCATTGCTGGACGTATGCCGGGAAGGGAAAAAGCGTATGAAAACGTCCCAAATCAGGAAAGATAAGGAACGTGCTACAAGCCCAAAACGAAAAATAAATTAATGACCAGAAGAGGATGAGTAATGATGAAATGCATTTCCGTGTACACTGACAATTTTGAGGCCTTCTCCGATATTTTTGAACAAATCGTTGAACAGGAAATGGCTGAAAATGAAGAGAAAGAAGTCGAAGGCATCACAGTAAGCCACTCTGGCGACGTGCCTGAGCACTATTTGGAACGTATGTCTACAAAACCGGAAGTTGTGGTTATGAGAGACAAAGGAAGAGACATCACGATTTTGCAGCATGGTCAAGTATTTGAAATTTTGCTGCCTTCCCTGGAGAATGCTGTTTCCTAATTCTCCTGGTCAATGCAAGACATGTTGCATCAATGCTGGCGTCGAGCTTATCACATAAGTTCATGCTGGCATTGAATGCAGCATACATAACTACGCACAGTGAATATCATTGTGTATTCAATAGAACCATAACTCAGATAAAACCGACAGAACGGTTTTATTTTTTTTAGCAAAAATGATGTTTTCTTTCTGCAACGCTTAGCTTCAAATGAACGAAACCGTTCAAATTCGGTTCGTCTAATGTTAAAATACATTTATTATGAGATAAAGACATGATGCAGGTACCAATTAAGAGAAGCCAGGGGGAAGGCCAGACATGACCAGAACAGATTACCCAGTAGAATTGGCTGAACCACTGCTTTCGCTGCGCAAGGCAATGGAGCAAACAGGAGACCATACTGCTGTACATGCTTTAACAGATCTGATGAGCAAGGCAGAGATGAAGCAATTGACGATCGCGTTTTGTGGACACTTCTCTGCAGGAAAATCAAGTTTGATCAATAGTTTATGTGGGAAACGGGTACTGCCATCAAGCCCTGTTCCGACAAGTGCCAATGTGGTGTCCATACGCAATGGCGCACCGCGAGCGCTGATTTATACGGCAGCTAACGAAAGCGCTGACAATCAGGAAGTAATCGCAAATCCGCTTGAGGTTTCTCCTGAACAACTGGAAGAGTACTGCAAGAATGGTGGTGCATATCGTTCCATTGAAGTGTGGGATGACATCCCTTTGCTGGCAGATAACGCTGTGCTGTTGGATACACCAGGTGTGGACTCGACTGACCGGGGACATGGCTTGGCAACACATTCGGCGCTTCATCTTGCTGATGTGGTCTTTTATGTGATGGATTATAACCATGTTCAGTCTGAGAGCAATTTGTCTTTCGCCAAGAGCCTGTCGGATTGGGGGAAGCCGTTGTTTCTCACCGTGAATCAGATTGATAAGCATAGGGAACGGGAGCTAGCGTTTGACGAGTATGTGAAAGGTGTAGAGGCCATTTTTGACGCGTGGGAAGTCAGATATGATGGGCTCTTGTTCACTTCGCTTCGCGATAAGGATCATCGTTATAACCAATGGCATGTGCTCCCTGATTTGATTCAACACATGTTGAACGAGAAGGAAGCACTCATTCGTCATAGCCTTGCAAGTTCGGCCAGTCATATCACGGAGCAGCACATAATCAGACAGGCTGAACAGCGAGAGGACGAAGAGGCAGCTCTGCTGGAGGAGATCGGAGGACAGGAAGGCATTGAACGACTTGAACGAGAGCTGGATAAGTTAAAGGATGATGAAGACGAACTTCGTGCAAAGCCTTCTCGGGAGCGTGAGAAGTTCCGGGGGGAGCTGGAGTCCCTGCTATCGAATGCCAATCTCACTCCTGCAGATATCCGTACTTCGGCCGCAGCTTATCTTGAGAGCCGGAAACCTGGGTTCCGGGTAGGATTGCTTTTCTCAGGTGGGAAGACCGAACAGGAAAAGCAGCGCCGTGCTGCTGAGCTCGTTAAAATGCTGCAGGATCAAACTTCGGGTCAAGTGGAAGTGCATATTCGCACTATGCTTCGCAAGCTGGGAGAAGCTCATCAGCTGTGGAGCCCAGACTGGGAACAGGCATTGAATTCTGAACTGCCTGTTCTGGATGAAGCACTATTGGAGATGAAACGAAGCGCTGGCGCAGAGGTGTCTCCCGAGTATGTGCTTCAATTCAGCAAGGAGGTGCGGGGCGAGATTGAGGCCCGCTACCGCCGGTCGGCCATGATGCTGGCCGACCGGATGCTTGAGGCGCTGGGCGCGCAGGGCGAAGCCGCGCTTCAGGCGCTGGACGCCAGCCGCGCAGCGGTGCTGGCGCAATCCGCGGCGGCGGCGCGCTATACGGCGCTGCAGCGCACCGCCGCCGCCGAGGCAGCAGGGCTGCGCAGCCTGCTGCCTCCTGCGGGCCCTCTCCCCTCCGGGCTGTTGCCGGAGGTGCAGGGCCCGCATGTGCCCGCGCAAGAGCCGAGCGAAGCTCACGGCTCTGACCCGGGCACATCTGCGTCTGTGGCTGCGCAGCCACAGACGGAAGCGCCGCCGCGCACAGCTGCGGCGCACATGCAGCCGGCGGCTGGCGCACAGCGCCGCCGGCGCCTGGACGCAGCTGCGGCACGGCTGGAAGCCGCAGCTGCGCTGGTAGAGCCGTACCCCGCCATGGGGTCGGCGGTACGGGATCTGCGTGCACGCGCGGCTTCGCTTGCTGGCGGCACGTTTACCCTGGCGCTGTTCGGAGCCTTCAGCGCCGGCAAATCCTCCTTCGCCAACGCGTTGCTGGGCGAAGCTGTACTCCCTGTATCGCCGCATCCAACGACAGCGGCGATTAACCGGATCATGGCTCCGGCCGGAGGCGCGGAGCATGGAACGGCCCGGGTCCGCATGAAGACCCGGGCCGCGTTCCAGGAAGATCTGGCCTATTCCTTCCGTTTGCTCGGATTGGGCGAACCGGGAGCGGATTGGCAGAAACGGGTCCAATCCTTATCGCCACAGGATGTACATCCCGCAGGACGGCCGCACTACAGCTTCCTGCAGGCGGCAGCTGCAGGCTGGGATGACACGATGGATCAGCTTGGTCAAGATGTTCAGGTAGACCTTAACGGATACCGAAATTTTGTGGCCAATGAACGGAAATCCTGCTTTGTCGACAGCATTGATCTGTACTATAGCTGTGACGTTACGGAGCAAGGCATTGTGCTTGTGGATACACCTGGGGCCGATTCGGTGAACGCCCGTCATACGGGTGTTACATTCAATTATATGAAGAATGCGGATGCGCTTATCTTTGTAACCTACTACAACCATGCTTTCTCCCAGGGGGATCGACAGTTTCTCAACCAACTGGGACGGGTGAAAGACAGCTCGGCCATGGATCAGATGTTCTTTGTGGTGAATGCCAGTGACTTGTCATCATCCGAAGAAGAACTTGCACAGGTACTGGAGCATGTCAGTACTCAGCTTCGAACCAATGGGATTCGGGCCCCACGATTATTTCCGGTTTCCAGCCTGCTTGCCATGGAAGGCAAAAGCACGGGAGATGCAGATATGCTTGAGCAATCGGGTTTCCTTCGTTTTGAGGAAGAGTTTAATCGGTTCGCTGGCACAGAACTTGCTGACCTTGCCGTTGGAGGTGCTGCCGAAGAACTGTCGAGGGTTATCCAGCGGTTAGATCAGCGTGCCCACGATGCCGTTCAGGGTGAAGAAGTGCTGCAGCAGCGGAGGCAGGAACTGCACGCCGTCATGGATCAGTCCCTCGTGCGAATCCAAACCCTTGCTGAGCGCTCCATGAGAGAAGAGCTTGCTCAGGAGACGGCTGAACTGCTCTTTCATGTCAGACAGCGGCTGGGTTATCGACTGGGGCTCTTTATGGCAGAAGCGTTCCATCCTTCTGTTCTGCGGGAAGACCGTGGTAATCTAAAAGGTGGATTTGCAGCATGCGGACGTGAACTGCTGCGTATGATCGCTGTAGAGCTGGAGCAGGAATTGCTTGCGACGACACTCCGACTGGAGCAGGCAGGGAAGAGCTGGTTAATGAGGCAGATCGATGATTGCGTTCAGGCACTTAAAGAGCGATCAGGCGGAATGGATCTTTCGCTTGCTTTTAATGAGAATTGGAGTACACCTGTGCTCGAGGAGATCCGGCTGGAGGAACCGTCAGGATGGAAAACGTATCTCAGTTACTTCCGCAACCCGAAGCAATTCTTTGAAGGTGAGGGGAGACAACGACTACAGGAAGCGCTCGATCCGGTCATCAAACAAATGGTAGCTGAAGCTCTTCCTGCTGCACAGGAAAAACTGGTTCAGTTCTATGATGCCCAGCTGCATCAGTCGCTGCAGCATCAAGCCAGCCAGTTGGAAGATCGACTGAAAGAAGCTGTGGCTGCATTAAATGAGACACTGACAAGTGGCGTTCCAGCAGAGGAATGGCATAGTCTTTCAGCACAAGTGCAGCAATTCGTACACGAATAAGTATACACGCAAAGTGTATGCATATGTATCCGCAAAAAGGCTCCTGACCGACCAGGTCATACAGGGAGCCTTTTTTTGTCCGAACAACCTGAAACAAAGAGAATATTCAAACATTTGATTGATAGGTGGTCTTTTATTCCCGTTAATGACGCATTAAGGAGAAAGTAGCCTGAATATGGTCAGTTATTCGCTTTGCCGCGAATGGGGGACGGTGATAAACTTCATAAATGTTCATACTGTTTTTGAACGAGACAAGAGGAGGAGAAACATGGATGTTCTCAGGCAACTGCAAACCTTTTTTTGGGAAAAGCGCACGTATTTATTTGTATCAATCTTGTTCCTCGCCATAGCGACTGCGCTCGGGCTGGTGTATCCGAATTTACTAAGGATACTGATTGATGACGTAATTATACCGCGCAATTTTGAAGACGTTCCCATACTTGCTTTAACCGTGTTAGGTGTTGTGATTTTGAAAGCGGGAATGCAGTTTTTACACGGGTTTTATGGAGGACGCCTTGGTAACTTTCTGGCGTACCGACTACGTAACGCATGTTACGAAAAGCTTCAGTTTTTATCCTTCCGTTATTATGATACGGCCAAGACGGGTGATCTGATGTCCCGCCTCACGGGAGACCTGGAAGCCATCCGCAACTTTATCGGATTTGGCTTTGCACAGATTCTCAACATGGTTTTGATGGTCGTATTCGGCGCAATCATGATGATGACGATGAGCTGGCAGCTTACCTTGCTGACGCTCATATGTATTCCTCTGCTTGCCTTTGTTGCGCTAAGATTTGAATCCCAGATCCACCCTGCATTCCAGGAGATGCGACTGGCGCTCAGTTCATTGACGACAGCCGTACAGGAAAATATTACTGGAGTGCGTACCGTAAAATCTTTTGCACGTGAGCCTTACGAAGTGGAGAAGTTTTCCACACGCAACGAGCGTTATAAAACGAATCAGATTCATGCTGCAACATTGTGGAGTCGCTATTTTCCCATCATGGAGATTCTTGCTTCTGTAAGCGTTGTACTCCTTCTTATCATTGGAGGAAGAATGGTCATCAATCAGACGTTGTCACTTGGTGAACTCGTTGCCTTTTTCAGTTTGATCTGGTACATAATCGGACCAATGTGGAACCTTGGATTCCATATCAACAACTATACGCAATCCAAAGCTTCGGGCGAACGGGTGCTTGAACTGTTGAATACACCGGTGGACGTGCAGGAGACAGAAGATCCAATTATTGTCGAGGCTGATCAGGTTAAGGGGCATGTAACGTTTGATTCTGTAACCTTTGCGTATGGCAATAAAATGGCGGCAGTAACCGATATCAATTTTGATGCACCTCCGGGCTCGGTTATCGGTTTCCTCGGAGGCACAGGTTCCGGTAAATCCACCATTATTCAGCTCTTGATGCGTGCGTATAACGTCAATTCGGGAACCATCAAATTGGATGGCAAAAATATTAAGGACATGGGGATACGCAGCTTGCGGAGCCAGATCGCATCCGTCTTTCAGGAAACGTTCCTGTTCTCCTCCAGCATACGCAACAATATCTCGTATGGTCTCAAAAACGTAAGCATGGATGACATTATTCGGGCAGCGAAGCTGGCCAAAGCACATGATTTCATTATGGAGTTTCCGGACGGATATGACACGGTTGTTGGAGAACGAGGCATGGGTCTTTCCGGGGGTCAGAAACAGCGGATTGCGATCGCAAGAGCTTTGCTCAAAAATCCGAAAATTCTGGTACTTGATGATGCAACCAGTGCAGTGGATATGGAGACCGAGCATGAAATCCAGTCCGGTTTCCAGGAGGTCATGCGAGGAAGAACGACCTTTATCATTGCACACCGGATTTCCTCACTGCGACATGCAGATGAAATACTGGTACTGGATGAAGGACGTGTCGTTCAGCGCGGTACACACAAACGTCTTATTGAAGAACCTGGACCATATCAGGATGTTTACAAAATTCAATACGCAGACTACATCGCCCGCGGCAAGCGGGAGGCTGGGGAGCAGGTGAACTCATGAGTGCCGAAACGGTAGCAGACAGGCGCGAGGTCAAAGGGACCTCTGAGAAGAATATAAATGAACGATTCGTTTATCAGGACGATGAGATCATTGAGAAACCGTTTAACTGGAAAGAATTTGGACGTTTGTTCGGCTATATGAAACCTTATGCAAGGCAGCTTCTGCCGCTGATCATATTAATGATGATTTTGGGTACAATCACGAAGTTGTCAGTTCCTTTCTTGATCAGTTTGGCGATTGACAGAGCCATAGCACCAGAGAACGGACTGCCAAGCATGACCCTGTTATATATTATTGGGGGTTCGGTACTCCTGCTCTATCTCATTCAATGGGCTGCCAATACGTACCGGATCAAATTAACCAACATTATAGGACAGCGGGTCATCTATGACCTTCGCTCGGATCTGTTCAAACATATTCAAAAGCTGTCCTTTAACTTTTTTGACAAAAGACCGGCGGGGTCCGTACTCGTTCGTGTCACGAATGATATCAACTCATTGCAGGATTTGTTCACCAATGGTGCAGTCAACGTCATGATCGACTGCGTGCAGTTATTGGGTATTATCGTCATATTGATGCTCATCAACTGGAAACTCGGCCTTGCCGTTATTATTACGGTACCGATCATGTTTATTATCTCCACCAAGCTGCGGGTACTGATCCGCCGTGCCTGGCAGGATGTACGCATGAAGAACTCCCGGATTAACTCCCACTTGAATGAATCCATTCAGGGGATTCGCGTGACTCAGGCGTATACACAGGAAAAAGAAAACATGAAATACTTTGACAACATGAACTTGTCCAGCAAAAAATCATGGGACAAAGCATCGGCCATGAACCAGGGCTTTGGACCGCTCATTGAAATTACCGGCGGTTTCGGTACATTGATCCTGTTCTGGTTTGGTGCCTACCTGATTCAAGATGGTCAATTAACTGTTGGTTTGCTTGTTGCTTTTGCCAACTATGTGGGTAACTTCTGGGATCCGATCAACCGTTTGGGTCAGATGTACAATCAACTGCTGGTAGCCATGGCTTCCTCCGAACGCATTTTCGAATTCATGGATGAGGAACCAAGCATTGCGAACAAACCGGGTGCGAAGCCGATTCCTTCTATTAAAGGCGATATCGTTTTTGACAATGTCGTTTTTGAATACGAGAAAGGCAGACAGGCGCTTAAAGGAATCAGCTTTAAGGCCGCAGCAGGCGAGTCCATTGCACTGGTTGGTCACACCGGCTCAGGAAAAAGTACAATTATCAATCTGATTAGCCGCTTCTATGATATTTCCGGAGGAAGACTGACAATTGATGGCCATGATATACAGGATATTACGGTTGAGAGTCTGCGTAGTCAGGTAAGCATTGTCTTGCAGGATACCTTTATCTTCTCCGGAACGATTCGAGACAATATTCGATTTGGCAGACTGGATGCAACCAATGAAGAAGTGGAGGAGGCTGCGAAGGCGGTCAATGCCCACGAATTTATTATGAAGCTGCCTGGTGGATATGATACGGAGGTTGAAGAAAGAGGAAACGTGCTGTCCATGGGACAACGGCAGCTATTGTCTTTCGCCCGTGCCTTGCTCGCGGATCCACGGATTCTTATTCTGGATGAAGCAACAGCAAGCATTGATACCGAGACAGAGCTCAAAATTCAGGAAGCACTGAAAGTGCTGCTTAAAGGCAGAACCTCTTTCATGGTCGCTCACCGACTCTCCACGATCCGGAATGCAGATAACATTATTGTGCTCGATCACGGTGAAATCAAGGAAGAAGGAAACCATGAGCAACTTATCCAGAAACAAGGCGTTTATAATGGTCTCATCGAAGCGCAATACAGATTTTTATAACATGAATTCTGGCCTAGGTATGTTTTAGATTTTTGTGACTGATGCACTTGACACTCCGGCACCCTATAACCCTGGTTTTTCCTTCAAGATAAGCAAATTGTTTTATTGGAGGCAGGGAATAGGAATGCCCGGAGTGTCTTTTTTTTATTCAAAAGGTGCTGTGCGGGCCGTTTTTTTGCGAAGGGGCGCGTGTATAGCTGTTCCTACTGGCACTTAGTTCATTCACGGAATTGTGCTATATTTTAAGGATTACCAGAAGAACGAATCGGGACGGCTGGAGGGAGAACGATGCAGGAAGCACATAGCGAAATGCAATTAAAACGTTTTGACAAGCTGGATCATCTTCACTTTAAGCTCATATATGTGGATCAACCTGGCGCAAGCGATTATGTAAGGAATTGGTGTTTGAGAAAACACTTCCTGGACACATATATGTTATTGTTTATGGCTAGTGGTCAGGGCTGGTTAACAGTAGATGGCAACTTTATTGAATTACGTGCAGGAGCCTGGTACATCGGACAGCCTGGGCAGTTGGTTGAGGCAAATGTTCATTCACTGGATGAAAGAGGGGTGTATCATATGAACTTCGAAGTGATGCACTTGGCGGAACAAGATGATCCTGAAGTTCTCGATATTATGAAGCAACTTCTGGGGGATCCCTGTGACGCTGAGGTCATATGTGCTTCGGCGGTTGCGGTTGGTGAGCTCTGTCAGATGATCTATCAGCAAGCGCGGATTAAGAATGGTTTACAAAGGTACTATGGTCAAATTCGTTTTCAGGAATTACTGTATACAATGTTCAACGATGTGGTACGTGCAGAAGAGCGTTTTTCCACTTCTCCCGTAGAACATGTAAAAGACTACATCGAACAAAATTATATGAACAAAATAACGATTGAGGAGCTGGCGACCATTGCACGAATGAGCTCTCGTCACTTCATGCGTTTATTCAAAAAAAGACATGGTTGCAGTGCGATGGACTATTTGACCTTTTTCCGAATCAAGCAAGCCCAGATTTTAATGAGAAACGATCACAATTATCGACTCAAGGATGTTGCATCATACGTGGGCTATCAGGATGAAATGTACTTCCGGCGTAAATTCAAGCAAATCTCGGGTATTCCCCCAGCAGCATTTATACAGGGCAGCAAGCAAAAAATAGCAGCTGTTCATTCCTTGAGTATAGGAACTCTCCTTGCCTTGCAGATTATTCCTTGTGCCGCAAAGGCGAGTCATCCATGGACTGAGTATTACAGACGCAAATATGAAACGAACAAAGTCATGCCGCTGGCTGAGGTGGAAGCCATATGGCTGGAGCAGCTTCGCATGGTGGATCCGGATTATATCATCACCGTTGAGGGAGAAATGTCGGACACGCTGGCTCATCAGCTTCGTTCTCTTGCACCAGTATGCATCATTCCGCAGGATGAGGGGGATTGGCGGGATCACCTGAAATATGTTGCCCGTTTTTTGGACAGATCAGATGTTGCGGAGGCGTGGCTGCAAAGATATGATGAGAAGTCAGCGATGGTCAGAACACAGCTTGCAGACAGCGTTCGGGAAGAACGGCTGCTTGTACTGAGAGTACATGGCGAAGTGCTGCAGGTGCTGGGGCCGAGGAGCATAGCTTCTGTATTTTATGTGGACTTGCAAATGAACGGTCCTGAAGGGATAGAGGCATTCTGGAAGCTGGGAACAGTGAAAGTTACAGAACTGTCGAAGCTCTCAATAGATAGAATGCTGTTGATCGTGGAGGAGGATGAAAAGTCTAAGCAAACGTGGAACGCTCTTCAAAACTCTGGAGGTTGGAATGATACGACAGCAGTCCAAAATGGATGCATTGATATACTCATGCCGGGCGTTCTGCTGGATTACACTGCGTTTACCCATGAACTGATGCTGGATGAAATATTAAAGCTCTGGCAAGATCGTCCATAGCAAAAAGTCCGAATCGTCAATATCATGCAGGAACGTAATTTAATATACTACTCCTATATCTAAATGATAATGATAATTATTATTAATTGCTCATTATCATATCTCATTGACATATAGGGGGTACATACGAAGTGAAGTTCAAAGGGTTTACAATGGTGTGTGCAATTTTGATTTTACTCATGATTTCTGCATGTAGTCCGACCAGTCAGAAGGTGTCTTCAAGTGAAGCGCAAGCAACAGGAGCGCCCCATTCATCAGCAGCAGAAGCTGACAAGGTAAAAGTGGTCCACACTGAAATGGGCGATATTACCATACCGGAATCACCACAACGGGTAATCGCTCTGTCGGTTGTATACCCGGAGTTTTTATATGCACTCGGTATCGTACCTGTGGCTGTACAGAACTATCATTCCGAATTTCCCGCGTATCTGCAAGACCCTTTCTCCAATACGTTGAAGATGGGCATCGCAAGAACACCTGACTTTGAAGCGATTCTTGATGCAGGCCCTGACTTGATTATTGCTCCTGACTGGTGGTCGAAAAAGGACTATGATCAGCTCTCGCAGATTGCTCCAACCGTGCTGCTGCCAGAGCATAATGACTGGCGAGATGAACTGCGTGGTATAGCAGCGATTCTGGGGAAAGAAGAGCAGGCCGAACAGGTGATACAAACCCTGGAGCAGCATGAGAAACAAGGCGCCGAAACGCTGCACAACCTGATTGGTGACGAGACTGTGCTGTACATCAGAGTGATGGAGAAGGAAATTATTTTACATGGCGAGAACATTGATCGGGGAAGATTCGTCCATAAACAGCTGGGTTTGCAACCACTCCTTAATTTTCCTGAATCCGAATCTGCAATGTCCGTATCCTTGGAAGTATTGCCCGAATACGATGCAGATCATCTGATCGTACAACTGGATGATGAGACGAACAAGGAAATAAAAAGCAAGTTTGACGAGATGTTAACCACCTCACTGTGGAAAAATCTGAAGGCGGTCAAGAATGATCATGTCTATATGGTTGGTGGAAAGGAATGGTTCAATCTGGGAATGTCTCCGCTTGCCGACAGTTATGTGATTGATGATATCGTTGCTGCTTTTAAAGAGAAGAACAAATAAGGTAGACCTTAATATTGCGAGAGTTGCTTTCGATTGATAAAACCAGAACGGATGTGTCCGAAATGCATAAAGAAGACATTTATGATGTGACAATCATTGGCGGCGGCCCTGCAGGCATGTATGCGGCCTTCTATGCGGGTATGCGCGAAATGAAAGTGAAATTGATTGAAGGCAAAGATCGGCTTGGCGGGTTTCTACATACCTATTCGGATAAAACGATATGGGATGTGGGGGGAGTGCCACCTATGAAATGCTCCAGGTTGATTGAGTGGCTCGTCCAGCAGGCGACCACTTTTGATCCAACCGTTGTGTTGAATCGTAGTGTAGACAGATTCACTCGCCTGGACAACGGACTATTCGCCTTGCATACTGACGAGGGCGAGTTGCATTATACACGCTCCATTATTATCGCAATAGGTCGAGGAATCGCTGAAGTTCAAAGGCTTGAAATGGAAGAAGCAATTGAATATGAGCGGAGCAATCTCCATTATACGTTGCAAAGTCTGGAACGATTTACGGGTAAACATGTGTTGATCTCTGGCGGAGGCAATAGTGCTGTTGACTGGGCTATCGAACTCGCGGAACAAGCTGAAACTGTAACAGTTGTTCACCGTCAATCGGAATTTCGCGCCATGGAACGAAATGTGAAATATATGAAAAACATAGCGGATGTGCGTACACCCTATCAAATTACGCGGTTACACGGGAATGGGGACCGCATACATCAGGTGGTTATAACTCACGTAGACACCGGGGAGAATGTTTTGCTCGAAGTGGATGAAATTGTGGTTAGTCATGGGTATACAAGCCACGTAAGTGGCCTTGCCCGCTGCGGTCTGGAGATGAGCGAAGGTATGATTGTAATGAGCCAGCTTGCAGAGACCAATGTACCCGGTATTTTTTCGGCAGGAGATTGTGCAACCCATGAGAGTAAAGTACGACTGATTGCCGGAGCTTTTAATGATGCGATTGTGGCGGTAAACAGTGCGAAACAATACTTGAATCCGAAGGCGCCTAAGATGGCCTATGTTTCTTCACATAATGACATTTTCCGAGAGAAAAATCGGCATATTACAGGTTGCTGAACTCTCGGGAAGAAGGTAGGATCAGGTTCATTGGTGATCTCAGATCAATATTACAATCATATCCTTGATTTGGGAGGAATGGAAAGAGTATCGAATCTGTGAACGGTAATTGTAAAAATTGATCGAAAAAACACAAAAAATCTTGTAAAATTCACAAGAAAAATAGGGAGCACACTTGCAATCTTTAACCAAAACCCCGAAAATAGAGAGACAGATATAGAAGATTTCTCTTTGGGAGGATTGGAAAGAACATGTGGGGTGCTCCTTTTACGGCTCAAGCCAAAAAAATGCTACTGCTGGGTAGCGGAGAATTGGGAAAAGAGGTCGTTATTGAGGCCCATCGACTGGGAGTTGAAACGATCGCTGTTGATCGTTATGACAATGCACCTGCCATGCAGGTAGCACACCGGTCTTACTGCATCGACATGTTAGATGCCGAAGCTTTGAAACAATTGATTCGCAAGGAAGAACCTCATTACATCGTACCAGAGATAGAAGCGATTGCGACAGAAGCCTTGTTAGAGCTTGAAGAAGAGGGATTCTGTGTTGTGCCGACGGCACGTGCTGCCCG
The DNA here is from genome assembly GCF_002276415.1 of Paenibacillus sp. 7523-1. Lineage (NCBI taxonomy): Bacteria > Bacillati > Bacillota > Bacilli > Caryophanales > Paenibacillaceae > Paenibacillus > Paenibacillus sp. 7523-1. The sequence continues at coordinate 59,464 of NZ_NPBR01000028.1, read as the reverse complement.
TTTAACGATGGATCGCGAAGGCATCCGGCGTTTGGCGGCAGAACAATTGAAACTTCCGACAGCAGCATATCTATTTGCGAACAACTTGGAAGAGCTTCAAGAAGCCGTTCGTGAATTGGGTACACCTTGTGTGATCAAACCATTGATGAGTTCTTCCGGTAAAGGGCAGAGTGTATGCCACACGCCGGATGACGTGGAGAATTGCTGGAATATCGCTCTGTCTGGAGCGCGCGGCAAATCTGTACGTGTCATCGTGGAGAGCTTTGTGAAATTTGACAGTGAAATAACGCTGCTCACCGTAAGATCTGTATCAGGAACTGTATTTTGTCCTCCGATTGGTCACATTCAGAAGGATGGGGATTATGTCGAATCCTGGCAGCCGCATGCAATGACTCCGCAGCAATGGGAGCAAGCTTGCCATATTGCCAAGTCTGTGACTGATGAGCTAGGTGGTTATGGGCTGTTCGGTGTCGAACTATTCTTGACTTCGGACGGAGTTGTGTTCAGCGAGGTATCACCTCGTCCGCATGACACAGGTATGGTTACCATGGTAACGCAAGATAGCTCCGAGTTTGCGCTGCATGTGCGTGCAATTCTGGGTTTCCCTGTGACAGATGTGCATCTGCTTACACCTGGTGCCTCAGCTACGCTGAAGGCTAATCATGAAACATCCGACTTTACTATAGGCGGGATTGAAGAAGCACTGGCTCTTCCACGTACGCAGGTTCGTGTGTTTGGCAAACCTGAGGTCAAAGTGGGACGCCGGATGGCTGTGGCGCTTAGTGCAGGCCACGATGTGGAAGAAGCCCGAAAAACAGCGGTTCAAGCCGCAAATATGCTGAAAGTGGAGGTAAATCATGTCCAATAATGCCCAGGCCCCTGTACTGACGATCCGAGAGTGTGAACTGCGAGATGCTGAAGCGGTAACGGGACTGATGCGAGAGGTCAGCTATCCGACAACAGCCAATGTTATGAAAGAGCGCATTGAAGGTTTGGAGAGTAATCCAAACGCGTGCATGCTTGTTGCCGAAGTGGATGAACAAATTATTGGTATGATCGGCTTGCAATGTGTGCAAAGTCATGCCTATCCAGAACCTGCCGCCCAAATTACGTCCTTGATTGTAGGGCAAGAGTACCGTGGAGGCGGCATTGGCCGTCGTCTGATGGCTCGTGCTGAGGACTGGGGCAGACAGCAAGGTGGGAAACAATTGTTTGTCACCGGTGCGAATCGTGAAGTTGCTTCATCAACGTATTCTTTCTATGAGCACATTGGCTTTCAAAAGAGAGGATATCGTTTCAGTAAAGTCCTTCTATAGAAAAGATTCTTCAAAACAAGGTACCTATTCCTCAACCAGATCGTTGATGTACAGGTAACTCGAGACATTCGGACAAGTATGGATTCCGGATGTCTTTTTTTTGGTTAAATAAGGACGCCCCTTAAAGGATGGTTTTCATATATGATAGTGTAGTATCCAGTTCACATGAATAAATCTATTAAGCCTTATACAATTGATATAGGCAATGAGGGTTATCATTTCAAAAATTCAACTTCTACTGCACTTACGGATATAGGTTCATGTCTTAAAACATGACTTAAACATTTAAACCAGTTTGATGCTTTTGAAACGCAATCAAAGATTACAAAAAAGTAACTTTTCCATAATTTATAGGTTCACATCACTCGTATGAATTGGTATACTGCTAGAGTATTAATTACAAAGTTGTAACTAATTAATTTTCGAGGAGATGAATGAATTTGAAAAAGAACTTGTTGAAAACCGTCGTCACTGGAAGTCTGACAGCTGTACTGGCCGTAGGAATTATGCTCCCTGCTTCTGCTTCCGCGGCAGAGGTGTCCACATATAAAGCTACTATTAAACTTACGGATGCAACTAGCCTGAAAACATTGCTTGAAAAGTGGATGAAGGATAACGGAATTACGGTATCAAATGGCCAGGTTGTCAAACAACCAGCAGCACAGCCTGAAACGACGAAGCCAGAAACAACAAAACCAGAAACAACAACAAAACCGTCTCAACCAACGCAAGAAGAGAAACCAGCTGCTACGCCAACGAAAAAGCCTGAGAACAGCAGCAACTCTGGTAATGCGAACAACACGGGTAACACAGGTAATAACACAAGCAACACTGGTAATGAGTCAACTCAATCCGATTTTGCAGCACAGGTTGTAAAATTGGTGAACGCTGAGCGTGCCAAAGCAGGTCTGAGCGCACTGGCATCCGATGCACTTCTGGATAAAGTCGCTCTTGCCAAAGCAAAAGACATGAGTAACAATAACTATTTTGATCACCAATCACCAACGTATGGTTCTCCTTTTGATATGATGAAACAATTTGGAGTAACTTACAGCTACGCTGGTGAGAACATTGCCAAAGGTCAAAAAACGCCTCAGGAAGTCGTTACTGCATGGATGAACAGTGAAGGCCACCGGGCGAATATCCTGAGCAAAAACTTTACTCAAATCGGTGTTGGATACTACAACGGTTACTGGGCTCAAGAATTTATCGGCAAATAAGTCATTTGAATGAATAACGTTCAGATTTAATTCGAAAAAAGGTTATGTCAGCACAGCGAAATCTGTGTGAGGCATAGCCTTTTTCCATTTATAAATTTTAAAAAAGAAAGAGCGGCAAAATTTGCAAATTAACGACAGAACATTTATGTTATTTAGAAAAAGCGTCATCTTAATGTCAAACCATTTTAAATTATAAGCACCCAACCAGGTGTTCATGAGCGGAGATGTGATTAATGAAAAGAAAAACCCTTGATTCAGCGCCATGGATCTGGAGAACGATCAGTACAGTGTCCATTTTGGCAACGCTTCTGTTATTATTCGGTTTTGGTTATGCCATAAAAGACGTCATCTTTCCTGAGGGGGATCCAGCTTTAGGGATGGGGCAATCGACGAAAACACCGGCCGATGAGGCCAGCAAACCTGCAGCTCCAGTTGATGATGGTAAAATTCGAATGGCCGTTATTGGTGATTCTCTGGCTAGAGGCACGGGGGATGATGAAGGACTGGGCTTTGTAAGGCGTGCAGGTAATATTTTAAAGGAACAGGGACATGATGTTCAGGTTCTGAACAACCTGGGAGTTAATGGCCTGAGAACGGATGCATTACTAAGTAAACTGGATGAACAGGGTGTACGTTATGTACTCCAGCAATCCAACTTTATCTTATTGTCCATTGGAGCTAATGATCTCTTTCAGGGTGGTCAGGTATTGCAGGGTGAGGATCCGCCGACCGCCGAAAACCTGGCTGCAGCATTGCCTGAAACGTCCAAACGTCTCCAGGAAATTTTGAAGAAAGTTAAGGAGATCAATCCGGAAGCACAGATTGCGTACATAGGTCTTTATAACCCATTTGGGGATGTGAAGGAGCTGGAGGTTCCCGGCAATGCGGTTGTAGCTGCATGGAATGATGCTGCGCTTCAAATCTTGAACCAAGAGGATAAGATGACGCTTGTACCCACCTTTGATCTGTTTGAAAATCATCTGGGTGAGTATCTCTCTTCCGATCACTTCCACCCGAACGGTGCAGGATACGAGGAGATTGCGGTTCGGATCGCGCAGGAATATCAGGCTGAAACACCGGCAGAAGGGAGCACGAACTAATGGCAGAGCCGCAGAGCGATTATGTGCTGTCTGTGCAGCATCTTAAGAAGAAAATAGGACGCAAATGGATTATTAAAGATGTCACTTTTGAAGTGAAGCCTGGAGAAATTTTTGGTTTTCTCGGCCCGAACGGAGCCGGGAAAACAACAACCATTCGGATGCTTGTTGATCTGATCAAACCGACAGAAGGCAATATTAAAGTCTGTGGTTATGATGTGAATCGCGATCCTGAGCGCGCTCTTCAATATGTCGGTTCCATCGTGGAAAATCCGGAGGTGTATACATACCTGACAGGTTGGGAGAATCTGGAGCATTTTGCCCGGATGCAGCCTGGTGTAGATCATGCCCGTATTCAGGAAGTGGTGGATATTGTCCGTCTGGATCAACGAATTCATGATAAAGTGAGAACCTATTCGTTAGGCATGCGCCAACGGTTGGGTATTGCCCAGGCCCTGCTTGGACGCCCACGTCTGCTGATTCTGGATGAGCCTACCAACGGACTTGATCCCAAAGGGATTAAGGAGCTCCGGGTGTTTATCAAACAACTTGCAAGCGAAGGGATGGCTGTATTCGTCAGCAGTCACCTGCTGAGTGAAATTCAGCTTCTGTGTGACAGGGTCGCGATTATAAGTGCAGGCCGCGTTCTTGCCGTTGGAGGCGTAGATGAATTAATTGAAGATCACTCCAAATTCGCCATATGGCATGTCTCACCTCTGGAGGAGGGCAGGAAAATGCTGCTTGACGCAGGTATAGCATTAGTGGATCGTCCTGCCGAGGTAATGGATGATACCATTATCGCAGGGCTTGGATCCAATGCGGTTGTTGCTGAAATGCACGAGGATCGCATCGCGGGTCTTGTGAATCAGATGGTTCAGGCAGGGATTCAGGTTGAAGGTGTGCAGCGGGTTCAGCCGACACTGGAACAATTATTCTTAAAGATGACAGAAGGTGAATCCATTGAGTAATATCATGCCGCTCATCCGAAATGAAACGATTAAGATGGTGAAGAAGAAACGTCTTTATATTATATTTATTGTACTTGCGGTTCTGGTTCCGATGTTTACGTATGCCCAGATGAAATCTGCGGAAAATAACCGCGACAAGTTTGGTGGCGACTGGAGACTTGAACTTCAGCAGGCAATCACGGATAATCAAAATTCACTGGGCAGCGACCGGGTGCCTGAGGAATACAAAAAGTACCGCACGGTTTATATCCAGCAAATGCAATATTACCTGGAAAATGACGTGAATCCGGAGGAGCCCAATGGCGTAACTTTTACCCGGGAATTCATGAACAATGCGGTTGGCTTGTTTATTCCGCTGCTTATTATGGCCATTGCCTCGGATCTGGTGTCGGGTGAGCGCACAACAGGTACCATCAAGATGCTGCTGACTCGTCCGGTCAAACGCTGGAAAGTACTGCTCAGCAAACTGGTCACCCTGATTATGTTTGTGTCTATAATCGTCGTATCTGCGTATATTATCTGTTACGTTATATCAGGTGCAGTTTTCGGATATAAAGGTTTCGGCATGCCGATCTTTACCGGATTCAAGGTCGTGGGTACCGATGTGGATATGTCTGCCGTACACGCCGTGGATCAATGGCTGTATCTTCTCATGCAGGCAGGATTGATATGGTTTGTGAGCGTCATTGTGGCCATTCTGGCTTTCATGGTTTCCGTACTGGTTCGCAGCACGGCAGCAAGTATTGTTATTATGATGGCTGCGCTTATTGCAGGAACGATTCTTACGAATATGGCTGCCTCTTGGCAGTCAGCCAAATACCTGTTCATGGTTAATCTGGAACTTCCGGATTATTTGTCCGGCGGATTGCCACCGATTGAAGGAATGAATTTGGGTTTTTCCCTTATTGTGCTTAGTGTTTGGGGCATTGCCTCACTCATTGTGTCATTCCTTGTCTTTACGAAACGGGATATCTTGAATTAAAATGGACAAGGATAAGAAAACATCTGTTTGCATTTTAGGTATTTTTTCAGTTGCAAGTTAAGAAGGGGGAGCATGAATGGTCGAGCAAATCGATATGTCGGCAGGTTCGACAGGCGGAGGACAGGGGTCTTCAGGCTACGACGCGGACGACATTCAAGTACTTGAAGGACTGGTAGCGGTTCGGAAACGGCCCGGGATGTACATCGGCAGCACCAGTACTTCAGGTCTGCATCATTTGGTATGGGAAATTGTGGACAACGCTGTCGACGAGCATCTCGCCAAATTCTGCTCCAAAATCGATATCACGCTGCATAAGGACGGTTCTATTACGGTTCAGGATAACGGAAGGGGAATTCCGACAGGTATACATAAAACAGGAATTCCTACTCCCCAGGTCGTGTTTACGATTTTGCACGCAGGCGGAAAGTTCGGTGGATCAGGATATAAGAAATCAGGCGGACTGCACGGCGTAGGTGCTTCGGTAACGAACGCTTTGTCGGAGTGGCTTGAAGTCGAAATCTTCCGTGATGGCAAGATTCATCGTCAACGTTTTGAATATTGGCAGGACAAAAAGGGTGTTGAACATGTCGGAGAGCCGGTAACGGGACTCGAAGTACTTGGGAATACCAACCGGACAGGGACTAAAGTAACGTTTAAACCCGATATACGTGTCTTCCAAAATGGCATTCAATTGAATTATGATACGCTGGCAGAACGGCTTCAGGAAATTGCTTTTCTGAACTCGGGCCTGAAAATTGTTCTGAAAGATGAACGGTCAGGCAATCAGGATGAGTACATGTATGAAGGCGGAGCAAGCCAGTTTGTTGCGTATTTGAACGAAAATAAAGATGTGCTGCATGATGTCATTCACTTCTATGCGGAGAAGGACGACATCGAGGTCGAAGTGGCGATCCAGTATAACGCAGGGTATACCGAAACGCTGGCTTCGTTTGTTAACTCGATCCCGACCAGGGGCGGCGGTACACATGAGACCGGATTCAAAACGGCGTATACCCGTGTGATGAACGACTATGCAAGACGTACCAGCATGATTAAGGAAAAAGATAAAAATCTTGAGGGTAATGATCTGCGCGAAGGCATGATGGCTGTCATCAGCGTAAAGATGTCCGAAGTGGAATTCGTTGGACAAACGAAAGATCAACTCGGCAGCGCTTCCGCTCGAAGTGCGGTCGATTCGGTCGTTTCGGAGAACATGCAGCGGTTTTTGGAAGAAAACCCGCAGGTGGCTCAGACGCTGATTCGCAAAGCGGTTCAGGCCTCCAAGGCAAGAGAAGCTGCACGCAAGGCCCGTGACGAGATGCGTACAGGCAAAAAGCGCAGTGAAAGTTCCAACCTGAATGGCAAGCTGACTCCTGCACAATCCAAGGATTTTACCCGGAACGAGCTGTTTATTGTTGAAGGGGATTCCGCAGGAGGCTCAGCGAAACAGGGACGCGATTCGAAGATTCAAGCCATACTGCCTCTGAAGGGGAAACCGCTCAATCCGGAGAAATCAAAGCTGGCGGATATCCTCAAAAACGAGGAATATCGTGCGATAACGGCTGCGATCGGAGCGGGTATTGGGACTGAATTTGCCGTTGAAGACAGCAATTATTCCAAAATCATAATCATGACGGATGCGGACACGGATGGTGCACATATTCAGGTGCTGCTGCTTACTTTCTTTTATCGTTATATGAAACCTCTGATTGATGAAGGTAAAGTATTTATTGCACAGCCGCCACTGTATAAGCTCACCCGCAAGTCTGGCAAAATGGCAAGTGTTCGCTACGCTTGGACGGATGATGAGCTGGCGAATTACATGAAGGAGTTTGGAAACAACGTCGAACTTCAACGGTATAAAGGTCTGGGTGAGATGAATCCGGACCAGCTGTGGGAAACGACGATGAATCCGGAGACACGGACGCTGCTCAAGGTGGAGATTGTAGATGCTGCCAAAGCGGAGCGTCGTGTGTCAACACTTATGGGTGATAAGGTCGATCCGCGTAAACGCTGGATTGTAGAGAACGTCGACTTTACAGAGTACGAAGAATAGAAGGTGCTTGGAATGAGTCTATCAGAACAATTTTTGCCGGCCTTTCTCGAAGAGGTCGTTGGTGACCGGTTCGGTCGCTACTCCAAATATATTATTCAGGATCGGGCCATTCCCGATGTTCGGGATGGGTTGAAACCCGTGCAGCGTCGTATTCTATACGCCATGTACGATTCCGGTAATACGCCTGAAAAGCCTTATCGCAAATCCGCAAAAACTGTCGGTGATGTGATGGGTAACTACCATCCCCATGGTGACTCATCCATCTATGATGGTATGGTGCGGATGGCACAACCTTGGAAAATGGGCCATGTGCTCGTCGACGGTCATGGCAACTGGGGATCGCAGGATGATGACCCGGCTGCTGCGATGCGGTATACAGAGGCCCGATTGTCGCCGATCGCGATGGAGATGCTGCGAGATATCGAGAAACGGACTGTTCTGTTTAAGGACAATTTCGATAATACGGCCAAAGAGCCGGTTGTGCTGCCATCTCGTTATCCAAACCTGCTGGTTAATGGCGTAAGTGGGATTTCCTCCGGCTTTGCAACCGAGATACCAACGCATAATCTGCGTGAAGTCATTGATGCCTGCATCGCGGTCATGGAAAAACCATCGATTGAGCTGGACGAGATCATGATGTTCATGAAAGGTCCGGATTTCCCTACAGGCGGCTTAATCATGGGTGGCGAAGGTATTCTGGATGCTTATCGGACAGGTAAAGGAAGAATTTACATTCGCTCCAAAACGGATATCGAGAACATGCGCGGTGGCAAGCAGCAGATTGTCATCACCGAGATTCCATATCAAGTGGTAAAATCCAGACTTGTGACAGCCATGGAGAATATTCGACTTGAGAAAAAAGTAGAAGGTATTGCCGAAGTTCGCGATGAGAGTGGACGTGACGGTCTGCGTATCGTGGTTGAATTGAAAAAAGAAGCGGATGCGCAAGGTATCCTGGCTTATTTACTGAAAAAAACCGATCTTCAGGTAACCTACAATTTCAACATGGTTGCCATCGTGAACAAGGCACCTCAACAGCTTGGGTTGAAATCCATCCTGGAAGCCTATATTGCCCATCAGCGTGAGGTAGTGACATTCCGGACCAAGTATGAGCTGGAGAAGGCGGAAGACCGTGCACACGTGCTGGAGGGTCTGGTCAAGGCGCTAAACATTCTTGACGAAGTCATCGCAGCAATCAAGGCATCCAAAAATCGTCAGGACGCGCAAAATAATCTGATGTGGATGTTCGGATTCTCGGAGCGCCAGGCAGATTCCATCTTGACGCTGCAGCTGTACCGTTTGACCAATCTGGAGATCTCATCCCTTCAGAAGGAGCTTGACGATCTGATGAAAAAGATTGCCCAATTACGCTCCATTCTGGATAGCGACCGCAAGCTAATTGGTGTCATCCGCAAAGAATTGATGGAGATCCGGGAGAAATATGGGATCGACCGTCGTTCGGCCATCCAGGGCGAGGTGGAAGAACTTAAGGTTAATCTGGAAGTCCTCGTTAACGCGGAAGATGTATTTGTTACATTATCCAAAGAGGGCTATGTGAAACGTTCGGGAATGCAGTCCTTTACTCGTTCAGGCGGCGAACGCAACGGAAGCGGTGTAAAGGAAGGCGACTATATTTCACAGGTGCTTGAAGTCAATACGCTTGAAAACCTGCTCGTGTTCACGCAAAAAGGCCAGTACTTTTTGCTGCCTGTTCACCAGGTGCCGGAATTCAAGTGGAAAGACCCTGGTACAGCCATTGTCAATGTCATCCCGTTAGCGAAGGATGATCGTATCGCGAGTGTGCTCGCAGTCAAGTCTTTCGAAGAAGAAGGTCACAGTCTCGTCTTCGTTACACGTAAGGGACAGGTGAAGCGTACCGAGCTGAAAGAGTACGTCACCAAACGTTCCGGAGCTGTAGCTGCTTGCAAAGTGGGTAAGGACGATGAGGTATTGTCTGTACATCTGAGCACAGGCGGCAAGGATATTATGCTGATCACCAAGGAAGCGATGGCGATTCGTTTCCGTGAGGATGAAGTCAATCCAATGGGACGGGTATCCGGAGGGGTTCGTGGTATTCAGTTAAAAGAGACGGATGAAGTCGTTTCTGCCCTATGGGTGGAAGGTGATGAGGGTGAGATTGCCGTGCTGACCGACTTGGGCTATGGTAAACGTTCGCTGCTGCTGGACTATGCATTGCAAAGTCGTGGAGGCAAAGGTATTGCCACATTCGAATTCAAAGAAGGCAAGCGTGTGAAGCCGAACGGAAGCCGCATAGCCGGAGCCTTCTATTGCAGGGAACAACGAAACGTTACGGTAATGACCAAAGAAGGGCAGGCGTATCCGATTTCTTCTGAAGGTGTACCGATTACGGAACGCAAACATATTGGCAAACTGCTGGTTCATGTGGAGAAACAGGATGAAATCGTGGAACTTCTCATGAATTTCGATGAAAATCAGCCAGCATCAACATCGTAAAATGAGTAAAAGGACTTTTTGCACAGCAGTTGACTCTGTCGTGCAAAGAGTCTTTTTTTGTTGTTCAAGCTCGGATTAAAAGAGGCTGTCCATGCGAAGTTTAACAACCTTCGTCGATTACGGTCGATCGCTAGGAAATTGAAAAAATGCAGCAGGAATGCGGGTTTTTAGCGCGAAAAGTTAAGCTAGTGAAGTGAAAAACCGGGTTGCAGAGAGGAGCGATTCAAGATGTATAATTCCGATTTTGCCAAGTGCTGGTCAAGGCTCACCAAGGACTATAAGCTGCATATGGATCAGGAACTGGCCCCCTCTTTAACAGAGGCACAGCTGGCTGTATTGGAGGTTCTTGAGGATCATCAGAAAATGAAACCATCCGATCTGATTCCTTTTTTGGCTACAACACCTGCGGCCGTAACCATGCTGCTTGACCGTATGGAAAAAAATAATTTGATTCGTAGAGATCGGGATGACAACGATCGAAGAATCGTATGGGTTTCCTTATCTGACAAGGGACGAATGGAGACGGAACGTGGCGTGGCCATTCGAAATGATTTCATGAATTCCGTACTCAGCAATATTTCAATGCACAACCAACAGCTGCTTGTCTATCTACTGGGTAAGATGACAGCCCCCAAAACAAAGGAGCATGCGTTGTCTTCCACATCCTAATGAATGATGATGGACAGGGGATAATTCATGATTATATGATTTAGAGTTAATGCTACACCATAGCACTCCTGCGGATACAAGCAGGAGTGCTATGGTATTTTATTTTGTCTGGAGTGAGATGATTTGTCTGTTTCATAGGGCTATGAATAATTTCAGAAAATTTATATGTAAAGAGTTGACTATGTCATTATTTTTGTTATAATAAATAATTGTTCCCCTGATATTTCGTGTGCGAAATATTATATTCCAAAAGTAAAAAGGGTGAATTAATGATTGATACGTATGAGGTATTCTACATTATCAATTCGTTCCGGCAAGTGAATCAAATGCTGTTTCGGGCATTCTGGAATGAAAACAAGCAGATCGAGTTAACTTCGATACAATTTATGGTGTTATCCATTTTGAAGGAGCGTCCTTCCATTGGCATCAACGAGGTGGCTGAACTGTGCCATATGGGCAGCAGTTCCATGAGTGCTGTGGTTGAACGTTTGGTCAAGGGTGAATACATAGTCCGGACACGTTCCCATTCTGATCGCCGATCCGTCATGCTGCAAATTACGGATAAAGGAGATAAGGCACAGCAGGAAACACACCAGTTGTGGATGGAAAGAGTATCTCCCATATTGGATATTCCAAAAGAAGATCTCGAGCATCTGCTAAGAATTCATACTCAAATGATTGAAAAGTTAGAAGGAAGAGAGATGAACAACCCATGAGTACTACCGCTGCAGCTCCATCCTCTGCGATGGACAACATTAAGAAGGGACCGATTGTAGCCGCGCTGCTGATTGGTGCATTTGTAGCCTTCTTGAACCAAACCCTGATGAACGTGGCTCTTCCCAAAATCATGGAAGATCTCGGTATCGGGGCTAATACAGCCCAATGGCTGACAACGGGATACATGCTTGTCAATGGCGTGCTAATTCCGGTTACGGCTTATCTGATTGCCAGATTTTCAACACGTCAGATCTTTATTACGGCGATGACGTTATTTACATTAGGAACGCTCGTCTGCGGAATTAGTCCGAATTTCTCCATTCTGATGGTTGGTCGTGTGATTCAAGCAGCAGGCGCAGGTATTCTGATGCCTCTGATGACTGTCGTATTCCTGACCATTTTCCCGATCGAGAAACGCGGTCAGGCCATGGGTACAATGGGGATCGCCATGATCCTTGCTCCGGCCATTGGACCAACGCTTTCCGGTTATGTCGTTGAACATTATTCCTGGAGACTGCTGTTCTACATCATCTTGCCATTCTCCATAATTGCAACAGGAATCGGTATTGCATTTGTCAAAAATGTAACCCGTCAATCCAAACCGAAACTCGATTATCCAGGGGTTGTTTTGTCCACACTTGGATTTGGTAGCTTGTTGTACGGTTTCAGTGATGCTGGTACAGATGGATGGGGAAGTGCAATTGTTATCAGCTGCCTGGTCGTAGGTGCCATATCGCTGATCCTGTTCGTTGTTCGTCAACTGACAACGGATCATCCGCTGCTGGAGTTCCGCATTTTCAAATACAACATGTACACATTAACTACAATTATTAATATGCTAGTGACCATGGCGATGTTTGCCGGCATGATTTTGCTTCCGATTTTCCTGCAAAATATTCGCGGCTTCTCACCAATTGAATCAGGTTTGCTCATGATGCCTGGTGCGATTCTGATGGGGATTATGTCACCAATCACAGGCCGTATCTTTGACAAAGTTGGGGCTCGCTGGCTGTCCGTTGCAGGTCTTGCGATTACTGCAATTACGACATGGGGACTCAGCCGTCTGTCAATTGATACAACATATGGCTACATGATGTTCATCTATACTGCACGGATGTTCGGTATGTCGATGTTGATGATGCCGATTCAGACTGCAGGTTTGAACCAACTGCCACAGCGTTTGAATGCACACGGTACAGCGATGTCTAATACACTTCGTACGGTTGCTGGTGCGATTGGTACAGCCATTCTGGTTACGATCATGAGCAGTAAATTGAAATCCCACCTGGCAGATACACTTGCCTTGGGACAGATTAATCCTGAAGATCAAGCTGCTATGCTCGGTGCTACGGCAGATGCAACCATCTACGGGGTAAACTACGCATTTACGGTAGCTACCTGGATGACCGTTGCCGCAATGCTTCTGGCGTTCTTTATCCGTAAGACGAAGCCGGCGATTGAACCGACACCGGTGGAACAGCATCAAAAAGCGAATGCAACAGCTTAAATATATTACTGGTATCATCGTTTAATATTTATACGATCTACGCTTGTTTACAGAGCGATTGAATGAGAGAGAGCCCCAGCAGTTTGAACTGCTGGGGCTCTTTTTGTATTGGAGAAAGGGGACAAGAATTATTCCGGGTTATCCGATAAACCGTCAAGAAATACCGGCCCAGGATCATATCCAAACTGCTGGAGGTTAATGGTCCCATTCAGCTGAAATTCAATACCTTCGCTGATGAGCTCGGTCTCCTGCATCATGCGAGAGTGTTCATCCGGAATGGCAATCTCTCCTTTGGCGTTAACGACACGATGCCAGGGAAGTCGCTCCTTGCGGCTCATGGAGTGAAGAATGCGCACAACCTGCCTTGCAGCACGTGGGCTGCCCGCAAGAGCGGCTATCTGGCCATAGGTCATGACTTTGCCTTCCGGTATAGATGCAATAATGGCCACGACTTGTTTAGTGAACGGTGTCATTTGAATGCAAACTTCCTTTCTCCATCCAGGAGTACTGGCTCTGTTCTCTAACAGATCTTCGTTTTATCTTGAATGGTCGTAATACATCGTCGTCTCGATCAAGAAACATTGTTAAAAAAACCGTGTACCCAGAATATAGATTCGGATACACGGTTAGTCCATTATTCTTTAAACGCATCCTCATACACGCCAGATGGCCATTCCGTCCATGGGAACTCGCGGGGAGGCAGCGATCTTAATGTGATCTCTTCCTTGGTTACCGGGTGCGGAAAAGCCGCGATGGCAGACCAGAGAGCGATCTGCTGTCCAGGCTTGTTCACACCTGCACCGTACTTCTGATCTCCAAACAAAGGACAGCCAGATTCTTTCATTTGAACTCGAATCTGGTGCGATCTGCCGGTGTGAAGTTCGATGTGTACAAGACTGTATCGGTCCGTTTGACCGATAACCCGGTAATCCAGAACAGCGTCTTTCCCGCCGGGTGTACCTTTTGGTACAGCTGTTACTGTGTTCGTTCGCGCATCTTTCAGCAAAGTATGCCTTAACGTACCCTGCTGCGCAGGAAGTTTACCATGGACAACGGCCGCGTATATTTTGCGAAAATGCCGTCCGCGAACCGTTTCAGACAATCTGGAAGCCGCCTTGGAGGTTTTGGCGAAAATCATTGCACCTCCAACGGGACGATCCAGCCTGTGAACCAGACCGAGATATACATTGCCGGGTTTATTGTACCGTTCCTTCAAATCCTGCTTCAGGAGCGTGAGCAGATCGGGGTCTCCCGAGGCATCCTCCTGGGTAGGCACATTAACAGGTTTCGTAATGCCTAACAGGTGATTATCCTCATATAGTACAGGAATATCACCCGATGGCTGTACGTGATCAGACATCATGACTCCCAGCGTCCCAGAATGCCGCAAGGCAGGTCCAGACCACTGCGTGTAATCGGCAGACCGATCTCACCTGCAGTAATGCTGCCTCCGTATTGAGCAGACATCGTCATCGTCAGCATGTTGCGCAGAACTGTGGATGAGATGCCAGTAGTGTAGGAATTAACCAGCATGAATAGTGGATTATCCGACAAAATACTCATGCAAGATTTCAAGAAGGGGAATAGATTCTCTTCCAGCTTCCACGTCTCTCCATTAGGTCCCCGGCCGTAGGACGGAGGATCCATAATAATCGCATCGTAACGGTTACCACGGCGCTGTTCCCGTTGTACGAATTTGAATACATCATCCGTAATAAAACGAACAGGGCGGTCTGCAAGACCCGAGAGTTGAACGTTCTCCTTGGCCCACTGCACCATTCCTTTGGCTGCATCCACGTGAACTACTGAAGCACCGGCATAAGCTGCTGCAACCGTTGCACCGCCCGTGTAGGCAAACAGGTTAAGTACGGAGATGGGCCGTCCTGCATTCGAGATTTTATCCATCATCCAGCTCCAGTTGGCAGCTTGTTCAGGGAACAGGCCTGTATGCTTGAAGCTGGTCGGTTTAATGTGAAACTTAAGGTTTTCGTATCCAATGGTCCAGCGTTCCGGAATTGGCTTCTTCATATCCCAGCTGCCGCCGCCGGAAGAGCTGCGGTGATAGTGACCGTGCACCTGGCGCCATTCATTGGTTTCTTTTTCGAGAGGCCAAATAATCTGTGGATCGGGTCTGCGCAAGATGACATCGCCCCAACGCTCCAGTTTCTCGCCGCCTCCTGTATCGATTACTTCATAGTCCTTCCAGTTCGATGCTACGTACATAGTCGTTTATCCATCCTTCAAAAGTCATTTGGATACTATTGTACAACAAAAAAGGGGCTGTACGCCAGTTGGGGTGGGCAGAAGGGGCTTTTGTTGTTTTGGATTTGCTGTGTAACCATATCCTGAAAATGAAGAAAAGATGAAAATTTAATTTGACAATGATAATCATTATCACATATGATTTTGATAATTCAGATGTCCTTATGAACTGCATGATCTAGATGAATAAATTAAAGTGAGGGAAAAATAGATGGCTAAATTGTTGGTGGCTTATGCGAGCATGACTGGAAATACGGAAGAAATTGCAGAACTGATTGTAGAAGGAATTACACAGGGAGGGCATGAGGCAGTCCTCAAGGATGTAATGGATTGCAATGCAGCAGATGTGCTTGAATATGATGGTTTCCTGATTGGAGTATACACATGGGGCGACGGGGAACTGCCCGATGAATTCCTTGATTTTTACGAAGAGCTGGATGAACTGGACCTGAGCGGCAAAAGAGCGGCTGTCTTCGGCAGTGGTGACACATCTTATGAACAATTTTGCGGAGCAGTGGATATTGCAGCTGCGAAGCTGCAGGAGCGCGGGGCGGAGGTATCTCCAGAGATGCTGAAGATTGAGTACAGTCCGATGGAGCAGGAGAAGGATACATGCCGTGAATTCGGTAAACGCTTCGCTGCTGCCGGACTACAGGTGTCCTAGAAACTATGTTGAAACCTAATGTTCAGGCAGCCGTTCAACCGAGAGGTACGGAACATTCGGAGCGACTGCTTGAGGATTATAAATTGGAGGAGATGCTTCGCAGCCCGCATCGATTCATTCGCCCAGAATCGGCGCCTGCGGAGCGGTCCCCGCTGCAATGGAGACACCGCGTTCAGTATGCGGTCAGTCATGCGGTTAATGCCTTTTATAGTATGGACCCGGATGTGCGCAAGGAGGTTCCGGTACAATATCTGCTGGAAAAGTGGTGGCCGAAAAAGGCAGCAGGTTTCGACTCCATCCTTCATTACTGGGATGTGAAAAATAAAGTCATTGATGAACTATCATTGGCAATTGCCATGAACGATGATTTGAAGCATCCCATGATCCTGTTTGAACAGTGGAAAACCGAAGTTCCTGCACTTTCCATGCACTTGTCGATGATTGTCCAGACAGCTTGGCAACCGGAAGGGTGGGACTCTCTGCTGCTTCAAAAATTCATGGTGGTCCACGATCCAAACGTAGTTGAAGCTTTTCAGCATATGGCCAGTGTGTTTTGCTGGGAAGCCTTTGGGAAGCTGCCTGGCATGATTGAAATTTACTGTTTGCTTGAAGGTCGTAAAATTCGATTCATTCCGGGACGTCAATCCCTGATTCGTTCAATGGATTACATCAGGCTTGTACGTGACAGTATCCCACAAACGGAACATTCGGAAACGGAACATTTCACCTCCCGTGACAAAGCCCGGATACATGAGGAAGTTGACCGAAGAAGAAGTGAAGTGGAGCCCAAGAAAAACTGGCTCATGTAGATCTGCAAGGAGAGTGTCTGACAGAAAGTGAAGATAAAGGAGGAGCGATACAATGTTAACCGGTGTGAATCAGTTGGGGAGTGGCAAGAAGCGAGCAGGTAGCTGCGAATTCAGCCCACTTCCGGTACCACAGTCGGTGATTGGACGTTTGCTGGATGAGGCAGACCCTTCTCTGTACGTGATGAGCTCTAAACCCTGGCGATTTATGCTTTTTGCTGGAGAAGGGCGCCAGCTCTATCTGGAAGCAGTCAGACAGAGCTATCCTCCTCACTTGGCAGACCGATATGGTGACTGGGCCGCATATCAATATACAGAAGCCATCCCTGCGCATCTGATTGTCGTTGCACCAACGGGCAGTCAAGAGGATCATATGCTGCCTGCAAAAGCCTGGAGCAGGCGATTCTCCATGCTGGCAGCAGAACAGGGACTGCATGCCGTTTGGAAAATGAATGATTATCAGCAGCACCCCGTTTTTATGAATCTGATGGGCTTAACCAGTGAAGAGCAGGTAGTAGGAGTCTTTCATATCGGTTACGGAGACCAGCCTGCATTAAGAGACGTGGATATCAGCAGACCAGCCTCTGAACTGATGACAGTCTATGACCATCTGATTTAAAACGTTGCCTCTTGGGCGAACAGAAATTAACGATGCGTGTCTGCCAGAAAATGGCTAACGAGCTGACGGTACGTGTCTACTCCAGAATAGGTTGAGTACAAGCGGTTGGATACGGTAATACTGTTCCCGAAGAAAAAACGTTCGAATTGGGTCTGTCTGCCACCGAATGAACCTGCACCTAGCTCCCAGATCAAACGGAAAAGGGAAGTGCGCTGCTGTGCTGTCATATCCGTTCCTCTCAGGTAGATGTCCAAATGTGTTGCTGCATCCGTTTTGAACTCTTCCTCCTGAGGCACCATAATCATCCCGCTTGAAGCCATCAACTGGATAATTTCAATCATCTCGGGATACAGCTTCGGATACAGAATATTGGCAGCCATCAGTGGCTGTGGTGCAGGAAGTATAAAACCTCTACCATCAGGGATGGCACTAGCTTCAGTTGCGATGGCTAAGGCCTTAAGAGACTCAAGTCCGGCTAATACACGTGCCGTTTTTTCAACGACGTGTGCTTCAGAGGCAAGGTCAAGCGTATCGGTGAGCAACTGAAGTGTTCCCAGGATGAATTCAGTTTTGGCAATATATCGGCATAACACTTGATGTCCCGCGTGAATGTGGAAGTTGCTTCCGCTAAATAGACGCGAGGACATTTCTTCGTTTCCGGCAAAGAAAATCCGATCATGTGGCACTAAGACATGATCAAAAATGACGATGTTATCCATTTCTTCGTATCTGGAGCTGAGCGGAAAATTAAAGCGTGATTCAGATGCATAGGTATCCCGACAAACGAGGGTGATGCCTGGCAGATCATTAGGTACGGCAAATGCAAAGGCGAATGGATTCTCGTCGTCAAATGGGGCAGGTGAGGGAGACGGGTATACAAAAATTTCGTCACAAGTTGCACCCTGTGTAGCCATCATGAATGCCCCAGTGATAATAAGGCCATCTTTGGTGTGCTCAACCACCTTGGCTGCGATTGCATCCTCGGTAGCGTCCATCTGCCCGGATATTTTGCTGGCGTGTGGTTGTATAAAAGCATGAGAGAGGGTAATATCATTGTCACGACAGAAGGCATAGTAGTTCCTCAGATTTTCAGCGTACTGCGGAGATAAGTCGTTAAGGAGATCCGCTGCAGTATAGAATGACATGATGGCCGTGTTCATATAATCGGGTGACCGACCCAGAAACCCGTGATGAGCGTTTGACCAGACACTCATCGCTTCACGGCGTTTCCGCAGATCATCAACTGTGGTGGGCGGCAGAAACGATAGTCCCACCGGTTTACCGTCTACGGGGGATTCGTACGTCATCTTGCCTGCAAGCCGTGGATCTGACTGCATGTCGTAGAGTTGCGCTTGTGTCTCCATGAGGCCTTTGAAAGCAAGATGTTCTGATCTTTTACCCGTAATGAGTTCTCCCTTATACCAGCAGGGGACAGTCTGGGAATTGATTCGTTCAATGTACTGCTTGCCACTTTTAACAGGCATCGTTATTCACCTCTTGGATCTAATCGTTCATGGGCAGATTGACTGCTCTCGTAGTTTACGTGGGCAGCCTCCTTTATGTGCATCCTGACAGGGGAATAACGAACTTGGCAAAAAGGCTTGATAATAATTATCATTCTTGTTACAATACAAAAAGAAAAAGGAACCGGCCAGGGCTCCTTTAACTTAAAACAATGGTAAAGTTTTTATTTTACTTCAAAGGTTTTGCAGTCTGTTTCAGCAGACTTGCTTGCTTCTTGAGAACTGTGGCTCACGATATAGATCGAATCAGCATTACATTTGTTTTCCTCAGCCCAGTGAACGCAGGAATTTACTTCACACAATACGTCTTTTGCCATGATTAATAACCTCACTTTGAGTTAGATTACATTCGTTGGTATTAAGATAAGTCCGACTTTTTTCAAGTTGCCGCTTGAAGTTCGGAACATTTTGTCCTCTTAATAAAGAGGGCTTATTTGCGTTATACACAACGATGCACTTTCAGAATAGCAAATTTGGGCAAAGCATGCAACATGTGCAATGCCTATACAAAAGCTTTTTGCGCGAGGGAGGAAGACTGACTTTGCAAAAAGGTGGTCGTATGCTATGATTAAATAGTAATAATTACGATTAAGTTGAAGTTCAAATAAGAAACTCACCACTAACTCACAACAAACTATTTATAAGTCGTTTAAAGTGACGATTATAAATCTTAGTTGATCGTGACCTCTTTATTCGGTTTCTTAAACATCAATTACTTTAGGCTTGGAGATTCGCAATTTACTCTCCTGGCATGAACGAAGGAGAGTTATCAAAACATGAGCAAAACAAATCATATGAACCGTATTCCCCGTGCCAAGGGAATAGATATGGCTGCTTTTTATTCACCGAAAGAGTGCACACGCAAAGTGAAGCACATCGTCTTCTCACAGGAGAACGAGCGTGTCATTGAGGAATTCCTGACCATTCTCGGCATGAAGGAACGCTTTGTGGAACATGATGTTTCCATGCCAAACAAATTGGTTATGTTTGGTCCTCCCGGTACCGGGAAGACATTAACGGCATCCTACCTGGCCTCCCGGCTTAATCTCCCACTGGTTTTAGTACGACTGGACGCCATCATTCACAGTCATTTGGGAGAGACGGCTACGAATGTACGCAAACTTTTTGAGTATGCACGCCTGAATCCCTGTGTCCTGTTTTTGGATGAGTTCGATGCCATTGGCCGCACCAGGGAGAGCAATGATGAAGTGAAAGAGATGGCCAGGGTAGTTAACACCTTGCTGCAGTGTCTTGATGAATTCGAAGGCGATAGCGTACTTGTGGCAGCCACCAATTTGGAAACCCAACTGGATCATGCCGTATGGCGTCGATTTGATACCAAAATAACGTATGGCATGCCGGATGAAGAGAGCAGGCAGCGATATATCAACAAACTGGTTGGACAATTTGAGCATCAGCCAGACCTGAAAACCTATATGTGCAAGCAGTTAAAAGGGTGCAGTTACGCCGATGTGGAGCAGATTGTGCTCAAAGCCAAACGGAAAGCGATTATTACGGACAGTCCATTGCATGAACAATTGATAGCTGATGCATATGATGAGTATATGCCGCGATTATTATCTACATAGAAGCTGAGCCGAAACATTATTGTCCGATAAACAAAATGTAAAGATATAACGAAACAGCCCTGCCAGGAATCCATTCAGGAAACCGGGCCGGGCTGTTCTGCTGTTTAAGATGTTCTAAGCATTTACTGGTGAACGGTAAGCTTTTTCCGGAGTTGTTGCTTCAGGTGTCTTCCAGCGTGGCAGTTTCAGCGTAAACTGACTTCCTTTTGGGCTGCTTGAGGTGAGGGTCAGATCTCCACCTTGTGCTTGAGCGAGAAGGCGGCTGTATGTGAGCCCAAGTCCCAATCCCCGAGACCGAAGCTTCTTGAGCTCGCCGCGGTAGAAACGTTCAAATATTTTGGATTGATCTTCCTCGGCTATGCCTGTTCCGTTGTCCTGTACGTCTACGTAGAGATCGTGTTCTTCAGCTCGCAGGCGAATGTCGAACAACGTGGTTTGCCCCGAAGCTGTGGCCTGCAAACCATTATTCAGCAGATTGACGATAATTTGCTGAATCCGCAATGCGTCACCGATCGTATACAGTGCCCCCGCAGGTACATGCATTGCCACTTCCGGTGATTGATCTTCGTAAGCGATTTTCCACTGGTAAATAATCTCCCCAACCAGCAGACTCAGATCAACGCGCTCATGACGTACGGCAACACTGCCTGCACTCATGGCATTATAGTCCAGGAGATCAGCCACCATGCGTTCCATACGTTCGGATTCTTTTAATGCGATATCGAGAAATTCCTTGCCTTCCTGCGGGCTGACGATATCATCTCGAACGGCCATAACCAGTCCTTTGATGGAGGTGACCGGGGTTTTTAGCTCATGGGTAACCCCTGCCAGTGAGAGATTACGCCATTCCTCCAGCTGCTGTAATCGCAGGGACATTTCGCGAAAAGAATGGACGAGTTCATTCAATTCCTGCTCCCTGGTGTCCAGATTCAGGTTTACATCATAATTTCCGGTTCGAATCTGCTCTGCAGCATGTGCAACCTGGCGAATGGGTTTGGACAGTTTGTGGGACAGAAGATAGATTGTAAACCAGCCACACAGAATGAGAGCAGCAAACAGCAGACCTACGATCAGCAGAGTGTCGGGACTGTAAGTTATGGCTTTTTTGGACTGCAGCACCCATACTTTACCAAGCGTCTGGTCGGCATCCACTACATTGACGGTTACACCCGCAAATTTGTGGTTTCGCGGCTCCGACAGATCATCCGACAGTCTAGTGTAGACTTCCTGCTGGGTCATTTTCGGGTTCGAATAGATCAATTGATTGTTGTTGTCGAGAATCATGATGCAAAAATGATTATCGGTATTAAAAAGCTTGGTACGCTTGTCCACCAATCGATCCAGATCAGGAGGGATGTGCAGTTTGTTTTCAGTCCCGGATACCTTCTCCGCAATTTCAAGCCCCAGAAGCTCAGCGGTTTTGAGACCTTTCTCCAGGGAAGTGGTCCTGATCCAGTAGAGTGCCCCCGCAACAATAATGATGAAGCCGATGCAGAGGATTAGAAAGTATTGAAGCGTCCAATAGGAGAGAATGGATGTTTTTCGTTTAGGCGTTTTACGGCTTAGTTTGCGATCCAAAATTGATACCCCATTCCCCTTAAAGTCCGGATTTCTCCTGTTTCTGGCAGCCAGTGGGAGAGGGCCTGACGCAACCGTTTAATGGAAAGATCCACAGCCCGGTCACTTCCGTCATAGTCCATGCCCCATACCTGTTCAATGAGATGCTCCCGGGTGAACGTTCGATTCGGATATTCAGATAGGAACATCAACAGCGACAGGTCGCGTGGCGTTAACGCCACTTCTGCACCATTCAGCAGTACCTGTTTGGCTGCCAGATCAATGACCAGATTGCCGAAATAACGTTTACCTTCCCCTTCTGCTGTCCAATGTGGATTGCGGCGAAGTACGGCATTAACTCTTGCAACCACTTCCTCCGGCACGAAGGGTTTGCTCATATAATCGTCGGCACCGGCATTCAGCCCGTTGAGACGGTCCTGAATGTCGTCTAGTGCCGTTAGCATAATGACAGGGCAAGGGCTTTTTTCGCGAATCACTCTCAGCAGATCCCAACCATCCATCCCTGGCAGCATGACATCGAGCAGAACCAGGGCGGGTACGTCAGAATCAAATAAAGTGAGAGCAGTGGGTCCATCTGCGGCATGACGGACCTCAAAACCCGCTTTTCTCAGATAAGCAGCCAGCACACGCGCAATTGCTTGCTCATCCTCAACGATAAGTATGGATTTCAAGAAGGTGTCTCCTTTCACGACATAAGCTTGTGTACTGATTTTACATGAGCCAGGGCTTAAAGCCAATTAGGCAAATATTTTCAGGAAAAGAATGAGGTTTTCATCCTTTTTGACGTCATCCTGACACATTGGGTTGATAAGATTCTTGCAACAACCAACATATACAATGACCAATTGGAGGAGATAGAGATGAATAAAAAGACAAAAACATGGGTGATATCCGGCGTCGCTGCAATCGCAATTCTTGGGGGCGGAGGTTACTATGTCGCTAACAGTTATATGGGGAACAACGTAGCTATTGAGCAGGTACTACCAGCAAGCACTGCAGCATCCACAACGGAAGCAGGCACTGGTACAACGGTTGCAAATGAAGCAGCAAGCTCGGAGCAATTAAACGGGGATTGGACCATTAGCGAAGGCTCGAAGGTATATTTCTCGGTAACGACATCACAGGAGACCGTCAATTTTGTGGACGAGCAGGTAAGTGGAACCTGGGCGATTAATTTGGACGATGCTTCCCAGATGAAAGCGGAAGGTCAGATTGAGATGAGCGGAATTGATTCGGGTAACGGTCAGCGCGATGGTCACGTGAAAGAAGCTGATTTCTTCGATGTTAGCACACATCCGCAAGCGACTTTTACGGCCACTTCTTTTGAAGGTATGCCCGCGGAATGGACTGCAGGACGAACCGTGGATTTTAAAATGAACGGTACCCTTACGGTTAAAGGTGTCGAAAAAGAGGTTACTTTTGATGCAAAGGCTGCCTATGAAAATGATCAGGTACTGCTGTCTGCCACGACGACGGTGACTTTCGAAGACTTCGGTATGGAGAATCCTCACTCTGTTGTATTATCCACAGAGAATGATATTCAGGTCCAACTGGAACTGAAGCTTGACAAATAAGTGATTTGTTCATGAAACGGTTAAGACACGGATCCTAATTCAAATTAGGATTACTGTTGATCCGATTTCATCGGAAGGAATAATATAGATAGTAAAGCCTGTCCCAGATGCCGTAGGCAAAGGGGCAGGTTTTTTTGCGTCAAGGCTTTTTTTTAAGACAGGGGGAGCAGAACGACTTCATGGTTCGAATGGTTCGGCCAGCAGCACAGATATTAAATTGTTTGAAATAACTGCTGTTTCCTTTGGAAAATGCCGTGTTCCGGCTTACTGTGAAGCGCTTACAATAATATAGATTTCATCAATGATTCAATCATGTTCAGTCAATCGAAAAAGGGGGAGATCAAGAGTGAACAAGAAATACATCAGCGGCTGCCTGGTCTTACTCATGCTGTTCTGTGAGTTGGGCTTCTGGGTACGTCCGGCTGGGGCAGCAGGGGTAAACGTTGCATTGAATAAACAGGTTACCGTGAGTGCAGAGGATCTGCAGTACAATGGCAACAAGGAAAATGCCGTGGACGGCAGCGCCGATACCAAATGGAGTGCAGACAGCAGGAATGAAGCAGAACAGCCTCATTGGTTAATGGTCGATCTGGGAGGAACGTACCAGGTATCGGGAGCTGAAGTGACATGGAAAGATAAAGGCCAGGTGGTAAAGTACCATGTTGAAGTGTCAGCAGATGGCGCTCAATGGACAACGGCAGCGGATCACCGAACGAACGAAACAGCAGAAGACATCGCGAAGGTGAGTTTTCAGGCTAACGACGTGAGGTATGTGAAGGTTACGATTCCATATTATGCTGGTCCAGATTGGTGGCCAGGCATTGCCGAATTGAAAGTCTGGGGGCAAGAAGAGGGGCTTACGCCAGAACTCATTACATCGTATGCACCAATTTCTATTTCCACATTAAAAGGTGTTGCACCCGTTATGCCTGCTGAAGTGCAGGCTCATTATTCAAATGGAAAGACGGCAGATGTTCCCGTATCATGGAACGCGATAGATCCGATTCAGTATTCTTCCGCTGGAAGCTTCACTGTTACGGGGGATGTATATGGAGCGCCTACTCAACCGGTAGCTGATATTCAGGTTGGGGGATACCGGAATGATTTTGTACGTGGAGTGGACATCTCAACCTTAACGGCAATTGAAGACAATGGCGGTAAATATCTGGACAGTGATGGGACGGAAAGGGATCTGCTCGACATCCTTAAGGACCGCGGCGTCAATTATGTTCGTGTCAGACTGTGGAATGATCCACAAAAGTCAGGTGGGTATAATGATAAAGATGATGTAATTCGACTAGCTAAACGTGTTAAGGAAAAGGGAATGAAGATCCTGCTAGATTTCCATTATTCCGATGAGTGGGCTCATCCAGGTCAGCAGCTTAGGCCGAAGGCATGGGAGGGCTTATCCTTTGAAGAACTGAAACAGGCGGTATTCAATTATACGTCTGAGGTCGTAGGTGAGATGAAATCGTCGGGCGCCATGCCGGACATGGTTCAGATCGGGAACGAAATTAACAGCGGTGTTCTGAATGGCCTGAACAGCAATGTGAATTTTGATGAGAATGTTGCCTTACTGCAGAGTGGTGTAGATGGGGTGCGGGCTGTTGATGGTGGAGATCAGGTTCAGATCATGATTCATCTGGCAGAAGGCGGCAAACCGGAACTGTTTGATTGGTACTTTGGAGAAGTGGAGAAACGTGGACTGGATTATGACATCATTGGTTTATCCTACTATCCGTTCTGGCATGGGACCTTCGCAGACGTACGGCAGACGATGAATACTGTCTCCGACAAATATAAAAAAGAAGTCATCATTGCCGAGACCTCATATCCGTTTTCCTACAAAAATGGAGATGCCCATGGCAACATCATTGGAAGTCCAGAGGCGCTGAATGTGGGAGGAGCGACTTTCCCGGCTACGGTGCAAGGTCAGCATGATGCCATCGCCGGCATTATGGATATGATTGCAGAAGTTCCTGATGGCCGCGGAGCGGGCTTTTTCTACTGGGAGCCGGCATGGATTGCCGCCAATGTGGGTTGGATTGCTTCAGAGGGAGACGCGTGGGAGAACCATGCCATGTTTGACTATGATGAATATCCTGCCAATGGAGGGTACTCGTTCGAAGGTCGTGCCTTGGAGTCACTGAATGTGTACAAACGAGGGATGGATACCCTGCCTGTAGACCGCCAGCAATTATGGGCAGCCATTAAACGTGGGAGTGAAATGGTGGCTTCTGATTATACGCCGTCTAGCTGGATAACCCTGGCACCAGCCATTCAGACAGCGAAGGACACATATCACAAAGCATATACTTCAGAGGTTCTGACACAACAGGAGACCGATGAAGCTGCAGCAGCACTCGAAGCTGTTATGCAGCAGCTTGAAGTTATTCCGGCTGATCGGAAGGCGCTTGAAGGCAAAATTGCAGAAGCAAAATCATATCATGAAGCAGATTGGTCTACCGCAACATGGACCGTTTTCAGCAAAGCACTCGCCAAGGCTAAACAAGTACTTGCTGATCCAAGAGCGACCCAGACCGAAGTGAATCAGGTAGTGATCCATTTGGAGAAAGCCATTCAGGGATTGTCCGATGTAGACAAGACTCTGCTTATACAGCTCATCGAAGAGACTCAGCAGCAGAGTGAATCATCGTATACTTACCGAAGCTGGAGCCTTTTGCAGACGGCGCTGCAGGCAGCCATTGTGGTAAGAGACAAACCCGATGCTATCCAGTCTGAAGTCAATCAAGCAATGGGACAGCTTCAGCAAGCCAGTCGTGACCTTGTTCAACTCGAAGCCTTAACAACAGGAAAGACAGCAACAGCCTCCACCAGTGCAGGAACGGGCGGCGGACAGAGCAACTCACCTGATGGAGCGATTGACAGCAACCCGAATACATCATGGGGAACGGATCAAAGTGTAGGCAGCTGGTGGCAGGTGGACCTTGGCACCATTGCCAATATTCGTAAGTTAGAAATGTCCATGTGGAGTGGAGGCATCAAATACAGAATCGAAGTCTCTGAAGACAATGAAAATTATGTCACGGTGGTGGATACCACAAGTGATGTCGTTGTATCCACCAGTCCAAGACACATACTGCCGGAAAACACTCAGGCACGTTACATTCGGGTTACCATCACAGCCGGTTCGACATGGGTAGGATTCATGGATTTTGAGGCATATGGAACATTTCCTGCAGACAAAACTGCTCTTCAGATGACCGTGGACTCGGCGTCCAAGCTTCAGCAAAATCAATACACGGCTGCGAGTTGGAGCAGATTGGTGGAAGCGCTGACTACTGCCAAGGAATGGATGGACAATAACGAAGCTTCAATTCAGAATATCAGTGAAGCTGACAGCGCATTAAAAGAAGCCATGGGTCAGTTGGTCCGGCAGGAGTCAACACCTGGACCATTGCAACCAGTCCAACCGTCACAGCCATCCTCACCAGGAAATCCAGCGGTTACAGTACCTGCACCTGAAACGGAACTTCAGACCGAAAAGGGTTCTACCCTAATCAAAGGAGTTTTGACCGGGAAAGATCAGTATTCTGTTTCACTGAACGAACAGCAGCTGGTTCAATTAGCTAAAGGGCTGGAAGCAGGTAACCAGCAGTTGAGTTTGGTTGCAGACATTGCTGAGCCATACCAAGCAGTCACATTCCAATTGCCTGTGAGTTCACTCGGAGCATGGGTTCAGACGCAGGCGTTACAGTCACTGGAGCTGAGAGTGGGCCAGACTTCGGTACGCATACCGATGAAATCACTTCAGGAGATCCATGCATCGACCGCCAAAACACTGGATGTGGTGATATCGAAGGGGTCCACTGCGAATCTGTCCGAGCAGCAAAAAGCAGTGATTGGTAATCACTCCGTTATCGATGTCAAACTGTTGGTGGATGGCAAAGTGCTGCCTTGGACGGGTCGAGCTATTGAGGTCGCATTTGCGGGTATAGCTAAACCGGCGACAGCGAATACAGTTCCCATAGTTCAATCCATATCGCCAGATGGTCAGATGAAGACAGTCCTGTATTCCGCATTTGATGATTCTGCACAGGTCATGACATTCAAGCCGCTTCAATCCGGTTCATTCATTATTGGAGAGGTGAATGTGCCTCTGACGGATATACAAGCACACTCTTGGGCAGTGAATGAAGTGAAGAGTTTGTATGCTAAAGGAATTGTCTCCGGGATGTCCGGTGACCGTTTCGAGCCGTTGGGTGAGCTGACCAGAGCCCAGTTCTTGCATATGGTTGTTCAGGGAATTGGTGAGTCTCATATTCCGAACAAAAACGGATATTTGCTAAATGATGTATCCGAAGGACAATGGTATACAGATTCGATTCGTCTTGGTTCGGAGATGAACATTATTCAGGGACGCCCTGACGGATCTTTTGGAGTGCATGAACGGGTTACCCGTGAAGAAATGGCGGTTATACTGGAACGTGCCATGAATGCTGTGAAGCATGATGAAACGTCCGATTTGGATGTATCCACTGGTGCGGAGTTCAGGGATAACGAAGGTATCTCAGGTTATGCGAAGCAAGCCGTGTCATCCATGCAGCAGTTAGGTTTATTGAAGGGCATGGGCGATGGAAACTTCGCTCCCAAACAGACGGCTAACCGTGCACAAGGTGCTGTTGTCGTCGCCAGAATGATGGAACTGCTATATTGAAATAGGGAAGCAATGAAATACAGACCTGTCTTAAGGCTGCAGCCAAGAGATGGGTCTTTTCTTTTTTTTTAGGAATTCATTAATGTCATATTGACATTATCATTTTTGTTTGTTATCATTTCGATAATATCATAATGACATTATTAAGAAATGGGGAATGAGCGATGTTTGGATTCCGGTTCGTGAAGTTTCAACCCAGTGAATATGTAATGAAAATTAAAAACGGCAAGGTGCAGCGCGAAGGTGTAGGACTGTCCTTTTATTATTATGAGCCTACAACGTCGGTTGTTGTTCTGCCTGTATCATCCGTCGATGTTCCGTTTATGTTCGAAGAGATTACGGCGGACTATCAAACGGTGACAGTTCAGGGCCAATTAAGCTACCGCATCGTGGATTACCTGAAAATAACGCAAAGCTTAAATTACACGTACAACTTACGCAAAAACAAATATATCTCTGACGATCCTGGCAAGCTTGATCAACGTGTGATTACGACTGCCAAAGTATTAACCAAGAAGCACTTGGAGCAGATGCCATTGAAGGAGGCCATTCAATCCAGTGAACGGCTTGCAAGCAGCATGAAGCGCGAAGTGGTGCAAAGTGAGGAGCTTGAAAAATTGGGCGTTGAGCTGATGAGTTTATCCATACTGGCCATTCTGCCGAATAAGGAAACGATGCGGGCGCTGGAGGCACAGGCACGGGAAGAAATTTTACGTCAAGCGGATGAGGCTTTATATGTGCGCCGCAATGCCTCCATTGAGCAGGAGAGACGAGTGAAGGAAAACGAACTTAATACGGAAATAGCCGTGGAAACGAAAAAGCAGCAGATCAGGGAGACACAATTACAGGCGGAGCGTTCGGTCAAACAGAAAGAAAATGAAATGGAGCAGGAGCAGCTTCAATTCAACACGGCCATGGAGGAACGGAAACAGCAGCTCATTGAATTGACCATTGCCAACCAAAATGCTGAAGCGGATGCGAAAGCCTATGAAATTGCTGCCGTTATGAGATCATTGCAGGATGTTGAACCGAATGTACTTCAAGCAATGGCCAATATGGGAATGAATTCGGATAAACTGATTGCCCTGGCATTTCAGGAGTTGGCAGAGAATGCAGGGAAAATTGGTCAGCTCAACATTTCACCTGATCTGCTGCAAGGCTTAATGTCGACACCTGGAAGAGAGAGGGGAGGCCATGTACGATGAGACTGGGGCACTCCAATAAGTCTACACTTACACAGCATGCTGACCAAAACCATCTTGGCGATGCCAAGCTGATTCTGGTCAAACGCAGAACAAGATTGGAAGAACTCGTAGTGCGTTATAACACGGTGCAGCAGGCCCAATTTTACATTGAACGTCTTGGTGCCGATTTCAGTGATTATATTGAAGAGGATCGACGTTATCGACATTCCGTGCAGCAGGCCCAGCATCAGCTGGGTCAACTCGGCCGGGTACAGACCATTGACCGGGAACATGTGCCCAATTTTATATTCGGAGAACAGGACATCGTTGTGGTTGTAGGGCAGGATGGACTGGTGGCGAATACGCTCAAATATGTGACGGAACAGCCGCTCATCGGTGTGAATCCCGATCCCATGCGATGGGATGGCGTACTTCTTCCTTTTACGGTGGAGGATCTGAAGATGATTATTCCGGATGTGATGCGTAAACAGCGTTCCTTGAAAGAAGTAACTTTGGCAAAAGTGGAACTTAACGATGGACAGTTTCTGTATGGGGTTAACGATCTGTTCATCGGACGGAAGACCCATGTCTCAGCCAGGTATGAGGTCCGTTTGGGTTCCTCGGTAGAACAGCAGTCATCGAGCGGTATTATAGTTTCCACCGGGCTCGGATCGACAGGCTGGTTCAAGAGTGTGTTGGCTGGAGCAGCCGGTATTGTGGGGTCCGAAGCTTGGAAGCATATGCACATCAATGATGATGTGAACGCTGTTAGTCCGGTTGCCCGAGGGAATCAAAGGGAGAACTTTGGGTGGGATGCGCCCTATTTGTACTTTACAGTTCGTGAACCGTTCCCGAGCCGGACAACAGCAGTTAACCTGGTGTTTGGTCAGGTTCACCCGAAACAGCCCCTGCGGATCGTATCGCAAATGCCCGAGGATGGGGTCATATTTAGCGATGGGGTGGAACAGGACTTTCTCGAATTCAATTCCGGGGTGGAGGCCACCATTGGTCTTGCAGAGAAGCGGGGACGTCTCGTTGTCTGATCCTTTATTTCCGGGCCATTTCGGTCTAGAATGGGATACTAGATGTGAACAGGGCATTCTGGTGTGGAAAGAGAGGTTATACAATGCAATCGATATTATTGGTTGAAGATGATGCTAAGCTCGCAGGCTTATTGTCATCATATCTCAACCGAAATGGTTTCCAGGTATATGTCGTGGATGATTTCCGTCATGTTCTGGATGAATTCTTGGAAGTCGGTGCGGATCTGGTCCTGATGGATGTGAACCTTCCGCAATTTGATGGTTACTATTGGTGCAGACAGATCCGCACGCATTCCATATGTCCAATTTTATTTATTTCAGCACGTGACAGCGGAATGGATCAGGTTATGGCGCTCGAACATGGTGCGGATGATTATATCACCAAACCTTTCCAATACGAAGTGGTTCTGGCCAAGGTACGAAGCCAGCTGCGTAGGGCGTACGGAACATATGCTGCAGCTCAGCAAGAGTTAAAAGTCCGAAATGGACCCTTGGTGCTGTATCCCGAAAGGTTCGTACTTGAACATCAAAATCTAACTGTGGAGCTGACCCAAAAAGAATCTGTCCTGGTTGAAGCATTAATGAGCAAGGCCGGGCGGGTGGTGGGCCGCGAACGACTGCTTGAGCTGATGTGGGAAGATCAGCACTTTATCGATGATAATACACTGAATGTGTATATTACCCGAGTCCGTCGCAAGCTGAAAGATCTGGGTGTAGAGGATTTGCTGGAGACGGTGCGGGGAGCGGGCTATCGTTTACTCGATTTGGGCACGGCTGCTCAGGAGGGATTGTAAATGAAACTTTTCTTCAGAGACCAGTTACCCCTGATTGGCTTTTATTTGCTACAGATGCTGATAGTCCCTTCAGTATACTGGCTTTCGGGCGAAGCTCGTCCTATTCGTATTGTCCTGTACGGCATGTTGATCAGCACGGTTATCTTTGTCGTGTATCTGATTGTGCGTTATGCGCAGCTTCATCATGTCTATCGCGCGCTTCAAAAGCCAAACGATCTGGTCAGGGAACCTTTTCAGCCGCTGGGTTATGCTCCAATGGCGCAAGCCATTAGAGGGGTACTCCACGAACAAGAACGAAATCAACAGCAAGAAATGGGTGAACTGCGTACTCGAAACGAGCAGCAGGTCGTTTTTATGAATCGCTGGGTTCACCAGATGAAGACACCATTGTCGATCATTCAATTAACACTGGAGGATGTAGAGGATCAGACAGCTGGCAGCATTCAGGATGAACTGGACAAAATGCGCAAAGGGCTGGAGATGGTTCTTCATTCTTCCAGATTGGAGCAGTTTGAAGAAGACTTTCGTGTAGAGCGTCTCTCTCTTGGTGAAGTGATCCGAGGAAGTATTGCTGAAAATCGTCGCCTGTTTATTCGCAAAGGTATCACACCGGACATCCGGATTAAAGAGGAGCTCCACATATACAGTGATGCCAAGTGGTTACGTTTTATGTTTACCCAAATTTTGACCAATGCCGTTAACTACTCGGACAGCAGATCTGGCCAAAAGGTCATTATGACCGCCTACCTTAAGGGTGACCGAACCGTATTGGACATTCAGGATGAAGGAATTGGCATATCCGCGGAAGACATTCATCGCGTGTTTAACCCTTACTTCACAGGGGAGAGGGGAAGGCAGTATCATGAGTCCACCGGGATGGGGTTATATCTTGTTCGCGCGATCAGTACACGTCTGGGAAACCAGGTTGAACTATTCTCCAAACTGGACGAAGGGACACTGGTCCGCTTCAGTTGGGCGGATCAAAAGTAGAGCGCTTTGCCTGAGGGCGAGGTGCTTTTTTTGTAGATAAAAACAGTTGCAGTGCAAGGGGAACATAATCTTAAAGCTGTTGTAAGGAAAGTTTAAGGTTATTCGATAGCAGCGATGCGGGAGGTAGGTTACGATAAAGATAAGATCAAGGAACAATAAGATTGGTTCCATTGGAGGGAAATAGATATGGAGATGTTACAGGTCTCGGCACTGAATAAAATTTACCAGGGTAAAGTACAAACTCAGGCACTTAGCGATATTCATCTGTCTATTAAACAGGGTGAGTTTGTTGGCATTATGGGTCCTTCAGGAAGTGGCAAAACGACGTTGCTGAATATGGTATCTACGATAGATGAGCCTAGTTCGGGCAAAGTGCTCATTAACGGCAAAAATCCTTTTGAAATGAGAAAAAAAGAACTCGCCATGTTCCGGCGCAGGGAACTCGGATTTGTCTTTCAAGATTTTAATCTGCTGGACACCCTGACGGTTGCAGAGAATATCGTATTACCCCTAACGCTCGACAAGGTGAAGTATAGGGAAATGGAGAGCAGGTTGACTCGAATCACGAACCAGCTCGGGATTGATCATATTCTAGACAAACGCATTTATGAAATTTCAGGCGGACAGCGGCAGCGTACCGCCATTGCCAGAGCCATGATTAACATGCCATCGATCGTGCTCGCGGATGAACCAACAGGGGCATTGGATTCCACCTCCTCACAAGCCGTGATGGAATCACTTGAACAGATTAATCAGCAGGAGAAAACGACCATTATGCTGGTGACGCATGATCCACTCGCCGCCAGTTTCTGTCATCGCATCGTTTTTATCAAGGATGGGAAACTTGCTGCAGAAGTCCACCGTGGGGATAACCGTCAAACCTTCTTCCAGCGGATCATCGATACCCTATCCTTTTGGGGAGGTAATTCACATGAACTTTCCTCAGTTCGCGTTTAATAATATTCGGCGGAATGGACGGGCGTATGTTGCCTTTTTTCTGAGCAGTGTATTCATGGTTATGATCTTCTTCGCTTATGCGGTATTCAGCTATCATCCTTATGTGGCGAATATGCCGATTGGCAAGACAACGGCGTCTGGAATGCAAATCGCCTCAATTATTGTGTATGTATTTGCGATCTTTTTCGTCATGTACTCCATCGGTGCCTTTCTAAAATCACGGAATAAGGAATTCGGCATCTTGATCATATTGGGTGCAGAACCAGGACAGATTCGAAGACTTGTCATCATGGAAAATATGCTGATCGGTTCCCTGTCCATTGTGGCTGGCATAGGTGGTGGCATGTTGTTGTCCAAGCTGTTCCTTATGCTCACTACACGGTTTATCGGTATGGAGGATCTGCCCTTTTATTTCCCGACAAAGGCAATTTTGATTACGGTGGGTGCCTTTTTGCTGTTATTTTTCTGTATTTCCCTGTTCACATTGCTCTTTATCGGTAACAAGCGGGCGCTTGAGTTGTTAAAAGGTACGAGTAAACCCAAAAAGGAACCCAAAGCATCCTGGCCGCTCTCCCTTATAGGGCTGGCCTTACTGTCGGCTGGTTTTATAGCTCTATACAGTGATTTATCTGGTGGAAATATACTGATCGCTGCGGTAGCAGGTATAGCCGGGACCTACTTCTTCTACTCTCAGCTCTCGGTTCTGGCTATTCGATTAATGAAACGCAACCGTAAGCGGGTGTGGCACGGAACTCGATTGTTGTGGATTTCGGAGATGAGTTACAAGATTAAGGACAATGCACGAATGCTGTTTATGGTGACGGTCGTGATTGCCATCGCATCGATGAGCGCTGTAGTCATCCTATCCCTGGATCAGCAAAATCGCCAGGTATTCAAGGACAATGCGTTCCCGATTCGTTACAATGTATACAGTGCATTAGATCAGCCCAATATGGCTCCAGTTAATGAAGTGCTTGATGAAGCAAATCTGGAATATCAGGAAGTCTACCTGAAGTATTTTTATGCGAGCACGAATGACAGCGGGGTAACACTGTTGTCACTAGGTGAGTACAATGCGTTGAATACCATACGGAAGAAACCGACGTATACGCTGACAGATCACGCAGCAATTTTCATTGACTCTCGAAATGAGGACAGGCCGCTGGAGCATGAGAGATTTCATCCTTATACGATTGGGGAGCAGCTCGTATTAAATACCGTATCAGAGACTCTTGAGCTCAATATAGAGCATACTGAAAAGGATCCGGTATTTGGCGATCTTCTCTATTCAACAGCGATGGTGGTAATCAATGATGAGGAATACAACGAGCTCACGAAATCCATGGATAAGCGAGTGCTTTCAGGCAAATATCTTTATCAAATCCCATCATGGGGCCAATCTGTACCGGATCGTGATTCATCCGAAGCTCTGGTCAGTCATCGTTTGAAAGACATCGATGAAGTAATAAGGGAACACTCTGCGGATAAGGAGTTTTCCGGCTATTTCACGACTCGTTATACGGATTTTGAGGAATTCAGACAGACGACAGCGCTGATTACCTTTTTGGGTATTTTCATTGGTCTGATTTTCTCAATCTCATCAGCCAGTTTTCTATATTTCCGATTGCACACGGATCTCGAAGCAGATGGAAGAATGGTACGTTCGCTTTCGAAGATGGGACTCAGTTTCCAGGAGATGAAGAGATCATCTACGAAACAGATTGCAATTCTCTTTTTCTTTCCCCTTTTAATCTCGATTGTGGAAACACTGGTTGTGGTTAGACCGTTCCTGACTCAATTCGGGATTGCCAACTATACCGTTCCTGTGTTAACCGTGTTTGGTGCGTTTTTGTTGGCACAGACTCTTTATTTCTTTGTTATTCGTGCAAAATATATCTCTTCGTTGAGAAAAATGATGGTATAGATCATATTGAGGGCAATGCTGATCAACACTTAATCATTGAGCCAGCCGGGATTCCTTGATTCTAATCAAGGTGATCCCGGCTATTGTACTTTATGATGAATTCATCTTAAGATTAGAGAAGGAGGAATCATCATGAGCAAGATTTCTTTGCAAGCCGTCAAGGAGTTTCAGACCGAACGTTTTACCAAACGCATTCTGTTTCAGCAGAATGGTGGGGTCACGTTTGCGCTGCATTTTCTGCCCGGACAACAACTGCCTGTCCATAAACATCCTGGATCGGATGTGCTGGTTCTTATTATTGAAGGAGAAGGAACAATTATATTGGATGGAGTCGAACAGAAAGTACAACAGGAAGATGTAATCTGCTGTAGTGGAGAAGACACATTTGCATTCCATAACACGGGAAACCGTGAAGCTCGGTTGTTTGTTGTATTAAACAAGGTGCCCGATGAATCGTACGCCCGTGACATATAAAATGGTTCGGAGTCACTCAAGGCCTGTAGATTTTTCATAAAAATTATCAAAACGTATACCTAGCAAAAAACGTACTACACTCTCATGTATGCAGAGTTGTAGTACGTTTTTTATCGTGTCTATATGCTCATCAGGAGCCACTTGGATTACCCATTTAAAAATATCCGAGCATTTCCTTGGCTTCTTTCGACATCATATCGGGAGACCACTGAGGTTCCCATACCAACTGTACATCTACATCTTTATGGTCTGTATGCTCCTGCAGTACCCATTTCACAGCACCGAGAATCGTATCATGCAGCGGGCAGCCTGGTGTAGTCAAGGTCATGCGGACCGAGACCCGTTCCGGCTCCTCCTGCACTTCATATACGAGCCCAAGGTCAACAATGTTAACGCCTAGCTCCGGGTCGTATACTTCCTTAAGGTACACAAGCAGTGGGTTTACCTGTTGCGTCTGTTCCATATGTTCCACGCTCCATTTCTATTCTTAATGTTGGAACACCCTTGCGATCATGAAGATATAAGCCATGGAGAAAATCGATAAAAGAGTACCACCGACCATCATCACCTCTGCCAGATTGATCAATACCCCACTGACAAGCAGAAGGCTGGAAGTAGCCATGGCAATCAAACCCCAGCTCACATGACGCTGATTTAACATACCAGCCATAAGAGGTGTTCCTGGTTTTCCGGCTTGCTTGCCATATTTGTGTGTCCACCATAAGAAGGGGACAATCTTCGAAGCATAACCCAGAATGGTTAATGAGACCCATCCACCAAGATAGACCCAGCCTGCCAGAAGGACTACCCGCGGATGAAGCAGCAGTTCCGGTCCTTGTGATGCATAGATCAACAGAGCGACCATTAATGCTGCCAGTGCACGGCTTACATAGACTGACCAGCGTATGCCTGGGCCGGGATTGTTTTTGTGACGTTTCTCCTGTATTTGTTCCAAATGGTAGACGTACACAAGCATACCTGCTGTCAGCAGCAGGAGTGCGAGCCAGAGCAAGCCTCGTTTCATATCAGCTAGAAATGCCACAACGCCTGTAATGACAGCTGCATTCCACAACAACAGGACTATCTTTTGAAGCCGAACCGGATAATGGTGCGAAAGATAGAACATGGGCAGCATTTTGTAGCTGAATCCTGTAATTAACATGCCGAACCACCCGATGGTCCCCATCCAGATATGAGCCCCGAATATTCGTTCATGCAGTCCGTTCCATTGTCCGAATGCAAAATTCAAGCCCATTAACATACCCGTCAGGCCGGTAAGAACCAAATAAAGACAAGCACAAGCCGTACTTACCGTAATCGGATTCCATTGCGCTGCTCGAAATAACGTGACCGCCATATTCCATCCGAACAACAGAATTCCAATCAGGGCACAGGTAGCGAAACCTGCAAGCCAGCGTACATCTGCCTGAATGAATCCATACAACATGCCAGTGACGCCAATGCTAAACATCACGTAATGGATGTAACCAAGCCGTGTACTATAAATATCCGATTGCAAAATCACATGAATCAGTTGATATACAGCCCCCATGGCCAGCATGGTCGCCCATCCCAAGACAAACAGATGGGCATGGAACCATCCTTCCGGCCCTCGTAACTCATCACCAAGCCAGCCTGTCAGGGACAGAAGGGAAAACGCATGGTACGCGATAAATCCGAGGATGCCTGTTACGATAAACCAAAATGGCAGCCTGGACATGGCGTTACCCTCCCTTATCCTTTTACGATTCTTAGCTTGGCTGTACCATCCGCCTGATCCTCTACGGTGTAAGAGCATCCGAGATTATTCAGTTCTTCCATCAAAAATACAGGAACACGGTCATTATGGATGAGAACCGTTTGACCAGGCTCACAGCGCTTTAGTGCGGCGAGGGTTCTCATCATTGGCTGTGGCGGCTCCAATCCCCGGTTATCCAATGTGATGGTTGGGGACAGGGGCATCTCATCAGAGCTGTAAGTAAATTCAGTTGAGTCAGGCTCTCCGGCACAGCCAGTAGGAGTTTCTTCCTGGTTCAGGTCTTTTGCAGTATGAAACGTCCCTTCCTTGGACCACGTTTTATTTTTCCGATGTACGAATGTGGTACGCCAGTGCTCAGCATTGACTCGTTCCGATGAATGGGAATAGCCTCTCATTTTTAGTATGCCGAGCAGGGGTGTCGGCTTGAAAGGAGCGTGGAGCACAAAAACATCCATGGGGTCCAGCCCCTTGACGGTGTTCATGATGAGTTGGAACGGCTCAAGCTTTTTGCTTAAATGCGGCCGGACATCGAGTTCAATGATTCGGTTATCCGTTGAAGACATATGGCTCACATCCATTCCTATAAGTTCGTGCTCTGTTTGGTCCATCCATTTACAATTTACTGATTTTGACCTGGAAGACAGATGGCCCCTGTTCGATATATTCCCAGGTGAAACCTTCTGGATGAGTGGACTGAAATTGAAATCGCAAAGGCACCGGATCATGGTCATTGATAAGCAGCATGGCCTCATTTTGCGGCAATTGTTTGAACGTTTCGAAGATGATTTTATGTTTCAGATGCGGTGGATACTCGGTTGCGTTAATTGTTGCTGCATATGTGTTCATAGGTTGTTCCTCCTGGATCGGTTTAGTGTGGTGTTGCAAACTGAGTATAGAAAATATGTACGGTCCCCTGTGTGAGCGTGCTCACACATTTTGTTTTGTCATAATCTTGCCTCATTTTTTACGGATTCCTGCTTGGAACCGGGATTGCGGGAGATTGAGATATAGATCATGTGCATTATGTTTCACTCATTGTGATATTTTGCACAGTTACGTTACAGAGACATCCTTATATTTAGCGACAAGATGACAAGTGATGAGAGGAAAGGTGAATCCCTCCATCCCGCCATAGTGAAATTACACCCAGAGGAAGGGGGAGTTTGAGATGCAAGCTGGACTGGTTGATCCTTTTGGAAGAGTTCATGATTATCTGCGCATCTCGGTTACGGACCGCTGTAATCTGCGCTGTGTATACTGCATGCCGGAGGAAGGGATGCAGTTTGAACCACCGGATCAGATCATGACACATGAAGAAATTGTCTCGGTTGTTCAGGCGCTTGCTCCGCTTGGGATCAGGAAATTGCGTCTGACCGGCGGGGAGCCTCTTGTCCGAAAAGGACTTGATGGGCTAATTTCCCGTTTATCTGAGATTCCTGGCATTGAGGATATCGCTATGACAACCAATGGCATATATCTGGCCGCATGCGCGGATCGTCTGAAAGAAGCCGGGCTGACAAGAGTAAATATCAGTCTGGATTCCCTGCAACCTGAACGGTTTACCCGAATTACCAGGGGAGGCAAGCTGAAACGGGTGCTCGATGGTGTAAGAGCCAGCCAAAAAGCCGGTCTGCAGCCAATCAAACTGAACGTGGTGCTTATGAAAGACGTGAATGATGACGAGGTTGAGGACTTCTTGCGCTTGACTCTCGATGAAGAGATACATGTTCGCTTCATCGAATACATGCCCATAGGGGAGAGCGGAGAAGCCTGGAAATCGGGTTTTATGTCACTGCAGCATGTACTGGATACATGTGAGAACAGCTGGAATTACAAAAGCTGTGATGTCTATAGCCATGGACCGGCAGATAGTTACCGTATTGAAGGAGCGGCGGGCACATTCGGTCTGATTCATCCTGTAAGCAGTCACTTTTGCGGTACATGTAACCGATTGAGACTTACGGCAGACGGCAATATCAAGCCCTGCCTTTATTGGTCGGATGAATTCAACGTACGTCCACATGTCGGTAATGCCAGTGCGGTTCAAGCCATGTTTCTTAGAGCGCTGGGGGTTAAGCCCGAAACGCATGACATGCTCAAAGCTCTTAAAGGCGAAGAAATTCGAGGTGTTCCGTCTCTCCGACATATGTCCCAAATTGGAGGTTAGCTGGATGTAAGTGATAAATGTCGGCAAGGGATGTTATTCCGATCTGAAACTACATGTCATATTAGCAGGAGGAAAACAATGAGTAAGCAAAGCACACCGTGGATGGGGAAACTTAAATATTTTGCGAAACGTGAAAAGAATGCAGAAGGATGGAGCGAGATGTCACCCGAAAACCGGGACTGGGAGGACGTCTATCGGCGACGCTGGCAGCATGACAAAGTCGTGCGTTCGACACATGGCGTGAATTGCACCGGATCCTGCAGCTGGCAGATCTATGTGAAAGACGGGATTGTCACTTGGGAGACGCAAGCTACCGATTATCCTTCCACGGGTCCGGATATGCCGGAATTTGAACCAAGAGGGTGTCCGCGCGGAGCGAGTTTTTCCTGGTACCTTTACAGTCCGCTGCGTGTCAAATATCCATACGTTCGGGGAGCATTGCTGGATCTGTGGCGTGAGGCACTTCAGCTGCATGGTGATCCCGTCAAGGCTTGGTCCAGTATTGCAGATGATCCGGATAAGGTCAAAAAATACAAGTCTGTTCGAGGCAAGGGCGGATTGATTCGTGCGTCATGGAGTGAAGTAACGCAGATTATCTCGGCCTCCCTTATTCATACAATCAAGCAGTACGGACCTGATCGGATTATCGGCTTTTCGCCTATTCCTGCCATGTCGATGGTCAGTTATGCCGCAGGTTCAAGATTCCTGTCCCTGATGGGATCGCCACTGCTCAGTTTCTACGACTGGTACGCCGATCTGCCTCCGGCCTCACCGCAGATTTGGGGTGATCAAACCGATGTGCCGGAGAGCAGCGACTGGTACAATTCCGGGTATATTCTCGTCTGGGGTTCCAACCTGCCAATGACTCGTACACCTGATGCTCACTTTTTGGCTGAAGCACGCTACCGGGGAACGAAGGTCGTATCCATCAGCCCGGATTACGCTGAATATGTCAAATTTGCGGACACATGGATGTCAGTCAAACAGGGAACCGACGGAGCTCTTGCCATGGCTATGGGACATGTGATTCTCAAAG
This sequence comes from Paenibacillus sp. 7523-1, assembly GCF_002276415.1. NCBI lineage: Bacteria > Bacillati > Bacillota > Bacilli > Caryophanales > Paenibacillaceae > Paenibacillus > Paenibacillus sp. 7523-1. The sequence continues at coordinate 18,836 of NZ_NPBR01000028.1, read as the reverse complement.
AATTCTATATTGAACAACCTACGGAATACTTCATGCAGTATGCCAAACAATATACGGATTTTCCTAATCTCCTGATCGTTGAGGAGAAGAACGGGGTTCATACAGCAGGGAGATTTCTTGTCGGGGAAGACTTAGGCATTACGGGCAACAATATGGCCTGGAAAACACTCGTCTATGACGAAAACAGCGGTACATATGCGATGCCGAAAGGCAGCCTGGGATTCCGTTGGGGTGAGGAAGGGACCTGGAATCTGAAAATGGAACAGGTCGAGAATGGGGAACCCATTGATCCACGGTTATCTCTTCTAGGGGTACATCATGACTTGGTCACGATTCAGCTGCCTTATTTTGACGACGAGGGAAGACATGTTATGGAACGTCAAATTCCTGTTCGTCAAATCTGGCTTGAGGATCACTGGATTATGGTTACAGCGGTGTATGATCTGGTTCTTGCCAAATACGGAGTAGAACGTGAAATGACACGTTCCGCAGATTCTGCCGAAGTAATCACAAACTCTGACATGCGGCGTGCTCGAAGGACTACAGCGTATGATGCAGTGAATGGTCAGCTGAATGACGAGCACGAGAAGCCTTTCACCCCCGCATGGCAGGAACAGATTACAGGCGTTCCGCAGGAAACTGTGGTGCAGATTGCACGTGAATTTGCCCAGAATGCGATCGATACCCAGGGGCGTTCCATGATTATTATGGGAGCTGGAATCAACCATTGGTATAACTCGGACGTGATCTACCGAGCGATTATCAATCTGATTCTTATGACCGGTTGTCAGGGCGTGAACGGTGGGGGCTGGGCTCACTATGTCGGACAGGAGAAGCTTCGTCCTGCGGAGGGGTGGCAGACAATTGCCTTTGCCCGTGACTGGACAGGGCCAGCCCGTCTTCAGAACGGTACATCGTTTTTCTATTTTGCAACAGATCAATGGAGATACGAAGAAACGAAAGTAGGCGAGCTGTCTTCGGCACTGGAGGGTGAACCCCGATTCCAGCATGTTGCTGATTATAACGTCATGGCTACTCGCATGGGCTGGCTTCCGTCCTATCCACAATTCAATCGGAATTCGATTGATCTGCATCAGGATGCTATAGATTCCGGAGCTGTAACGAAAGACGAAATCGGTGCATATGTGGCATCCGAATTGAAAAGTCAAAAACTCAAGTTCTCCATTGAGCAGCCGGATAACCCTGCGAATTTCCCGCGAGTACTGTTCGTATGGAGAGCGAATCTGATCTCCAGCTCGGGGAAAGGTCATGAGTACTTCCTGAAGCATTTGCTTGGTGCGACGAACGGTTTGCTGAACGATGATGATCACGGACTCCGGCCAGAACACGTGGAGTGGGTGGACGAAGCACCCGAGGGTAAGCTGGATCTGATGATCAACCTGGATTTCCGCATGGCGGGAACAGCGATGTATTCCGATATTGTTTTGCCAGCGGCAACCTGGTACGAAAAAAGTGACCTGAGCAGCACGGATATGCATCCATTTGTACATCCGTTTAATCCGGCAGTCGCCTCGCAGTGGGAGTCCCGTTCGGACTGGGACACATTCAAGGAGATTGCACGTGTCTTCTCGGAGATGGCTGCGCAGCAATTCGACGGACCCCAGCATGAGATTGTGGCGACACCGCTGCTGCATGATTCACCTGATGAGCTGGCTCAACCTTATGGCGAGATCAGGGACTGGAGTGCAGGAGAATGTGAACCTGTTCCGGGCAAAACGATGCCTCACATTCAGATTGTGGAACGTGATTATGCGGCGGTATATAACAAGATGATCACTCTTGGCCCTGTGGTCAAGGATAAACCCATTGGAACCAAGGGGATCTCTTGGTCAGCAAGCGAAGAATATGAGAAGCTCAAGGGTATTTTGGGTACGCGCAGGCAAGCGGGAGTGGGGCAAGGGTGTCCTGATCTGAGTACGGACCGAAATGTGGCGGAAGCCATTCTAACGCTCTCCACAACAACAAATGGCAAAATGGCGGTACGTGCTTGGGAGTCGCTTGAGCAAAAAACGGCCTTACATCTGAAGGATTTGGCTGAAGAGCGATCGGAAGAATGTTTTACTTTTGATGAGATTACTTCCAGACCCAAAACGGTTATCACTTCACCCGCATTCAGCGGCTCGGAGAAGGGCGGCCGACGCTACTCGCCATTTACAACCAATGTGGAACGGCTTATTCCCTGGCGCACGTTGACAGGCAGACAGCAATTTTACATTGATCATGAGATGCTTCGCGAGTTTGGAGAGACACTGGCGACGTTCAAACCTGTACTGAAACATACACCTTTTCATCCGAGCAGCAAACGTCCAATCGAAGGTGGCAAGGAAATTGTCCTGAACTATCTGACTCCGCACAACAAGTGGTCGATTCACAGCATGTACTATGATGCACTGCCCATGCTGACCCTGTTCCGAGGTGGCCCGACAATCTGGATGAATCATGAGGATGCCGAAGAGGCAGGACTCGTCGATAATGACTGGATCGAATGTTTTAACCGGAACGGTGTAGTCGTTGCCCGTGCAGTCGTCACCCACCGCATTCCTCGTGGAATGGCGTTCATGTATCACGCCCAGGATCGACATATTAACGTTCCCGGAACGAAAATATCGCAAACACGTGGAGGTACGCACAACAGTCCGACGAGGATTCATGTGAAGCCGACCCACATGATTGGCGGATACGCCCAGTTAAGCTATGGATTCAATTATTATGGCCCAACAGGCAACCAGCGTGATCTGAATGTCATCATAAGAAAACTGCAGGAGGTGGATTGGCTTGAAGATTAAAGCACAAGTCAGCATGGTCATGAATTTGGATAAATGTATCGGATGCCATACGTGCAGCGTAACGTGCAAAAACACGTGGACGAACCGACCGGGCGCGGAATACATGTACTGGAATAACGTGGAGACCAAACCAGGGGTAGGTTATCCCAAACAGTGGGAGGATCAGGAGCGGTATCGCGGCGGTTGGGAAATGAAGAATGGCAAGCTTGAGTTAAAGTCGGGCACACGTGCCAGACGATTGCTTAACATTTTCCACAATCCCGATCAGCCGACCATCGACGATTATTACGAACCCTGGACCTATGAATATGAGAAACTAACGAGCAGTCCGGAGAAAAAGCATCAGCCTGTGGCGAGACCCAAATCCCAAATTACGGGTGAATACATGAACCTGGAGTGGGGACCCAACTGGGAGGATGATCTGGCAGGTGCCCATGTAACGGGGATGGAAGATCCCAACATGAAGGGTGTCGAGGAATCGATCAAAATGGATTTTGAACAGGTGTTTATGATGTACCTTCCGCGAATTTGTGAACACTGCCTCAATCCTTCCTGTGTGTCTTCCTGCCCTTCAGGAGCGATGTACAAACGGGAAGAAGACGGCATCGTACTGGTCGACCAAAACGCATGCCGTGCCTGGAGATTCTGCGTGTCCAGCTGTCCTTACAAAAAAGTGTATTTCAATTGGCAAACCAACAAAGCCGAGAAATGCACCTTATGTTTTCCGCGGATTGAGGCGGGTTTACCAACGATTTGTTCAGAGACCTGTGTCGGTCGTATCCGTTACATTGGTCTGATGTTGTACGATGCAGACCGTATTGAAGCGGCGGCTTCTGCGGAGAATGAACAGAATTTATATGAATCCCAAATGGATATCTTCCTGGATCCGCATGACCCTGACGTAATTCGTGAAGCAAGGGAGGCCGGCATTCCGGAAGATTGGATTATCGCTGCTCAGCAGTCGCCTATCTATAAAATGGTTGTGGACTGGCGCATAGCGCTTCCGCTTCACCCGGAATACCGGACCCTACCGATGGTATGGTATATTCCGCCACTGAGTCCAATCACGAATCGGGTTGAAGGACAGGGGAGTTCACTGGATGCGAGTGATATCTTCCCTGCCATTGACGATATGCGCATACCTGTGGAATATCTGGCCAATTTGCTCACTGCAGGAGACACGGAACGAATTCGTGATGTACTGCGCAAAATGGCGGTAATGCGGATTCACATGCGGAATCAGCAAACCGGAAAAACCAGTGATCCTGCATTGCTTAAGCTAGTGGGGATGGACACGCAGGAAGTTGAAGACATGTACCGACTGCTCGCCATTGCCAAATATAATGACCGCTTCGTGATCCCGCCTGCTCATCGGGAAGAAGTAGCGGATCTCTTCAAGGAACAAGGGAGCTGCGGGCTTGATTTTGCAGGGGGTCCAGGTTCCTGCGGTGTATTCTGATGGGAGAGGAGACAACGACTACGATGGCGACCAATACGAATACGGAATGGAGTCAGGCATCGGATGAACCAATGGATGAGGCCAGAAAAGCATGCAAGCTGACCTCCTATCTGCTGCAATATCCAGATCCTGCATGGAGGGAAGGACTGCAGGGTGTCCGAACTGCTGTGCAATCCCTCACGAGTGAAACAATGAAAAAAGTTCTTCTGACCTTCGTGGGCGAAGCGGAATCAGTGGATTCCACGCATTGGCAGGACAGATACGTACGGACGTTTGATTTTGACAAAAAATCAAATCTGTACTTAACCTATGCTCTCTATGGTGACGAAAGAGACCGTGGACCGGCACTAATTGAATTAAAGCGCAGATACGAAGCTGCGGGATTTTACATGGAATTGAATGAACTGCCCGATTATTTACCCATGGTGCTTGAATTTATAGCGGAGGCTCCTTCTGAAGATGCTTTTGGAGTGATATCGAGTTGTTATAAGTCTTTGGTAACGATCACAGATAGTGTATTAGGGCAGAAGAGTCCCTACGGTCCATTGTTGGAGCAAGTTCTGAAGGTTATCCCTGAGTCAGCTCATGTTGACGAAGAAGTTCATGACCACTCTGCAGCAGCCCATACCGTGCCAAACTGGATGGGGAGGGGAAGCCGATGAGTACACCGGACTTGTTCTTATGGGGGGCTCTACCATACATGGTTCTCATTTTTTGTGTCACTGCAACCATATGGAGGTACGTGACGAATCCGTTCAGTTGGACATCCAAGTCCAGTGAGATGTTAGAAAAACGCATGCTGAAATGGGGAAGCTTGCTGTTTCATATTGGCATCTTCGCAGTGATCTGCGGCCATATTGCCGGATTAATTATTCCGGTAGAATTCTATCGCGGGATCGGGCTAAGTGACGAAGGTTATCATCTGATTGCCATAGCGGGCGGGTTGCCTGCGGGGATTATCGCATTTGCCGGGGGAGTCATACTACTGGTGCGTAGATATGTGGCCACCAAAGTACGAGCGACGAGCAGTGTAGGGGACTGGATGGCCCTCATCATGCTTCTTGTTGTCATCATAACCGGCATATTGGCGACATCTGTAAATGCGATGAACCATACGGGCTTTGATTACCGTACGACCATTAACCCTTGGCTGCGCGGTTTGATGGTATTTCAGCCTGATCCAACGCTGATGCAGACCGTGCCTATGAACTTTAAAGTACACATCCTGCTTTCGTTTGTCCTGTACTGCGTTTTTCCGTTTACGCGTCTTGTGCATATGCTGAGCATGCCGCTCGGCTACCTCAAGCGAAGCTACGTATTGTACCGCAGACGTGACGGATCTGTTTATCCGGATCCAAAATCAAAACCGAACAAAGAAAGGGCGATGTAGATGCAAAACAAAGGCAAAGTCCAACTGCCCTTACAGACGGCAAGTTTGATTCTGGGCTTCATGGTGTGGGTTATACTGTCTTCCTTAATGCCATTTATTAAGGAGGATATTGCGTTAACCTCTTCGCAGCTAGCCTGGTCTACAGCCATCCCTGTCCTCATTGGCTCCGTTGCCCGTATCCCCATTGGATACTGGACGAACCGATATGGGGCGCGCAATATTTTTATGATCAGTTTTGTTCTGCTGCTCGCGCCCGTATGGTGGATCAGTCGATCCACTTCTTTTCTGGATTTGATTATAGGTGGTTTTTTTCTCGGGATTGGCGGGGCGGTATTTTCTGTAGGCGTAACTTCACTGCCCAAATATTATCCAAAAGAGAAACATGGGTTTGTTAATGGGATCTATGGTATCGGTAATCTGGGAACGGCATTGTCTGCTTTTGGTGCCCCGCTGATTGCGGATCACATAGGATGGTCCAAAACGGTTCTTCTGTACAGCATTTTGCTGCTGGGAATGGCCGCTTTGAATTTTGTATTGGGCGACAAACAGGAAACAAGGGTTAACGTGCCGCTAATTCAACAATTAAAAGCGGTATCGAGTAGCCCTAAATTATGGCTGCTCTGTTTATTTTACTTCCTGACCTTTGGTTCCTTCGTAGCATTCACCGTGTACCTTCCCAATTTCCTGGTCAGTCACTTTCAGATGGATAAAGTGGATGCAGGGATACGCACAGCGGGATTCATCCTGGTTGCTACCATTATGCGTCCGGTCGGTGGCTGGCTTGGAGACCGATTTAATTCTTTTAAAATACTGATGTTTGTATTCGGTGGTTTAACGGTAGCGGCGATCGTATTATCCTTCGCGCCGTCAATCTACATGTATACGGTTGGCTGCCTGACCGTCGCCTTATGCGCTGGTACAGGAAACGGAACAATTTTTAAATTGGTCCCAATGTATTTCGTTAAACAACCAGGTGTCGCTAACGGTATTATATCTGCAATGGGGGGACTCGGTGGCTTTTTCCCGCCACTAATGTTGACGCTGCTCTACAGCATGACAGGTCACTATGCGATTGGATTCATGGCACTCTCCATGGTTGCACTGGTAAGTTTGGTACTTGTCTTCTGGATGTTCTACGAAGAGAAGCTTCAGCTGTCCGCAAGCATACTGGAAAATACGATTGAGGCTATCCTGATTACGGATACAAACAGCGTTATTCGCTCAGTGAATCCGGCATTTACGGCAGTCACCGGTTATCGATCCGATGAAGCGGTGGGACAGAAGCCGAGCTTGCTGAAATCAGGTAAACAGGATAAATCGTTCTACGAACAGCTGTGGGCTGATCTGAAGCAGCAAGGGTACTGGCAGGGAGAGATATGGAATCGGAAGAAAAACGGAGAGATATATCTGGAATGGCTGAGTATTACAGCGATCCGCAATGAAGCAGGGGAAGTAAAGTTCTACGCGGGCATGTTCAGTGATATGGGAAAAAGGGATCTTCCTTCAGCATAGTAGCCACATGACAGGATAAATACAGCAAAAGACCTTAACAACATGCCACTCTTGTTAAGGTCTTTTCATTCCTAATTAGATGTATACCATGCTAGGGTCTAGTATCACGCTGATGCTTCAAGGCCTGCAGATCATGGATGATGATCTGTCTCCGATCGACTTCGAGCAGATTTTCCTTGGTGAGCTGATTCAACAAACGATTGGCGGTTTCCCTTGTCGTGCCAATGGAATTGGCAAATTCCTGGTGCGTCATGGGCAGGTCGATAATGATTTTTTGACCGGAAAGCTGACCGTGCTGCTCTGCCAACATCAGCAGGAAGGACAGCACGCGGTTCCGGACATCCTGGCCGGAGAGCACTTGCAGTTTATCCTGCAGTTCGCGGATTTTATCGCCGAGGACCCGCATAATTTTGATCGCAATGGATGGTGTATTTAGCATAAGACGTTCAAACAATCTGACCGGAATGGCAATCAGTTCAGCTGGAGTAATGGCTTCTGCTGTAGCGGGATAAGGATGGGTATTGAAGAACCCCGTATGTGGGAACATATCTCCCGTTTTCAGGAAGGAAACGATCTGCTCGTGCCCATTCTCATCCGTTTTATATGCTTTTACGATGCCGGTTCGGATAAAAAATACAGCTTCCTTTTCGCTACCTTCGGCAAAAATGACCATTTTTTTATGAATGCTTCTGGAAATGGCGATATCTTCAACCTGCTTCAATTCCTCAGGACTTAGATCCTGAAAAATGGGGAACTGTTGAAGAAACTCTGCTGCCGTATCTTTGTTTTCCCTGCGCATTATGATTCTTCCTTTCTATATCATTATCAATTAGGAGGTCAATGGTGAAGTGACAGTACATAAAATTGTTATTCCTCATGAACATGGCGGTTGGGCCATGGTAAGTGTGCCTTTTGCGGCAGGCGTAATGGCCAGCGGACCACAGTGGCTGCATTTGCCACTATTCATGGCATGGCTTGGGCTATACCTGGCGGCGTACCCTTTGCTGCAATCTCTTAAAAGAAAAGCGGATCTTCGACGCCTGTACACATGGGCGGTGATATATGGTATGGCTGCAGTGGTATGTCTGGTCCCCCCGTTAATCGGACATCCTTCCATACTGGCATTTGCCCCGGTTCTGGTCGTATTATTGCTCGTTAATATCTGGCATGTCAGACACAAGGCTGAGCGTTCGCTCACGAATGATCTATGCGCCATGTTGATGTTCTCGCTTGGAGGTGCAGCAGCATATCTCATTGGATCAGGAGTATGGGATTACCGGATGGCGATCGTGCTGTTGTTTTCCTTTTTACATTTTACAGGAAGTACGTTCTTTGTGAAATCAGTCTTCCGGGAGCGAAACAACAAACGCTGGGTAACAATGACCCGTCTACTGCATATTATCCTGCTCATCATTCCCGTCATCGCCGGATATCCATGGATGAGCTTAGCGTATATCTACTCAGCTGTTCGAGCATTCGTATATGCTGGTCGCACTTTGCGTCCGATGAAAGTGGGTATGATTGAGATTGCTGGCGCGGTGCAATTCCTGATTTGGTTTACTCTCTTTTAATCAGCATCATTTTATCATAACGCGATATTAGAAATGAACGAGTGACATAGATCACATGGGAAGTGATGAGGAATACTAACGATCAGACAAGATAGGTTGTATCGTGCAGCAAGTGCTACCCGATATGTTTTTGCGGCAGCAAGGCAGGTTAATGAAAGGATAGATGTGATATAGACATGAGAGGGGATGACCCGAATGTGGACTGCATTCATGTGGGGAGGCATCTCCGCTTCAGCAGTAGTTATTGGTGCACTTGCTGCACTGTTTCTCAAGATTCCGAAACGAGTGATTGGCTGGATTATGGCCTTCGGTACTGGGACATTAATTGGGGCAGCTTCATTTGAGCTGATTGGAGATGCATTGAATGATGGCGGAATTGTCCCAACAGCCATAGGGTTTACGGCGGGTGCTGTAGTGTATACCTTGTTCGACCTGCTTATTTCCAGTAAGGGTGGTGCCGAACGTAAACGTTCAGCACATCCGAAACCCGGAGGCAGCAGCCAAAGCGGGCTCGGCATTTTTGCGGGAACAGTGATGGATGCCATTCCTGAATCCATCATGCTTGGTGCTAGCTTGCTGACCGGAAAAGGCGTGAGCGTAGTGCTCATCGTTTCTATATTCGTCAGCAATATCCCGGAGGGTTTGTCCAGCACTGTTGGTTTGCGAGGCAATCATTACACCAAGTCCAGAATCATATGGATGTGGCTTGGTGTACTATTGATTTCTGCACTTGCAGCCTTGTGCGGATATCTTTTTCTCGAACAGCTTCCGGATGAGATGGCTGCGGCCATTGGGGCATTTGCAGGCGGCGGTATTATAGCCATGATCTGTTCTACCATGATGCCTGAAGCTTTTGAAGAAGGTGGTCCTGTCGTGGGCTTCATTGCTTCCATGGGGCTTCTTGTATCCCTACTGCTTGATCTGTAAGATCTCCACGAAAAAAGCAACATAGCAAAAAAAGAGTATCCGCTCAAGTAGGTACGGATACTCTTTTGCTTACCAATGCATATACATTGTTCCCCAGTGACCATTGACTAGTGATTGCTTGAACAGTTCCCTCCACAACCACATGCTTCCTTATATACTTCGCCCGGTTTGGGCAGTCGGTTTAACTCAACGGACTTGGTGAAATACTGGCTGATCTGCTGATGCATCTGGCTAAACTCACGCTGTGCATACATGAATCTGCGAATAAGCGGGTGATCGTAGATTGCACGTTCTTCTTGTTCGTACACCTGCATTTCAGATGTCAGCAATTCAATATTCTGACGTTCTTTTTCCTCCAGAGACTGATGCTTCTCCATAAACTGCTCATATTGCGCTGTAGCCTGCTCATCTGCGGCAAACTGATCAATCATCTCCCGCATCTCACGGTAACCTTCATCCTGTAATAACACGGAGCATAATTCCTCCATTTTTAGCATGATCGCCTGTTTGTCCATTTTTACGATTGTACTCATCTTGTTAACCTCCTGTAGAGTGGTTTCTCTTACGTATCACTGTATACCTGATCCCCATAGTGCACTGTGACGATACTCACATCTTGTGTGAAATATGTAACGTTTCCTGTCAGGATTCTCTATACCGAGTTATTGGATTCGTTGCTGAAGCTCTTCCAGTTGAAGAAGGTGAATGACATTCCCAGCTACCTGAAGCAGACCTTCGGACTGCATAATGGCCAGTTTGCGGCTCAAGGTTTCGGGCGTAATGCCTACCAGTAATGCTAGATCCTTTTTAAAAACAGGAAGCTTGATTCCATTTGTCTCTATATTTTTCACATGAAAATTCAATAATAGTTTAGCAATTCGTTGTTCAGGGTTCATGGAACTGAGGGCGGTATTCCATTCTTCAGATTGTTCAAGAAGTTCGGTGACAGCTAGAAGAAAATGATAAGCAAGCTTCGGATCATGTTCTATCAATTGGTCAAAATCCTGCCTATGAAGGGTGCATAAACTTGATGTTTCCAATACTTCTGCATGAAATCCATACGGTTTTTGATGTAACAGAGCGTCATGCCCGAAGAAATCACCAGGAAACAGAAAACGGACAATATGCTCCTTGCCGTTTTCGGTGTATTTGGATAATTTCACACATCCCTGATGAACCATGTATAATTTAGCTGAACCTTCTCCTTCCTTCACGACCATTTCCCCTTTATGAAAGACCTGCGATTGCAGCAGGGAAACGAGCAGGGATGATGCTTCAGGTCCAAGGTGCTGAAAAAGGGGGACTTTGACATGGCAGGGAGTCTTACCCTGAGAACTACATAGCATGATCAAAATTCACCTCGCAGGGTTCAAATTTTTTATTGTTTAAGCACGGAGACGGACTTAATGCTGCATCGCTTTACCACCGTGATCCTTGCCATCAGAGGTAACTCGCAAAACAGCTGAAGCACCCTTGGATACATGGTTAAACTGATGAGTTACAATGGGATAATCGCCCTCTTCTGTTACGGTAAACTCAACGACTGCACCTCCGCTCGCAGGAAGCATAACGGTCTGTAATCCATATTGGATATTGCGGGGATTTCCATCCGTGTAAATCCGGTCCATAATGGTCCCTACCACATGGAAGGACGAAACTTCGTTCGGCCCTGCATTGCTGACATATATTCGAACCGTATCACCCGTTTTAGCGAGCAAAGGAGAATTGACCAGTCCATAGTCGTTGCCATTAAAGACAACATAATCCGGCTCATCATTCATAAAAGCATCGTAGCTATGCTCTTTGTACCATTCACTTTGTACGAGTGTGTATTCCCGATCAATCTGTCCGTCAGAAGGGTAGCCGGCCTTCGGTTCAACAATAATCATGCCATACATCCCGTTTGCAATATGGGCAAGTACCGGACTGGTTCCGCAATGATACATGAAGACTCCGGGCGACGATGTGCTATAAGTGAATGTACCCTCCTCACCTGGCATAACGTCGACGAATTTGCTGCTTGGTGAAGCGTGTACGGCATGGAAATCCATAGAATGGGGCAAGGAAGAATCTTTATTTTTCAAAGTGAAAATCAGTGTGTCACCTTCGGTTACGCGCAGAACGGGTCCAGGTGCAGTGCCGTTAAAAGTCCAGGCATTATAGACGACACCTGCGGAGATCTCGATATCGGTCACTTGGGCCGTCATCTCGATGTATACGTTAGTGCCTTCTCTACGGATGATGGGGTCAACAGGTTGATGACTGATTGAGTCAACAGGAGCAGTATCGTGATGATCCGGTTTATCTATTTCTGCAGCATTGCAATGGGATAGGACGGCCGTACTTAATGCCAATGCGAAAGACAATTTGATGAGACTCATCCAGGAGAACATGGGAACACAACCTTATTTAAGTGATATCATTCACAAACTAATCAATATCTTGCTGCAGCCATGTCTAGTGTACGACAGTTCAGTGGAGACAGGTGTGACGTGAAACACATTCCCCAGAGGCTCGATATTCAAAATTTCCGCAGACATAGTCATGTTTCTTGTACTACGCGATGGAGTTACTTATAATTTTAGGTAGCGCCGGATGGGAAATATTGAGGGTTGAAATTTCTGTTTACTGCCATGTGGATGAAAGCCGAATAAAATTCAGTCAAGAAAGGAGTCGTTTTATTAATGAAGCGATTTGTGGACGAAGGGGCCTATAAATATAATTTTTATTGGGTACTCCGCCGAGGTGAGCGTGTGGATGTCACATGTCAATCGTGCGGTGGTCATGCGTATATTGAAGAATGTCAGGATGAAATCACGTGGAAGTGCCCGTCATGTTATGCGCATGGGGTGGAGAAACAAGTGTATCAGTATCATGCCAAGGGTAGTTGTGCTCTCTGTGAACGATGGTTCAATGTTGAAGTAACAGATGAGAAAAAAGTATCACATAAATCAACGCACATCCATTGTCCACACTGCGGCGCAGTCAATCAGGCCGAGCTGCATAGCAAGCCGGTTAGCAGAAGATATATTATGGATACCCGTGACGGGAGAGACCCCGTTTTTGGGATGGAGTTATATTTCCTGGACCACGTTCGAGGCAAATTGGTATGGGCTGTTAATCGGGCACATTTAAATTATCTGATTTCGTATGTTTCCGCTGATCTGCGGGTACGACGTGGAAATGTGCCGTTAAAAACAGCATCACACTATTTACCTGTATATATGAAGGAAGCAAAAAACAGGGATCAAATGGTGCGTACACTCACCAAGCTTCAGCACAAGACGGGCTAAGGTTGGTGCTGTACATGTTTGAAGGAGGAAAGGAATGAAATTGCGCGGCAAGATGCTTACTTTGGCTATTATTTTAGGGATCCTGATGATCCCGGCTTTTTTTATTTTGCAGGCGTTCGGCGTGTTCCAAAAAGAAAAAGTTTTATCGGACTATGCGCTCGCGATAGATGTGGATGGAAAACCGTATGCTGCATGGCCGCTTATTAACAGTTTCGCTGCCATGGATAAGAGTGGAGACCATCCCCAGCTGTATTACCGGGTAGATATGAGCGATATTAACTACCTTTTTCAATTGGCTTATCAGGAGTACGACATTTCACCCGACAATGAGAATCCCTATTTGGCAGGGAAGGTGGACTACCATAGCGTTAAAACCACGTATGTGAAATCGGAAATGGAATATTCCAATGCCAAGGATTACACCACCTTCCTTCATTTTTACAACAAAGAAGGACAGGAGATTTATACTTATGAATCTACGGGCAAAGGCGATGGGAATCTGGTACAATCCATTATTCACCAAGGGATGACACGCTCCCATAACGGAGGAAGTGAACCGGCACGTGACCCGTACCTGAACATTACGGCACTATTTCACGATAAGCTGAATGTGGATGTCAACCTGACCGTAGATGAAGAAAAGAAAATCGTATGGATACGAATGAATAAAGCGGAGGCGAGACCATGAATTTGTTTGGCGTACATAATGGACCTGCATATCTGGAAGGGATCATTAAGAAAGTAACGGATGGGGAGAACCAGGAAGTGGAGTGGAAAGGCAAGCTGCAAATGAGTGATGGGCATGACAAGTTCCATATCTTTTATTATGGTGACTTGATGGAAGATGATCTAATAACCTGGCAGGATTCGACACCGTTAATTGTATATGCCGAGCACACGGTGACCGGAGAGCGTTACCTGCTTATTGATGCAGCCAAACATGGTTATGATGCGATGCTGTGTGAAACTTATCCTGAGGAAGAGCTAAGCAAAAGGACACTGCGTCCTTATCTGGATGTAGAAGGAGAAGATACGTTTGAAGTTCACTTGTCCGCCTTTTATAACGTTCCATGGGATGAGGAATTCGGTGAAGATGTGGATGAAGACGGAACCTACGAATTGATTACGGGTGAACATATGGATTTTGACCAGGTTAAACGGGATGGATATGATGCATTCTCGATTAGCATCGTGAATCGTAAAGGCGTAACAACGAAAATTGTTCAGGAGGAGCTTGCCTGATTGTTCATTTGAATTATAGGACAGAGATCTGATTGGAAGATAGGAGATGTCGTTCATGTACGTGGTAACTCATAGGTTAAAACCGGTATCTGCGGAGGAGCTTGGACATTTTGAGCAGCAGTATTCTGTATCATTGCCTGCATCCTATCGTCAGTGGCTTGAACAATACGGAGAAGGAACCTATTCGGGTTGGATGAATATCCAGCGGCCCGATCAGGAGGTATTGAAGCCTTTTGCAGAGTGTGATTTTTGGATGCACACCGACGATACGCCTGTCAGTCAAGATCAGCTGAAGGAGTGCATTAGTATTGGCAGCTCTGTGGATGGAGATTTTCTGGCCATTCATCCGGAGATTGACGGGCTGCTGTGGCTCCCTCGCCACGATGAACAGATTACGTTGTGGGAACATTCCGAATCGGAATTTGGGGATATGCTGGATAAGATCTATGGTGGATACTACTGCCAAGCTGCTCCAAGCACGCTAAGATATTATGAACCGTGGAATGAGCTGAGGAATCATACCTTTTACCACTTGCAGGATAACGGGGAAGGGCTCTCCCTCCACCACTTGTCCAAGTTATGCCAATCGCAGTTCAAGTGGGATGCCGTGATGGAAAATGAATATACCTGTAAGCTGTTTATGGCTTCGATCGGTGGATATCTGCGTTTTAATTACGCGTATGGGAGAGAAGTTGCTCTTTTCTATGAGGAAACGGACGGCAACCGAGGCACGACAGATTATGACATCGAACAATTTTTGCTGGCACATCACTGTAAAATGATGAATTGACACGGAGTGGAGGAATCATGGATGAGTTGGTTAAACGAACAGATCGCGGAGCAGTGGAGGAATGAAGGGAGATGCTATGCCCAGAGTGTAAATGATTTTGTGCGCAGAGGTATGGCGGGAGAAGAGCCGGATGAATCCGAACTGACAGACGACGGAAGAGCCGGAATCAGTGCGCAAGTATGGGACATGGTGAAGAAGGCCAATGAGCAGAACGATCTACAAAGACTGCGCAAGGAGTTGCCCGCAGCGACATGGCCTTTCAGTGAAACCTTCCAGTCATCCATGCAGGCCGTGTGTGTAGCCGGATATCTGAACAACAGTACCGTTGTGTTCAATAGTGGTTTTCATACGGATCAAGGATGTGTTTATACTGCGGATTCCGAGCAAGTACTTTCTTTTCCGCAATATCAATTTGCGGGTCAGTCCCCGGATGCTGCACAGTATGCTCTAGCAGGCAGTGAAGGGATTCGGGTGATAACACATCCAGATCGTCATCTGGAAGGAAAAGAAGTGGCCATGTTCCGCTGGGACGAGATTCAATCGGCCATTCATCAGGCGCTGCCTCGAATTGAATCTCTTGCAGACTGTGAATACCCGGAGCGTACACTTGAAGGGCTTATTCCATTTAATGAAGGTCAGGCACTCCTCATTTTGTCCACTTACGGAATTTATCTGGTGAAACATGGCAAGGTATCTCCAATTCATCCTGATCCTGCAGAGGTGGAGGAGCATGAATTGGAGGATACACAAATTTCCATGGGTCACGCTACGGTATCACAGGATGGACGATGGATTGCGTTTGGCAGTCAGGTCAGTGATCATATGCTTCTGGATCTTGAACGTAATCATACTTATTCGCTCTATCCGGAGTCCAGCTACCCGCATCATGCGTTATTTACCAGAGATAGCCTGAAGGTATGGTTTAATGCGTGTCATTTTTATAATGGAGTTACAATGCAGGTGGAATTGAGTGAAGTGGAAGGCAATCAATCCAGAGAAGATTGGCCGATAATGGATGAGATTGCTCGTGTCTATGCTTCGGTAGAAATACCTGAAGGCATGGTTCTTGGTGATGCTTATGGTTATCTCAAATGTATAGATAAGAAGGGTCAGGAAGTTTGGAGACATTTTGTAGGCAGCACCATCTACTCACTGGCGCTTTCGCCTGACCAATCCAGGCTTGCTGTAGGTACGTTTGGAGGCATGGTGCATATTCTTGATCTGCATGCTGACCATATGGATGACTATAGTATTGGAACAGGAACACTCCGTGAAGTAGAGCGCTTCATTGTGTGGCGTGGAGAGCAGCCTTTAAGATGGTAGAGCGGCGTGCTGTATAACATGCAAACAGAAATGGGGAACGCTCATTGAGAATTGAAGAAGCTGTCCTTTTGTTGAAATGTCATGCCTTTGTTCATAACGATCTGGATCATCCCAAGATGGAGAACGGCTTTCTGGGAAGCCTGCGCCCTTTTCGCGGAAAGTTAATTGAAGATAACTTTCACGAGTTAATGGAAATTGTCCGCACGTTGGCACCACAACTTAAGCAGCCCGTACTAAACCGGGAAGTGATCTCCTGCTTATGGAGCATCATGCATTTGGGGCGAGCGTGGGCGATATTGCCTGATGGCATGCTGCGCAGGAACAGACTTATTTCGGATGAGCAGATTGCTTTAATGGAAGAATGGCTTGACCTTCTATCTTACGCCGTCATGATTCTGATTGAAGATGGCGGTGAAGAAGAAGCGTTCTGGGGATATAAGGAATATGTGAGGGAACAGGCAGAAAATGGTGAGAAGGGGAGAAGGTTGTGAAGTCAGATATACGCGAAAGAATGCATGAACTGATGAATCATTTGAATGAATTATTGGATGTTAAAGTGAAGGATGAAGAGATTAGGCAGCTTTACAACGAGTATCAGGAGAAGAAAGGAGCCTCTGAGGATCGTTTGGCTGCTTTTGAAACCGAGATGGATGTCCGGCTGCCCGAAGATTTTCGCGAATTCTACAAATGTAAAGATGGTAGCGGTTATGCCTTTCATATCCTGTATCCCGGAGATGCCGAGAGAGAGGAATGCACCCCGTTTTACATGATGTCACTTGATGAGATACGGGAAACCAAGCAATATTTCTGTGAGCGTGATGAGAAGCTGAGTGAGTATTATTCCGCAGAAGAGATCAGCAAACTTGACCCCGAGATCAAACCTTATTTATTTCATAAACCGTGGATTCCCTTTGCGACAATGGCCGGTGGTTCCCTGTATTTGATGCTGGACTTTGACCCGTCAGAACAGGGGAGTTATGGCCAGATTATTATTTATGTACATGATCCCGATTTTGTTTATTTTATTACAGACACGTTCACTAACCTGCTGAAAGACTCTAATCGAAACCTGGAGATTATGGATGAGATTGAGTATTAGATAACTAGTGAAATTATAAATTGCAGGAACTGCCTGTAGCAGCTCCTGCACGATTCCAAATGTTATCCCTGCTGGAAAAAGCGATGACCGTGAAAACCTCCAGGACCTCCGCCATGTGGTCCACCGGGATAGCCGCCTCCAGGGAATGGTCCGTGATGTCCGCCTGGGTACCCGCCTCCCGGATATCCTCCATGCCACCAAGGACCGCCAAAGGGGATGGGCAAAGGCAGTGGGTAATATGGCGGGTATGGATAAGGGTACGGATAAGGATAGGGATAAGGGGGTGGCGGTGTTGGTGGATAATATGGATAAGGATACCCCGCAGAGGACGGAGATGAAGTCGAACCAGGTCCGTATGCCATGTGATCAGCCTCCTGTTATTGAATAGATGATATCAGCCTATGCCACAATGCAATCGCATGACACTGTAGAAATAGTCAGAGATATTGAACATGTAGGGGGATAGACATGAGAATAATACCTTTTCATACGGCTCCAACTGGCGATGCCTATAGATCTTTAATTGATGAATTAATTGATAAGACGGCTCGCTTTTTCCTTGTGGACAGACGACAAGGCAGAGGGGACACTCCAGTGGAAGTCGCCAGAGTTTTCGAGAGATTGAAGCCGTATCTGATTGAGCGTTGTACCATGGAAGAAATGATGACGAGGACAAGAGCATTCTACACAGAAGGAATCTATTACATATATGAATGTACGCCAGCCTCTGGAAAGATTCTGAAGGAAGAGGCCGATGGTTTCCTCGATTGGCTGTATCCCTCTTTGCCAGAGGACCTGTGCTTTCTGAATGAGGACGGAAGCGACTATTTGTTTACGGAAGCACATGAAGATGGATGTGGAATGCGAATTACAGAACAAGAAGCGAGAGACCTTATGAAGCGTATTTCTGGTTTAATGTTTGTTATGGAAAGGTTCCCTTCCTAATGACTAGCTAGAGACTGACCCAAAGGCGGATTGGAATTTTTGAAAAGTGCAATACTTTAAAGTTCAACTTGCTTTAAGTCCTGGAATAATTTACAACTAGCAAGCTGGCTAACAAAATGATATATTATTCTTCCGGCCGCAAAAGGCACGGAAAACTCAAAAAAATAATTTGAGAAATATCTTTACAAGATATAATGATATATGGTATATTCTAATTCCGGCCTTGATAGAGTCGGAAACGAAGTTTGATCTTTGAAAACTGAACAACGAGTGAGTTACGATCTTACTTGTAAGATCGAAAAGCGGAGGAAATTGGTACAAGTCATTTTGACTGTATGATTTCGGAAGCAAAATGAGATTTTTAATCTCGTCAGATTCAAAATGAGCTAATCGCTCTTTTCAATACTGGCTGCAAGACATTCATCCACTCAGCCGAGTTGGACCGATTGTCATGCAGGACGATGTTGCTTTGCAACAT
>NZ_NPBR01000027.1:0-89197 GCF_002276415.1 Paenibacillus sp. 7523-1 | reverse complement strand
GTTGTTTGTGATTCTCTTTTTTGCCAACCGCGTTTTCGGCGGCGACTTAAATAATGTATCACATTCAGTGTCTTTTCGTCAAGGACTTTTTTTGATTCTTTTTCAAATCATTAAGTTCTCAACTTGTCCCTCACAAGCCTTTTTTCTAAAAGTCCGTTTGGGGAACGAAATATAATGTATCACATTCCATAAGTACGAGTCAACCTGTTTTTATTAATTTATATTACAAACAAAAAAGGAAGGTTCCCCCTCCCTTTGCCAAACCAAATCATTGAAACTATATGGCCTTGTTCAGGCATCGATCCAATATCGAATCTCCCGCCCTTCGCCTCCTATCAGAGATGGCCAGCCAGCCGATTCCTTTACAATAGAACGAAGAACTAGTTTGCGCAGAATTAAAGGGAGATCTTCTCCTACAAATCTTAATTGAGGATGATGGACCAGTTCGTCCACGCTCCATGCTTCTTTTCGGCTTCTAATTACCCGCAGAAGCAATTCCGAGCAATCCCCCATTTTGGATATGACCGAAAATTCACAGGCAAGAAGAACAAGTTCCACCCGTTGTTCCAACGTCTCCGAGCTTACCGTAAGCTCCTGATAGAGCTTCCAAAGTGCCCGATCCATACTCTGCACATGTGTCCAAACAGCATGGTCAGGGTATACTCCGTGTTCTATCAATACAATCCTGGCCCAGTTACCCAAAGCCTCCAGAACACTGTAATAAGCATCAACTACGTGTCCTTCCTGAATGTGCCGCTTGGCCTCCACATACATTCTCAGAAAACTTGCGAATTCATGCAGCAGCTTTTGTTCCCGCAACTCCAATCCAAAGGCGGACAGCTCTTCCCTCAAGGCACTCAAGGCGCCGTCTGATTCCCATATGATCTCGCCCTCAATCAAGCATTGCATGAGATTGTTATTATCACCCGTAATTACGCTGCTCTGCAGTTGATTACGCCCCACGTAGATCATTTGATAGCGCAAGTCCCCATAACGGTAATGCCCAACCTCAGACATACTTTGATCCGTATCACAGACAATGAGAACAAGCAATTCGAAATCCTGAATCAGGGAGCCGTGGAATCGCTCACCCGGATGGGAATAAGCGATAGCCCCAACTGCCCCCGACTCTTCCGACTGTCCGGATAAAAAAGCTAGGTTCATTAATTCCACGATTCCCTCCATACAATTCATGGCAGTTCAACGCCAAGTCAGTTATAATGTAATTCTACATGCAGACTAAAGTTTCCTTCTTTTCCAGGTCCGATACTACTCATACGATAGGAGCATTTTTCATGATTTTTAAATCAGCTAAAATTAATGCTTTTCGCACTTGGGGATTGTTACTCACCATGCTAGGCATGGGGCTAATGGTACTGGGAACTGCCGGAATTGTGTTTTGGGGACATGCAGGCAAAGTGTTTGCAGCCGTGGGACTCGTCATCGGACTCGTTGCCATGATGGCTAGTCTGGCCATCTACTTCTGGGCTGGAATGTTGTCTACAAGCGCTGTTCAAGTGGATTGCCCTGAATGCGGTAAAATGACCAAAATGCTCGGCAAGACCGATCGTTGTATGTTCTGCCATACCATCCTCACTCTGGATCCTAATCAAGCGAACACAAACCGTCCTCATCTGAAAGCGCCTTCTCCATCTATTTCTGATACGGATCACCGTATTAGTCCAAAAGGCTAGTATCACTCATTCACTTCACATCTAAGATCAACGAGTAAACAACAAAAAAGGCCCGGTATCTAGACCGAGCCTTTTTTGCGTTTTTTCAGACAATGAATTGTTTCGAATCATATAAAAAAGATAAGTTCAGTAACCGTTTATCTCTAACGACTTACCTGTTGTAAGGTCTTCCATGCTGATGCGTTAGCAAAACTGCGATTCCAGGCAGCTACACCACCCAGTTTGAGTGATTCAATGAGTTCTACACGGGCCTGTAAAGAAACGGCATCTTCTATCCAGATTTTCTTGGTCGCCCCATCCTCAGTAAACTCCACATAATTCTGTCCACTTTGAGAGTCTAACGCAGGTTTGAGTTTCTTCTCTTTGATCAAATCAGCAACGGTATCCATTCCGACCGCTTTGGAAGATACTTTAATCTCTCCCTGTTCGTCTGCTTCCTCTGTCCAGATTCGTGTATACAGCGGAACAGACATAATCAATTTGTTAGAAGGCACTTCATCTTCTTCAAGAATTTTTCTCATAGACGCCTCCGTCCAGGGCAGCGAAGCGACGGAACCGGCCTTCGGACTGGCAGCCCAGTGCTCATCGTACGCCATAACCATCATGTAATCGACAAAGGAACCAAGTGAACGTCGATCCAGAAAAGCGGACCACATTTCACTATTGGATTTTGGAGTTACATCAATGGAGAGCATGAGTCCGTGGATGCGTGCCATCGCTTTAATCTCGCGAACAAATTGAGTAATATTGGGTCCATCATCGGTATATACGTTCTCGAAATCAATATTGATACCATCCAATTGATAGGTTTGCGCGTATTCCAGCATCTGTTCAATGATATGCGTGCGGGTCTCGTATGAGGCAACTGCCTTCTTTGTAATATCCGGGTCGAAACTGTTATCCATCAGTCCCCATACTTCCATTCCGGAACGGTGAGCCCAGTTAACATACGCTTTATCGGCTTTGCTCTTCACATTGCCCTGGCCGTCCGTAATATGGAACCACGTTGGACTGACCACATTCACACCCGGCATCTTGCCTATAGAACTGACGTCAGGCTGACGGTTGTATACCGCCTCCCACACTAGATTTACCGTTTTATTCTGCCACTTCTTCTCGGCAGCCGTCAGAGTGAATTTGGGCTTGTCCAGCTCCTTTTTCTCTGTCAGGGAAACGTACTTATTATCCACATAGCCGGCATAGCCGTTATCCAGCTGAACAAAACTCTGCTCATCACCTGTCTGCCATACCCGTACCCGGGCGTTCTGCTCCATATCCGCAATAATCGGGGAAGACTCTCCTCCACGCTTGTACAAAGGAATGGTCTTATCCGCTTTGGATGACAAGGTATCAATCTCCGCATATTGAATAGCGTCTCCTCCACGCATCAATATAACTGCACCCGTAGATGTATCTTCCTGTACGGCAATCCCGTAAACTTCCTTCAAGGGCTTAAGAGGGATGTACGCCTCTCCTCCGATGACCTCAGGCTCAACTGACATTGGATAGTCCTTATGATTGAGCTCGGCCTTGGTGCTGCCTTCCTTCATATGAAGTACACGCTGCGGAGTCGCTATAATGATATCGCCTGTGTCCGCTTCGTAACGTATGCCAGGATCAATCGCCTCCTGCAGTACGTTCACCGGCAGTTTAAGCTCCTCCCCAGTTCCCGAAGCTTCACCATCCATCAATTGACCATCCACAAAAACAGGCTGATTCATTCCGATCCAATTGGGGTCCTCGTGAACCTGGTTCAGCCAGACATTCGTTATAAACCAGTAAGCACCGCCTGCAATAAGACAAGCTCCCAAAAAACCAGGCCAGAACGAACGCCTCTTCTTCTGCCTTGTATATCTGCTTTTTCTACTCAAACGCCTACCTCCGTTAATCATGCTGAATCATGAAGATATTATTGCCGCGTGAAAATCATGCATGTAATCTTTAATTAAAAAACAAAAAACGTGTAGAATTCAAACTGAATTCTGCACGTTAATATTGTAATTCATCTCTCTTAATCCCTGCAACTTTTACAAACACCATAAACTTCCAATCGGTGTCCATGGACTTCAAATCCGGTACTTGATTCCGCCTGGAGCTCAACGCTTTTGAGCGAAGGATAACTGAAGTCTTCAATTTTACCGCATTTATCACAAATGACATGGTAATGATCCGTCACATTGGCATCGAAGCGGCTGGAGTTATCTCCGTATGTCAATTCCCGAACCATGCCGGCCTCCAGAAACATCTTCAGATTGTTATATACAGTCGCCACGCTCATACTGGGAAATTGGGGTTCAAGCGCACGGTAAATTTCATCGGCAGTCGGATGCCCCATGGATTCCATCAGATAATTCAATATGGCATGGCGCTGGGGTGTAATACGGACACCGGTCGTCTTCAGATGCTCCAACGCATGTTGGACACGTGTTGCCATAAAACCCACCGCCTTACCTTTCATTCTCCTGAATAAACAAGATCCATTACCCTCTTATCCATCAGAGTTGATTCTTGACAAAGAACTGGACGTTTAATCTTTCCTTCCATGTAACCTTGCCTTTTATTATTTTATTGTACGGCGATTGTAAGTTTATTGTCAACGCGGCAGTTACGGAACTTCAGAGGTATTATCCTGGGAATTCTCCCCGTTATCTTCGCTCTGCTCCAAATCGCCATCCATGTCTTCCGGATTTGAACTGTTCGTATCAGCCGAAGGCACATCCGGGTTGCGATTAATGGTAAGGTCGCTGTTCCCTTCAATTTTAACCGTGTATTCCCCTTCACCAAGCTGGCCTTCAATGGTTTTATTTTGCACTGTAAATGGCAGGTCAGTCTTCAGATCACCGTAACTGCTGGAGCCGCTCAGACTGTAATCACCCTGATGAGGCAATAAAATGCTGATTGCACCAACGGCACTGTATACATCCCAATCCCCACCTATCTTGGAGGAAACGATGCTGATGCTTCCATTCAGAGACTGAGCCCTGATAGCGAGATTTGCGCCATCCAGTGTAATATTTCCGTTCCGTGTTTCAGCGGTAAATTCACCAATTGAATCCGTAATGCTAATGCTCCCTACCTGTGTGGTCAGATCTACATCTCCTGAAACTCCGCGGGCCTTCATATCTCCCCGGTTGCTATCCAGATCAACATTCCCCATCGCATTGGCTACAATCACATCGCCATTTAACGTTTTGCCTGTAATGTCACCTACCGCATTCGTAATCCGGATACGTCCATTCCCCGTTTCAGCCACAATGGTGTTAATTGCCTCCGGCCGATTTAACAATATGGCTCCATTGGAAGTGCGAATGTCCAGATTAAAACGCCGGTCATCCGGGATCGTAATCGTCATATTCATGCGAGGCTGTGTTTTATCGTTATCTCCATAAGTCTTGCCCGTTGCGGTAATATGAATAACCTTGGTGCCGTCCGTTTCAACAAACGATGCATCTGCCACAGCTTTTGCCTCTACCTCGGATGTCTTATCTACCCATACTACCGTGCGCACCTCTATCTCTTCCGTATCTCCGCGCTGTACCGAAATATCTCCATTAACCCCCTGCACGACAAGATCGGAAGTATCCATACCAACAGGCACGCGGATCGTACCCTTGTCCTGCATGTACCCCGCTGCCTGGCTATAGTCCATGGAGGCTGCCCCCAGATTGAGGCTCACCCTGTTCCACAAGTGCATATAGTGGTCCTGCTCTGTCACAATAAATACCGCGGCCGTGAGCACAAGGGAAGCCAAGATGCCTTTGGCATCCGGTCTGAAGCGCATCTTCACTTTCTCATCCGGCAGCTCATCAGCTGATGTCTTTTTCTTGCTGCGCGTCCACAGGAACAACATTATGTATTCCACACCCAATGCGATAAGCAGCAATGGCCACCAGTCGACCATATCATATACGTAGTCAGTTCCCCACCGTTTATCCAAAATCAACAGCACACCGACCGCTACGATTAAGGCGGCAGCCGTATAGCGACCGACCCGGACTTTACGGTTCATTATTTTCCCTCCTCCATTCTCCTAATCTAAACTTTTTTCTTGCGCAGCATGACCCAGATCTCACGGCCGAACAGGATCAGCCCTACAATAATAAGTACACCGGCAAAAACATATCCACCATACAGAGCGAGCATTTCCTGAAACCAGCGAGGTTTGCGGAAGAATAGCACCATCAGCCCGCCACCAACAATAAGCAGCAGCCCAAACGAAATGCCTCGCTCCCATGCCATAAAGGCCTCACCAACAGCCCGTTCGTTCATTAGAGGCTTGTCCGTATTTCCATGAGTTGCAGCTCTGCGCCTCCGCATCATGACCCAATCCGCAGATTGCAGTACATCGAATACATTGTAAAAGTAGATCACTGGAATGAACAAAGCGAGCAAAATTAAAAGGGGCACATTAATCTGTATGCCAATAGATGAAAAATACAAAAGCGCTGACAGGTCGAGTAATACAAGCAGCATGAACGTCAGACCTCTCATATACAGCCGCAAATAGATATGACCCAGACCAGGAATGATCGCACTGAGCAATCCGGCAATAAATTTATGTGTCCGATTTCGGAGCGGCTTGGTTTTGGCCGTTTGTCTCCGTTTCCCGGACGTATGTTTACTTTTCATGACATGCTCCTTTCTTATGAAATAGCATTCCCGCTCTTCATGCATTTGGTTAGATAGTACCCTAAAGAGCCCAACGAGTAACTGGAAGAAATATGGATATGGTTAAAAACCCTCCGGCACAACAGGCCTAGGGAGGGTTTAACGATTTATTCTATGGATACTTTGGTCACATGCTCCCACTGCCTTAGCTTAGTTACCAGCTGCACTGTATTAAGTTCATGTGGTACATGCACG
The DNA here is from genome assembly GCF_002276415.1 of Paenibacillus sp. 7523-1. NCBI lineage: Bacteria > Bacillati > Bacillota > Bacilli > Caryophanales > Paenibacillaceae > Paenibacillus > Paenibacillus sp. 7523-1. The sequence continues at coordinate 82,640 of NZ_NPBR01000027.1, read as the reverse complement.
TGGAGTACAATCTCAATCTTTCGTTCAACCGAAATGACCTCGGCAAAAGCCAGATCCTGCTCATTGACAGTAATTTTGCGTATTTTAATCTTCTCCTGCTCCATGAATGAAGACACCTGCTCCAGGAAGCCGGGTTCAGACAACGTATGCAGGGTGACGACATGCAGCTTGTTTCCTCGTATATACCTAAGCTCCAGCTTGTTGAACACCCACAGATTGAGCAGTACCAGAATCGTAGATACGATGGAGGCAAAAAAGAATCCCGCGCCTGCTGCCAGTCCAATGGCTGCTACAACCCAGATCGAAGCCGCGGTGGTAAGTCCTGTAATGGACTTTCCGGTAAACAGGATTGTACCCGCTCCCAGGAAGCCGACACCCGTAATAACTGCTGTAGCCAGACGAGCCGGATCAATCCGCACATTTAATTCATTGGCAAAATCCTTAAAACCATAAACAGACAACATCATGATCAGTGCAGACCCGAGACAGACCAGAATGTGGGTACGCAGACCAGCAGCATGATTGGAACGTTCACGCTCCAGACCTACAAGTCCTCCAAGCAGCATGGCAAGTAATAATCGCAATAAAATGTGCCACTCATCGATAAACCAAGGATCGCCCAAAACTGGTATTCCTCCTTCAAAAAATTCACATAATTAATGTTTATTCTTATGAAATGTCGTTAATTCCACACCTGGTGCAATCGGCGTAACCTCTACGGGTATGAAACCGAATTTGGTATATAAGTTGACAGCCGGTTGGTTCAATGTACCTGTCGATACGATATACCGCGGAAGTTCCGGGTACTGCTCGAATACATGCCTTATTAATGCAGCTGCAATACCTTTGCGAAAATGCTCAGGGTGCACCATCATACGTGTGATCGTCAATGTGTCCTTCTCTTCCTCCGCCACTGCAACAGCACCCAGGAGTTCTTCTTCATCATCCAGGCAGCCGTAAAAGGTCTCCCCGCAGCTTTGCAGAGATTCGATCGTATCCATCAAAGGCGGAATTTCCTGAAAACCAATCATCTCCGCTTCCAGCCGATAGGCTACATGCTGAAGCCGCCATAGCTGCCCTGTGGTCTCCAGATCATTCAGTGACAGTAATTGAATCTTCATTCTGGCCCTCATCTCCTTCGTACGCAACTGAATTCGATTACACTGTACATGATTATTTACCACATGTGTTTGCCTTATAAAAATAAGAAAAGAGGCTGTCACAGGGACGAGCCTCTTTCTGTCCGGCCTCACCGGATGGATTAGCGGTTCAGTACATCTGCAAGCAGTTGATTAACCAGACCCGGATTAGCCTTGCCTTTACTTTCTTTCATAACCTGTCCTACCAGGAAGCCGATCGCTTTCTGTTTGCCTGCCTTGTAATCTTCCACGGATTGAGGGTTGTTCGCAACAACCTGTTCTACAATGGCAAGAATGGCACCTTCGTCACTGATTTGCACAAGACCTTTTTCCTCAACGATCTGCTGTGGAAGCTTGCCGCTCTCCAGCATTTCCTTAAAGACGGTTTTGGCGATTTTGCTGCTAATCGTGCCTTTCTCCAGCAATCCGATCATCTCACCGAGTCCCTGACCCGTCAGAGGCACCTGAGACAATTCCAGATTGCTGTTGTTCAGATAACCAAGCAGGTCGCCCATAATCCAGTTGGATACGGCTTTGGCATCCTGCGTATATTTCAGGCTGTCTTCAAAAAGATCAGCAACCGCTTTGGATGAAGTGATCACTTCTGCATCATAATTGGGCAATCCGTAATCAGCAGTATAACGTGCTTTGCGCTCGTCAGGGAGCTCCGGAATCGAAGCTTTGATTCGCTCCTTCCAGGCTGCATCAATATGCAGCTTCACCAGATCCGGATCCGGGAAATAGCGATAGTCGTGCGCTTGCTCTTTGCCACGCATGGTCAGCGTCTTTCCTTGCGCTTCATCCCAGCGACGCGTCTCCTGAACCACTTCGCCGCCGTCATCCAGAATTTCAGCCTGACGGAACTGCTCATATTCCAAACCGCGCTGAACGCCACGGAAAGAGTTCATGTTTTTCAGTTCTGCTCTTGTTCCCAGCTTCTCCTGCCCATGCGGACGCAAACTGATGTTGGCATCACAACGGAGTGATCCCTCTTCCATTTTCACGTCCGACACATCGCAGTACTGCATGATCGCACGTAATTTTTCCAGATACGCACGTGCTTCTTCCGGTGAAGAAATTTCCGGTTCGGATACAATCTCCACAAGAGGTGTACCCACACGGTTGAAGTCAACCAATGAAGCATAGCCGCCATCCACGTGAGTAAGCTTACCTGCATCTTCTTCCAGATGAAGACGGGTAATACCGATTCGTTTCGTTTCTCCGTTTACTTCAATATCAATCCACCCGTTCTCACCGATCGGTTGGTCGAATTGTGAGATCTGGTAGGCTTTTGGTGAATCCGGATAGAAATAGTTTTTGCGATCGAATTTGCTGACATCAGCAATGGTACAGTTGAGGGCCATCGCTGCTTTCATGGCATAATCCACAGCCTGACGGTTCAGTACAGGCAATACGCCCGGATGTCCGAGACAGACGGGACAAGTATGGGTATTTGGTGGTGCTCCAAAGGCCGTGGAACAGCCGCAAAAGATTTTGGAGTTGGTATGCAACTCCACATGGACCTCAAGTCCAATGACCGTTTCATATTTAGATGCAGACATTTCAATATTCCTCCGTTCCGGGCAGTCTACAGCTGCGGACGCTGCTTGTGGAATTCTGTATTTTGTTCAAACGCATGCGCAACGCGCAGTACAGTCGTTTCATCAAAGGCTTTACCAATAATCTGCATGCCAACAGGCAATCCATCCGAGAAGCCGCATGGGATGCTCACTGCAGGTACACCTGCCAGACTGACCGGAATGGTCAGGATGTCATTGAGATACATGGTGAGTGGATCATCCACCTGGGAACCCAGTTTAAATGCGGTTGTAGGCGCAGTAGGTCCAATAATGACATCATATTTGGCAAATACGTCATCGAAATCCTGTTTGATCAATGTACGCACTTTTTGAGCTTTCAGGTAATAAGCATCATAGTAACCTGAGCTCAGCGCATACGTCCCGAGCATGATACGACGTTTCACTTCCGGACCAAAGCCTTGGCTGCGGGATTGGTGATACAGGTCGAGCAGGTTGTCCGGGTTATCTGCACGTACGCCATAACGCACGCCGTCAAACCGGGCAAGGTTGGAAGAAGCCTCTGAAGAAGCGAGCAAATAATACGTAGCCACCGCATATTCGGTATGCGGAAGGGATACTTCTTCCCAAGTGGCACCGAGTCCCTCAAGCACTTTCAAGGCAGAGAGAATGGTCTCTTTAACTTGCGGATCAACACCTTCTCCAATGTACTCCTTCGGTACGGCAATGCGCAGTCCTTTGACATCACCTGTCAGTCCGCTCAAGTAGTCCGGGATCTCCACTTTTGCAGATGTCGAATCTTTAGCATCATAGCCAGCAATTGCTTGCAGTACATAAGCAGAATCTTCAACATTTTTCGTCAGAGGTCCGATCTGATCCAATGAGGATGCAAATGCAACCAATCCGAAACGCGAAACGAGTCCATAAGTCGGCTTCATGCCGACAACGCCACAATACGAAGCAGGCTGTCTAATGGAACCACCCGTATCAGATCCAAGCGTAAAGTACGCTTCGCCTGCAGCCACTGCGGCCGCAGAACCACCACTGGAGCCACCTGGAACACGATCCAGCGCCCATGGGTTGCGCACAGGATAGAAACTCGAATTTTCATTCGAACCGCCCATGGCGAATTCATCCATGTTCAGTTTACCGATCGTCACTGTATCTGCAGCTCTCAGCTTTTCGACAACCGTTGCATCATACACCGGGTCGAAGTTACGCAAAAACTGGCTGCCGCATGTCGTGCGCAGTCCGTTCGTAACGATATTATCCTTAATACCTACCGGTAATCCAAAGAGCAAACCTTTCTCCTCGCCACTGACGAGCCGGTCATCCAACTGACGCGCACGGGAACGAGCCTGTTCCTCATCGAGCGCAAGATATGCCTTAACTTTGTCTTCACGTGCACTAATGTTCTGATATGCTTGGTCCACCAAGTCGCTGACCGACAATTCCTTGGCGTGCAGCTTGTTATGTAACTCAGGCAACGATTGTTCAAATAAACTCACGGTATTTCGTCCTCCTTCCGGTTATCCGTTATTCCATTACAGCAGGCACTTTAAACTGCCCGTCTTCTTCTTCCGGTGCATTGCGCATCACCTGTTCGATTGGCAGGCTTTCCTTCGTTTCATCCTCACGCATCACATTGCTGACATGCAGAACGTGAGTCGTTGGCTCAATGTTCTCTGTATCCAGCTCATTCAGCTTCTCTGCATATTTTAAAATTGCGTTCAGCTGTCCTGTAAGCGTCTGTTCTTCTTCAGAAGTCAAATTGAGCCGGGCCAGCTTGGCCACATGCTGAACGTCATTATTCGAAATACTCATTTCCGGATGCCTCCTTCATTTCGTTCAACTTCCCGAAACTGCCTGAAACGAATCGCTCGTTTAACGGGCTAAAGTCCCAAGATAACTTTTTTCATTATAGGGGAGATGGTTCGACAATTCAATGCAAATGACCTGACTTGTCCAATAAGCAAAATAACCCCATTCCTTGGAGTTCATGCAATAATCAAAAAAGAGCCGGCATCAGCCGACTCTCTAGATCCTAAATCCATGCACGCAGATTAACCTGCTTTATAAAATCCGCCTGTGACATAACATCGTTCGCGGTTTCCTCTTCCTCTTCCACAGCTTGAATATCTCCGTTCATCAGATGATGAAACAGTTTCTCGTTGTGTGTCGCAAGGGCGTAATCTATCAACGCTTCTCGCTCGACCCGCTCAGCTTCCTGCTTCAGCAGAACCTCTTCCAGATCGACGTCGCCGGATGGAACAAAAAAGTTCCGGTTCACCTGCGGCACTCGAAGCACGTAATCGAACGCATTGTCCGGATTCCGGTCATAAGCGATGATGTAACCATATTCCCCCACAGGAAGATTCTGCTCAAACGCATCCGCGACGATGACAACCTTTTCTCCTAATCGCAGCATCGTCTAACCTCCTGGTAGTCTATCTTTCATATTTATTTGTATAGTCTACTAGAAAAGAATAACGATGTCTACGATTACTAGAATTAAGCAACATATTTGTGCAAAATCTTTTTTATCACCAGATTATCATTCGTCCATTATATGGTTAGGACCGTCTGCGACCTGATCGAATAACTACAAACCAATATACTATGAGTGGTGTCGGGAATCCGGTGATCCCCCATAATCCCCATAACCAGGGGAAACGCCCACGTTTACGTGCATCCTGAAAAATCCATGTCCCTTGCACAAACAATAGAATTGCAATCAATATTATCCAGATTGGAGAAATCTCATTCAACGAATAATGCATATTATTCATGAGAAGCCTCCTCCTTCCGGTGTTTGCCCGCCCATATGATTGCTGCTGTCACTGCTGCTGCTACACCAACAGCCTGGATACCCACATAAAGAGCTGGAGCAGACAGGAACAGCAGGGCCCCAGAAGCAATGACCAACAGCCCGATCACCCAGAACAAAATCATCTCGATCAGGTTCTTACGGCGTCTGATTCGTCTTCGTTCTCTGACCTGCACTTCCAGCGAGGCTAATGAAGGTACACTCACTGGCTCATATGCGTCATCCAGCACTTTCATCTGCTGCCGCAGTCGTTCGAGGAGCTCTTGCTCATCTTGTTCATCCGTCCTGCTCATGCCTTATCCCAACTCCTTTCTTAATTGACGAAGGCCATAAGCCGTTCTTGATTTCGCCGTTCCGGCTGGAATACCGAGCATTTCTCCAATCTCATCATAGCCATAGCCATAATAGTGCTTCAACAGTACAGCAACACGGTGTTCCGGCGTTAATCTAGTCATGGCATCCATAACGTCCGTCCATTCTTCATTCCGGCTCTCAAACTGCCATCGGAATCGTCTGACGGCTTCACTACGGATCATATTCAACCAGCCATTTTCTCTTTTCTTACGTCTTGTCTTGTCAATATAGATGCGTGTAGCAATGGTAATCATCCAGGATGAAAAGGCAGACGAACCGTCATAACGATGAATGTTTTCCATACACCGAATCATCGTATCCTGAACTGTTTCTTCAGCAGCGTTTGGATCCATCGTAACCTTGACCAAGTATTTGTACACGAAAGCATAATGACGTTGAAGCAGCGCCGCCAGCGCAGCATCATCTCCTGCTGCCGCCCTACGGACCTCTTCCAGTTCAGCTGCTTCCATCTGGTTCTTCACCTCTGCTTCCCGTTCATTCTTGTGTTAATACGACAGTCTCTGCATAAACGTTCAAATGAATTACAAAAAAATCTGAAGCCGACAATTTCCCGGGCAATCAGACTTCATTCCGGTATTCCCGCAGCTTGTCGAACCAAGGCTGGTTGCGGGCTCCGCTGCTCAAAACGTGACTCCTCCATATATTTTGCTGCTGTTCCAAAGGTTCATTCATTGCCTTGCTTGTGTAGCTATGTAGTTGAGGACGATCCGTTGCTAATTCAAGCTTGCCCGTATCCATCACCCGGCGAGTCTCTTCCATTGCTGAGTACTTGGCACGGCGTTCAAAAGGTATAACGCGCTTCTTCTCCACTTCTTCTCCCCGCTCTCTTGTTCCTCATGCTTCACCAATTAAATACTACATTCTAGGGTTCCGTTCCATGTACTTGCTATTCAGATCCAAAGCTGTCTGCATTACAATAACTTTCCTTATGTAAGTTGTATCTGGATGACTCTTTTCTTGCCAATTTTGCTGAAAATAAAAAAAGAACGCAAACCGGGTATAGACCACAGTCTGCGTGCTTCGCAAGTTAGGGTACTGCTATTTAAAGCTTCAGTTAGATGATGCCTTAACGCTTGTAACAACTAATTGCTATTCTAATGAAAAAATTGTCACTTGTCCAGACTTTCTTCACTTAAATGTCGATTATCTTGCGGAAACGTAAGGATTATTCTGCTTCTCATAACCGATGGTTGTTTTAGGGCCATGACCGGGATATACCTTCACTTCATCAGCAAAGGTATACAGCTTGTTTTGAATCGAATCAATCAAGTCTCGTTCCCGTCCACCCGTCAGATCCGTTCTCCCTACACCCATACGGAACAGAACGTCTCCTGCAAACAAATCATTACCGCACAGCAGGCTTACGCTGCCTGGGGAATGTCCAGGTGTATGATATACCTTAAATGTATGCCCAACAAACTGGAGGGTCTGTCCTTCATCCATCGCATATTCTGCAGGATCTGTCGAAAGAGGCGGTGAAGCCTGCGGCCAGTTCAACGATCCATTCAGTTTGGGAGAGGTGAGCCAGTCACTCTCCAGATCATGCAAATAGACTGGACAGCCCTTCAATTTGCGAATTTCGTCCACACCGCCCATATGATCAAAATGCGCATGTGTCAGCAAAATCGCTTCAATTTCCAAGTCTTGAATGGCTTTGAGCAGCGGCCCCGGGTTCATGCCCGGATCAATGATAACGGCTTTCCCCGGATCTTCCCCTTGCAGCAGATATGCATTCGTCTGAAGCGGACCGAGTGTAAATGTACGAATGGTAAGCATCTTGGATTAGTAACCCGAAATCAGTTCACGCAGCTCACGAATAATGACTGCATGCGACTCCGTTCCTTCCCCATAGCGTTTACCGATTTCCTGACGTACTACAGCCATCTTCTCCTGATAATCAGCTGCATCACGATCCGGGTTCTCGCGTTTAAATTCAACCATGACTTCCTGTACATGCTGAGGGCGTGGTCCCCATTGGCCCAAGACATGACCGCCTGTATCCGCAAAAATAACGATAGGTACCGAACGGCCGCCCATCGTAAGGAATTCATCCATCACTTCAGGATGATTTTCCATAATCAAAACTTCGGTTGGAATGCCTGAGATCTCCAGAGCCTGGAACACCACAGGTATGTTGCGAACAACATCTCCACACCAGTCAGCAGCCAAAATCAAAACGCGCAGATCATCGCGGTGGTTCAAGCTCTCGAAAAACTCGCGATCCTCTTCGCTTGGCCATGAGAAGCTGTCATAGTTCTTTTGAAATTCGCTTTGGTTCTTGGTCATGCTCTCAATGAAGTCCTTCGGCGGAAGACCTTTACCGAATTTGTGAGACAAGTTTGGTTTACCCATAACTAGACACTTCCTTTCTTTTTTCGAACATTCATCCATTTAATAAGTACATAAATGATCATAAGTGCGAGTGCAACGAGCAAAATCGGCATAATGTAAGGTGCTGCTTTTTCGTTAATATGTTCCCATTGGTCTCCGAGTACCATCCCTAAATATATAAACAATGCAGTCCAAGGTATAACAGCAAGTGTTGTCAGCAGAATGAACCTGCCTGTATGCATTTTAGATATGCCTGCAGGAATCGAGATGGCATGACGCACAACCGGAACAAAACGCGCCGTGAAAATGACACCTGTACCATACTTGCGAAACCACTCCTCGGAATGGTCGATATGTTTCTTCTGGATCAGTATGTATTTTCCGTAGCGTTCCAGCACAGGTCTGCCGCCATAACGGCCAATCCAGTAAATAAAGAGCTGGGCTATTACACCGCCCACGGTACCAAAGATCATTGCACCTAAGAAATTGATATTGCCCTGTGAAACGAGAAATCCTCCATATGCCAGTACAATTTCACTGGGGATGACTTCGAGCATTAATCCCAGCATAATTCCAAAGTATCCAAGGCTCTGAATCCAGTCGAACAATTGACCGACAATGTTATGAATAACGTCCATCTCGACCCTCTTTCTTCATCCTGATTGGCGGTGCCCGGCAGCACCATGGATGTTCGTCCCTATTTTAGCACAGGGCTGCAGTTTGTTGCTACTTCATCGAACCGGGTTAGTGTCCTGCAAGTCATCCTTCGCATATGGTATCGGGAGAGGAGCGTGAGAAGATGTCACCCAAATCAACACCCGGCACTCCCCCGGTCAAACATAGCAACCCTAGCCAGAAGTTACCTTCCGCGAGAGGGATTCGCAGAGCTTGCAGTAAGGAGCTATACCGGACAGCGAAACGGCTGAAAATCTATATTTCTCCCGATCAGATGAAACAGGCGGAAGAACTCTATTACGGAAAGGTGATTGTCAATTTGCTCTGGATCGGTGAAAACCGGGACAATCGAAAGAAATTATGCGAGTGGTGGAACAATGACGTCAGTGCAGATATAGCTTCTCTATGGAATGTGGACATTGAACCGCTTCAGGCTGCATTCCAGCAGGCATTCGGCGGATATCGTCTGTAGAATACAGAGGATTCAGAGCCTTTCCTACAGGAACATGCACGCACAGAGACAAGGAAACGTTCCTTGAGCAGACCCTCCATAATTCATGTTTTAGAGAAGCAGACGCAGGTGTTACCCAGGTGGTTTGTTGGTCTGTCTGGTCCATTCCTGAGGAACGGCAGTCGATGCAAGAATACGTAAATGAGCAATGTAAACGGCAGCATCGTCATCTAAGGTAAACTGGCGATCATTACGTGCCTTCCCTGCAACCACTGTGGCACTCAGCTGTTCGTAACGCTCATACATTCGCACACCTGCAGCGGCAGTCTGCCTGGCTCGGTCCGTGTAACCGGCAGCCCATTCCCGCCGGGATGCTTGAATCATCCAATACAAGGCAGCGGACTGAATACGGGTATCATACCGATTCAATGCAACTGCTTGTTCAAAATACTTGCCAGCCTGCGTTCCCTGCCCTGCTTGGGCTGCTAGTTTCCCCAGCTCCTGGTAGAGCCGCGGCTCTGCCGGCGAGTGGGACAAGCTGCTCATCAACAGCTTCTCTGCATCATGGGCTGTAAGAGTACGCGAAAGAGAGATGGCAATCTCCGATCGGTATGGATTCGCGTGAAATGCAGCTGTCAATTCTGCCCTATGCTGGATTATTTCTTGCGGCACAGTTCCAGCCAAACGATACTTCACTTCCGCCAAGACATTACGCCCCGCCAGCCAGACTGTCCCCCCAAGCCAAATCAGGATGGCCAGGGAAGTCAACCATGGTATGGTCCGCATTGTTCGAATAGCCTGATATGAAAACCCGTTGGACAGAAGCGATGGTTGTACTGAGCGTTCATTCGTAAAAACTGCTGGTACCTCTCTCGCCTGGATTATGGCATGCTCGTCCGCAGTGGCTGTACGCTGTTCATTTGTATATGCGTATGACCATGCTCCCAGCCAGATAAACAGCATCCATACCAATGTGAAGCTCCAGTCAAAATCCATGGCCCCATGCAAAACAAAAACAAGCACGGAGGGCATTAAGCCTGCTGCGTATTTCACGGTATTACGAATGGTAAAAGCAAACCAGGCACAGATGATTATTAAGCCGATCAGGCCCGTATCAAGGGCCATGTCGATCAGGCCGTTGTGGACCTCGCCTCCGACATACGGCGAGGATTGAATGGCGCGAAACATGCTGCGCCATGTATCTCCTCCGTGGCCAAGCCATGCGGCCCCGGACCAGAGCTCCAGGGCGTCCCGCCACATGCGGAGGCGGGACACCCCCGTGCCGACACCTGCCGCGAGTCGTTCGGCGGTGGAGGACACGGCCAGCATGGCGGCGGTAGTAACCGCCAACGCCATGGCCGTCAAGGCAGCGGCGCGGGCACGGGCGCCGGTGTGCCACAGGCGGCACAGCAGCAGCGTGCCGAGCAGCGCAGCTGCCCATGCCCCGGCCAGTGCCAGCAGGCCGGGCACGGGTGCAGGCGCCAGCTGGGCAGCAGCCAGCTGGCGGTACAGCCAGGCCGCGCTCGCCAGGGGCGCGGCCATGGCCAGCAGCAGCGGCAGGCGGTCTCCGCGCCGCTGCCAAGCGAAAGCGCTGGCGGCGGCGATGCCTGTCGCCAGCCAGGCGCCGCGCGACTCGCTCAGCAGGAGCGCGGCTTGCGCGGGCATAAGCGGCAGTGCTGCCGCGATAAGGCGCCCGGCCGTCACGGGACGGCCCATGGCACGCGCGACTGCAGCGAGCCGCTCCAATGCGTACATGCCGACAACGGCGCCGTACGCATTGGGGTACTGCAGCAGTCCCCCGAGCCTCGCACCGGCGGAGCTGATCTCGGGGTCAGCGGTTCGCATGACCGCGAAAGGCAGCGGCAGCACGCCGCACACCGCAAGCAGGCCGCTGAATACAAGCAGGCTGCCTGCAGCCTGCCATCCCACGGCGAACCATCGCACGCCGTGGGCACACGAAGCCAGCATCCCTGCGAGCAGGGCAAAGATAGCCAGCAAACTCCACCGCAGCATTTCATCCATGCTGCCTTGTGTGCTTACAGAACCCAAACAAGCATGCAGGCCATAACAAACCATCATGATGATGGGCCAGATGGGCCAGCCATTAAGATTCATATGCCAATATCTTATTTTCATTTCTTCATTACTGTGAATATCGCAACTTAGGCGATTTTTCAGTGCATTATTTTTCTTACTCCGCAGTACACGTAACAGAAGAAGCATGATCACTCCCATGAGAATGCTCCCCGAAGAGAACAAAATGGCCCCGTACACATCGGAAGGAAAATATAGCCCCCGGCCCAGACATGCGGCCAACAACATGATTGTACCCATCACGCCCAATACCATCGTTAATGCCGATGTATCCAAGCCAAACGTCTTCGTCTTCGCTTGTTTAAACCTGCAACTCAAGTTCAGGTCTCCTGCATCCGTAGCGGATATTGGCACAGCGCTACATACATTCATCTTTATTTCCGCTCGATTCTTACCCTGCTGATGCTCAACCATGTGATCGCCGTCTCTCTGCTGCTGCAACGGCCTACCTCCTTCCCATCTTCTGTTATCGAACAAACGTTGCAAATCTCCCTTGCTGCATTTCATTCGCACTCAGCACGCATGACATACAAAAAAGACAGAAGACCCTCATAGGGTCTCCTGTCTTATGTCTAACCGTCATCATTTTCATTCATATGGAGCACAATCGTTTATTCGTTTCCATAACGGGACCCTCATACCAGTATGTCCATTCCTGGACATGGCAGACCATCAGCCAACTATGGTTAGCGCTTTGCGAAATTTAGCAGTGGTCACAAGAATCTGGGCTGGTTGTCGATTTCCCGTTTGAACGATCTGTATTATTTTCCGTTACATCGCCCTCTACGGTTTAAATCGGATTGGCACCACCTGGCAGCAGGTCTGCACAAGCCCGTTCCAAGTACGGATCTGCATGTATGAAATCACGGAACTCCGTGTATTCCTTCCACATATCAGCCGTTTGACCCGCCTGTCCACGCACAGCACGAATCAGAATATTTTTGGGTGTATGCTCCATATCAATGAATTCCAGCAGTTGCGTTTTGTAACCCATCAGATCCAGAAGCTTCGCACGAATGGCATCTGTTGCCAGTGCGGAGAAACGTTCCTTCAGAATACCATGGGACAATAACGGATTCATTACCGGAGATTCAATCTGGTCAAACAGCTCATGCTGACAGCACGGTACGGACAGTATGACTGAAGCGCCCCAACGAACAGCTTTCTCCAGTGCCGCATCGGTCGCCGTATCACAGGCATGCAGTGTCACGACCATATCCACTTCGTTCAGCTCGTCGTAGTCTGCAATATCACCAACCAGGAACTTCAGATCACCATAGTGCAGCCTTTGTGCAAGAGCGTTGCAATGTTCAATGACATCCGCTTTCAGGTCAAGACCGATAATCTTCAGCGATCTCCGCTGTTGTACCGACAAGTAGTGATACAAGGCAAAGGTCAGGTAGGACTTCCCACACCCAAAATCAACGATGGTAAGCGGGCGTCCCTCAGGCAGATACGGAATGACATCCTGTACCATTTCAAGAAAACGATTGATCTGTCTGAACTTATCGTACTTGCGGGCCAATACCCGCCCCTCTTCATTCATGATTCCCAGCTCAACCAGGAACGAGACAGGGACTCCCTCTTCCAGCACGTATTGCTTCTTGCGGTTATGCGAGAGATCCACTGACGTTTTGGATGGAGATTTGGTCAGAATGGATACTTTATATTTTTTGCTGATCAAAATTTGATAATCTGCCTCTGTCGTACAGAGGAGTCCTTGACGAAACGTCTCTTCGCACAGCACAGTCATGCGTTCTATCGCTTCAGCCGGAGTCAAATTCTCGTGCAGCACTTTGTTGTTATAATGAAATGCGAATTGATAATGCAGCTGATTCTTCAGCGTTACCGGCTTGACTTGCACTTTGGTATACGAGACATTGTCCCGTCTGCGCAGCTGGCTCCAGGTCGCTGTAATCAGCGAATTCTGCTCAAAGATGTCTTGTATAAGCTTTCGCAATGAATCCACGGGGTACATCTCACTTTCGATTTGGTTTGGTCAACCGTAACCATACCACAATTCCGATGCCGCTCCAAGTGAAGACACCTAACAAGCCTTATTCATTTGTGTGTCCTGTTTTGTTCTCCGTTTAGCGGATGAGTTCAGCGAGACCTTCCTCCACTTCCTGACGTGGCAGGCCGCCCTGTTCCAGTTGCCCATCTTCAAGCTTGCTCAATCGTTCGTAAAAGGCCTTCACATCTTCGCGATAATTCACGGGATGTCCTTCACCTACCCGCAGGACGCGGTACCAGCTGTTCTCGGCCAGATCATATCGCCCATGTTGTTCTTGATACAGCGCAAGCTGTTTCTCCGTACGGGCAGGAAGTTCGTATTCTTTCGTTTGTTCCAATATCGATTGCACGCGTTCCGGTGCATCCAGCAGCTTCGGGTTGGCACCATGATTCAGGGCATACAAATAAAAGTGTAATGATTTCATTAATCGGATGAGTCCTTCATCCTCTGAATCCTGCTTCTCCTGATCATCAATGCCCTCCACTCTGGCCTTCTCTCCATAAATATAAGCTTCCTCTTCGATCAGACGCGCAGCTTGCTGCAGATTGTCCACTTCAATGACTCCGCGAAAACGAAACATTTCAATGACATCCTCTGCAGGGAGAGAATTTAGCAAAGACAAATTCATGCCAAACTGCCTGCGAAGAAGCTCGTCCAATTCCGACAGCGCCTCCGTGTGTTTCCGCTGTTGTCTGAGTGTAAATGCTTTGCCAATCGCCTCGGTCATTTCCTCCATCATGCGGAGCAGATAGTCTTTTCTGAACATCAAATATGCCCCCTCATTCGCTCAATCGGATCATCGTCCATTATTGCTAGTTTAATTCATGCCCTATCAAAAAGCCAAAAAAGGACCTCCTCTTGGATTCCAAGATGCAAAAAGAAACCCCCGTCGTCTTATACAGACGATACAGGGGTTTCCTATTGTAACGGTATATACAATGATGGACTCTGCTGAAAATAATGAATTTCGAGAATTACGCCTTCGGTAAACCATTCATAAATTGACTAATAACCTGAATCAACTGTTCGGGTGCTTCATACATGCTCATGTGGCCCGCCCCGGCAATGACTGCTTGTACAATATGCGGTTTATCACTCGTAAACGTGCGTTCCGGCGGAATCACAGGGTCTTTTTCACCTGCGACCAGCAAAACCGGTAACGGTGTAGCCGATAACACATCACGGCGATCCGGACGTTCCCGCATAGCCAGTGCGGCTCCAGCTGCACCCTGAGGCGCGGTCTGGTACCCGATTTCCTTGACACGTGATACTTTTGCCGATAACTGCTCCACATGTTCAGGAGCAAACAATCCCGGAACCAATCCATCCACAAAACTTACAATACCATCCGTCTGAATAGCCGATACTGCACGAAGACGCTTTTCCTTGCCCTCTTCGCTATCCGGATATGCGGTAGAATGGATCAAACCAAAGGCTTTTAGTCGTTCCGGATGGCGCTGAGCGATGGAAAGGGCGATATATCCTCCCATGGAGTGTCCAAGCAGGACAGCCTTGTCCACGTTCAGCTCATCCATTAATTGCAGAACATCATTGCCCATTTGATCTATTGTGTATGTTCCCATAGGGGCGTCAGTCTTACCGTGTCCACGCAGATCGGGTACGATGCAGCGATAATGACGTGCAAGCTCCGGCACAACTTCATCCCAATAGGATGAACTGCCGCAGTATCCGTGAAGAAGAATAAGCGCTTCTCCCTTGCCTTGTTCGGCATAACATATCGTCGTTCCATCACATATCACTTTTTCCATATGAATCCCTCTCTCTGCGCGAATTGAATTGATTATATTCATTGTATATAACCAACTTCTTGTCATTCAAGTTGTATATTATTAAGCTTTCATCTCATGAATGAAACGTTTATCTCATTTTCCTCGCCGCAAACGCTGCGTCAGCGATCGTTCGGGACATGTTCATGACGAGGTGAAGCGAAGTCATCTGCAGGATGGAATAGGGCCTGGGACCATTGACGTTTACAACAGCTGCCACACTATAATGTCCAACAGGCTGCAGCTTCCCCCCTACGGACTGCGCAGGATTCAACGCATGATGTGAAAGATAATATGTACCTGTGGCATGCTTTGGACCCAGACAGGCATCAATCGCAACAATGGCATGATGTGCCGGGATCTGAGACATCCGTTTCTCCAGTGTATCTGCATCGCAAGGTGCTGCTAGCGTTCCTACAACATGACCCACTCCGTACTCCTCCAGCAGACTTCCTGTTAAAGGCCCGAGTGCATCTCCCGATGAACGATCCGTTCCAATGCAGACAAATGTTATTTCATCAGGTGAATGCTGCTCATAAATGTGTTTGAAAAATAAAACCAGGTCTTCTCCAGGCACACCTTTTGGAGTTTCCCGACTCTGGTGGCGCACCATCTCACGCTTGTATGCTGCCAATCTTTTCCCCTCCTTTACACGCACAGAAGCATTGTGAATGAGTATTGTTTTTTACATTTTATCCGATACAGGGGGATTCCCGCAAAACATTGGCCTGTGCCTGTCCAATCATGATACAATGACAACAGTTTCCGATACGGAAGGGATGGACATAACGATGGATTTGACACAACCGAACGCGGCCAACATGGAATATATGATTGAAGCGATCAAAACCAAGCTGCGTATGGCCAGCGGTGCGGCTATGCAGGCTTCGGCGTTCCCCCTCGACAAATACGAGGATTTGCATGATCTGTATGAGATGGTGATGAGCAAGGAGCATCTGAGTATTTCCGAAGTGGAAGCTGTTGCTTCCGAACTGGGGAACCTGCGTAAAGCTTAAAAGCACCCATCTTCATTCACACAAACAAAAAGGGCCTGCCTCCACCACATGGAGAACAGGCCCTTTTTATCTTTTAGTTACTTGATATCCTCATTTGTTTAGCAAGACTTATCATTTAAGCAAGTTAAGGCAAATCTACCAGCACGAATTCCGCCAATTCGCTTCCTGTACTCGTAATCTCCAAATCACAGCTTTTCCGAATACGGGCAGCATCCCCTGGCTTCAGATTGAAATTCCCATCTGCACAGGCGATAGCCACATGACCACTGATTAGAAAAAGATGTGTGCGTCTGTCTTCATGCTGTGGATACATGATTTTTTTACCAGACTCTAATTGGGTCAGATAACAGGTCACATCCTGTGAAATTGGAAGCGCACCTTCGGCTCCCTCCACACCCTGTCCGGATACGACAGGGCAAAGTCGATTCAGCTGCTCCTGTGGGTCAAATTGCCGATTCGTATACGATGGTTTCAGCATGCGCTGGGATGGCAGGAACCACATCTGCAGGAATCGTACCGGTTCATCCTCGGACGGATTGGTCTCGGAATGTTCCACACCGGTGCCTGCACTCATCACCTGTACCGTTCCCGGCTCATGTACCTGTTCGGTTCCCATGCTGTCCGTATGCTTAAGCCTACCGGATATTACGTAACTTACAATTTCCAGGTCATGATGTGGATGTCGTTTAAAGCCTTCCTGCGGCATCAGCGTGTTGTCATTATGAGCCAGCAGGCAACCAAAATGCGCATTGCTTGGATCGTCATAATCTGCAAAAGAAAAGCTGAACTCACTGTGTATCCAACCTCGATCCGACGTGTGCCTTTCTTCCGATGTCACTACTTTAATCATGTTCATCCACCTCCAAGGGTTTAGAGCTGCTGCCTACATCTGACAGCAGGTCTTGCGTGTATATGAATGCTTAGATGAATACCTGTTGGTATCTCATCTTTACCCGGGGTCCGGGGATTCTAATCACGCCCCTAGCTTATGGTTATACGCTTTATTCAGGTGAGTGAAGCACGAATTCACAATCCGCATGTCCCACCATATTTCCGGCATCATTGCGAATCTCAGGAGGAAACACTTGAGCCAGTCGTTCAATGGTTGTCCGATTGGAATATCCAATCTGCTCCAGGATTGATTTAGCAATCCATGCCCATTCATCTTCAGATCCGTCGAGCACTTTAAATGTTATCCCGAGCCTTTCCTTTTTCAGTGCAAAACCGAATACTCCCTTGAAGCCGCCTTTAGCAACAATATTGCTGTCTTCCAGAAGCACCGAATCAACTCGTCCGGTTCCTCCAACCATAAGAGGCTGATCATTCATGGCAGACGTAATGGTTTCCACTGCCGAGCGTGTCGGTTCATCTTCAATTAAATCCGGGCAAGCCAGCTTCAGATATGCATTCGACAACGCCGATAAAGGCAAGGAAAATACCGGAAAGCCGCAGCCATCCGTCCCGAGTTCAATTTCCTTCTGCTCAATTCCAGCCATATCAGCCATCGTTTTCAGAATTTCACGCTGCACCGGATGCTCCCGCTCCGCGTAACTGTCCAGATCAAAGTTTTTCATCTGACTGTAACCCAGGATGCCAAGGTGTTTCCCCGAACAATTATGCAGTATTCTTCGCTTCTCTCCTTGATTGCGCAGCCATTGATTTCGGCTATCATCATTCAATGGGTAACTTGCCGCGCAAATCAGGCATTCTTCTCCCAATCCAAGTTTGGCCGATAATTTCTCCAGCACTTTAATATGCTCTGGCTCCGAACGATGGGAAGATGCCATGATCGCGATTTCTTGGGAGGTTAACCCATAGTGGGCTGCAATGCCTGCACGAATGCCTGGAATGGCCTGAAAAGGCTTGGCAGATGAGCGGGTAAACGCTCTGAAATGTGGATTTCCTGCCGAATAAACGACATCTCCGTTTTCATTCGTGATGCTTATGTGTCCAAAGTGGGCGCATTCCATCACGCCTGCACGATATTCTTTAACTAACAACGCACTCTCCATGCGAGTTCTCTCCTTTATGCTCCCAGTCTCATCTCTGCTTTGCGTCTTTACGCCGCATGGGATATCTTTAAATTATAGTACAAATGCGATGTTTTTTCAGTTTTTTCGACATGATATTCGGGTAAGCCTATAGCAATCTGGAATGTTTAACCAATCCTATTTTGAAGGAGATATCATTTATGCTGCGTGAAAGCAATTCCTCTTTGTTCAGAAATTCTCCGCGTTTACCTTGGCGCTCCCTATTTGTCTGGAGTGGAGTAGGCGTTCTGTTTAGTTCTGCTCTAGTCATTGTTCTGGCCATATTAGGTGCATGGCTGGGGACTCATTTTATTATTCAATTAGACGATCGAATTCAACATTGGTTTTATCTCCATTCTGAATCTCGCCTTGCACTTCTGCCTGTCATTACCTTCATTACTGCCATTGGTTCTTTCAAGATCTCGGCATTAGCCGCAGTCTGTGCAGCGGCCCTCTTCTTTATACACCGTAATTCACGATACTCTATTTATGGCTATGTAGTTCTGGGCAGCTTTGCAGTCATGTGGCTGCTTAACATAGGATTGAAGGGAATTTTTCGTCGAAGCCGACCTGAACTTGAACATTTAATGGTGGTTCATGGATATAGCTTCCCCAGCGGTCACGCCATGATTTCTATGGGATTTTACGGCATGTTTTTTGTCATCTGGGCCATTGAACGACAAACGCAGTCCACCTCCATTATGCTGCCTATTGTGTGCGGTGTAGGGTTTATCGGTCTCATCGGAATTAGCCGGATCATGCTCGGCGTGCACTATCCTACAGACGTATTTGCTGGATTCGTTGCCGGACTGGCATGGCTTGTGTGCATGGTTGGTGCAATCAAACGAATGATCTGAAATTCCTTCAAATTCCAGGATGCCCATATCTGCTTCAGTTGTTTCAGCTTGATGCACGACGTTTATATACGAAGTAAGCAAACGCGAACAGACAACATCCTGCATCAAGTGTAAAGGAGGCGGTTGTTATGTGGGGCATTATTCTCAGCATCATCTTGGCAGTTATCATTGGCCTCATCGGAGATGCACTTGCCGGTCACAATATGCCTGGAGGCATCATTGGAGCCATGGTTGCCGGTTTTGTGGGAGCTTGGCTGGGTGCCCTGTTGCTTGGTAATTGGGGACCCGTTATCGGTAATTTTGCCGTGATCCCTGCCATTATTGGTACAGCACTCTTTGTCTTTTTGCTGGGGCTTGCGTCCAGGCTGTTCAGACAGGCTGCCTGATCGGTCAACAAGGTGTTCGTTGTTTCGTAAATGTTTTTTATTATGAAGAAGGAGTGATTAGACATGAATAAAGCAGAAGATCAATATCCTGTACAAAGCGGTTCGACTTTCGCAAAAGGTATTTTCATCGGTGGCTTGCTGGGAGCAGCAGCAGCATTACTCTTCGCCCCTAAACCAGGACGCGAACTTCGCGGCGACCTTTCCGAGAAGGTTGGTATGGTTACCGACCGCACCAAGGAAGTTGCAGCCGTTGTTAGTGACAAGGCTACCGAACTCGCTAAAACTGTTTCTACCAAAACTTCCGATATCGCAAAAACGGTGAACCAAGGCCGTAACGACGTCATGGAATCGGTAAGGAAAGCATCCGCGGATGTAGCGGATGAAGCAACTAAAGCAACCAGCGAAGTTGCTTCTGCTTCCGAGGAAGCAAAGGAAGATGCACGAAAAGAGCTGAATTCGACCAGCCTGTAAGGGCTTGAGCGAATGGTCAATAGCCAGCTGAGTTTCAGCTGGCTATTTTTCATCCATTGTAATAGGAGGAGGACTCACATGAGCAAAGTCACATTAAACGGAAATACCCCCGTTACTGGAAGCAAACCATCGCAGCAGTATGATACGGCAGAGCATCCTTTTGAATTGCGCCATGAAGTCAAAAAACTGAACACACGCCTGGATCAGCTTGCGGACAGTTTGGAAAAGGCACAGATCAAGGATATTATCGAGAATTACACCAGTCCCAAAAAACGGATCATCACCAATTTTACTGCGGGTATGGCGAGAGGACTTGGACTTACCCTCGGGACCTTTGTTGTCCTTGGTCTCTTAGGTCTTATACTCAGTCAATTTGTAAACATGCCGATTGTGGGACAATACATTGCAGATCTGCTTGGATATATTGACGATTACAAGAGCTAGGCTAAGAGCCATCATCTCTTCCGCACGGAATTGCCCCGTTTCCCGGGGTCATCAGCCGGTCGCTGCGTGGGCTTCAACTTCAACAGATCTCCGGTCCAGCCTTTCATCATCATCCATACATACATGCTAGCCATGCTGGCGAGGATGAGTGCGATGACCAATACAACCCCCCATGTCTTGTCTATCAAAGGCAGGTTCTCGAAGTTCATCCCCCAGATTGCACCGGCAGCCGTTGCGGGCGTACAGACCGAAGTAACGATGGTTAGTGTCTTCATAATCTCGTTACCACGAACACCGGAAGTCGCATTATCTATAGAAATGAGTGTATCGATTTCTTTTTCATAGTGCTGAAAGAGACGCTCCATCCGCTCAATCCGGTGCTGCAGCTGCTTGAAGAAACGACTGTCCTCTATATCATCGAGATAGGCCTCCCGCGCTGCAGCCATTAATTCAGAATAAGGGATAAACAGGTTGCTCCAATACAAAAGTTCAAACCGCGCTTCAAGAATTTGGTCCATCAATGTACGAGCATTACGTGATTCCATCTTCCGTTCCAGTTCACGCAAATGCATCTCGAACTGATCCATGCCCACATGATAATAATGCAATATGGCCCGGAACAGAACAAACATTCCATCACGGGCAGTGTCACACTGGTGCAGCATGGCCGAGCGTTCTCCCGTATTCATAATACCTCTGGTGTTATCATCCAAATTAATCGTTACCAAACTTTTTTGGTCGACATAGAAAAACATCTGATTATCTTTGCGTGTACTCTCTTTCTCATTTTTGACTGCATATAGAAGTGAACCAAATATAACCGGATCTGTCCCGTTTAGATATCGTACAGACAGGTAATTGGAATGCACCTCCGGGATCTTACGAAGGAAGTATTGCATCTCTGGAAACTCTTCAATAAGTCCCTCCATCACTTCGGCCATATCCTCATCTTCTGGCGCCACCCAGTCCCACCAATCCCACTGCTCCGAAAATGATAATTTGTCGCGCCTGGCTACCAGCTTGACCCGATCCACCATCACAACACCACTCCTGGATTCATAATAAACAGCACATCCATCCAAAAACAAATTTCAAAAAAGGACACGCATGTATTCCAGTGGAATCACGTGTCCTTTTTATGCCGTACTTAACAACATCAGGGATTCACATCTCATAACATTGAAGCATTAGACATGATCTGTTTCAGTTTTTCAGTAGCTCTCTTCTGAATTCGTGAAACACTCATCTGGGATACACCCAATTTCTGAGCTATCGCCCGTTGAGACTGACCATCCTGGAAGGCCAAAATTAGCACCTTCTGCTCCTGTTCCTTCAACTGTCCCAATGCCTGCTGCAAGTCCATCCGCTTCTCCACCGAATCAAAGTCGTTTACGTCTGCACTGATGAGTTCACCAAGCGTTGCTGCACTTTCATCCTGAGATAGTGGAGAATCCAGTGAGACGTAGTGGTAACATTCCCGACCAGCTAAAACTTCGATGGTTTCCTCTGGGGTCAGGTCAAGGTATTCAGCAATCTCATCCACACTTGGTGAGCGTTCAAACTTCACCGTTAATTCATCAATAGCATGTTGAACAAGTGCACCTTTTTCCTTGATTCGTCGAGGTACCTGAATATACCAGGATTTGTCCCGAAGGTAGTTTTTCATATGACCGATCATGCTTTTCATGGCATAAGGTTCGAACGGAATGCCCAGGTTAATATCGTACTGCTGCAGAAGGCGAATCAGAGCCATCTGGCCAGTCTGATACAGATCTTCGTACAGATCCGGACGATTCCGGGCAATCTTGCCTGCTGCCATCTTCACCATCGGTTCATATTTGCGGATAAGAACTGTTGCAATTTCGTTATCCTTGGTCTGCTGGTACTCCCAGATCAAACCTACGGATTCAGACATGGACTCTGGGGGAGTCACTTTTTCGTTCATACTTTCTCCTCACTTCTTGCAAGACGTTTTACGAGTACGACTTTCGTACCTTTGCCCGTCTCACTTTCCACACTGACATCATCCATCAGGGCTTGCATCAGATAGAATCCAAGTCCACCAATTTGGGCATCTGTCAGCTCAGTGTCATGAAGGCCTGCGCGTGATACTGCCGGGTTGACGTTTTCGAAGCTTGCACCTTCGTCCTTGACTGTAATAGCCAATGTTTCGTTGTCCACTTCAAAAACGACCTCAACCATACCGCCTTCGTGTGAGTAGGCATACAATACAGAGTTGTTACAAGCCTCGGAAACAGCAACTTTCATGTCCTCAATGTCCTCATAAGAAAATCCCATTTTGGACGCTACACCATAAAGATTCAATCTTACAATATCCACATAATCAGCTGTCGCCGGTAAGTTAAGGGTGACTCTTTGAACTTCTGCATTCATTCCTTTTTCGATCCTTTCCTATTGGGAATTCTTCTGTGAGACAAAGAATTTGGCAATACCCGTCATATCAAAAAGCTTCTGAATCTGCGCAGGAACTTCTTGTACTTCGAAGCGTGCTTCCATTCCATGTCGAGCCTTCAGAACAGATAACAGGATTCCAATTCCTGTGCTATCAATATACTTCAGGTCCTTCATGTTAATAATCAAATCTTGTTCCTTGTTGTCCACAAGTGGCTCCATGACCAAACGAAATTCAGGAGCTACCGACAAATCCAGTTCGCCAGTAAGATATACCGTGCACACGCCATTTTGTGTTTCGGTCTTTGCATTGAATTTTTCATTTTTATTTGTATTCATTAGACATCTCTCTCCTGATCAATGGTTTCCTTACCTAATAACCCAACTTACGCCCGGGTGAAACAAAATCATAATTAGCAATTATTTCAATTTGCTCGATTCATGGGTGAGGAGGCTGGTTTGAAGCCCTTGCGGTCTTCCTGAAATCGCGACAATTTTTGTTTCACACTGCCCATCTTAACGGGCTTACTGATGTAATCATCCATTCCGACAGCAAGGCAGCGCTGCTGGATGCCCTCCATTACATTGGCAGTCATGGCCAGTACAACAGGCTGCTTTTCCTTCGGAAGACTTTCCCGAATTTTACGTGTACATTCCAATCCGTCCATAACCGGCATTTGCAAATCCATAAATATATAATCATAGCCTGGGTTCTCTAGAACCATATCCAGCGCCTTCTGTCCATCTTCTGCGGTATCTGATGTGAAGCCCAGCTTGCTCAGCATAATCGCCATCAACTTTTGATTAATGGGATGATCATCGACAATCAATACGGAAGGCTGCATTTCATAACGTTCCATATTCTCCGGTTGTTCTTCTCCATTCCCGATGATCAGTTCCGTCTCTACATAGCGCTGTACCTGAATGGTGAAGACAAAGGTAGCTCCACGCTTCTCGCTCGTATCCAGATGAATGCTGCCACCCATCATTTCCACTAACGTCCGGCAAATGGCAAGTCCCAGGCCAGTTCCACCGTACTTGCGTGTCATCGATGTATCCAACTGAGAAAATGGCTGGAATAGGCGATCCACTTTGTCTGAGGATATTCCTATACCTGTATCCTTTACTGCAAATTCCAAGGTCATTCTACCGTCTTTTTCTTCGTTAACAGATACGATC
Organism: Paenibacillus sp. 7523-1; assembly: GCF_002276415.1. Taxonomy (NCBI): domain Bacteria; kingdom Bacillati; phylum Bacillota; class Bacilli; order Caryophanales; family Paenibacillaceae; genus Paenibacillus; species Paenibacillus sp. 7523-1. The sequence goes on along the minus strand of NZ_NPBR01000027.1, from coordinate 58,614 downwards.
AGGTAGACTCCACCCTGGTCCGTAAACTTGATTGCATTGGCAATCAGATTCATCAGGACCTGACGCAGTCTCGCCATATCGCCGTACACCAAGGCAGGGACGGAATCCTCGAGGAAATAGTCCAGCTCCAGATTCTTTTTACCTGCTTCCATAGCAAACAAGCCCAATACTTCTTTAATACATGTAACGAGTTCAAACGGATGCTCCTCCAGCTCCATTTTCCCGGATTCCATCTTGGTGAAATCAAGAATATCGTTAATAACTGTGACAAGTGCATCCGCGCTCTTTCGCACGATATCGATATATTCCTTCTGCTCATCCTTCAGTTCCGTCTCCATCAGCAAATCGACCATCCCGATAACACCGTTCATCGGTGTACGGATCTCATGACTCATCATCGCCAAAAATTCGGTTTTGGCATTGGCTGCGATTTCCGCTTCCTCTTTTGCCTGAATCAGCTGCTGATTCATTTTCTCGAGTTCCTGCGTTTTCTGATGAAGCAGCATGGTTTGAGTTTTCAGCCGTTTGTTCGTTATGAACATTTCGACAAAGCCCTCAATTTTCGATTTGAGAATTTGGGGGATAAACGGCTTCACCATGTAATCGATGGCACCTGCCGAATATCCGGCAAATAAATGTTCTGCTTCCCTGCTGTTGGCAGAGATAAAGATAATGGGAACGTCTTTTGATTTATCACGCGCTTTAATTAACTTCGCTGTCTCAATTCCGTCCATTCCAGGCATCTGCACATCAAGCACAATGACCGCAAATTCGTCTTTAAGCAAGCATCGAAGTGCCTCTTCTCCAGAAGTTGCCTTGACGAGTTTATACTGTTCCGATTCCAAAACTGCTTCTAGAGCAAGCAGATTCTCGGGGCGGTCATCTACCAATAATATGTGGATTGGTTCATTGAGCCCCATGGCTAACCCTAACCCCCTATTTGATCTTCCGGTATATTTTTTCCGTCCGGTCTAACGGCTCGTAAGCATCGCTGAATTCTGTGAAATGGATCGATTCCTTGGATCCCAGAACAAGAATGCCAAAATGGCTCAAGCTCTCATGAAATAGTCCATGCACATGATTCCTTAGTTCATCATTGAAATAAATCATGACGTTGCGGCAAAAGATAACGTTAAATTCGTTAAATGACCGGTCTGTTGCCAGATTATGCTCTGCAAAAATAATGTTTTTTCGCAGATAAGGATGAAACATAACGGAGTTATACTTCGCTGTATAGTATTCGGAGAAGGCTCTGGTACCCCCTGCCTCCAAATAGTTTGTGGTGTATAATTTCATCTTTTCAATACCGTATACGCCTTCCTTGGCCTGCTGCAGTGAGCGGTCATTCATATCGGTGGCATAGATCCGTGCCTTGTCATACAAACCTTCCTCATGCAGCATAATCGCCATGGAATACACTTCTTCACCCGTGGAGCAGCCTGCGTGCCAAATCCGAATATAAGGATATGTCCTTAACACAGGTATGATCTTTTCACGGAATGTCTTGAAGAGCGCAGGATCACGAAACATTTCGGTCACCGGAATGGACAGATTCTGTACAAATCGTTCGAATGCTGAACGCTCATGCAGAACCTTTTCCTGAAGCCCAGATATCGTTTTAAGACCTTCCGAATGTGCGTAGTGCCAGATTCTTCGTCTCAAAGATGGCAATGCGTAATTTCTAAAGTCATATCCATATAGACGGTGCATACCTTCCAATAACAACTCAATCTCAATCAATTCGCGTTCTTCATCTTGCGGCATGCGGACCGATTGTTCATCAGCCTCGGTAGGTTCCCACGGTGTCATAGATTCTCTCCACTTCTTCATTTGTTACTTGCGTAATCGTTGTATTGTTGTTCATTACCCAAACTATTGGGTTACGAATACAACCACACGCGCATTAATGATAACAATTGATCTGTTTGAATCGGTTTCTTCACATAATCGGATGCACCAGCTTCAATACACTTGCCCCGATCATCTTTCATAGCTTTGGCTGTCAGTGCAATAATTGGTAATTTCTCGAATCTCGGAATCTGCCGAATACGTGTCATTGCCTCGTATCCATCCATTTCCGGCATCATCATATCCATTAACACCAGGTCGATATCCGGATTCTTATCCAAAATCTCAAGAGCTTCCCGCCCGTTCTCAGCAAATGTAACATCCATTCGATAGCCTTCAAGCACACTCGAAAGGGCAAATACATTTCGAATATCATCATCCACGAGCAGTATTTTCTTACCTTCAAACAAAGTTTCCTTGTTATGCAGCTTCTGCAGAATTCTGCGCTTGTCTTCCGGCAGATTGGCTTCTACCCGGTGAAGGAACAAGGTTGTCTCATCCAGCAGACGTTCAGGTGATTTCACGTCTTTGATAATGATGGACTCCGCATATTTGCGCAGCTTCATTTCTTCCTTGCTATCCAGCTCTTTGCCTGTGTAAATGATAATCGGAAGATCATTCAGATATTCATCATCCCTGATCTGGTCAAGCAATTCGAATCCGGTCATGTCCGTCAACATCAGATCCAGCACCATACAATCGTACCGCTGGCTATGGAGCTCGGTTAAAGCCTCGCTGCCTGTAGACACAGCCGTTATGGCAACATCATCATGCCCAATGAGTTCAATAATTGCTTTGCGCTGTATTTCGTCATCTTCCACAATTAGCAAACGTTTCAACTGGTTCTCTGTATAGGATTCGATATGCGAGAAAGCTTTATCCAGCGAATCCTTACTGGATGGTTTTTTCAGGTAGGCAATGGCCCCCATCATCAATCCTTGCTTCATATCATCAATCACGGAAATAACATGAACCGGTATATGGCGTGTTGCCGAGCTGCTCTTCAGTTCGCCCAGAATCGCCCAACCATCCATGACCGGAAGCTGAATGTCGAGAATAATCGCATCCGGCAAATATTGACGAGCCATTTCGAGCCCTTTGTCTCCTTGAGTTGCCACAATTGCCTTAAATCCTCTTCCTCTCGCCATATCCATCAAAATGTGAGCAAAATTCACGTCATCCTCAATAATAAGGAGAATTTTGTCACCATCCGCCAGATTGTCCTGATCATCATCCATCTGAACGGATACAGCTGTGTCGTTTGCTGGCATATTCATTAGGGAAATACTGTCAGGTTCTGGTGCAATGACCGTTTGCCTGTTTGAACGTAATGTCCCGGATCGGCTTGCAGACGAATCATACTCGGCAGATGCGGCCGCCAGGGAAGCACCTTCCTCTTCCGGAGCTGCTTCTTCATGATTGTCCGGAAGGTATAACGTAAACGAACTGCCCACACCTTCAGAGGACTCGACCTGAATCGCTCCGCCAAGCAGACGAGCAAGTTCACGGCTGATGGATAGGCCTAGTCCGGTTCCGCCGTATTTGCGACTGGTAGTTCCATCGACTTGCTGGAAGGCTTCAAAGATCAGATCTGTTTTGTCTGAAGGTATTCCAATTCCTGTATCCTTCACGGTAAATCCGATATATTCCTGATTGGTGTTCAGATACCCCGGAAGTTCTTCCGGTTTCATCTTCCGTCCAATAATGCTCACGGATCCCCGGTTGGTGAATTTGAAGGCATTCGATAGCAAGTTGCGTAAAATTTGCTTGACACGATGGCCGTCAGTGTACACCCATTCCGGTAGATTACTTTCAAATTCAATGTTGAGATCCAGTTCCTTTTTATTGGCCATGGGGCCAAAGTTTTGTTTCACAAAAGCGGTCAACTCATCCATTCGGACTGTCTCATAATTGATATCCATTTTTCCTGCGTCTACTTTGGACAGGTCCAAAATTTCATCAATCATTTTAAGCAGATCCGCACCGGACATATAGATCGTTTGAGCATATTCCTGCTGTTTGCTGCTCAGATTGCCTTCCTTGTTTTCAGACAGTAATTGAGACAGGATCAGCAGACTGTTCAGCGGTGTCCGAAGCTCATGCGACATATTGGCCAGGAATTCGGACTTGTATTTGCTTGTCATCGACAGCTGCATGGCTTGCTGTTCCAACTGCGTTTTCGTTTTCTCAATTTCGTCATTTTTCTCTTCGACTTCACGAACCTGCTCTTCAAGTGCACGCGTCTTGGCAATCAATTCGGTATTAAAATGTTCGAGCTCCTCCTGCTGACGCTGCAGCAATTCTTCGGAACGTTTGAGGGCATCCGTCTGTTCTTCCAGATTTTCATTGGAACGACGCAATTCTTCCTGCTGTGTCTGCAGTTCCTCGGACTGTACCTGAAGTTCCTCTGTAAGAGCCTGTGATTCACGCAGCAGCTCCTCCACACGCAGACGGCGGCGCACGTTATTAAGAATGACGCCCAGATTCATAATGAGCTGAGAGAATAACTGCTTATGCAGATCATTAAAACCTTCAAACGAAGCCAATTCGACTACACCAATGAGTTCATCTTCAAAAACGACAGGGAAGATCATAATGCTGGTCGCGCGGGTAGAACCCGATGCTGAACCAATCTGAATGTAATCTTCAGGCGTATTTTCAAGAATAATCGGTTTCATATCCAGGGCTGCTTGACCAATTAAACCTTCGCCAACCCGATATATTTCCTTGCCAATGTCCTTGTTCTCCTCAAAGGCGTAAGCCCCGTATCGTCTCAACTCATCAGGGTGCTTCTCTTCATCAATCAGATAAACTACGCCGAGCTGTGCTCCAAGGACCGGAGTAAACTCACTGATAAACATTTGCGAGATCTGGCGAATGGAACCAACACCACGCAGCAATTCAGGCACTCTGGCTATGTTGGAGCTCATCCAGTTCTGATCCTGCTGTGCCTGCATATAAGCCTTCTCGACTTCCTGTTTTTCTTCGAGATCGGCTGATACCTCTTTGAATACATTGGCAATCTGCCCAATTTCGTCTGTAGACTTGACCTGAATGCGTCTGATGGTACGATATCGGCCTTTGCCAAAACTTGTAATCATCATCGAGACGGTATTCAGCCCTCTTGTAATACTTGGGAGTACCCATAAAATCACACCAAGTGCAAGCAGCAAACCGCCGACCATAATGCCTACTGTAATCTGAACGGCACGGTTGTATTCCTCGTTCGCCTGCCTGATTTCGGTATCAATCTCCTGATCCTGAAAACGGGAAAGCGCGTTTAGACTATCTACAGCTTCCTTCTGCACGGCAAGGCCCGTTGAATTGCGGTAGTTGTTCCCATCTTCCGCACGTCCCTGGGCCATCAAGCTGATCTGTCTAGTCGCATATGAATTATATGAATCCCAGGCTGCATTTACACGGTCAACCAGCTGATGCTCGCCTGCACTGTCCGCCCGTTCACGAACTTCCTTGAGGTAACCCTCTCCCCGTTCCTGCATTTCCTTGAGTTCATTTTCAGCAGCATTCGTTGAGTTATTCGGGTTTAGCAACAAGTTAGCCAGTACTTTCGCTATATCATTAACTTCTCCACGTACAGACGAAGTATATCTAACCTTTAAGTACCGCTCCTGATACATCTGATCAACCTGTTGATTGCTGCTATTTAGCCGTTCATAGCTTACAAATGTAAGTACAATCAAGATAGCCATGAGAGCGGTAAAACCAATCAGCAGCTTATTTCTGATCTTCATTCCGTTTCCGCCCCTTTATTTAACGTAATCCACACCAGGCACTTATCATCATCTCGCTCTTGGGGAATCTCATCATCAAAGAACAGTGCCTGCATGTGAGCTTCATTCCATTGATGTGTTCCCTTCAGCTGCTCTTTCAGGAATTCCAGTTGTTCCTCCTGCTCCCCTTGAACGGCCTCGAGCAGTCCATCGGTATAAAGCGCAATATGTCCGTCACCCTCGTAGTGGATGGTCTGTGGTTCAATATCCATCTTATCGAACAAACCTACCGGACAGCATACGGCATCAAATGTCGTTACACTTCCATCTTCCTGGAAAAACAGTGCCGGCGGATGCCCTGCGTTGACATAATCAATGCGCTTCATTCGGGTATCTATCACCAGGTATATCGCTGTAAAGTAGTACTGTACCAGCTGCTTCTCCAGATGCAGCTGGTTAAAGCGACGGTTCAGCTCCTGAATCACCTTTTCGGGATCTACGTACGTCGTAACCGTATCCTTCAATACCGAAGCAATAAACATGGTAAATAAAGAAGAAGAAATACCGTGCCCCATCATATCCAGCAGCAATACGCCATAGCGGCCTTCACCAAGCGGATACCAGGAGTAGAGATCTCCTGCCAGTTCAAAAGAAGGTTTATAGATGGCATTCACATGGAACAACGGCTCTTCAATTGCCGGACTTAATACTGCATTCTGCACCATAGCAGCCAGCTTAAGCTCATCCTGAATGCGTTGGTCGCGTTCCTTATGCCAGTCCTTCTCCTGCTTCAAACGGAGAGCCAGCCGAATTCGAGCCATCAGCTCCACCTTGTTAATCGGTTTGGTTACATAATCTGACGCTCCCGCATCCAATGCTTCGGCAAGTTTCTTGGAGTCGCCGATTGCTGTAACCATAATAATAGGAATATCCTTAAGATTTTCGAATTTTTGAACAATACCGCAAGCTTCGATTCCATCCATTTCAGGCATCATCATATCTAGCAGAATCAGGTCAATATCCGACGGTCTGGGACGAAGTTCGTTGTTTTCCTCCCCGATTCCCAAAACTTCAAACATTTCCATGGCCGAACTCGCGGTTATAATGTCACGATAGTTCTCTTTTTTCAGAATCTCTCGAATAATAATGACATTCGTCGGATTGTCGTCAACAATAAGTATTTTCATTTCTATCTCCCTTATCTGTGGCGTTCCGTTCCGGGTTTGTCGATTTTTATCAAGTCATGTAACAACCCAAAATATACATTTTTCGCGATCAATACAGCGGTAGACATAATATTTCCTACTATAACTATAATCGTAAAAGCAAAAAACTTCTATCAGTAAATGGCACCACTACAGGAAAAAACACCTGTTTGCTGCCCTGTTTTTGCCGCGTTCTGATCCCGCTTCCAAACTCGCAAAAACATAGATAAGGAATGGGGATATCCCCATTCCTTATCTATGTTTTTGAATCTGAAGCTCGTCCTGTTCAGGATGCTTCAATTACCATTTGAACCATTTAATCCTTTTTCTTGGCAATAACAAGCACTTTGCCTTTATCGAGTTCACTCTCGTAAAAGTCTGCCTCAGCTTCTGTAAAGCCCATGGATACTATTTTGGCCCGGAGTTCATCACCACGTGATCGGAACAAATTCGCCATGGAGTCGAATACGCCTTCTTCCTTGATACCGATTTCCTTGGCATCCGCTGTATCAGCAATTCGATCCGTACGATCCTTCTCGTGGGCCAGAACGAAGATGTGATCAGCAAGGTAACCGGTATTCTGCAGCTCTTTCACTGCTTCTACCGCTTGAACTCCGTTTTCCACCACTTTTGCATAAGCTTGCGCATTGGTTGAATTCATCGTCTCCACTCTCCTCTGATATCTTCTTTTCGAGCTACTTTTAATATATAACCTTGCTCTATTGGTTTGAAACGCTTCTTTAATAAGAAACCATTTCTCTTCTACTGGAGATGATCTTCAAATAGATCGACTCCGTCAATCTGCTCGGTGCCAGGCTTGATATAAACCTTGATGGCTTGATTACCCCGCAGATACACTTCTCCATCTTCAGCTACCACATACGGTTCACCCAAAGCCTTGCGAATGGATTCGACATTCATGTCTATCCACTGCTGGTTGAGTTTCAACCGCTCCTCGGCTCCATCAATGTGGATATACTGGATCTCTCCGGTATCCTCACAGAGTCCAACCTTGACGTCAGCAAACTCATATTCGGGACAACCCAGATATGGATCTGCCTTTTTGTGACGGGGCTGACCCTTCTCAGATATAATATGACCTTTGCTGTCATCCAGGGAAATGCCATTCAGAGTCTGAAAATGCCGAACCGGTCCGGATCGATCAGCAGCCAGAGTAACCTCTGGCACTTGTTCTTCCACTACCGTCCATTGCATATCTTGAGCAGCAGGTACTGCCGCCGGTTGAACGGAAAAGGGAGAAATAACGCTAAACATAACAAGCAGTAGTTTCATCATGATTCTCACCCTTTCATAAGTTCAGTTCATCACCGCTCCGAAAGACATTCAGGATTACACAGCGGTCATGTTATTTACGCATACGTTGCCACACATTAGCCGCCAGATCGATGTACTTCACCCAATTTTTCCCGCCCTTTGCCGTATCATTATATGTAGCCTGATAACTTTGAAGGGTCCGATCCGTAGGTGTTGCAGGCGCTGTCTGTACTTTGGCTACCTCTGCTCGTTTGTTTTGCGGGTCTTGATTGCTGCGTTTGGTTTGAAATTTGGCGATCATCGTCGTGGATACCTGTTTGGCCGCCTCGGTCACCTCATTCAAAACCTCTCCCAGATTTTGTACCGATTCCATTACCGGATCAATTTGTTTCATCTTGTGCTGCACATCTGCCGTAATATCGTTGGCATGCCTTACCGTCTGCTTCACTTCATAACTCAGTTCATCAATCGTTTTCTGAACTTCCTGAAGTGTCTTGGACACGTTGTCCAGTGAGCCCTGAGCCGATTTTAATGTACGAATCAAAAAGAAAACCAATACTGCAAAAGCCACCGCAATCAAGGCCACACTAATTTGATAGATCATAGAAGAACCTCGCTTTCTCATATACATCGTTTTGTTATTGCTATAGTTACCCGACCATTTCAGGCGCGAAACAAAATCAGAACGGACTTTACCCTTCCCTGTTTTTGGAAAATTGATGGATGTTTCATTAAAAACCCCCCAGGTTAAAGAACAACTACACACGGCAGCGGAATAAACATCGCTGACCCCATATTCCTAAACGAAAGGATGAATACTCATGTTGAAATGGTCTGTACTATTTCTAGTTATTGCTCTTGTAGCAGGGATTTTCGGATTTTTCGGTATTGTTGAGGCAGCCGCTTCCATTGCCAAAGTCCTCTTCTTCATCTTTGTTGTATTGTTCGTCATCTCCCTGATCACTGGACGCAGCCGAATGCGATGAATCGGGTTGCTTTGGATAACCTCTTCATCAGATTACATACAGAAGCCTAGCGTGCTTGCAAAAGCCGTTAGGCTTTTGTTATGTGTCTGTCGTGTCTGTCCTTTTTGAATCGATTGTCCTAGGGCATAAGGTCCCCCCATCTAATTATTATGTATTACACTCCTTTCTTCTCTATTCCATCCGCACTCCTCTTTAAACCGGATTTTTATCCACAAACAGGACTTTTTTTACATAGCCAGCCCGGTTTTCTCCCACTGTGGTCTGATATTTACAAGCTTCCCATATACCCACAATTGCTCCAGTTGACTCTGGAGAATAAAAGAAAATATTGTTAAAATGTTGATTCACAAGTGAGGTCGCTTGGTTACTTTAAACACAGAACAACAAATTACATACCTAACCCGAGGAGGAAAAAACAATGAAAAAAATCGTAAGTTTTGCCGCTGCTTTGACTTTGATGGGTTCAATGGCTGCTGCTGCAGGTGCTGAGGAAGCGGTTACTGGAACAGTAACTCCGGAAACAGGAACCCAGGCAACAAAACCTGTGGAAACAACACCTGCTGTTGAAGTAAACAAACCGGTTGTTGAAACCGTTGAAGGTACAACAGAAACGGTTACTGGCGCAACATATGGCACGGATGATGACAAAATCTTCGACGAGCCTGTTGTAAAACCAGGTGATGAGGTTCTTGTACCTACCATGCTGCTTAATCTTCTGGAGCGCACTTGGTTCTACGATGCACCTAACGGTAAACCAATCGGTGCACTGAGTGCCCAAGTAATCGATACAACTGGTGAAGTTGTAGACGGTTTCGATGGTGGCGAATGGGTTCAAGTATACACTTGGAAAGGCAAAGCGTGGATCCACGTTGCCATTAAATAGTATCGTATAATCGTTCTAAACATAAGTAAAGAGGACAGCGCTCATAGCGACTGTCCTCTTTTTCAAACAAAATATTTAGCTCAAATCACTCAGGTAGGTTCTGCTGTGTCTTCCATTCTCGGCTCAACATGCACGTGAACATGCATAATATTGTGTGAACGCTTCAGCCGTTCCTCCACTTGATCACAGATCCGATGACCTTCAATTAAACTAAGCCCGCCATCCACTTCAATGACTACATCCACAAGCACATGACTCCCATGTACACGTGCCTTGACGTCCTTAATCATCTCTACTCCAGGAACCCGTGCTACAGATGACCTAAGATCCGTTAACTGATCTTGATCGAATCCATCCGTTAAACGATGCGTGGAATCCCGGAAGATTTCCCAGGCGGTTTTGCAAATCAGAAGTCCTACAGCAATTGCAGCTACCTTGTCCAACCACGGTAAACCAAATTGGGCCCCCACAATGCCGACTGCCGCTCCGATACTCACCCAGGCATCTGACCGATTATCCTTGGCCGCGGCCATGAGCGCCTGATTGTTAATCTGCAGCGCCAAGCGATGATTATAACGGTATACGCCCAGCATAACCACCGCACAGATTACAGCGACGGCAGCAGACCATAAGTTAGGTGCTGCAAAGTCCCCTTCATACCATGAACGTACTGCTTCAACCAAAACCTGTAGTCCAACCATGGCCATAATAAAGGATGCAATTAAAGCAGCAACGGTCTCTGCTCTGAAATGACCATAAGCATGGTCTGAGTCAGGCGGTTTCTGGGAAATCCGAAGTCCAATCAATACGGCAACCGAAGCAACAATATCCGTAAGGTTATTAAAACCATCTGCCAGCAATGCGCTGGAAGCGAATAAATATCCACAGATTAGCTTAAAGGCGGACAAGATCAGATAAGCTGCGATGCTGACCCAAGCCCCCCGCTCCCCTTTACGTATTTCTTCATAAGCGTTCAAACCGGGCGACACTCCTTTTACGTTTCGTATTACGGTTTTTACATGGTACCAAATGCCACCCTTGTGGGTCTATAGAAACAGTGTTGCCAAGTTGCATGGCTGTAGGGAAGCCGAAACAAAGTTGCCAAACCGCATGGCTGTAGGCTTAGAGAAAAAGTGTTGGTCTAGTCAAAAAGTGAAGGATCCCCGCTTATTATCAGGTTGCCCTTGTGGGGCTTTTGCAAAACGTATAAAATAGGTACATCCCGTCCAATTCGGACGGCTTACTGTAAGACCGGGAGGGAAACAATGATGAGCGAAAACACTGAACCAAAAAAAATCAGTTTGCAGGATGCCATACGCCAGAAACTGGCGCAGAAGAAACAACAGGCGAACTCTGGTAACCAATCCAGCGCCTACTTTGAAGGCGGACCAAAAGCGATGAAGAGCCAAAACAATAAAAAGCCTAACAATCAGCGCCGCCGTACAGGTGGATCCTAGAGAAATTTCGGATCTGCTTATACAAGAAAAAGAACCGCAAGCTCCTTTCAACAGGGCTTACGGTTCTTTTTTATTACATTGGGGTTCTGGACCCCAATATTTTATTTTTAAGCTTCAACCGGATACATTTTTTTGCGAAGTTCTTTAATTTCTTCACTTTCCAGATATTCATCATAGCTCATTTGGCGATCAATAAGGCCATTTGGCGTAATTTCGATAATCCGGTTCGCAATGGTTTGGATGAACTGATGGTCATGGGACGTGAACAGCATCGTGCCGTCAAAATCAATCATACCATTGTTCAGGGCAGTAATAGATTCGAGATCCAAGTGGTTTGTTGGCTCATCCAGAATCAGTGCATTCGCACCCGTTTGCATCATTTTTGCCAGCATACAGCGAACTTTCTCTCCTCCGGAGAGTACGCTTGCCTTTTTCAAGGATTCCTCGCCTGAAAAGAGCATACGACCCAAGAATCCGCGAAGATACGTTTCGTCCTGATCTTTGGAATACTGACGCAACCAATCCACCAGCGTCATGTCTACACCGTCAAAATATTTGGAGTTGTCTTTCGGGAAATACGCCTGTGATGTTGTTACACCCCAAGTATACTCACCGCTATCCGCTTCCACTTCACCCATAAGGATGTCAAACAACAGCGATTTGGCATTACCATTCGGGCCAACAAATGCGATTTTATCCCCTTTGTTCACCACGAAGCTAATTTCATTCAGCATGTTCACACCATCAATTGTCTTGCTTACACGATCGACAGTCAACAATTGCTTGCCTGCTTCACGCTCAGGTTTGAAGTTGATGAACGGATATTTACGGTTTGATGGACGAAGATCGTCCAGCGTGATTTTGTCGAGCTGTTTCTTACGCGAAGTTGCTTGCTTCGACTTGGATGCATTCGCGGAGAAGCGTTGAATAAAGGCTTGCAGCTCTTTGATCTTCTCTTCTTTTTTCTTGTTCGCATCACGCTGCAACGCGAGCGCCAGTTGGCTGGATTCGTACCAGAAGTCATAGTTACCTACATACAGCTGGATTTTACCGAAATCGATGTCCGCAATGTGCGTACATACCTTGTTCAAGAAGTGACGGTCATGGGATACAACAATAACTGTACCTTCATAATCCATCAGGAAGTTCTCGAGCCATTGAATGGATTCAAGATCCAAGTGGTTGGTAGGCTCATCGAGCAGCAAATTGTTTGGAGTACCAAACAATGCCTGTGCCAGCAAGACCCGAACCTTCTCGTTACCGCTCAGCTCTGTCATCTTCTTCTCATGCATATCACGATCGATACCCAGACCGATCAGGAGCGCCGCTGCATCCGGCTCAGCATCCCAGCCATTCAGCTCGGCGAATTCACCTTCAAGCTCACCGGCACGCAGACCATCTTCTTCGGTAAAGTCCGCTTTGGCATACAGTGCATCCTTCTCTTTCATGATGGAGTAAAGACGGCTGTGGCCCATAATTACGGTTTCGAGAACCGGGTACTCATCATATTCAAAGTGGTTTTGCTTCAAAACGGCCATACGTTCGCCCGGGGTGATGTGCACCTCTCCCGAGTTTGCTTCAATTTCACCGGACAAAATTTTCAGGAATGTTGATTTGCCGGCTCCGTTGGCGCCGATCAGGCCATAACAGTTGCCTGGCGTGAATTTGATATTCACATCTTCAAAAAGTGCACGTTTTCCGTAGCGGAGCGTGATGCCGCTTGTACTAATCATTAAGCATACCATCCTTTATTTTAATAATCTGCTACTGCATTCATAGCAATCATGGATTCAATATCCCGTAGCCTATTCTGGCACCATATTATAACACAAAAAAACGGCAAATTCGAAAATTAGCCGCTTTTTACTCGTTAAAGTTTTGGTAATTGTGCATTTGCTGCGGATATACCCCTACCTTAGCATATTTTTGCCCGCTTTTGTTAGCTCTTTCTATGATCCTCATGACGAATACGCAGGGTCTCACCGTGTCCGAGCACCCGGATTCGTTCTTTGTGGATTCCGAGTCGTTCACGTTCGACTTCCAGCCGATCCAGCGCTTCCTTAGGCGTATCATCCGCGAGTTTAAACGTACCATAATGCATCGGAACCATAAGCTGTGAGCCGGACTCCACGAATCCTTGCAGCGCTTCTTCCGGCGTGACGTGCTGGGATGTCATAAACCATTCGGGTTCATAGGCACCAATCGGCATTAACGTAACACCGATGTCAAATCGCTCTCCAATCGTTTTAAAGCCCTGAAAGTATCCTGTATCCCCAACAAAATACAAAACAGGCGGTCCCTCTGATTGCTGCGATGTCTGCGTTCTTGATTCTGAGGACGGTTCGTTCTGTTCACTTGCAGCCGCACTCTCCTCGGCCGAAGTTGTCAGTGCATGATGCTGCTCCAATACATATCCGCCCCAGTGGGATGTATTCGTATCAAATAACGTCCGGCGGGTCCAGTGCTGTGCAGGGACAAAGGTGATTTTGACGCCGCCGAGCACGATATGCTCCCACCACTTCATCTCATGGCAACGATGGAAGCCCTTGCGCACCATTTTTCGTTTAAGCCCATCCGGTACAATCAGCAAGGTTTTGGCGGTAACCAATTTCCGCAATGAAGCGAGATGCAAATGATCATAGTGAGAATGGGATATCAGGATGACATCCAGCGGTGGAATATCTTGAATCGGAATACCGGGGGCACCCAGTCTCCGTTGAAATCCCATTTTTTCGGCCCACACGGGGTCAGTCACGATGTTCAGTCCATAATATTGAATAAAAAAAGTGGAGTGACCGATCCAGGTAATAGTTGTCTCATCCCGGTTGGCATGCAGGTAATCCAGCTCAGGCGGGTGTTTGGGCACGGTATACGAATAATCCTTCACCTTGCTCCGCCGCTGCTCCCTCCACTGCTTGAATTCCTTTAACGTTTTGTCCGTACTTACATTATCAATGTTGTTATAACGGATTTTCGGCATGAAAGGGCCCTCCTCCCTTCCTAATATCTTAACCCAACCTAAGCCTTTTTGAAAAAAGAGAGGCGGATTAATCTTTTGGGTTTTTGCATACTGCCAGATACACGAACAGAAACGCAATCGCAGCAACAATAATGAGCGGCGGTGCATACATGATCGTGAATTCTTCAAAGAAGCTCAAACCCGTTATGCCCGGAATGCCTGTTGCCCCTTCCAGATTCATGAGGTTCATCCTTTCTTTTTACCCGATTGGCCACGGACGTAATTCGCATCAAACAGGAACAGCTTCATGATGAGGATTAGCGACGGAATCAGTACCAGCAGACCGAGACTGAATGCCGTTATGAGTGCGATCCCCATCGTCCGGTTGGTAAAGCTGTCATAGATGTTGATGTACGGATACAGGATATAAGGCAGATGCGACCTGCCGTATCCATACCAAGCGAAGGCGAACTGAAGCATCACGGCGATAAAGCACCACCCGAGGTACTTTCGCTTCCACACAAGAGAGACCGCAATAACAAAACAAATAAATGATGCGATAAACATCCACGAAATATTGACCATTTGCTCAAAGTGCACGGGATTCTGTTTGTTAATCTGCAGGAACGCCAGGAAGCTGGCAAAAATGGCGGGCAAGCTCCACAGCAGCGCGTATTCCCTCAGCACCTCAAATGCTGCCTCATCTTCAGCTCTCTTGGCATAATAGGACAGAAACATCGCCGAAATATAAAGCACACTGACGAGCGCAAGCAGTACAACCGACCAGGTATATGGGTTCGTCAGGAATTCACCCCAGCGAAAAAACACCTGCTCACCAACCTGCTCAATAATTCCACCCTCTGAAATGGCCAAAATCGTAGAAAAGACAGCCGGGATCAACAATCCCGTCGCACCATATAAAGCCATGTAGATGCGACTGTTTTTACCATGATTGCCATAGGTATTGTACGCGTAGTAGACCCCCCGAATCGCTAGCAGCACAATGGCCAGGGAGCCGGGAACCAGAAGAGCTGTTCCATAATAAAAGGCACTATCCGGATAGAATCCTACCAAACCTACGACGAAGAAGATCAAAAACACATTCGTCACTTCCCACACCGGTGACAGGTAGCGCTGAATAATGTTATGGATCTTGTTCTCATGACCTGTGAGCAAGCTATAAAAACTGAAAAATCCCGCTCCAAAATCAATAGAAGCCACGATCAAATAACCAAACAAAAATGTCCATAATATCGCAATGCCAGCAATTTCGAAGCTCAATGGACAATCCCTCCCTCAAGTCCAAGCGACTCCAGCTCTTTCTCGGCTTCCTTGTTCCGGAACAGCTTGCTGAGTACCCGAATGCAAGAAAAACAAAGGACCAGATATAACAGGATGAACAGAACCAACATCCACCCTACCGAGGTCGAGGTAGTAGCCGCCTCAGACACTTTCATGTATCCCCGCAGAATCCATGGCTGCCTGCCTACCTCGGCAAACATCCAACCCAGCTCAATCGCAACCATGGCTAGCGGACCGAGGAAAACAATGCCGAGCAGGAGCCATTTCGGATACGGCTTTCGTCCCGGAAGCCAGCGGCGGAATACATACAGAACAGGAATCAGCAGGATGATCACCCCTGTCGTTACTTTCAGGTCAAACATGTAATGAATGGACAACGGCGGCCGCAGATCAGCAGGATACTCTTCCAGTCCCTTCACTTCGGTGTCCAGCCGATTTCCCGCGAGAATACTGAGCGCATACGGAATTTCAATCGCATATTTCACCTCATTATTCTCGTCGAGTATTCCGCCATAGACGAGCGGGGCCTCCTTCATGGTCTTGAAGTGCCATTCTGCCGCAGCCAGCTTCTCCGGCTGGTATTTGGCCAGAAACTTGCCCGAGGAGTCGCCGAGCATGACTGTACTAACCGCAAACACTAGGGCACATACCGTGGTGAGCTTAAGTGCCTTTTTGTAATAAACATGGTCACGCCCACGCAGCAGACTGAACGCAGCAATACCTGCAAGAACACCGGCACTGAGCGTATATGAGGATCCCAGCACATGAGAAACCTTGGTTGGCGTAGCAGGGTTCAACATGGCTGCAATCGGATGAATGTCCTTCATGATGCCGTTAATCAAGGTAAATCCTTGAGGCTGATTCATGAAGGAGTTCACAGTTGTAATGAATATTGCCGAAGCGGATGATCCCAGTGCTACCGGAATGAGCAGCAGCATGTGTGTGTATTTCTTCTTGAACCGATCCCAGGTATACAGGTAAATTCCCAGAAAGATTGCTTCCACGAAAAAGGCGAACGTCTCCATAAACAGCGGCAGGGCAATCGCCTGGCCCGCGACCCGCATAAACATTGGCCACAGCAGGCTAAGCTGCAGACCGATGGAGGTTCCGGTGACGACACCTACAGCCACGGTGATGACAAATCCCCGTGCCCATCTGCGTGCCAGCAAGGTGTAATGGATATCGTTCGTTCGCAGCCCCCGCCATTCGGCCAGCGCAATCATTAGCGGAACGCCTACGCCGATGGAGGCAAATATAATATGTACAGCCAGGGTCAGACCGGTCAGAATCCGGCTGAGCAGAACAGGGTCCAGCGATGACATGGGTGACACTCCTCTTCATCATGATGTACAGCTTCATGTATCTGCTTGTCCTAATAGCTCAATAACTCATGATACGCATGATACTTTTCACAACGGCATACAGTACGACCACTGCTGCGACCAGGCAGACAATAATGAGCGTTTTCTCCTGTTTGCGAAACATATACCTGCCATCCTCCTTTTGATCCGATGCAAATTATGGCGCTATAGACAGTTTGCAAAAGTTCATGGTTTTTTATCCTGAAAATTTGAAAAACAAAAAAAGCCTTTATCCTTCAGTACATGGTTCACTGAAAAATAAAGACTTAGTGATGTGTATTCCGGCAATCAGCTACATGGCACCTCTGAACAACTCCCCTGCCTAGAGGAGATCCTCCTGCTTGGGCAAACGTACTTTGAAGGTACTTCCTTTGCCAACTGCGGATATAAACGTAATGGTTCCATGATGATCTTCGACAATTTTGCGTGAGATATACAGTCCAAGTCCGGTTCCACCGATCTGTCGGTGATCTGAGTTATCCA
Source organism: Paenibacillus sp. 7523-1 (assembly GCF_002276415.1). Lineage (NCBI taxonomy): Bacteria > Bacillati > Bacillota > Bacilli > Caryophanales > Paenibacillaceae > Paenibacillus > Paenibacillus sp. 7523-1. The sequence continues at coordinate 41,124 of NZ_NPBR01000027.1, read as the reverse complement.
CACGGTAAAACTTCGTAAACAGCTGGTCCTGCACATTCTCCGGAATGCCGATTCCGTAGTCGCGTACGTCAATGCATATCCACTCATTTTCTTCCCACATGGTAATGTCTATCCGTTCGGTTCCTGGCGAGTATTTCACTGCATTGCCAATCAGATTATGAAGCACCTGGGTCATCCGATTCTGGTCTGCATAAGCAAAGAAATCGCCGTTAAAGGCATGTACATAGATACGCTGGATGGATTTGATATTCCATTGTTCGGCAACACCTTCCACTAATTCCAGCAGCGGTACATAGGTCATATGATAAGTCATGCCGTCGTTGTCCAGACGCTGGATGTCCAATACATCCTCAAGTAGGCTGCTAAGCCGGCTGCCCTCCGACGAGATCGTTTCCATAAACTCCTGTCGCTGTGAAGCAGGTAAATCATACATCATCATTAATTCTACATAACCCATAATGGTTGCTACTGGGGTCCTCAGCTCATGGGACACCACGCTGATCAACTCGTTTTTCATTCGATTCAGCCGTTCTTCTTCCGTACGGTCACGGAACACAAGCAGGAACCCATGGTTTTTTCCAGGCACATCCACTTGTTTAATGTAGAGGGAAAACACACTCTTCTCCTTGTTATTGAAACTGAATTCCATCTCAACGAAAGCACGTTCTCCATGCAAAAATGCCCTCGTTTGATCCACCAGATTGAAGTCATCCGTCAGAACAACCTTATCCATGGCTTGGGCAAATTCTTCGATGGATCTGCCCAGGAAGTTACCAAGGCCGAACATTTCCTCGACCCTTCGGTTAACGATGGTAATCATGCCAGAGCGATCGGACATGACCAGCCCTTCCCGAACGGATTCAATAAAGTGTTCACTGATATCGCGCTGTTCCTGAATCGCAATTTTTTCATTAAACAATTCTGCATTCAGTTTCTCGAGCGCGAGTGCATGACGCACACGTTCTTCTTCTGCTCGTGTTTTATCCGTAATATCTTTGATAAACAAGTTATAGAGCTTCTCATTATTGCCGAGCTGAATCTCCACAATTCTGTATTCTATCGGGAAAACCGAACCATCTCTGCGAATGCCTGATATCTCCTCGACATTGGCATGCCGCTTGCCACGGATATATTCGTATCGCTCCAGCATTCCCTTGATTTCCACGCAACTCGCCCCCTGAAAAAGGGACGGAGCATCGGTCTCAAGAACGACCTCTTCCCGTTTTAGCCCAAACATTCTTTCGGCTTCGGGATTGAACTCAATGATCAGTCCGTTGGAATCCACAGCAATAATGGCATCAATAGATGAATCGATGATGGCGCGTTTGATTTCCTCACTATTTTTCAGTTCCTTGGTCCGTGCACGAACCCTGTCCTCCAGTGTTAATTTATCCTGGCGGATCTGTTCGAATTGTTCAAGCAGAACATCTGCCATTTTGCGCAGATTGCCAATCAAAATTTGAACTTCCATGACATGGCTTGTTGGCCAATCCATTTTGCCTTTACGAAATAATAATCTCGGGAGTAAACCAGTCATCCGAGTAAGCCTGATCAGAGGACTCACCACCTTTCGGCTTAATGGAGCAGCCACAACCATCGACGTTACAAAAATGAGAAACAGACTCTGAAGGGTCGTCAGATAGATCCTTTCAATTCGTGAATAATAATTGGCTGAACTTGTCTCCACAAAAACACGGTAAGAAGTATCTGACTCAACATCTGCTTTATAGATAAATGAAGCATGCTTCCAGTAGGTGAGCGCATCGCTGTAATAAGCGTCTCCTGAACGGAAGATAATGGAGGACTCCCCCTCTTTCAGGTAACGATAATTGCTTGTATTTAAATATTCGCCAATGATTACGGTATCCAGTCCGGAAGCAATCACGCGATCATTCTTATCCAGAATAATGACGTTTACATCCAATAGATGATGATAGCGCTTCATGCCCCGCTGCATATTTTGAACCGTCAAGAATCGTTCATCCAGATCCTTCGTCACTGCATTCGCTGCGTGTTTCATATTTAATATAATCGTTTCATGAATTTGACTTAACTGTCTGCGGCTATCAGCTGATAAAAGAAATAGGGAGACCACAACAACAAACACGACCACATATTTAAAAGCAATTCGGCTAAGCGGGATGGTGCCTGTCCTTTTCGATGGAAGCTCGCCGTTGGTGATCCAGAAGTCTACTATGATTCCGGCGATTAGCGCGTTAACCATACTGACCACGGCAATATGCATGTATGCATACTTTACTTCATCCAGATTCATGTTCAGGATATAATGCCCATACCCCAAGACAGGTAATAACATCACGACCCAAAACACGGCATTGGCCTTCATAATGCTTCCGTTCTTCCAGCGCATCTGCCAGCCCAGCATCCAGAGCAACTCAATAAAATGACCAAAGACCATGTAGAGACAATGTGAAGTTGGCCCATTATAAAGCAGATGTATTCCACTAATTGCAGCAAGGGTGATAAAACCATACATTCCGCCATGCAAGCGTAGGGCAACAAGGACAGCAGCACTGCCGAACATCAACTGGACGCCATAAAACAAGGTAAGTGGGTATATGCTTCCAATGGCTCCAAGCACAATAAGAATCACAGTTCCTATCCAAGCGATTCGCAATTTCTCTACAATCCATACCAGCATTTTGGCGGCCATTATTCGAAGCATGGATTACAATCCTCTTGGCCTAGTTCTATATCCGTATTCAACAACAACGTTGGTACCTCCTATAAATGAAAGCCGTTCTACCTACTTTTCTTCCCTCAAATCCCTCTGATACATTATACTGTATATATTAAAAGGTTTTTCTGTTGGAAAAATTTGATTGATCGGCAAAATAGCCACAGCTATGGTAAAATACTGAAGCTCTTCTCAAGTTTGTACTCCCCTACATATACATCCTATATATTGGAATATAAACATTAAAAAATTTGTGGTATTTCTACACTAAACTCAGCTTTTTTTTTAGTAATTTCTTAACAAATTCTTTTCATCAGGAGTGTGACCTCTATGTCTATCAAAGTACTTCTTATAGAAGATGAGAAAAATCTGGCTGACATGATTGCTTTCTTTCTTGAGGAGGAAGGATACATAACAGAACGGGTTCATCACGCCCGTGAGGCACTTCAACTATTCCCGCAGTTCGGGCCGGATATTGTTGTGACTGATCTGATGCTGCCCGAAATGGATGGAAATGATCTGGTAGATGCGTTTCGCCAGCATTCCACTGTACCGATTCTCATGATTTCAGCAAGTACAATGCTGAATGACCGGCTCCGAGCATTACATAACGGCGCTGATGATTTTCTATGTAAGCCCTTTAGTCTGAAGGAGCTGGACGCAAGGATCAAGGCACTGCTGCGCAGATCCGCTATTTCTTATCCTGATAAACCAGCAAAAGAGGATAAACCATCAGAACATACGGGACATGTGAGTGTGAATGAATATAGACGGACACTGTTCGTCAACGGGGTAGAAATCGAAGTCACTCATATTGAATTTGAGATTATGAAAGAATTGTACAAATATCCGGGTAAGGTATTTACCCGTAATGAGCTTATGGACCGAATTAAAGGATCGGAACGAGCCTACCTGGACCGTACCATTGATGTTCATATCTCCAGTTTGCGTAAGAAAATCGAACCTGACCCCAAAAATCCACGCTATATCAAGACCGTTTGGGGAACAGGTTATAAGTACGTGACTTAATTCAATATTCCTTAATTAGTGGCTATGCCCTCTCCGTGTGTATTTCTGTATCGACATGACAGAGGGCATAGCTTTTTCTTGATCCTGCAATGTGGAGTACAGCCATTTCTGAATGTCCAAATAAAGCTGATGCGGTTCGCTCTGATTCCACAGCATCAGCTTAATGACACCGTTACCTGTAATCTGCTGCACATGCTGTCTGCGAATCGACGATTGGAAATCGGTAATGACCAGCAGTGGAAGCTGTGGCAAAAAGGCACGAATGGCATTGGATGCCGAGACCGCCTGGCTTGCATCCATGTAATCGACAATGCAATAACATGATCGGCCCCAAGTAGAACTTGAACCCAGCTTCTGGTTTTGTTCCTCGCTTCGGATGGATTCTTCTTGCTCTTCCTCCATCCACTCGTTAAACAATTCGATAATATGCTCATAAGCAATACCACGGCTTCCGTCCGAAAGTACTGTTATACGTTCCATAGTTGTAACCTCCAGTTGTTTCATTCTACTTATTGTGCCGATCTTCATTTAAAAATGTTTGTGAGTGAACATGAAAGAAGTGTTAACTATCTTAGTACTTCTCACACAACTATGTAAGGTTTATCATCCATTTCGCAGTTTGCCTCCATTCATGTAAAATAGGGATATACCCGTTGCTATCACGGGAACTTAAATGATGAATCCGGTACAGGAGGTTATGAACCGATGAATATTGTTTCCATTGAACCAACACCCAGTCCCAATACGATGATGCTTCATCTCGATGAGCGTCTCGAAGACGGGATCCGCAGAACCTACACGCTGGATAATGAACGCTCTGCTCCAGCGTTTATCCGCCAGATGCTCCATATTCCTGGCGTTAAAAGTGTGTTTCATACCACGGACTTCGTTGCGCTGGATCGCAAGGGAAATGCCGACTGGTCCGTCATTCTGGGGGAAGTCCAGAACCGTCTGGGCCAACAAGGAATTGACCTCGACTGGATTGAATCCGAGGATGCGTCAGGCGAGCACTTTGGCGAAGCACAGGTATTTGTACAGTTTTTCCGTGGGGTTCCGATGCAGATTCGGGTTAAGGCCGGTGCAAAGGAAGAACGAATCTCTCTCTCCGATCGATTCGTTAAGGCCGTTACCGAAGTGGCCAGTGCAACGCTGATCAAAGAACGTAAGTTAAGTGATTACGGCGTACGGTACGGCGAACTGCCGGATATTGCCCGTGAGGTTGAGCAGGAGCTGGAGGCAGCCTATCCTCCGGAGCGTCTGAAGCAGGTCATTGAACAGGCCATTGCGCACGGAACCAATACAGAAGAGTTTGTGGAACGCCGCCGCAAGATGGAAGGTGCCGAGCTGGAAGCGGCACTGAGCAGTGAAGATTGGAATGTACGCTATGCAGCTTTTGACGGTATGGAACCTACAGAAGAGAGATTGCCGCTTATTGCCCGCGCCCTGCATGACAGTAAAATGCAGATACGCCGGTTGGCGGTAGTCTATCTTGGAGATATCAAAACGCCGGAAGCCATGGAATTGCTGTATGAAGCACTCAAAGACAGCTCCCCTGCCGTACGTCGTACCGCTGGAGACACCTTGTCCGATATCGGCGACCCGGCTGCAACCGCTGCGATGACGGCTACGCTCACCGACAGCAGCAAACTCGTGCGCTGGCGGGCAGCCCGTTTCTTATATGAAGTGGGAACCGAAGAAGCAGAACCAGCTCTGCGGAAGGCAGCGGACGATCCTGAATTTGAAGTTAGCCTGCAGGCCAAGATGGCACTGGAGCGAATTGAATCCGGTGAACAGGCAGCAGGTACCGTATGGCAGCAAATGGCCGGACGCAACAAAAAGACGGAATAGTCCTTGTTAAGAGAACATCCAACTTTTGTTATTGCATGATGAAACAAGGAAAGGTATACTGAATGTCTGTTTGAGCAACAGAACATGGCATGTAACGTTCTGCTATTCAATAATTTCATAGACAATAGATACACCTCATCCACGATGATGAGGTAGAGGTCGCGGGTGCGATCAGTAAGCTGAAGGAGGCGCTAAGGAGCCGCTCATGAGATCAGCCGAAAGGTGCACCCGCCGAAGCTTGCTGGACGGTTCCTTATATTGTCCAGTATGGTTGGGGCTGCTGCCGAAAGGTACAGAACTGTCACAGAGATACACACCAGCCCGCATGGGTGGGTATGAATTCTTCTGTGTTGAGCTATCTTATAACATCTGGGACAGGTGCGGACAATGGATAATAAGACCGCAGGCTGAAGCCTGCGGTCTTTTGTGTGTATAGTGCCATTGATCCATATCATCAGTACGCTGAATGAAGGAGTGTTTTCATTGCAAGACCGCAACAAGCAAACAACAGCAGGAAACGGTTCTCTGAAAAAAGGATTGCGTGCACGGCATATGACGATGATTGCCCTCGGTGGGTCCATCGGTACAGGGCTGTTCCTCGCAAGTGGTACCGCCATCTCCACAGCAGGACCGGGTGGTGCTTTGATTGCATATGCCGCCGTCGGTATCATGGTTTACTTTCTGATGACAAGCCTTGGAGAACTGGCTACATTTATGCCTGACTCCGGTTCATTCAATACGTATGCCGCTCGTTTCGTCGATCCCGCACTTGGCTTCGCCATGGGCTGGAATTTCTGGTACAACTGGGCCGTTACCATTGCGGCTGAACTTGCTGCAGCTACAGTACTCATCAAGTATTGGTTCCCTGACAGCTCGTCCATGTTATGGAGCCTGCTATTTCTCGTTTTAATCTTTGCTCTGAATGTGCTGTCTGTTAAAGGTTATGGTGAATCGGAATATTGGTTTGCCATCATCAAAGTGGCTACTGTCATTATCTTTTTGACCGTAGGTGTGCTGATGATCTTCGGTATTATGGGCGGAGAAGCCGTAGGTTTCAGCAACTTTACAGTGGGTGATGCGCCCATCCATGGCGGATTCTTCGCCGTACTTGGTGTGTTCATGGCTGCAGGATTCTCCTTCCAGGGAACCGAGCTCATTGGTGTAGCTGCGGGTGAGAGTGAAAATCCGCGTGAGAATGTGCCTCTTGCCATTCGGCAGGTATTCTGGCGGATTCTGATCTTCTATATTTTGGCCATCACGGTAATCAGTTTGATCATCCCGTATACGCATCCGAACCTGCTCAAAGGTGATCTGAACAATATCGGTGTCAGTCCATTTACGCTAGTATTTGAAAAAGCCGGGCTTGCCATTGCAGCTTCGGTAATGAATGCAGTCATTCTGACCTCTGTGCTGTCTGCCGGTAACTCTGGCATGTATGCTTCAAGCCGAGTTCTCTATGCTCTTGCCCGTGATGGCAAGGCGCCGCGTTTCCTTGGACGTTTGAACAAAAAAGGCATTCCGATGAATGCTCTGCTCGTAACTACAGCTGTCGGCATGCTGGCGTTTCTCGCCTCCCTGTTCGGTGACGGTATTGTGTATACCTGGCTGCTGAATGCCTCCGGTATGTGCGGATTTATCACCTGGCTAGGTATCGCAATCAGCCATTATCGCTTCCGCCGGGCTTATGTTGCCCAGGGTAGGGATTTAAAAGACCTGCCTTATCGCGCACGCTGGTTCCCGTTCGGACCGATATTCGCTTTTGTACTCTGTATCATCGTCATTATCGGTCAGAACTACCAGGCGTTTACGGGCGACCAGATCGATTGGAGCGGAGCGCTTGTTGCCTACCTGAGTGTACCGCTGTTCCTGATTCTATGGCTAGGTTACAAATGGATCAAGAAAACCAAAGTGGTACCGCTGCAGGAATGCGACTTCTCCCCTACGGATTCCTCTGTGCAGTAAACGTATAGAAAATCCCCCTGCTTCTGACCGCTCTCTACGGTTTAGAAGCAGGGGGATTTTGTTTTGTATACCATTAAGGCGTTATTTCATCCGCCTTGATTCATAACGTCCAATTGATCTTCACACGCAGATCAGTTGTATCCTCCATTTTGGACACATAATACGATATTGATTTCATCCCAAGCTGATACAAATTCTGCAAATCTTCAACCAGACTGGTCTCGGTACCTTTGTATCTGAAAGTCAGTGTGGTTCCACCTTCCTTCAGCACACTCTGCACCTTGGTTTCCAGTGCGGAATGTCCACTAACCGCATCTTTCTCGTCATAGAGCGAATATTCCAGCGCATGGTACAGCTTCTGATACGCAGGTGCCTTGCTGCCGCCGCTTTGTATCAAGGTTTGCAGGGCCTCCCGGTAGGGAGCTGGTGCAGTCGGATATTTGCCTTTGCCCGTCCAGATATGATCACGTGCCATCTCGTCGTCGCTGAGCAAATAGTAGTTATGGCTAACTTTCCCTTTGCGGTCAGGTGTCGGATCATCCCAGGTCGTGTCCATGTGGTACCATTTGCCGTCCAGCTTAACGATATTCCACGCATGCAGCTGATCACCTGCCGTACCTTCCACAATCCGGTTCTCAATGCCAACCTGTTCCAGCATGCGGTACGCAAGCAGGGAATATCCCTGACATACGGTGCTGCCCGTGACAAGTCCATCATAGGCCGTGTATTTCTGAAGAGAAGTATCGTAGGCAAGATGGAGAACAATCCAGTCATGGATCGCTTTCACCTTTTCATGATTCGTCATGCCTGGTGTGATAATCTCTTTTAAAACATGGGTTACTTTGCGGTTAACGTAATCGGTCTGTTCCTTCGTCTCCCGGTAGGACAGATTCACATGGACCTCGGCCGAAACGTTGGAACCTTTATAATTAAAAGCATAACTTTTGACGGTATATTGGATATAGGGGTCACTGGTCATTGCTTCATCAATGGAGCTCTGGAGCTGCTTTTTGAGTCCTTTCACATCGCCCTTGTATGTAAATACAAGCTCCTCCGTTCGCTGTGACATGGCTGTAAGCAACGTCTGACGTAAATCCTTGGTTGTGGAAATATCTGATGTGTCCGATGCAGCATACAGTTGATCCAGGTCAACCGCACGAGGTAAAGCCACCGCAATCAGACAGCCTGCCAGCAATATGGTTATCACTCGTTTTCCGTTTTTGCCCATGAAAGGATACCACCTCTCTTTGCAACATTCTCATGCCTCATTGTATCACAAAAGGATCTGACGTCAGGCTTCTAGTTTTGTCGAAAAGCATCAAAAGAGACCTTCCGCAGAAGGTCTCCCTTGTCTTCAGCAAAATAACACATACCCGCTATATCCAGCCTATGACTTACCAGAGCGGGTTATGCAAGAATACCTCTTAATACAGACGACTGCCTGTCATAAATGAATCTGTCTTGCCTTGCAGCTTGGCCAATCGCTCCAGCACCTGTGACGCTTCAGCTACAGTCACTTTGCGTGCCGGCATGAAACGTCCTTCAATGGAAGGAAGCAATCCCAGCTTCATGCTAAGAGATACGGCACCTTTATTGGTAATCGAATTCGCATCTACAAGGTTCGGCAGATCCGATGGCATGGTGTAGAAACCAGCCAGCTTCTCGTAACGAAGGATACGAACAAGTAATACAGCCAGTTCTTCCCGAGTCATCTCATCCTGTGGATTCAGACTGACCTCTGGATCAGCGCCAGCGAGCCAGCGCTGGTCAATTAATGTACGCACTGCCTGATAGTAAGGGCTATCGGGCGAAATGTCCGCAAACAGCTTGTCATCCCCGTTCACCGTGTAATAGATATCCAGATTCGGATTAACTGCTCTGGCGAGATAGTTAAACCAATCTCCTCGGGTAATCACCCGATCCGGGAAGACACGTCCCTGCTCATCAGGAACCAGGACGCTATGCTGGGTCATATTAAGAATTGCCTCTTCAGCCACATGACCTGCAATATCACTAGGTGCAGCTTGAGGTGCTGTGCTGGAAGTGTTGTACAAAGACGTCCATTCGCCTGTATTGGCATCAAGTACTTCATAGCTGCCGTAGATCGATTGATCATCCCGTGTAGGCATATACGCAAGATTGATCCCCGACGGAGTGACTTGGCCACTGCTCGTACCATGCCCACCGTAACGGGAGTATGCCAGAACCAGCTTGAATTCTTCGAGGTAGGCCGCTTTTGCCTCTTCGTAGCTGATCGCCGGCACCTTGCTTGCAGGCAGCTGCTCAGGCGTTGCAGCAAGATTGGCATAAAATTCGCCAATCGTTCCATCCTTCAGGACCTGTACCTGCACCAGATCATCCTTAACCGCAATTCCATTCAGGTAGCGCTGAAAAATGAATGTACGTGCGTCCTCTACCTCAAGCACGTTGGACAGCTTAAATTGTTCCGTAGCATCCGGCACAAGTGCAATAACCGAATTGATCGCAAGTTTCTCGGCTTGTGTACGGGTTAAGGACTTGCCTTCATTTTTCTCATCCGGTTTCTCTTGTGCGGCATCCGGACCCATTCGCTGATACAGGCTATAGCTGTAAATTTGTCCGGTGGTGGCATCCACTTGTGCTGAAATGTCCCGCATGAACATATAGGACATATTCGCGTTTCGGTTGCTCCAGCTCAGACTCCAAACCTGATTGTTTGGACTCCAGTAGCTGCCTTTATTTAACTGGCTGTAATCCAGCTTGTATCCTTCCGGAATGTCAAAGCTCTTTTTCACCAGGCTCTCTGCCTGCTGAGCATTCAGTCTCTGTCCTTTCGCTGGAACAAAAGCGGCCACACTGCCTTTCAGCGGTTTGTCCTGTTGTACGGTATCCTCGGTAATGACTTTTCCAGTCATAGCGTCGAACCGTTCCAACGTATTTGCCTCAAGCGGAACCATGCTGGAATCCTTCGGCGTATATCCAAGATAATACTGCTGACCTTGTTTGGAAGACAGGCGATTTTTCGAAATGTAGGCAAGCTCTACATCAAACTGGTCTTCGAATTGCTGTCTTGCCTTCTCTGCAGACACAGCCGGTTTCGATGAAGGATATTCCGCCGCAGTCGTCATTCGTGAATATCCTGTGACCAGGCCACTTTGATCCACACTTATGTAAACCGTCTCCGCCTCAGATAACAAACCGTCATGCTTCAGTTGGTATGCAAATTGATATTCGGTTCTGCCGAACAACGATTGCTGTCCCGCCGTTTGGTACAGGTCTCCCAAAGATGCGTATGCGCCTTCCTTCAAACCAGGGATGGCCTTGTACAGAAAGTCCACAGCCTGCTCTTCCACTTCATCCTTGGTCAGTTTGGCTTCTGACCCAGATAACTGCTTATCCAGTAAATCAGATGGCAAATGTACACTCAGGACTTCCCCTGTCCTTGCATGTACAGATGCGCCGAACCCCATGGAATGATTCCCCTCGGTAATCTGAAACCCGATATCCCATGTTTTGTACTCCAGCGGAGGAAAACGGTTGTTCGGATCAAATTGCGACGAGGTGATGGTCGCTTTTTTCAACATCGGAAACAGTTTCAATATATTCTCACTGGCTTGCTTGGAGGAGATTTTAGCCCCCTCAGGCACGTCATTGCTAGTCACGTCTAGTTGTTCATTTTCCCCCGGTGCAGCTTCTGTTACCTGTTCTGCTTGTGCTGCCGACACGCTGCCTGCAAACCCTGGAGTCTGCGATGCCAGAAGCAATGCCGCCATGGCTGCTGAAGCAGCTTTGGCTGTCATCATTTTGAATCGAATCTGAAAACTCAAATCTGGACCTCTCCCTTCAATTTCATACATGGATGCATGCGAAATAACCCTGCATGAATATTGCCAGTCTATTCTATGATACCATAAGCTTCCTTTTTAATCGTCGTTTTCCCAACAATTTTACAAATGAGAATTTTTGCATAATGGTTAGAACAGACCAAAAAACGCCAACCTGGTTGGCGTTTTCACGGTTAGCCCGATTGTCATGCAGGCTGACGGTTATTTAGATTTATTAGAGGTTATGTCCGAATTGTCCGGTTGAGCCTGAACCTGAACATGTTTTTTCAAGAAAGGAATGACGGTCTCCCAGAAGACAGGGTCTTCTTCTGAGCAGCTGTGTCCGCCGCTATTCACCCACAGATGTTCTACAGGCGGATCAGCCTTGGACATGAAGTATTCCAGCTCACTTGGCGGGATAAAATTATCTCCCTTGGAATGCACCATAAGCATTGGCAGCTGCATACCCTTACGCCGTTCATTCAGCAGCAGGACCGGATCGCGCTGGCGGTACGTTTTCAGTGATTCACCGAGCCTCCAGAACCAGATTCGCGGAATCAACTGCGCCAGTGGGAACAGCGGCAATCGCCGACGTTTCAGCTCCGAACTGACGATTACTTCAAACTGGGATGGCATCGAATCCGTGATGACTGCCGATACCGGAATATGTTCTGTTACCGCCATGATCGTTCCCAGACCTCCAAGGGAATGGCCGAGCACACCGATGGCACCCGGATCGATCTCCGGCCGAGAGGTGGTGTAGCGTAGTGCCGAGAGCAGATCGTCACGGAACAGATAGGCAGACGCTGCTTTTACCGGATCACTGGCCCCATGACTCCGGACATCATACATGAAGAGAGCATATCCGGCTTCCCAGATGGGACGTGCGTAACGGAGCACACGTGATCGGTTGGAACCCCAGCCATGGGCGATAATGATTAGCGGCCATGGTTTGGGAACATGGGCGCTAGCCGGAATAAACCATCCATGAACCCGTCCTCCTCCACTCTCGAAGGTGACATCTTCGAATGGCATGGGCGGAGTAATCGTGATGGGGATCTTTTTGGGTGTCTGACTCTTCACCGCTGCCTTCCATAAGCCACCTGCCGTTACGGCAGCAACCGCAATAACTCCACCAATCATCGTTTTGGCTTTCACTGTGCATTTCTCCTCTCCGGCCTTTGTCATACACCTATTCTACGCCAACACCATTAACGCCCTGTTAAATAGCTACATCTTTTATATATACCCAAATATACATATTGTTGATTGAGTTTTTACTTTTTGACTCTCGCTGCTTCCACAAATGCATGTGTACATGCTGCAATCTGTTCGTGATTCCCTGCAGCCAGTGCCTCTCTCGGCAAAAGTGCACTGCCAAGTCCTACAGCTGCTGCACCAGCAGCAAAGTAGTCAGTAATATTGTCCAGATTAGCTCCGCCCGTTGCAAGCAGCGGGATATGATTAAGCGGTGCCTTGATCTCCCGTAAATACGGCAATCCCAGACTCGCCATTGGAAATAACTTCACCACACGTGCGCCTGCTTCATAGGCAGCAACAATCTCGGTTGGTGTCATGGCTCCCGGCCAAATTTCCACCCCATGTTCTACAGCATATTCAATAACGGACAGATCGACATTGGGCGATACCAGAAATTGAGCACCTGCAGCCACTGCATCCTTGGCCATCTGCACATTAAGAACCGTTCCTGCTCCAACATAAGCCTGTCCTTCATGCCGGGTCCGCCAGTCTCCGATAATCTCATGTGCCCCGGGTGTATTGAGCGTTACTTCCATCAGACGGATTCCTCCGTCTGTCATGCCTTTTCCTGCTGTTATTGCTGCTTCCCGGCTAATGCCGCGAACAATGGCAACCAGCCTCGACTCCAGTAGTACTTCCGTCAAATTCATGCGAGCTTCCCCTTGCTTCATAGATTCGGCAGCCGAAGACAGTATTATTATCACCGCTTTTCCGTTAATTCATATTGTAAAACGAATTTATCCTTGATGAAATACACAACCCAAAAAACCTCTCTTATCAGCATGGACAAATGTCGGTGGATAACACCCATTCAACCCATGACTATAAGAGAGGTTTTGCCGCAATCAATCCTCTTCCAGTACACTTTCCTTTTCCAGATCCTTGAAATATTGATCATTGTACAGCATGCTGGGGTGTGTAGGATGAAATGCCAGAGCAATATCATTGTGCTCCTTCGCCTTGGCACGATTGCCCAGCCGGTCATAACATACACATAGCTGCAAGTGGGGCATCCATGTCCAGGCTGCTTCGTTCAGCACGACCATCGGATCGGCAGGACGAACAGCATGGGTCGCCTGTTCATACCAGAATACCGCCTTGCGATAATCTCCTCGGTCCGCGAAATACCCCCCCAGGCGGCAGCAGATCTCTGCTCTCGGCAAATCATAGGCAAACGACCTTAGAAGCGCTGAAACTTCCTGTTCTGAGCGCCCCAATGCTGCTTCGCAATCTGCAATTTTTTGGCAGGCGGAAATCTGATCCTCCACCCAACCAAGACCCGTATTTAGAAACTTCCCGTAGTATGTAATCGCATCCTCATGCTGTCCATGATCTTTCAGTTCATTACCGAAGTAATAGAGATCCCGGGGAGTAAAATGTTCACCTGCTTCCTCACGCTTGCGGTAAATCCTCAGGTTACGGTCAGTGTACTCCTTGTCTTTCTTATGGGTCACCGCAATATCGCTATGCAGCAAATTGCCGCCAACTTCCAGATATTCATGCACTGCACCAATCCAGCGGAAATTCCGATCCCGTCGCACCAGTCGATTCCTTCTCAAACTGTAGGCAACCTTCCCATCTGGAGTGAATGACAGATTATAGTCCATAGTAACGCTGTCCACCCCAGGATCAAGAGAGTGTTTCAAACCAATAAGCTTCTCCCGGTCAATCGGTTCGAACACATCGTCAGCATCCAGCCAAAGTATATATTCTGCGGTTGCCTGATCGAAGGCAAAATTGCGTGCAGCTGCAAAATCATCGATCCATTCAAAATCTACGATTCGATCTGTATATTTGGCCGCAATTTGGCGTGTGCGATCGGTTGATCCGGTATCCACGATTACGATCTCATCGGCAATGCCCTTCACCGAATCCAGGCATCTGGCGAGGGAAGCCTCTTCATTTTTCACAATCATACACAGCGTAATACGAATAACCTCTTCTCCTCGTCTGACCCTGCGATTGTACGCAGCAGCACCGGGAAGTTCTGATAATCGGTAGATATGATAGGCCGGTAGATGGGTATCCACGTATAAACGAAAACCGAGTGCCTGGGCTCGAATGCAAAAATGACGATCCTCACCCCAGAACGATACATTCGGAATCTGGTCGAAGGAAACCCCACCTACCAGAGCATTCTTGCGAATGAGCGTGCATGCACCAAGCCCACCAACTTCGTAACAGCCTGGCACTCGCAATTGGTTTAGAAAGGCATCGGTTTGCGTATTCTCATCCAGAATTTCCTTACCCGCTTCGGATTTCCCGCCTTTTCGGTACAAAGCGTACTCATCCTGCAGCCATACCTGCGGCATTTCCCTTGTACCCGGCTGCCAGCGCGTCCAAAAAATATTCGATACAATATCCTTCTGCGTGGAAACAAGCTGTTCCAACGTGCGGGGATGCAGCACAAGATCGGAATCAATCAGGAAAACAGCATCGTAATTCTGTTCGCGGGCGTACTGCAAGATGCGGTTTTTCAATCCGGCTACCCGCCAAATCTGTTCGTCGCGCCAGTAATGACCTCCCTCATCCCTGCTGTATGTCCCTTTTCCCTGAGCAGTTCCATCATCGTTATCGGATTCAAATACCGTGCCTTCCTGCTGGGATGCAAAATCACGAAGGATATTGGAAGACGCCTCCTCTTCATTATCATCTATAAACAAATAGTCCGTCTCCACCGTCGTTCGCTCCAAGAAAGTCAGAGATTCCAAAAATTCACGGAGCACTGCTGCGGTTTGACGCACCGGACTGGCAATCAGCACCTTCTCCTTCGGTTTTACCTTTTTCAAGTTCAGGCCCCCCCTTCCTTATTCCATCCAGGGCAGCAGCCTTGGATCTGTATCCAGAATGGATTCATACTGTTCTCTCCAGCCGTACCTTGCATCTGGGTCCAGTGCCTGATAACGTCCGAATTTGCGGATGCGATCCTCCTCGCGAGCCCAGCCGTAATGCTTCACACGAGGCGCATGACATCCATAGGCAAAATGCTGAATCGTAAGAGGGAAACGTCCGCAGTGCTGCGGGGTTTCCTTCCACTCATAAGTCAATCCGGGACGATAACGGACGAGAAAAGGACGGTAATATTCATGTGCCTGCCAATATTGATCCTCCCGGTAGTGCGTATCACTCCACATATCAAACAATCTAAAGTAGATCGCGTCCTCGCTACTTCCCAGGAGTTGATTGCGCTGCATGCCAAAGTCAGCCGTCAGAATCTCATCGGCATCCAGATTCAGAATCCATTCAGGTTCAGTAGCTATCGTTGCCTCCCATTGCTGCTTGCGCAGACTCACTTCATCGGCGAACCGGGACGCCCGATTTTGCACCATGACCAAGGGAATCCCTTCAAGCAGCTCTCGACACAGGGCAACCGTATTATCGGTGCTCCCATCATCTATGATGACCGCACGATCAATCCAAGGCCGGTGCGTTTGCAGCGCCTGTCTTAGATATCGCTGTTCTTCATTGCGTACGATCATGGACAGCGTAATATGTGGTCTTTCGTCTTCCTCACGGTCATTCAAAGCCTCACCCCCGCGGTCTTAAGCTGACTTTTATTATCTCTCAAGGTTTTGCTATCCGATTGCAGATAAGAAAGGGTTATAGGACTGGATCGGAGCCGATTTACAGGCTTAAGTATTCATCAGATAAACTTTCATCTTGACCAATTATCGGTCTCATCTTGTCGTTTGGCTTCTTGGCTTATGCCAATCCTCTATATTCAATCTATGCATATCCTGGATGGGGTTATGTCTGGGAACTCCCCTCTCGCTGCTCACCCGTTACTGTGATCCGGCGCTCTTAGTTGCTGTCGTTGTACAACAAAAAAGCACTCGCTTCCGCGAGTGCCTCGGTTAACCTTTGTTACATATATTGGATGATTCACATTATGAATTAACGGTACTCGGCCAGACGATCATTCAGGCTGCGTGTCTGTCCATAGACTTCCTGATACAGTGCAAAGAGTCCATTATACACGGCTACCGTTTCCGGATTCGGTACATAGGATTTGGCAGGACGAATGAACGCTGCCGCACAATCCTGCAGGGAAGGGAACCAGCCGCTGCCATATGCTGCAAGCATTGCCGCGCCCATTGCTGGGCCCTGCTCACTCTCAAGTTTAACAATCGTAGCATCAAAGATATCCGCCTGCATTTGCAGCCAGGCTTCATTTTTGGCACCACCTCCGATGGAGATGACCTCATTGACCGTTTTGCCTGCACCACGCAGAATATCGATCGATTCCCGCAGGGAGAACGTAATTCCTTCCATGACTGCACGCCCAAAGTGCTCCAGCTTATGTCCAGCATCCATACCGATAAAGCTGCCGCGAATGTTCGCATCCGGATGAGGCGTTCGCTCTCCAACAATATAAGGAGTGAATAACAAGCCGTTGCTTCCCGCCGGAACCTGATCAATCCCCTGCAAGAGCACATCAAATGATTTGTCCGCTGCAAACGTATCCTTAAACCAGGACAGGCTGTATCCAGCGGCAAGCGTTACCCCCATAATATAGAAGGCATCCTTCTCCCCATGGTTGAAAAAGTGTACTTTACCTTCAAAATCGAGATCTTTGCGTTCTTCGTAAGAAAGCACCACTCCAGACGTACCGATGCTGCACATCGTCTGCCCTTCACTCAAGATGCCTGCGCCAATCGCTCCGCATGCATTGTCGGCTCCGCCTGCAAATACTTTAGTCGCAGCCGCAAGACCCGTTTGATCTGCGATCTCAGGAAGCAATGTGCCCACTTCTTCAAACGATTCCACGAGACGCGGACACAGTGAGATCGGCAGTTCAAAAGCTTCCGCAATCTCCTTGCTCCACTGTTTGCCTGCAACGTCCAGCAGCAATGTACCTGCTGCATCCGAATAATCCATGGCATAATCGCCAGTCAGGCGATAACGAACATAGTCCTTCGGCAGCAGGAACAAGGATGCTTGCTGCAACAGCTCCGGCTCGTTTTCCTGTACCCACAGGATTTTCGGCAGCGTGAAGCCTTCCAGCGCACGGTTCCGGGCGATGCTTAATAATTTATTGTCCAATACTTTCTCTATGCGGCGGCACTGAGCCGTCGTACGTGTATCGTTCCACAGAATGGCATTGCGCAGTGGTTTCCCTTCTGTATCTACCAGAACCAGTCCATGCATTTGCCCGGAGAAGCTAAGCCCCTCAATTTCGGAAGGCTGTACGCCGGATACTTCCAGCAATTTGCGCAGGGATACAATGGTCTGTTCTACCCAATCTTCCGGATTCTGCTCACTGTAGCCAGCCTTGGGCTGGTGCAGCGGGTAAGCCTCGGATGCTTCAAATGCCACTTTTCCTTCGCGGTTAACCAGCACCGTTTTGACTGCGCTGGTTCCCAGATCGACACCAATTACGTAACTCATGAGTTAACTCCTCTCGTTTATCACAGGTTATATCCACGAAAAATCCATGTAGACATGAAAGTCACTCCGTGATCAGAAAACCCTGGGATCGCCGTTATCCCCGGATTTCCTTTATTCCCTTTGAAAAGGGAGAAATCCAGGGATAAATGCGAACGCTCCGCTTCCTCGGGTCCTTTCTGCTCACTTCGTTCTGCATTCAATATCATGGACACACATGGTTATGACACGAGTAAAACGTACTCGTTTCTGTAGCTGAAAATCGCGCCAATGACATATATCCGTCATTAGTAATGCCATGCAAACCTTGATGCGCATGAAATTTACTCCGTTCGGGTAGCAAAAAACCGCCCCCGCCTTCCCAGGGGAAAGTCGGGGACGGTCCGAATGTCATGCCTGTTCAACGTCCATGATACAAGCTCGTGCATATATGGACTGTGTCCCTAGCCAAGCTTATACAAGTTGATTCCAGTTATTAGTCAGCCAAGATGTATTGGTTGAGTTTTGCTCTCAGCAATTCTTGACGACCGGATTGGTTTTTGCGTGGGCTTTCGTTGTTCAGTGCGTATTCTGCAAGGGAAGCCAGAGTCGCTTTGCCTGCAACAACCTCAGCACCGATACCTTCTTTGAAGCTGCTGTAACGTTTTTCGATGAAGTCATCGAATACGCGATCTTCGATCAGTTTCGCAGCTACTTTCAGACCTTTAGCGTACGTATCCATACCTGCGATGTGAGCCAGGAACAGATCGTCTGCTTCGAAGGATCCACGGCGTACTTTGGCGTCGAAGTTCACGCCGCCACGGCCGATACCGCCGTTTTTCAATACTTCGTACATCGTCAATGTTGCATCGTACATATCCACTGGGAACTCATCCGTATCCCAACCGATCAGCATATCGCCTTGGTTGGCATCGAGGGAACCGAGCATGCCGTTTGTACGGGCAACACGGATTTCGTGATCGAATGTGTGACCAGCCAGAGTTGCATGGTTTGCTTCCAGGTTCAGTTTGAAGTGTTTGTCCAAACCGTATTTTTGCAGGAATGCAATGGAAGTCGCTGCATCATAGTCATATTGGTGTTTCGTTGGCTCTTTTGGTTTAGGCTCGATCAGGAATTGTGCGTCAAAGCCAATTTCCTTCGCGTAGTCTACAGCCATGTGGAACATGCGGGCAATGTTGTCCTGCTCCAGCTGCATGTCTGTGTTCAGCAATGTGTCGTAACCTTCACGGCCGCCCCAGAATACATAGTTTTCAGCGCCCAGACGTTTACCCACTTCCAAACCTTTCTTGATTTGTGCTGCTGCATGTGCGTACACGTCAGCATTGCATGTGGAAGCTGCACCAAACATGAAGCGCGGGTTGGAGAACATGTTCGCCGTGTTCCAGAGCAGTTTTTTGCCGCTGGATTTCATGTGGTCTTCAATCAGGTCAACGATCGTGTCGATGTTGCTGTAGAACTCACGCAGGCTGTTGCCTTCTGGTGCGATGTCCACATCGTGGAAACAGAAGAACGGGAGATTCATTTTTTCCAAAAATTCAAAAGCCGCTTCCACGCGTACTTTCGCGAGGTCCAGACCCGAGTATTTATCCCAAGAACGAACAGCTGTCTCTGCACCGAACGGGTCACTGCCGCCTGCAGTTAATGTATGCCAGTAAGCCATGCCGAAACGGAAGTGCTCTTCCATCGTTTTGCCGGCAACAACTTCTTCCGGATTATAATGTTTGAATGAAAAAGGATTGGTGGAGTCTTTGCCTTCAAATGCGATTTTATTAACGGATTCAAAATAGGCCATGTAAAATGCCTCCTCAATAGTTTTAAAGAAATCGTTTACACCGTTATCCTATCACATCGGTTATACTTTGTCTATTGGTTAAACAAAGTAAAATAAAATTGTTTTTTCCGGGTTTGTTTACGCTATAATAGTCGAATAGCTTGAGCACGGGATGAATGATTGAACCCTTTTATATACAGAATAGGAGTGCCTGATTGTTATGAAAATTACCGGAGACCAGATGCTGGTCAAAAAAATAAACAAGTCCATCGTCCTTGATACCATTCGCCGTCATGCCCCTCTTTCCCGCGCAAGAGTATCCGAAGTTACGGGACTTAACAAAGCAACCGTGTCCAACCTTGTTGCCGATCTCATCAGCGATGAACTTGTCCAGGAAATTGGTCCAGGTGAGTCCAGCGGTGGCCGCAAGCCGCTCATGCTGCTGTTTCGAGGTACGGCTGGATATGCAGTTGGTCTAGAGCTGAGCGTAACTCACCTGAAGGGTGTGCTTACCGATCTGGAGGGCCATATCATAACGGAGTATGCCATCAAGCTGGAACAGCATGATGTGCCTTCCGTATTGGAACAGTTGAAACGTGCAGCGGAACATCTGATTCAGTCGGCTCCTCCCTCCCCACATGGTGTAATTGGTATTGGCATCGGGGTACCTGGGATGGTAGATGAGGCTGGCACAGTGCTGTTTGCACCCAACCTGGGTTGGGAGAAGGTCGAGCTTCGCTCCATGCTGGAGGAGATGTTTGAGCTTCCTGTAACGATTGACAATGAGGCCAATGCAGGGGCTCATGGGGAATTGAATTTTGGCAGCGGCATTGGGGTACGTCATCTCATCTACATCAGTGCAGGGATGGGTATCGGATCGGGAATTATGGTAGACGGTGAATTGTACAAAGGTGCCTGGGGCTACGCCGGTGAGACAGGTCACATGTCAATTGAAGCTGAAGGCAGACCCTGCTCTTGCGGCAATCATGGCTGCTGGGAGCTCTATGCTTCCGAAAAAGCCTATGAGCACCCTGACCACCAGCTTCATTTGCCAGCTCACACCACCCGCGAGCTCGTAGAACATGCCCAGCAAGGTCATGAGGCAGTATTGAACTTATACGAGAACATCGGCCGCAAACTGGGCGTGGGCATCACGAATATCGTTAACAGCTTCAATCCCGAACGCATCATCATTGGCGGGCCACTCTCCGAAGCAGGTCCATGGATTGAAACAGCTCTCAAGCAAGTCGTCGAAGAACGTACACTGCCCTATCATCGTCGCAGTTTGCAAATCGAATGGGCAGCGCTGGGCAGCCGATCTACCCGTATTGGTGCCGCTTACTCAGCAATTTCCCAGTTTCTAGGTAAAATAAGAGTATCGGTCTAATAACCGTTGAAAATTGACATCATTTCGCCCCATTTCCTCCCTTTTTGTTAAAGAAATCCAGAGTTATAATGAGGATATGTGATTTTTGTCATGGCGAGATGATTGCCGCTGTGTTAATTCCTATAACGAAACGGAGTGAAAACCCGTGACCTACGTGGATACTTCAGATATCTCGGCGCAAATGTTTGTCACCGTACTCCTGTTCTTGATTGTGCTTGCGCCGCTGTTCAGCCTCGGCATACTTCGATTGTTTCAGAGCAAAAAGAAGGCTGGGTTCATGTATATGCTGTCAGGCGTATTGGTGTATGTTGTTTTTCAGACGTTTATGAGCATCTTTTTTTAGATGAAATACCTGGTTTAAATGACGAAATCCCCTTCGCAGTGAATCTTGAGTTCATGTTACCATGTGCTCCTAATCACTGGCGCAAGGGGATTTTTGATTTCAAATAATAACGTAATTCCAACAAAAGAAGCCTTCGTCCAGAACAGGACCAAGGCTTCTTTCTCTATATATTCAAACGGCTCGCGCGAACCGGAATAGCTCAGGTTCAGCTTGTTTTCGTCCCGGGCGGGGGACAATTAAGCGTCCAGTGCTTTTGCGAATTGTGTTTTGTTCATACCCAGGATGCGGTGTTCACCAATAACAGTCAGAGGCACTGCACGAACGCCCATATCCCATACTTGTTGTGCAAACTCGTCACTTGTCTCAATATTGCGCTCTTCATAAGAAATTCCTTTTTCAGCCAGGAACGTCTTCACCGATTTGCAGTTCGGGCAGTTGGTCGATGTGTATACAATTACGTTTTCCATTATTCATTCACCTCATAAAGTTTATATATAGTTATAACGTTAATTTACCCATTTAAAAGAGATACCTTACAGTGCTACTGCGCTATGCTCCAGGCTTTCGATGAATTTCTCTGCATCCATTGCAGCCATACATCCGCTGCCTGCCGCTGTAATCGCTTGTTTGTAGCGTGTATCTTGAACGTCTCCACAAGCGAATACGCCTGGAATGTTCGTTTCAGAAGTACCTGGTGTGGTCATAATATACCCATGTTCATCGGTTGTAATCTGTCCACCAAGGAAACCAGTGTTTGGTGTGTGACCGATCGCTACAAATACGCCGCTTGCCGGAAGAATTTCTTCTTCGCCCGTTGCGTTGTTCAACACTTTCAATCCAGTTACCCCATGATCACCAGCAATGACTTCGATCGGTGTACGGTTCAGAGCCATTTCCACTTTTTCGTTGCTGCGTGCACGGTCTTGCATGATTTTGGAACCGCGCAGCTCCTCACGACGGTGTACCAAAGTTACTTTGGAACCGAAACGGGAAAGGAAGCTTGCTTCTTCCAATGCAGAGTCGCCTCCGCCGATAACGATGATTTCTTTATTGCGGAAGAAGAATCCGTCACATGTTGCGCAAGTGCTGACACCGCGGCCCACGTTTGTTTCTTCTCCAGGAATACCAAGGTATTTAGCAGATGCACCAGTAGACAGGATTAAGGTTTCCGATACCAGTTCACCCATGCCCTCAACCTGAATTTTGAACGGACGCTCACTCATATCGACGTTGTTTACCCAACCTGTGCGGAATTCAGCGCCAAAACGTTCTGCTTGTTTACGCATGTTGTCCATCAGTTCAGGACCCATAATGCCATCAGGGAAACCTGGGAAGTTCTCCACTTCCGTTGTTGTTGTCAGTTGGCCACCAGGTTGTGGTCCTTCGATAACCAGTGGGTTAAGGTTGGCACGAGCCAGATAGATTGCTGCTGTCAGCCCTGCTGGGCCTGTTCCGATAATAATGGATTTATACATGTATAGTTCCTCCCCCGAGTTCTGCAAAAAGGTTGGGCTCACTAGCATCAAAAGCAAATGCCCTTGCATACACTAGATCGATATAAGCCTAAATCATGTCCACAAGACCTGCCCAATATGACAATTGCCCTATGCAGAAATGGAATTCTAATTTATAATCATTCTAATCTGTTGTTCATTATGATCTCTTTTAAGTACGGTGTCAATGCTCGGCAGCGATTATGAAGAAGTCTTCATCAGGAGGGAAAATGGAAGCATGAACGATGCACTCATTGGCAGCTTTATCTCAGCCATGTCTACCGGCCTTGGGGCCGTACCTATTCTATTTATGCGGAAAGTAACACACCGTTTGCGTGATATCTTGCTTGCTTACGCAGCAGGCATCATGACCTCGGCCTCGGTGTACAATCTCATTCCCGAAGCGCTGGGGCAGTCGAACCTGTTCGTGCTTGCTCTTGGGATTATGCTCGGCAGCATGGTTTTGCTGGTACTCGAAATGAAGATCCCCCATGTGGATCTGGAGAATCCAGAGAAGGTGCCATTTAAAATTGAAGCCAAAGCCTTCATGATTATTGCGGCCATCACCATGCATAACCTGCCTGAAGGCTTATCCGTAGGTGTCAGTTACGCCAGTACCGATGCCAGTCTGGGCAACCTCATTGCCTTTTCGATCGGTTTGCAAAATGCTCCCGAAGGATTCCTGGTTGCTCTGTTTCTCGTGAATCAGAACATCGGCCGCTTCAAGGCGCTTGGGATTGCAACCTTGACAGGAGCCGTCGAAATTATTACCGCCATGATCGGCTACACACTTAGCAGTCTCGTCGCAGGACTTGTTCCTTACGGGCTTGCGTTCGCCGCAGGTGCGATGATGTTCATTGTATACAAAGAGCTGATTCCCGAAAGTCACGGAGATGGCAACGCACGTGTAGCTACCGTTTCATTTTTGCTGGGACTCATTACGATGATTGGTTTGACTGAGCTATTCTAAGCAAGACTTTTCCGTAGATAAACGTACATCCCAAAGAACCTGAGGACAGATCATTCTGCCCTGCAGGTTCTTTTTTTGGTCACAAATGAAGATTACATGAAATTGATGGGAAACTTTGTAAGACTGGCTGAATACATCCCATCAGGATGCATAGAACGGTTTCCTACAGGTCAATTTTCGGATATTAACGCAGCAGTCTTAAACCATTGAGTATAACCAGGATCGTGCTGCCTTCATGCCCAACAACCCCCAGTGGCAATGCCACCCCTTGCAGAAAATTCCCCGCAATCAGTGCCAGAATAACCGTAATGGCAAAAAACATATTCTGCTTCACGGTCCGTTGTGCTCTTCGCGCCTGCTCAATCACCCAGGCAATTTCCTCGATATTATCATTCATGAGCACCACATCAGCCACCTCGAGCGCTGTCCCGCTCCCCGACATTCCCATGCCCATACCCACAGTAGCCGCTGCAAGTGCAGGAGCGTCATTCACACCATCACCAACCATGAGCACCTGTCCATACTCTTGACGCAATGCCTGTACCTGTTTCACTTTATCTTCGGGAAGCAAATCGGCATAGACGAGACCTACTCCTGTTTCCCGTGCAATCACAGCTGCAGATTTATCCCGGTCACCTGTCAGCATGGCCACCTTCACGCCCATCTCCTCCAGCTTCTTCACTGCTGCTGCAGCTTGTGGACGAACGGTATCCCGCATGGCGATCAGGCCAGCAAAATGGTTATCCGCCATCACGATGGATACCGTTTTGCCTTCACGCTCAAGTCGGGCACGTTCGTCGTGCCAGTGTGGGTGGGTATCCAAGTGCATTTCATTCGTTTTCCCAATCTTCCAAAGAACACCGTGTACGTACCCTTCAATGCCCCAACCTGTCAGTGTTTGTACCCGTTCAGCTTCTTGAGTCAATATACCTTCACGCACTGCCTGATCTACAATGGCACGAGCCAGCGGGTGCATGGACAAGTTCTCAATTGCAGCTACTGCAGACAGCAGTTCGGCGCGACTTATGCCCTCGGTTGTTATTATATCTGTAACTTGGGGAGTACCCATGGTCAATGTTCCTGTTTTATCAAAAGCCACGACCCGGGTCTGAGCCATATTCTCCACATGGGCCCCTCCCTTGAACAGAATACCGCGACGTGCACTGCTGGACATCGCAGACAGCATGACTGGCATGATGGAGGAGACCAGTGCACAAGGTGAAGCTACAACGAGAAAAACCATCGCTTTATAAAACGCCTCATTCCAAGTCCAGCCCAGCAGCAGTGGAGCTCCGGCGATAACCATCAGAGTTGCACCCACAACCACTCGTGCGTAGATGCCTTCGAATCGCTCAATAAAACGCTGTGAATCCGGTACTTCGGCTTGCGCCTCTTCGACCAGCTTAATGATTTTGCCAAACAGCGAACCTGCAGCTGACTTCGTTACCTCTACATACAAAGCACCTTCGCCATTTACCGTTCCTGCATAAACCTCGTCACCCTCAGCTTTATCCACCGGCAGGGATTCACCCGTAATGGAAGCCTGATTAATGAATGAACTCCCGCGATAAACGGTACCGTCTGCCGGGATTAATTCCCCAGGTTTAACCAGCAGCAGGTCACTAGGCTTCAGCTCATCAATGGCGACAAGGTTCATCTGTCCATTCTCGATGCGCAGTGCTGTCTCCGGCTTAAGTGCCATCAGTGATGAAATATCCTTATGACTCCGTTCCGTCGCATAACTTTCCAGCGCACCACTTAACGCAAAAATGAAGATCAGCATCGCGCCTTCATTCCAATATCCAATAGCTGCTGCACCCAATGATGCAGCAATCATGAGCAGATTCACATCCAGATCGCGGTCCTTGACCAGTGTCTCCATGCCCTCCTTGGCCTTGGTCCATCCTCCGATTGCATAAGACACGATGTACAGCATGATGGATATCGCATTGAAATAGGGTGAAGTTCCCCATGCAACAAGCATTAATAACCCGCTGCCGAGAGCCGCCTGCATCTCCTTATTCCGGAGCATGGCGCGAAAATTAGGTTTACGTCCACGGTTCGGGTTAGGTGACTGGGCGGAGTTCTGTTCTTCTTTTGCCTGGGTCGGTATAGGTTGATGTATCGCTTGCATGTGAATCACGATCCTTTCTTGTTTCGTTAATTTAAGTAGCGTCGTATTGAGAATGAGAGCCATTGTTAATGCCCTAAAAATGACACATGCTGCTGCGGGAATCCCGCAGCAGCATGGTTTTTGAATGAGAATGATAATCATTTTTGTACTTATGCAATTATGTTTACCCAATACAACTTTTAGTATATTATAGGCCTCGATTTGACGTTTGTAAATGGGCAGTTTCCTGATTATAGGCTGCTGAAACGCAAAAAAGCCGCCCGTCCTAAAGGAAGGCGGCTTTCGTATGATCCATTTGGTTACGCTCCAACACTTGCTCCCTGACTCGCCTTGATGGCCTGTTCCAGGTCATACAGGATATCCTGTATATTCTCCGTACCGATCGACAGACGGATGAGTTCAGGGTTAACGCCTGCTGCGGTCTGCTCATCTTCTGTCAGCTGCTGATGGGTTGTGCTTGCCGGGTGAATGATCAGTGACTTGGAATCACCCACGTTCGCAAGGTGTGAGAACAGCTTCACACTTTCGATCAGCTTGCGCCCTGCATCTACACCGCCTTTAATACCAAATGTCAGGATTGCACCCTGCCCTCTTGGCAGATATTTTTGTGCGAGTTCATAGGAGGCATGACTTGGCAGACCCGCGTAGCTCACCCACAGCACGTCCTCGTGCTTCTCCAGATATTCTGCAACAGCCAGCGCATTGGTGCTATGGCGCTCCACACGCAGATGCAATGTTTCCAGTCCTTGCAGAAGCAGCCATGAATTAAATGGCGAGATGGTTGCGCCCAGGTCGCGCAGCAGCTGCACCCGTGCTTTGATAATGTAGGCAATCGGTCCAACGGCTTCGGTGTATACCACACCATGGTAACTGGCATCCGGCTCTGTCAGACCCGGGAATTTGCCGCTCGCTTTCCAGTCGAATTTTCCGCTATCGACAATCACGCCACCAATGGATGTACCATGCCCGCCAATAAACTTCGTCGCCGAGTGAACCACTATATCCGCTCCATGTTCAATCGGACGAAGCAAATATGGGCTGGGGAACGTGTTATCCACGATCAGAGGAATACCATGCTCATGGGCAATCGCCGCAACAGCTTCAATGTCCAGCACGTTCCCTTGAGGATTACCGATCGTTTCCGCATATAAGGCTTTCGTTTTCTCTGTAATGGCCGCCCTGAAATTCTCGGGATCA
Source organism: Paenibacillus sp. 7523-1 (assembly GCF_002276415.1). NCBI lineage: Bacteria > Bacillati > Bacillota > Bacilli > Caryophanales > Paenibacillaceae > Paenibacillus > Paenibacillus sp. 7523-1. Next base: position 13,844 of record NZ_NPBR01000027.1, on the reverse strand, counting down.
CTGGAATCAACGAACTTCACATCAATACCCAGCTTCGGCAATGTGGTTGAGAACAAATTATACGTACCACCATACAAGCTCGCCGAGGATACAATTTCATCCCCTGCACCTGCGATATTCAAGAGAGAAAACGTAATGGCTGCCTGCCCGGAAGCTGTAGCCAGCGCCCCGGCTCCTCCCTCCAATGCCGCAATCCGCTGCTCGAACACATCGGTTGTCGGGTTCATTAGACGGGTATAGATGTTGCCAAACTCTTTCAGACCAAACAGATTGGCAGCATGTTCCGTGTCCTTGAAACCATAAGATGTGGTCTGATACAAAGGCACAGCACGTGCATGAGTCGTTGGATCAATCTCCTGACCTGCATGAATTGCCAATGTTTCAAATGAAAGCTCACTTTCGTTTGACATAAATCTGAATCCTCCCTTGGATTATACGTTTCAAGATCCTGGTGTCCTCACATGGTGGCGTATGTTTTCCATATTCTCTCACAAGATGTCGTGTTTGAAAAGAGTTATTTCCGATTTATCCGATAAGAAATATTTTATATGTATTGTTGGCAAGGTTATACCAAAAAACCTTTGCGAGGGCAAAGGTTTCCTGGCTATTTCAATATCGCAGAATGAGCTTAGCTTCAGCCCATCTCTACACTCTCACACCATTCCATACTTCACGCAAATGCTTGGCTGCAGGAACTGCCTCTTCGGCGGTTACACCCTCCAGTGAGATATCGATATGTGGCTTATACGTTTTTAACAGTTCGAAAAACAGCGGATAATCCAATATGCCTGCACCGGGTACTGGATTAATTTTCTCGCCCTGTGCATTGAAGGCCACATCCTTCGCATGAATGACAATGATTCGCTGGTATAGCGTCTCCATTACATCACGCAGGAAAGCACCCTGGCCTGTAACATGCGGCTGTTTGATCAGATTGCATGGATCAAACAACATGCCTAGATTGGAGGAAGGGATCTCTTCAAACAAACGAGTCATATGTTCACGTGTATGAAGTGTGTGGGTAGACACAGGCTCAATGGCCGCATGTACGCCCCACTTTTCCGCTTCCTCCGTGATTTCCTCCAGCGTTTCCTGCAGCACGCTCCAGGCTTTTTCTTCATACCCATCTGGATGGGTGGCTTGGTAGGTGTCCAATCCTCCCGTTTCTGTTGCAACCATGCTGCAGCCAAAATCACGGGCATACCGCAGATGTTCCTTGAAACGCTCGATGTCTGCCCTTCTGCGTTCAGCATTCGGATCAATCGGATTAATATAGCAGCCCAGAACAGCGATCTTGACTCCGCGGCTTGCAAACTGGTCCCCAATTTCATTCGCCAGTCCCGGACTGAGTTTGCCGTTAGACGAGTCAACATCCGATAGGGCTTTTGCAAGTGCCAGCTGAACCGAATTGAATCCATGATCTGCGATCGTTTGCGCCAGCTGGGCTGTAGGCTGCTGGCCAAACGTATGTGCCAGAATACCAAGTTTCATGTCACTGCCTCCTTCACCATTGATAGCAGAGCAGATTAACGAGCCATCCAGCCGCCATCTACATTCAGTACATGACCATTCAAATAATCTGAAGCAGACGACGCAAGAAACACGACCGGCCCTTTCAGATCTTCCGGAGTTCCCCATCGTCCTGCCGGAATACGAGCTGTAATATCCCGATACCGGTTTTCATCCGCACGAATCTGCGTGGTATTATCCGTCTCCATGTAACCTGGTGCGATCCCGTTAATTTGTATGCCTTTGCCTGCCCACTCATTGGCAAGCGCTTTGGTCAAGCCCGCAACCCCATGCTTACTGGCTGTATAACCCGGGACGTTAATACCTCCCTGGTAGGACAACATGGAGGCGATATTGATGATTTTGCCGCTACCACGTTCAATCATGTGTCTGCCCGCCAGTTGGCTCAAGAAAAATACCGTGTTCAGGTTAAGCCCGATCACATCGTGCCAGTCCTGCTGTCCGTGGTCAGCCGCAGGTGTACGTCGAATGATCCCCGCATTGTTAACGAGAATATCAATTTTACCCTGGAAAGCTAATGCCTTCTCAAATACTGCCGGCAATTCATCTTCACGACTTAAATCGGCTTCAATGATATATGCTTTGCGCCCGAGCGCTTCAATCGCACCTGCCGTCTCGGATGGTTTTGAATAGGAAACGAGTACCACATCTGCTCCGGCTTCCGCCAGACCAATCGCCATTCCCTGCCCCAAACCACCGGAAGTACCGGTTACAAGCGCAACTTGTCCGCTTAGATCAAATGGATTCATGAATGATTCCTCCGCATGTTATGAGATGCAAACCTGTAAGTGATGCCAATCAACTTTTTGGAAATGCTTAGCGATTCAAAATTAAGTCCATCTGTGCGTTTAGCTTTGATAATCGACTTTGACACCGATTTGGTTATACAGTGCTGCTGTCTCTTCACCCAGATGACTGTCACTAATAATACAGTCCAGCTCCGAACAATGTGCGAAGGTCCGCAGCGCAAATTGCCCGAATTTATAGTGGTCCACCACGCCGAAGACCTGCTGGGAGGCAGAGATCATCGCTTTTTTTAGTGGAACCAGATCACCTGTATAGATGGAGAGTCCGAACTCCGGATGTAGTGCAGTGGTAGAGATAAATGCTTTGTGGATATTAAGACTGGAGATGAAAGCCGCCGTGTCGTCTCCCACCAGCATATTACGGACTCTCGCCCCACCAGGCACGACCAGCCGCACCTGCTCCTTCTTGGTCAGCTCGGCAATAATGAAGAGATCATTGGTTACGACAGTGAGCGGCTGATTGTCCATCCGCTTCGCCATCTCAAGTGTGGTGCTCCCTCCGTCCAGCGCAATGATTTCATGGGGACGTATGTAAGCGAGCGCACGCTCGGCGATTTCCGTCTTCTCCGAATGATGCTTCTCAGTGGCTCCTCGGCTCGTGAGGATACCATACTGGTCATTCTGAGCCAGCATGGCTCCTCCGTGGACACGTACAAGCAGTCCCATCGCTTCCAGCTTGTCGAGATCCTCCCGAACCGTCTTGCCTGTCACCTGCAGCAGTTCGCTCAGATCATTAACGGTAACTTCCTGGCGCTCCAGCAGAGCCTCCATAATTTTCTCATGTCTTTTCAATGGATTCATACAATCAACTTCCTGTTTCTTGGAATTTACTCGTTTATTTCAGATCTTTCATTGCCACGCCGTCCATATCTTCAAACGTTTGGTTCTCACCAGCCATGGCCCAACAGAAGGTATAACTGCTTGTGCCAACGCCGCTGTGAATGGACCAGCTTGGAGAGATAATCGCCTGACGATCACGCACAACCAGATGCCGTGTCTCGTTCGGCTCGCCCATCATGTGAAACACTACTCCGTCTTCGGGCAGATTCCAATACAAATATACTTCGGAGCGGCGGTTATGGGTATGTGCAGGCATCGTGTTCCACATGTTACCCTTGTCAAGCTCCGTAATGCCCATCACCAGCTGACAGCTCTGAATGCCGCCCTCTCCCTGATGGATGTAGCGATAGATGGTCCGTTCATTCGAACTTTCAATGCTGCCCAGATGATTCGGCTGAGCTTGTTCCTGGGTAGCCTTTTGCGTAGGATAAGCGTGATGTGCCGGTGTGGATACAAAGTAGAACTGAGCCGGCTGCTCATTGCCATTACTTTTAAATACGACTTCTTTTACACCTTTTCCGATATAAAGGCATTCTTTGGCACCAATCTCGTAACCCTGTCCATCTGCAGTGACCGTTCCATGTCCTCCAACATTGATGATACCGATTTCACGACGCTCCAGAAAAAAGTCCGTTCCAATGTCCTTCAGGTTCACTTCAAGCGCAATGTCCTTGCTCTGAGGTACCGCAGTTCCTACAATATAACGGTCCACATGAGAATATACAGTAACCAGCTCGTCTGTTGCGAACAATTGCTCCATTAGAAATTCTTCACGCAGGCGAGACGTATCATAATTTTTCACTTCATTGGGGTGTGCAGCATAACGATTTTCCATCATTAATCCATTCCCTTCGTCAATTGAGTGATGTTTGAGATGATTTGATTATAAAGTTCATATAAGTTCATTTTAGTTCATTATGTACCATTTGTGTACCTTTTTTTGAAAATAAACTGATTTTAATTAAGCTATACTTTGGCTTTCCACTTAAGTGAAAACAAAAAAAGGATCTCCACCGTCTGCAGTGCAGACCGGGAGATCCTCTTTATTCAAAACTTAATGTGCAACGGCATTGTTCAGCATGATCCAGATTGAACCAAGAACGATGGTCAACATGATCAGCAGGCCGAAAATCAAAGCCATGACATTCCAGCGTGGTTTTCCTGTTTCACGAATATGCATGAAGAAGAAGAGTTGAACCACAAACTGTAGTGCGGCCGTTACTAGAATAACAACCATTGTTCCTGTTCTGCCCATCATATCATTCAGTACAACCACCAATGGGATGATTGTGAGGACGATGGACAGAATGAAGCCGATGACATAGGACTTCATGGAGCCATGCTGTTCGTGAGCATGGGAATCATGTGAGTTATGCTCTGCCATCTACATCACCCCCATCAGATAAACGATCGACAGGAGGAAGATCCAGACGACGTCCAAGAAGTGCCAGTACAAGCTGATTACGTTGATTTTACCGCGAGTCACATCGGTAATACCACGTTTTTTCAATTGGAACATCAATCCGATCATCCAGATCAAACCTAACGATACGTGAAGTCCGTGAGTTCCCACGAGGGTGAAGAATGCGCCGGAAGCAGCACTCGTCGTGTAGCTGAATCCTTCGTGAATCATCTCAACAAACTCGGTTACTTCAAGTGCGATAAAGGCTGCACCGAGAACAGCTGTAACTGCCAGCCAGCTAATCAGTTGCTTCACTTTACCTTGGTTCATCGCAAGAACGGCAAGTCCGCTCGTAAATGAACTTGTGAGCAAGATAAATGTCTCGGCGATAACGCCAGGCATTTTGATCAGCTCAGACAATATTGGTCCGCCCGCCGTATTGTCACGCAACACAATAAAGGTTGCGAACAATACGGAGAACAGGATAACGTCGGATATCAGGAAGAACCAGAAACCGAGCAATTTCAATTCTTGTGGATCATGGTGACCATGGTCGTGACCGTGATCGTGACCATGCTTAGCGGCTGCTTGAGCCATTATACCGACCCCCTTAACGACGCTTCGGTACGCTTAATTTCGTCGACCGGAATGTAATAATCCGTATCGTATGAGAATGAACGAGCGATCATGCAGATCCCTACGCCAGCGAGTCCGAGAATCGCCATCCACAGCCATCCGAATACAAAGCCGAAGCCGGCGATGAACCAGAAGACAGACATGATAAACGGAATTGCGGAGTTCTTAGGCATATGAATCGGTTCGAGCGGCTGCTCTGGTGGGTAGATGCCTTTGGCACGACGTTCTTTCTCTTCCCACCACTCATCAATATCATCACCGCGCGGTGTAATGGCAAAGTTGTACTCAGGAGCTGGTGAAGGAATCGACCACTCGAGTGTACGACCATCCCATGGATCGCCGGATGCTTTGAGTGTTTTGTATTTGCGAATACCGTCTGCAATTTGTGCAACCTGGAACAAGAAACCTACACCCATCAGGAATGCCCCGATTGTGGATACGAAGTTCAGTTCCCACCAGCCGGTATCCCAGCCGTAGGTGCTCAGACGACGTGTCATACCCATCAAACCTACAGCGTACTGCGGCATGAAGCAGACATAGAAACCAATATTCCAAGTCCAGAACGCCCATTTGCCCAGTTTCTCTTCAAGTTGGAAACCGAACATTTTTGGCCACCAGTAGTACAGACCTGCGAAGTATCCGAATACTACACCACCGATCAATACTTGGTGGAAGTGGGCAATCAGGAAGTAACTGTTGTGGAACTGGAAGTCAGCTGGTGCTACGGAAAGCAGAACCCCCGTCATACCACCGACGATAAAGCATGGAATAAATGCGATTGTCCATAACATCGGGGTGGCCATGCGGATCCGTCCGCGATACATCGTGAACAGCCAGTTGAAGATTTTAACCCCTGTCGGAATCGCAATCAACATCGTTGTAACAGCGAAGAATGCATTAACGTCTGCTCCCGAACCCATCGTGAAGAAGTGATGCGCCCATGTGAAGAAGGACAGGAAGCTAATGATCAACATCGCAAATACCATTGATTTGTAACCAAACAGTTTTTTCTTCGAGAACGTACTTACAATCTCGGAGAATACACCGAATGCCGGCAAGACGACAATGTATACCTCAGGGTGACCCCACATCCAGATCAAGTTGATATACATCATTGGGTTACCGCCCATATCAAGCGTGAAGAAATGCGCCCCGCCGAACCGATCCAGGAAGAGCAATGCAAGTGTCACAGTCAGGATTGGGAATGCAAACAAGATGATGATACAAGTGGAGAATACCGACCATGTAAACATCGGCATTTTCATCCATTTCATGCCTGGCGCACGCATTTTAATGATGGTAACCAGGAAGTTGATACCGGTAGCCAGGGAACCGATACCCGAGATCTGTATACCCCATATATAGAAGTTCTGTCCTACCCCCGGACTGTGTGACAGCTCCGATAGAGGCGGATAACTCAGCCATCCTGCATCAGGTGATCCACCGATAACGAAGGATAGGTTGAACAGCATTGCTCCCAGGAAGAATAACCAGAAGCTTAAAGCATTCAGGAACGGAAATGCGACGTCCCTTGCCCCTATTTGTAGAGGCACAATTACGTTAAACAAACCGAACATAAATGGCATCGCCATGAACAAGATCATGATGGTACCATGAGTCGTAAAGACTTGGTTATAATGTTCTGGATGCAAGAAATCCATGTTAGGCATAGCTAGCTGAAGACGCATCATCAGCGCATCGACACCACCACGGAACAGCATGATGATGGAAGCAATGATATACATAATACCGATCTTTTTATGATCGACGGTTGTTAACCAGTTACGCCAGAGCCAGCCCCATTTTTTGAAATAAGTCAGCACCGCTACGATGGTAATCATCGTAATACCGATGGCCACGTCCGCACCATAAATCAGCGGGTCACCGGTAACGAAAAACTCCGATGCAAACTCCTTAAGTCTCTCTAACATTGGGGGCCTCCTTTCGAATCTTTAGTTAGCACTCTTGTCCACTTTCGTAGACGTATTTTCTTGGGCGCCTGAAGCTTCTTCCGAAGTTCCATGGTTATGAGCGCCTGTACCTTCAATGACATACTTGGTCACGATGTCTTGGAACAATCCTTCAGGGAAGGAAGAATAATAAGCAACATTGCTAGTTCCCGGTTCCGCCAGTGTGTTATACGTCTCTTGCGTCAGCGGTTGGGATTGTTGTTTTACTTCAGCCACCCATTGATCGAATTCTTCATCCGATGTTGCGTTGACGTCGAATCGCATTTGGGCGAAATGTTCGCCAGTAAAGTTGGCGCCAGAACCGAAGTAAGTTCCTTCGTGATCTGCTTGCAAATACAAGGTCATCGCCATACCCGACATCGTATAAATTTGTCCACCAAGCTGCGGAATCCAGAACGAGTTCATCGGTGAATCCGCGGTGAGCTCAAATTTCACGGGCCGGTCTGCCGGAATATTCAACGTATTGACCGTTGCAATGCCTTGCTCAGGATACATAAACAACCATTTCCAGTCCAGTGAAGATACTTGAATGGTAATGGGTTCTTTCTCAGAAGCCAGTGGCTTCGAAGGCTCCAAATCATAGGTGTAGCGAACAGTTACGATCGCAAGCAATCCAATGATAACAATTGGAACCGTCCACCAGATAGCCTCAGCTTTGGTACTATGCGCCCAGTTAGGCTCATAAGCAGCTTTATTGTCCGGCTTGTCGCGGTAACGCCAAACGATTACAGCAGACAAAATCAACACAGGTACGATAACGATCGCACAAAGAATTGTCGAAATGACAATCAAATCTCTCTGCGAAGCGCCAATAGGTCCCTTCGGATCCAGAACAACGTACTGCCCGCCTGCCAGCATTGGCCAGACAATCAATGCAATTGTAACCAACGTCAGGACAACCGGAATGATAATCCGGGTAAGCGACCTAGGTTTCTTGTTCATCTTGATCCCCTCTCCTTAAATTCGCTCATACTGAAAAATCAGTATACTACTCTCTTCCTTCTAAAGATATCAGAAATGAGCAACTTTTTTGGTCTTGTTAACAAATTTGTCGATTTTACACCTTAAATGTGTGAATTTTTTCTCACAAATCACTTGCACACTTGATATTTTTCCATTGTAATCATTACACTTCGAGTTACAAAATAAAACCCTTTGCAGTCCCGTTGAACAGTCTCAACGAATCCGCAAAGGGCTTTATTGACTGGATTCCGGGTACTTATCCAGTCTTATTATGAACGAAAGATCGCCAGATTATAATTAATCCGCTCCTTCATCTTCCCGGCGTGTATGAACAAGACCAATTGATTTGGCGATTACATAAATAAACACACTACCTACCAGAAAACCGATGCCGACCATCAAGCCAAGATTACGGTCATTAAAATCATTCAGGTTAATCAAACACATGACCACCCCAGTAATGAGGGCGATCCAGGCCAAAACTGTCATCGTCAACACTGCGCGCCGCATATTCTTATCTTTACGCTCCAATTGGCTTACCATTGCTGTCTTCGATGCCATAGTAAACACTTCCTTTTCCCTTTTTGTAAGTGCTTTCCTTTTACCAATATACCACATCAGTATGAATTTTAGTCAACAAATGTTCAAATTTATTTCGAAATTTGGACACTTTATTTTGATTTGGACTGTTGACAAACACTTGATTTATCCTCTTGTTATGTATAACCCAAAAACGCCCTCTTCATAACAGCAATAGGATTTAACCTTTTGAACGCTTTATGAACATGTCTCCTTTCCCTGAAAATCGTCACAAAAAAAACGGCGGTTCGGATAAACCGAACCACCGTCTTGTTTCAAATCTATATTATGCATGGATAGCTCCAACTAATTACGCGTCTCCAGCCAGTTGTTTTTAATGACATTCTGGTACCAGTAAAAGCTTTCCTTCGGCGTTCTTACCAGTGAACGATAGTCCACATGAACAAGACCGAAACGCATCCGGTACCCTTCCGCCCATTCAAAGTTATCCATCAGAGACCAAGCCATGTATCCCTTCAGGTTAATGCCATCGTTAATGATACGGTGAATTTGGGCTAGATGCTGTTCGTAATAGGAAATCCGGCGATCATCATTAATTTTCCCATTCTCCAGATCATCATTGATACAAGCACCATTCTCGGTAATGTAGACATCAACGTTGCCATACTTTTGCAAATAATGCATGAACTCATACAACCCACGGGATTCAATCGGCCAGCCAATGTCGGTCTTCGTCAGGCCCATATCCACTTCTTCAGACTGCAGTACCCCTGCCTCCGGATTGAAACGATTAATGCCCATCGTGTAATAGTTGATCCCCAGCAAATCAATCGGTTGCGAGATAATCTCCATATCACCTTCCTGGATTGGCACTGTGGCACCCACTTGGGCAAACCAATCCACCATGAATTGCGGGTAGGAGCCTTTGTAGATCGGGTCCAGGAACCAGTCTGTGTTGAGTGCGATAGAGCGGTCGCATGCCGCCTGATCTTCCGGTGATTTGCTGTATGGCTCAGCCCAGCATACATTAGGTGCAATACCAATTTGTCCCGTTGTGCCAAGGCGCCGGAAGGACTGTACCGCTTTACCATGAGCGACAAGCAGCCCATGAGCCACATTAAGGGAGGTCTGAAGGTCTCTGTTACCCGGTGCATGGATTCCCAGCAGGTTGGACAGGAACGCAATACACCATGGTTCGTTAAACGTCAGCCAGAACTTGATTTTACCTGTGAATTCCTTGAAGATGACCTCTGCATATTTAACAAAGGCATCGACGGTTCTCCGGTTTCCCCAACCTCCGTCATCCTCCAACACTTGAGGCAGATCCCAGTGATAGAGCGTGCAAAAAGGTTCAATACCTGCCTCAAGCAGCTTGTCCACGAATCGGTGGTAAAAGTCCAGGCCTTCACGATTGATCTCGCCATCCCCGTCCGGGATAATGCGTGGCCAGGCAATGGAGAATCGGTAGGTGTTGATACCCAGCTTCTTCATCAGCTCAATATCTTCCTCATAACGGTGGTAGCTATCACAAGCTACATCCCCATTATCCCCGTTAAAAACTTTGCCTGGTGTCCGTGCAAACGTATCCCAAATGGATACACCGCGTCCACCTTCCTGTGCTGCTCCTTCTATTTGATAGGAAGCTGTTGCTGTACCCCAGCGAAAATCCTGCGGAAATTGAAAAATTGTCATTGCTTTCTCCCCCGTCTCCTTATGATACGCGGACTGTCTGTCCTGCGGTCATGGATAAAGTAATTACATAATCCCCTTGTGGTGTCAGTTCAGCCTGATGCTGCTCCCCACTTTCACCTCGCAGCGCGTGTGCACTTCGAATGGTCACCGAACCATCCCGCTCAGCCTTGATTACGGCAGATACCAATTGGCTGTCCTTCCACTCCATGGATAGGGTATAGCCTCCCCGTGCACGTAAACCAGTTACGCTGCCTTGTGTCCATTCATCTGGCAGAGCCGGCAGCAAATGCAGTTCATTCAGATGGCTCTGCAGCAGCATCTCTGCAATGCCGGCCGTGCCCCCGAAGTTGCCATCAATCTGGAACGGAGGATGATCATCGAATAGATTAGGGTGGGTGGACCGGGCAAGCAGTGTACGTACAAACTGATGCGCCTGGCCACCGTCAAGCAGACGCGCATACAGATTGATTAACCATGCACAGCTCCAACCGGTATGCCCGCCCCCTTGCGATATGCGCCGTTCAAGCGATACACGTGAAGCTTCTACAAGCTCCGGAGTATCCATTCGATTGATCTGTTCCCCTGGATACAGGCCATACAGATGGGAAACATGGCGATGTCCTGGCTCCGATTCGGCGAAATCCTTGAACCATTCCTGCAATTGACCTTCACTGCCAATCCGGAACGGATATAATCTGCTCAGGCTGTCTTCCCATTCCGCAACCAGTGCCTGATCGACCTCAAGAGTCCCCGCTGCCTCAATACATCTGGTGAACAATTCACGAATCAGTGTCATATCCATTGTCGACGCCATCGAAATGCTGCGTGCTTCTCCTTCATCAGTCAGGAACTTGTTCTCCGGTGAGGTTGAAGGGGCAGTAACCAAATATCCATCCGGTCCTTCAATCAGCCAATCCAGACAGAAAAGTGCTGCCTCCTTCATGACCGGATATGCACGCTCCTCGAGAAAACGCTGATCTCCGGTAAAGAGGTAATGTTCCCACAGATGCGAAGTCAGCCAGACACCACCCATCGGCCAAAATGCCCAACTGGCATCACCGCCCGTAGGTGTAGTCGTTCTCCAAATATCCACGTTGTGATGGGCTGTCCATCCACGAGCACCGTACAATATGCGAGCGGTTCTACGCCCAGTCTGACTGAGGTCCTCCAACAGATCGAATAGTGGTTCATGGCATTCGCTCAGATTACACACCTCAGCTGGCCAATAATTCATTTCCGTATTGATATTGATCGTATAATCACTGTGCCACGGCGGCTCAACCTGATGATTCCATATGCCCTGCAGATTGGCTGGTTGTGTGCCTGGGCGCGAGCTGGCCATTAATAGATATCTGCCATATTGAAAATAAAGAGCTTCGAGCCCGGGATCTTGAACCCCACTCTGGTAGGATTGCAGCCGCTCATCGGTAGGCAGCTCTGCGTTAGAAGTAGATCCGAGATCAAGACGGACCCGAGAGAACAAAGACTGGTGATCAGCCTCATGCCGAATACGCAAACTTTCATGCCCTAATGTCATGGCTTTGGTGATGACATCTCTGCACTCTTGCTCAAGCAATGGTCCATCCTTTACGGGAACAATCTCATAGCTCTCAAAAGCAGTAGCTGCAGCCAAGTAAAATACAACCTGTTTGGCTCCCTGAACATGAAGCTTGCCATCCTCTGTCGATATCTTTGCCTCATTTCCGGTCACCGTCACGGCTAAACGAACTGCATACGGTGTCCCCCGGTCTTCTTCATAGATGACCGATTCGGGATGGTCTCGGAAGTAGTTCGACTCCACATGGCTCGGACAACGGCTGAACATAGTCACGCCATCTTCGGAAAGCTGGGTTGTATACGGATGCGGGCTATCCAAATGAGCAGTGATGTTAACTGCCCCGTCCCTGTCAGCCGTTAGCGTACATATCATCAGATCATCCGGTGTGCTGGTGTAGACTTCACGAATATAACGAACGCCTTCATAGACATAGCTTGTCTTCGCTATACCGGATTCCAGATCAAGTTCACGTTCAAACTCTTCATAATTCAGTGCAAGAAGTCCTTCCTGCTGCAGGATGAAGTGTCCCATCGGCTGGTAAGCTTCCACATCACGGCCCAACATTTCACGGTTGAGCAGCTCTTCAGCTTCACTATATTGTCCCGCCATGATTAGTTCTCGGGTGCGCTTCAAGTACCTCTGGCTGCTGTACTGAATGGTATCGCGTGGGAAACCTGACCACAGGGTGTCTTCGTTAAGCTGTATACGCTCTTCTGCTGCACCACCGTACACCATACCGCCGAGACGACCGTTCCCAATAGGCAGCGCCTCTTCCCATCGAGTAGCGGGCTGGCGGTACCATAGACGATTGATCTTTGCTTCCTCATTAAATGGGGACATAAAATAACTCCTCTTCATTGATCATCTATTATTTTTCCGAAATAACTAAAACGTTTTCGAATACATCAAAAACAGATGCAATTGTCATGTATTCATTGGATCTTCGTGCACCTTAATATAGTTCTCTAATAACATTAAGGTGAAAGTGCTTTCAGTAAGAAAAGTATATTGGATTTAACATTCTTCGTCAACGTAAAACATCACAAGACAAACAAGAAGAGACCCTTGTTCAGGGCCTCTTCTATACTATGGATGAACCTCCATCCATGCTTGATTATTTTACATCTTTGCCAGTCCAGAGGGATACACGGTCTTTAACCCAAACCGTATATTGTTTCTCCATTTCCACTGCACCTGCTTTATCCAGCTCAGCGAGCATGTCATCATACACTTTATCGAAATTCGCTGGCGTCGTCAGAACTGCTTCTGGAATCCGTTTACGTACGATATCCTGAGTTTTTCTGAACGTTACGTCATAGTCTGTGCCTGAAGGTACAGGCATGTTGTATGCCGCTCCCCATTCTTTGAGAGGAAGTTCCTCTTCGGATGGGTAGAACTCTTTCCATGTAGTAATGCCATAGGCTTTGAGCGTTTCTTTCTCAGCCGCTGTATAACCAGCCACAATCTGCTCAGGGAAGTTGGTTGTGTAATAGTTATCTGTAGAATCCTTCACACCATCACCATATCTTGCACTGAAGATATTGTACAGACCAATACCTGTTTCTTTGCTAAATGCAGAGTTGTCGTTGGTTTTACGATCCTGAACTTCGTCAGGGATAACACGTTTACCATTCTCTACATTATAGTGTTGACCTTCAATTCCCCAGTTTCTCAGCACTTGACCTTCGTCAGAAGCGAGCCAGTCCATAAATTTAATAATACGTACTGGATCTTCAGCAGAAGTAGTAATTCCGATTCCATAGCCGTCAAATCCAGTTGGCTGGAATGTGTGGTCCACGATATCCTCGTTCAGGGATACAGAGAAGTGAGCGTATGTGCTATCATCCTTGCCTGCACCTTTGAGTGCATTTTCAGCTTCTTGATAGTTCCATTCCTGGTCAATCAAG
>NZ_NPBR01000026.1:0-1831 GCF_002276415.1 Paenibacillus sp. 7523-1 | reverse complement strand
CGCCGGGTTTGTTACGGTAATCATGATCTTCCAGTCATCCGCATTCAATGTCAGAGGAATGGTTGGCTGACCGTCAATCGTTGGATGTTTCTCATAGTAGGCTTTGAGTACATTCTCGTAATCCTCAAGTGTTTTCACCTCAGGGTAGCCTAGCTCCTTCAACACTTTTTGCTGAATTTCAAAACCACCTGTTGCGTCAAACGTCATATTATCTACACCCATATTGGTTGGAATCGTGTAGATGGATGGATCTTCCGTGCTGTATTTCAAACGATTCATCTGATCGCCATAGATTTTCTTCAGGTTCGGTGCATGCTCCTCAATCAAATCCGTGAGGTCAATCATCGCACCAGCATCTACAAGCTTAGACAAGTTACCTTTTGGGAAAATGATATCAGGATAATCACCGCTGGCAGCCATAAGACCAATTTTTTGATCGCCACCATTGTTTACATCGTATTCTGCTTCAATTGTAACGCCAGTTTGCTTGGTAATTTCCTTACCAACTGCATCTTGCATCTTGTTCCAAGTTGGACTTGCATCAGCACCAAAAAACGTAAATGTAACCGGATCGGTACCGTTTGAATCTTCAGAAGCGCTTTTGCTTCCCGAATTTCCGCAACCAGCAGTAACCAACAGCGCACTTGCGAGCATCAACATTGCAAAAGTCTTAGGTGTATTGCCTTTCATTTTGCCTCTCATTGTCTAGTTCCCCCTATTATTATGAAGGTTTTATCTGTATAACAGGCTAAGCCTGCGAATACCACTTTTGGAGCGCATTTCTGTATGCGCTTACCATAAGACCAATCCATACTTTTTGTAAGCCTAAAATATATTGTATGGCCAATTCATTTTAATGCTTCTAACAATCGTAAAACGTTTTCGAAACTTACTTTAAAACGCTTACTGAAAGTGCTTACATCAATGATTATATGCTATCCTACCCGTCCCGTCAACAACAAAAAAAGGCCTTTTTTCAAGGCCTCTTTCTATAGAACAAAAGCTTTAAATAATATTCCGATTTTCTGAAATTTTCAGTTATTTCACATCTTTACCAGTCCATAGGGCTACACGTTCCTTCACCCATACGGTGTACTGTTTCTCCATCTCTACTGCCCCTGCTTTGTCAAGTTCAGCCAGGAGGCTGTCATAGACTTGATCGAAGTTTTCAGGCTTCGCCAGAATAGCCTCAGGGATCCGTTTGCGGATGATATCCTGTGTTTTCTGGAATGTTACGTTGTAGTCTGTATCCGATGGAACCGGCATATTGTACGCAGCGCCCCAGTCTTTCAGCTTCAGTTCATCTTCGGATGGGAAGAAATCCTTCCATGTTGTAATACCATATGCTTTCAGCGTTTCCTTCTCAGCTGGAGTATAACCCGCTTGGATCTGTTCAGGGAAGTTGGTTGTGTAGTAATTGTCCGTAGAATCTTTTACCCCGTCGCCATATCTCGCGCTGAAGATGTTGTACAGACCAATACCAGTTTCTTTGGTAAATGCTGAATTGTCGTTAACTTTGCGATCCTGAACTTCGTCAGGAATGACACGTTTGCCGTTTTCAACATTATAGTGTTGACCTTCGATTCCCCAGTTTCTCAGCACTTGACCTTCATCTGAAGCAAGCCAATCCATGAATTTGATGATTCGTACCGGATCTTTGGCCGTTGTTGAAATCCCGATTCCGTATCCGTCGAATCCAGTTGGCTGGAATGTATGGTCCACGATATCCTCGTTCAGGGATACAGAGAAGTGAGCATACGTGCTGTCATCTTTGCCCGCTGCTTTGAGGGCATTTTCAGCTTCACCATAGTTCCAGTCCTGATCAATCAAA
>NZ_NPBR01000025.1:0-102604 GCF_002276415.1 Paenibacillus sp. 7523-1 | reverse complement strand
TGCCGGGTTCGTTACCGTAATCATGATCTTCCAGTCATCCGCATTCAATGTGAGCGGAATGGTTGGCTGACCGTCAATCGTTGGATGTTTCTCATAGTAGGTTCTTAATACGTTTTCGTAATCCTCAAGCGTTCTTACTTCTGGATATCCAAGCTCTTTTAGAACCTTTTGTTGAATCTCAAATCCGCCACCAGCATCAAATGAAACGTTATCTACGCCCATGTTCGTCGGAATTGCATAAATGGCTTGATCTTCGAGACTGTATTTCAAACGATTCATCTGATCGCCATAGATTTTTTTCAGGTTTGGTGCATGTTCTTCGATCAGATCGGTAAGGTCGAGCATAGCACCTGCGTCAACAAGCTTCGATAAGTTCCCTTTAGGAAAGATAATATCTGGGTAATCACCGCTGGCAGCCATCAAAGGTATTTTCTGATCCCCGCCATTATTCACATCGTACTCTGCCTCAATCGTAACACCTGTTCGTTTGGTAATCTCTTGGCCGACTGCATCCTTCATATTGTTCCAGTTTGGACTTGCATCTGCACCAAAGAATGTAAACGTGATTGGACTGGTTGTATCCCCTGTATCCTCTGGTGTTTCTGAAGCAGTAGTACCTCCTCCACAGCCTGCCGTAATGGCAAGAGCACTTGCGAGTAGGAGCATTGCGAATGTTTTTGGTGTTTTGCCCTTCATGTGTAATCCCCCTTATGGATAAAATGAAGCTTTCTATTGTATAACAGGCTGGCCTGCACATACCGGAAAGTGAATGATCTTGATGTAAAACTTTAGTTTTTATTACTTTAAAAGCACTTACTAAATGAGTTGATAATTACCTTTTTAAAATTAATAAACCTGATATATTCCTTTATTTCAGACTTGAAGGGAAAGCCGTTAATGTCTGTCATACCAGTGATGTAAGTGCTTTCATAATTGAATAATAATCGCTCTCTAAGTCCTTGTCAATAGTGAATTCACAAATTTGAAAACGTTTTTCGGAAAACGTTTTAGCACAAAAAGAAGAACCCAGGTTTCTGGGTTCCTCTCTTCAAAAAAATGAATGATAAACGATAAGCAATTATTGAGCTTCACCATTCCACAATTTAACGCGATTTTGGACAAGCTCGGTGTATTGTTGCTCCATTTTTTCTGCTCCGGCCTTGTTCACTTCTGCAATCATCGCATCGTAGATGCCGTCAAACTGATCCGGGGAACTGAGAATAGCCTCCGGGATTCGTTTACGGATAATATCCTGCGTTTTTTGGAAGATAACGTTGTAATCGGAGTCACCTGGCGTTGGCAAATTGTAAGCCGCTCCCCATGGCTTAACCGCGAACTCATCTTCACTTGGGTACAAGTCCTTCCAGGTTGTAACACCATATGCTTGCAGTGTTTCTTTCTCTGGTTCGGAATAAGCTGCTACGATCTGTTCAGGGAAATTCGTGGTGTAATAGTTATCCGTCGAATCTTTAACCCCGTCTCCGTAGTGACCGGACATATTCGTGTAGAGACCAATCCCTGTCTCTTTTTGGAATACGGCAGCATTGTTTGTCTTTTGGTCCAGAACATCGGCAGGAATGACACGCTTGCCATCCTTCACTTCGTAGTGCTGGCCTTCAATTCCCCAGTTCATCAGCACTTGACCTTCTTCAGAAGCCAGGTAATCGAAGAATTTAATCGTACGAACCGGATCCGGATTCGTCGTTGTAATACCTACACCCCAGCCGGATACGAATCCCGTGTCCTGATAGGAATGGTCCTTGATGTCCTCAGACAGGGTCACCGGGAAGTGTGAATATGTTGCTTCAGGCTTGCCTGCTGCTTTCAATGCGTTTTCAGCATCGGAGTAGCCCCAATCCTGGTCAATTACACCAAGTACACGTCCACTTGCGATTTTGGATTTATACTGATCCGTTTTTTGTACGAAGCTGTCCTGATCAAGCAATCCCTCGTTGTACATTTTGTTCAACCAACGGAAGTACTCTTTTTCCTCTGGACGTTTGTAGTGAAGCATTGCTTCGTACGTTTCCGGATTGATGTAATATTCACCGTCATCCGGTGCACCTGTTGCGAGGAAAGCCGGATTCGTTACCGTGATCATGATTCTCCAGTCATCCGCATCAAGTGATAAAGGGATCGTTGGTTGTCCATCAATCGTCGGATGTTTCTCTTTGTATGCCTTCAGCACATTTTCGAAATCCTCAAGTGTGCGCACCTCAGGGTAGCCAAGCTCTTTCAATACACGGTGCTGAATACCGAATCCGCCGCCTGCATCAAAGTACTTTTGGTCTACCGCGTAATACGTTGGCAGCACATAAATGGCCTGATCCTCATTACTGTATTTCAACCGGTCCATGTAATTACCATACAGCTTCTTCAGATTGGGAGCATACTGGTCAATCAGATCTGTCAGATCCAACATTGCTCCTGCATCCACCAGCTTGCTAAGTTCTCCTTTGGGTGACACGATATCGGGATAATCCCCGCTCGCTGCCATTAAGGATATTTTGTCCTGACCACCGCTGACGGCAAATTCACCGTTAAGTGTTACTCCTGTTTTCTCCGTGATAACCTGGCCAACCTCATCCTTCATGCCATTCCAGTTTGGACTGGGATCGACGCTAAAAAAGCTGAATGTGAGCGGAGTCGTTTCACCACTTGTGTCTTTAAACGACGTTTCGCCGCCAGTTCCTCCACCGCCACAACCTGCGAGCAAAGACATCGCAAGTACAGGAGCCAGTGCCCCTTTCATTTTAAAACTTGCCATAATGGTAATCCTCCCTGTTTCATATGTCTGTCTTATCCGGGACTTTTTTGTCCCTGTCTATAGCTTCATGAATGCCGCTCCGCAGCCCTATACGGTGAGGCGCAAACCAATGGGTCACGCCTCGGGCATCTGATGCTTTTTTTAGTTTACGGCTGCTCTTTTTGGCAGCTCTATAATATTAATTATTATGCTTTTACTGCACCCAGTGTCATACCGCCTACAAAGTACTTTTGCAGGAATGGATATACAACCAGGATTGGAACGGTAACAACGATCGTAATGGCCATCTTGATGGACTCTGGTGAAATCTGCGTCATCTGCTGTGCCATGTCATTGGCATTCCGTCCAGCACCAGAACCTTGCTGTGTACTTTGCAGTACTTTCATCAACTCATACTGGAGCGTTGTGAGATGTGCCTTGGAACCGTTGTACAGATACGTATCAAACCATGCGTTCCATTGGCCTACTGCCAGGAACAATGCAATCGTTGCAAGAACCGGTTTACAGAGTGGCAGGATGATTTTGTAATAAATCTTAAAGTCATTGGCACCGTCCAGTTTCGCCGATTCTTGAAGCGCATACGGCAGTCCGTCAATAAAGGAACGAATAACGAATACGTTGAACGCACTGATCATGCCTGGCAATACATACACCCAGAACGTACCGATCAGGTTCAGGTCACGCATCAGGATGTAGACCGGAATCAGACCCCCGGAGAAATACATCGTAAGTGCAAGTGCAGTGGATACGAATTTTCTCAATTTGAAGTCCGGACGAGCCAGTGTAAAGGCAATCATCGAGGAACTGATCAGACCGAGCAGTGTACCTACAATCGTACGCATAATGGAAACCTGCAGACCTTGCAGCAGCCCGTCATATTGGAAGATCGTTTTGTAGTTTTCCAGTGTAAATTCCCGCGGCCACAAGTAAATTCCGCCACGTACCGTATCTGTTGAGTTATTCAAGGAGATCGCAAGCACGTTCAGGAATGGATACAGCGTCACGATCAGTACCAGCGCCATAGCAATGATATTGAATATATCGAACAGTTTATCGCCCCGTGTAGCATTGAATGATTTGTTCGCCATAGTGTTCCCCCCTCCCTACATGATGCTTTCTTTGGTGAATTTCTTAAACAACCCGTTCGCTGTAAACAGAAGGATGATACTGACAACGGAGTTGAATATACCTATTGCTGTACCGTATGAGAATCGTCCCATGTTCAAACCATAATTGAGTGCGTAGAGATCGAGAACTTCCGAGTAGTCTAATACCAGACTGTTTTGCAGCAAGAACTGCTTCTCAAAACCGATACTGATCAAGTGTCCGATGGACATGATGAATAGTACGGAGATTGTCGTCCGAATACCTGGCAGTGTAATGTGCCACATCTGTCTCCAGCGGTTCGCACCGTCCACTCGGGAAGCTTCGTAAAGCTCCTGATCAATACCGGTAATGGCCGCCAGATAGATGATGGCATTCCAGCCGGTTTCCTTCCACATATCTGAAGCGGTTACAATGTACCAGAACAGGTTCCCCTTCGCCATGAACTGGATTGGCTGATCGATAATGTTCAGACCTACCAAAATGTCATTGATGATCCCGCCATCGGTGGAAAGCATCTTGGTAATAATCCCTGCAACTACGACCCAAGATACAAAGTGAGGCAGATATGATACCGTTTGCACTGCACGTTTGAAGAACATGCCTTTGAGTTCATTCAAGAGAATTGCAAAGAAAATCGGCACGACAAAACCGACAACCAGCCCCATTAAGCTCATTGCAAGCGTATTTCGAAGTACCAGATAGAACCGCTCATCGCTAAACAACTCTACAAAGTGTTTAAAACCAACCCATTCTTGGTCGCTGAACGATCTGGCTGGTTTGAAATTTTGGAAAGCCATCGTCCATCCCCATAGCGGCAGATAGTTAAATACAAAAACCCAAACTACGAATGGCAGTGACATGAGATAGAGATACTTCTGCTGCTTGATGCTATCCCAAATTCCGTTCCGCCGTTTGTTCGTTGGCGGCTTGGGGTTACTGCTTCTTTTCGCGGAAGCGGATTTTTTTGTTAGCGTTTCCATCTCCGTTCCCCCTCCTCTGTTTTATAGATCCATCATAACTGATAGAGCGTTTTCAAAATACCATCTGGATTTTAGAGAAAATCATATAAAAATTAGATATCCCCCCACAGAATTCGACATTATCTGCTCAAAATCAGGTATTTTAAAGCCTTTCATCTACAATTTACGCCATAAAAAGGTAGATATAATCTAAAATGCTAAATACCGAAAACGTTTTATAGAAATCGTTTACCTTCATTTTTAGAGAATAGAAAAAGGACCTGGTCAGGTCCTCTCATTCATAATGTGAACTGAATGGTCTGCAGCTTGACGATGCCAAGCAATTCAGCCGTAGATATCGTGGCAACAGGGTCGAATTGATCTCCCAACAAGTACCCGATCATCTCCTGAAACAGGAAGGCCGCTTCAGGACGCTTCATCATGGAAACATTGACAAACGGCAAAGACGATACTAGCAGTTTCCCCCGCCCCACTCTGGCCTCAAAAGCATATGCCAATCGTTTGGCTCTGTGAAAATGATCAATTACTTCAATAGAGGGACGTACTCCATGCAGCGAATCAAGGCATATCGCAGGAGTACCATTCACCAGGTGGTACCAATGCCAATCCGAAGCCTGATCATGTGGGAAACGGCCCAGCAAAGGTACCTTTTCCTGCAAATTCATTCCCATTGTTGCTCCAGACTGTGTTGCAAACATGAGATAATTCCAGAATACAGGCAGATACTTGGTGTCTACAGCATCATATAGTTCATTCGGTTTGGCCTGAAGCCAGACATGGCCACCATTCATCAGATAATCAAGTACATTAGGCGTAAGTGAAGAGATGATTACCAAGTCTATCTGACTTTGGCTGATCAAGTCTTTCCCATCCAGATGGTCCACCTGACGATGGTGGGAATCCAGTAAAAATGGTTGCAGCTCACCCACGCAATTGCAGATCCGATGAGATCGGTCGTGAGGATGATAATGCGGAAAAGACCAACCGTGCCAGACGTTGTCTGCAACGAGCTCCGAATGGCCTGATCTGATCTCAGCTTCAATGACAAAGGCAGCAGCCCCATGCTTAGGTGCCTGTATGGTTAGACGCCCAAGCGAAACAACAGAGCCACAGCTGATATCTCCATGTGCCCATTCACCCTCATCCTCAATGATATGATTACGGATTAGCTTCCAATGGATTGAGGCATCTACAATCGGCTTCTCTCCATAATGAGATATGCTGGCTTCAATATGGATGGGTTCACCAGCATAGTAGGTCCGCTGTCTGCTACCCAGCAAGAGCACAATGCTTTCGTTAAACTGCTTGAATGCTGCTGGTTCCACTATTCCCTTGCTCTCCCAAAACACGTCCAGAACTCCCGTGGTCGCATGTCCTTGTCCAGGAAAGTCCCGGATATCAAGCAGCTGTATGCCCGCTGCATCTGGTGTGCGGCGAACTCGCTCCATTGCTTCCTTTAAGGACCGCATCAGATGTATGCCACTTGCGTGCTGAAAATCTTCCACATCATCTGCCAGGCCTCTGCGTCCAATGGACTCTTCAATGGACTCCAACCAGCTTGGGCGCAGGACGCCTGTGTACTTCTCCCGCTCCTGAGGGCGTACGTACATGGTGAACTGTGCATGTTCATGCCCAACGACCGGATTATTTGTAAGCCGGGTGACATCATGGTAATCCAGCGTGGTGTCCGGTACGGCAGACAGCTCGGATTCCAGTGGAGGATGCCAGTTCAATGACTGAATATAAAAGTCTGCATTTCGGCCTTGAGCCGGCAGCTGACCAAAGCCCGTATTATCCGTATATAACCGTGTGGGGTCAAGTGAACGAGCGAGTTCTACCAAATCATTCAATTCAGGATGTCCGTTAGGCCCAATCAGTTCATTTCCCAACGAAAACATGACAAAGGAAGGATGTGTGTGCAAGGAATGTAATAATCCTTTTAATTCCCGGGTTAAAAATAGCCTGATCTCTGCCGGTGCCTTCACGTCACGATTCTCAAACCACCGTGACCAATGTGGAAGTTCCGCCTGGACAAGCATGCCTTCTTCATCTGCAGCCTCCCAGAACGGCCGTGGCGCACTCCAGCCATGCAGACGTACATGATTGAATCCGTAAGACTTTGCCGTACGGAACTGCTGTACATAATGCTGCTTGTCCCAGACCGGATAACCCGTTAAAGGGAAAATGCAACAATCCACGTATCCGCGCAAAAATACAGGCACACTGTTTAACTCAAGCTTTTTTCCATTCGCTCTGAACGAACGCATGCCGAATGCACGTTCCACCCGATCCAGCTCTCGTCCCTCATCCTGCAAGGAGACAACGACCTGATATAACCTCGGAGATCTATCCGACCACAGGGCAATGTCCTTTTCCTGGCCAAGATCAAGATCCCACTGCTCCGTGCCATAACTCCCTTCAAATTGTTGGTCCTCATTCGGAAGAGACATTGAAGCAATGGTGCGGGTCTGCCTCGGAAGCCAGCTTCCATCAGGGTGCCTAAAATCCACATGAAGTTGACATGTACTGGTTAGGGGTGACTCGCTAGCGCTTACATCATATCGGATCGTTACGATCCCGTTCTCGGCGTCAGGCTGGATATACAATTGCTTGATTCGGGAAGACGGTAGCTGATCCAGATAGGCTCCGCCTGTAATTCCGCCCCACGCTGTAGCCGTATGGATGGAATGAATATGACTTCCAGCCAAAGACAGCTTCATCGTATTGTCCACACGCAATTCCAGCTGGTTTTGCCCTTCGGAATGGATTAGGGATGTAATGTCCCATTCGTGCGCCACAAGCAGACTGTCACGCTGTCCGGCATGATGTCCATTTACCCAGAGATCTGTTGTCCATCTGACTCCCTCAAGTCTCAATACATACTCGCAGTCCGGCTCTGACACTGGAAGATCTACTATGGTCGAGTACCAGGCAGTACCCTCGTATTCACGTATTTTGGTCCATGTATCCATCCTGTGATAATCCGGCTCGTTTCCATACCCCTGCTCTTCCCAGGAACCTGGAACCTGAATCGTTCCCCATACGGATTCATCAGAAATTGGCGGTCTCCCGCCATTGGCAAGGTCTGTTTCGAGACAGAACTTCCAGGTCCCCTTCAGGTCAAACGTATGGCGAACAGCTTGTATATCCGATGGTCTCATCTGATTGTCTCCTTGTCCGGAATTAGATACTTCCAGTTTAAGACGTACCAATGGAAGTCACCATTGTTTATATAAGGAAGACGATGGACTATATCATGATGCAAATAAGACATGAAGCAGTATCGAAAACGTTTTATATCATAAGAAAAGAAAATTAACATATAAAAGCAAAGCTATTTTACCTGGACTATACGCCGTCAGGCTCTTCAGGCTGATCTTTAGATTGGGATCTGGCATGTTTGTACGCGGAAGGAGACTCTCCTACATATTTCTTGAATTTGCCGTGAAAATAATCCACGTTAGCATACCCTACTCTTGCAGCGACCTGATGAACCTTTAACCCTTCATCAAGCAGTTCTTTCGCTTTTTCCATCCGAACCTTGTCCAGGAATGCGTTGAAATACTCCCCTGTGTGGTTCTTGAACAGCTTGCCCAGATAACTGCTGTTATAGTTAAACACCTCAGCTAGAACCTCCAGCTTGAGATTCTCCCCGGGATTACGCCGAATAAAATCGATCATTTGTTTTAGTGCCGTATCTTTACTGCCACCGCCCATACGTTGAATAAGACGGCTTAGATGGCCTTCTGCCATTGCCTTCAGATCAGATACCGTTAATTGATGATATACTTCGTTAATCAAGACAGAATGTTCCTGCATAATCGACTGCATATGCTGGTTCGAGGCAGCCAGTTTGTTGATAGCCATGGAGAATACCTGAGAGAACGCTGTTTTGATTGCCTGCTCTGTCCGGTGGTAAGGGACAATTCGCTCCTCGATCTCACCCAGCACCCGAATTACAGATTCCATACTGCGTATGTCGAGTGCATAATACAGCTTGTCTGCCAGTTCCGATTCTTCAGGCTCGTCGCTTTCATCTTCGCCGATCATGAAAGCAGCTGTTCCTTCAGCGGCAAGCTCTTCATTCCACAACATAATGCGTTGTTCGGTAAATAGAAAACGTTCTGCCAGCAGTCCGTTCGCCTGTTTATAGGATCTGACAATTTCGGAAGTGGTATGGGCCGGTTCACCTGCTGCCCCGTACATCGTAATGTTCCATTCACCGAGGAGCCGCTTCAGCTCATCATATAAATGCTCGGCAGATGAAGCTGATGTGATTGGATCCTTGCACAATAAGGCAAGACCCGAATGATAAGAGAAGACGATTCCCCGATCCTTTTGATCAAAGGCCTCTGCCAGTTTGCGTTTAACTACACCTCCACGCTGCACATCAGGTGCGGTATGCATCTCTAACAGCACAACCTGATATTGCGGCCACTTCAACCCAAGGGCATCCTCTTCGATGGGACCGACGCCTTCCAGATTATCAAACAGAAGTGCCTCGATCTGATGCTCCCGATATGCCGTATCTTCACCTGCATGACGTGCCAGTGCTTCCTGCTCACGTGTAAGCACTGCAGCAATACGCTGAAGCTCACCGATGATCTCCTCTTCATCCACAGGCTTGAGCAAGTACCCATCCACACCGAAGCTGATTGCTTTCTTGGCATAATCAAAATCGGCATACCCACTCAGAATGAGAAAATGTGATCCCGGATGTTGTTTCCGCACCTCTTCGATTACGTCCAATCCAGTCATGCCCGGCATACGGATATCGATAATGGTCAGATCCGGTTTAAGCTCATCAAATCGAGTAATGGCCTCCCGTCCACTGGCTGCGGTAGCAATCACCTCAAATCCATACTCGGCCCAATCTATGATCGTTGTCAGTCCTTCGCGTATGCTCGGTTCGTCATCCACCAAAAATACTTTATACATGCGGTTCCCCTCCTGAAGGTAATTCAAAAACAATCTCTGTTCCTTCCCCATACACACTCGTAATCTGTAATCCGTACGGTTCACCGTATGTCAGCGTTAACCGTTGATGCACATTGCGCAGCCCAATCCGGCTCTTCTCTTGCTCCTCCGGTCCGCGGATAAATTGCATAACCTCTGCAAGACGCTCCGGTGTAATACCGGCACCATCATCATTGACGCGAACCTGTACCACATCATTGACCAGACGAATATCTACATTGACATGGACCGTTCCCTCTTTATTCTCCAATCCATGCACAATGGCGTTCTCCACCAGAGGTTGAACGATCAAAGGCGGAATGTATATTTTCTCTGCTCCGGGATCGATATGAATCTGAAAGGCAAGCCGATCCCCGTAGCGGAATTTCTGTATCTCCAGGTAGGAGCTAACCATCTCGAGCTCGGCCTGGAGGGTCGTTTTGCCACTCCCGATTTCAAGGCTCTTGCGCATCAGTTTGCCGAGCAGTCTGACGATATTCGCAATCTCGGCCTCCCCTTTGATATGAGCTTTCATGCGAATGGACTCCAGGGCGTTAAACAAAAAGTGAGGATTAATCTGACTCGCCATCATTTTCAGTTTAATCTCTTTCTGCGCGATTTCCAATTGGTTGTTCTGCTCGGTCGTTTCAACGACCTGAGTCATTAGTTCGTTTATGCTTTTAACCATGTAATTGAATTGTCTCGATAATTGTCCAATTTCATCGTCTCCGTCGATTCTGGACGTCACATTCAGATCCCCAAGGGCCAGCTTGTTCAGATGCTTGCTAAGACGAAGCAGCCTGTTCGAAGTAAGGAATGAAATAATATATACAAGTAAGAGGGCAATGATTAAGACAAGGGAGATAAAGAGCATACCGATCAGACTGATCTTATTGGCATCCTTGACGATATCTTTGGTCTCGAAGACAGAGATCACCTTCAAGCTGTTCATACTCGACACAGGGCGCAGCTCATCAATAACAATATTGGACGGCTCTCCCTGAAAATCAGCTTCCAGGGTTCCCTTGGCCTGATTCTGTAAATCGACGCCAAAATCCAGCTCGTCCAGCGTTTTGCCCACCAGATCCGTATTTTTGGCAGCCACAACATAACCCTGCTCATCTGCAATCAGTGTTTCAAAGGGTTCCTGTCGAAGCAATTCGTTGAGCTCATCCTGATTGATTTCAATCAGCAGTACGCCCTCGGTGCGATATTCAGGGAAAGGCACTTTGCGCACCAGGCTGAGTTTGTGAACCGGATTATCTTCCTTGTCCGGAATGTAGAACCATCCCGTGTTCGTCGATAACAGCGCTTTTTGATACCAATAGCTTTGCTTCGTCTGCTCGTTCAACGGGATAAACTCCAGATTATTGATCAGGGTGGGGTTATCGGAATAAAAACGAATGCCTGCCACCTCACGGTATTGTCGCTTGTATTCCTGGAAATCCTTATAGGCCAAATAAGCAGAAGTGAGTTCCATTACGCTGGAATAGCGTTTGTTCACAATCTCCTTCAGTTCGTTATTGAACATCAGAATATCGGAAATATCCGTCGGCACACGCAGTAATGTGGCTGTCTGGCTCTTGATCTTGTCCACGTTGTTGATTGTCTGCCCGATCGCATTATCCAGTGCCTGCTGCCGGAAATATCCGGTCACGGCAAGACCTATGATCAGAACCGGAATCATGACGACAAGTACATAGGAAATCAGCAGTTTATGCTTCAATTTGAGATTGTTCGATACACGTATAAACCTTCTTAACATATCTGCACCTTCCGTTGTCTATATAAGCGCTTACATATAAATGGCAAGATCAATCAGTTCCTGCATTTCCACTTATCATACCATACAACCCGTATAACCTCTTATATTTCCAGGTTTGTGATCTCGGCAATTATTCCCTTAGATTAGCATACATTCCCGCTCAATTGCAGTGACCAATTGATGTATTCGTGTTACAAAAACAATAAAAAGGCCGCCATGGGCATGGCGGCCGGGCTTGCAGATATGCTGCATCGCGAATAGATGGCGATATGAACGCAAGACCCTTTTGCTGAAGCTATTGATCAATTAAGGACGGGGTGTCTCTACCCCATTCAGAATCAGTTTAGGATGAATATCCGCGCTCAACGAAGCCGATACAGCGCAGTATTTTTCTTCAGCCATTTGGATGGCTTTCCAGATACGATAATCCGGGATATCTCCGTCGACTTTGAAGATCAGGTCAATGGATGTAAAACCTCTGGGCATCCCTTCACTGCGTGTACCCTGAGCTTCAATCTCAATTCCGGTGATTTTGTCCAGGAAGGCATCCAAAATCATCGTAATATCGATCCCCATGCACCCTCCAAGACCTGCAAGCAACAGTTCCATCGGTGTAGCACCCTTGCTGTCACCACCATAAGCAGCCGTGGCATCCATGCCTACAGCATAACCAGAGGGTCCTTCGGAAGTAAACGCGCGTTTGCCTTTCCATACGGTTGTTACATTCATGTTGTTATCCTTCTTTCTTAGAATAGTTTACAATCTGCACATATCTCTGAAGACTTAGAATTCAGTAATTTGCTGCAAAAATCTTCGTGTTCGTTCCTGTTCCGGATGTTCAAAAAATGCCTGTGGACTGGCTTCTTCCACGATCGAACCATCTGCCATAAATACGATCTTATTGGCCACATTCCGGGCAAATTTCAATTCATGCGTGACCACCAGCATCGTCATGCCTTCCTGTGCCAGCTCCTTCATGACCGAAAGAACCTCGCCTACAAGTTCCGGGTCAAGGGCTGAAGTCGGCTCATCGAACAGCATCACTTTCGGTTCCATGGCAAGTGCACGAGCGATCGCAACTCTCTGCTGTTGTCCACCTGACAAGCGGGATGGGTAAGCATCCTCCTTGTCCGACAATCCTACACGATCCAGCAGAATACGTCCGCGTTCGGCCGCTTCGTCGCGCTTGATTTTCTTAACCGTCACGAGGCCTTCCATCACATTTCCCAGTACTGTTTTGTGAGGGTACAGGTTGAATTGCTGAAACACCATACCAGTCTGACGGCGGATCTCAAGCACTCGTGAGCGCTGAACTCGCAGCGGATCATTGCTGTCCACGATAATGCCGTTCACTTCGATCTTTCCGCCGGACAGTTCTTCAAGTCCATTCAAACAGCGAAGCAGCGTGCTTTTGCCGGAACCACTTGGTCCTAGCAGGACTACGATATCTTTTTCATTCACGTGCAGGTCAATATTCGTAAGTACTTCATGATTTCCAAAATGTTTCTTCAGTCCAGTTGTTGTAATCATCGGTTCTCTCCCTCCATCAGTAAGCCCGGGCCAACCGGCGCTCCACTTGTTCCAGAATGGCCGAGAAGCCGATACTCATAATCCAGTACATCACACCGATGGCCAGATAAAACGGCATATTCAACGCATATTGGGATACCAGTAACTGTGCTGAACGCAGCAGCTCCGTTACACCGATGGTTGCCACCAGTGATGTTTCCTTCAGCATACCAATAAAGGTGTTGCCCATCGGTGGAATGGCAATGCGTACTGCCTGAGGGAATACAATCCGTCTCATCGTCTGAAAAGGAGTCATTCCCGTTGCATAAGCCGCTTCTGTCTGCCCCTTCGGCACAGCCTGAATGGCGCCCCTGAATGTCTCAGACAGGAACGCACCTGCATTCAAACTCAGCCCCAGACAGGCTGCCGTTAGCGATCCCAAGGTTACGCCATAATCGACCAATCCATAATAGATTACGAATAATTGCACCAACAGCGGGGTTCCCCGCATGATGGATACGTAAAACCGTGCGATCATCCGAAGCCAGAGTGGGCCTTTCAGTCGGACAACAGCTACAATCACACCGATCAAAAATGCGAAAAACATTGAAATTATGGTCACATAAAGCGTGTAATAAGCCCCCTTCAAAAAGAAGGGGATATTTTCAAATACCAGTTCCATGGATCAAACTTCCCTTCGCCTTGCCGGTCATTATTGCGCAGGCTCTTCACCAAACCATTTTTTGAAAATGGTATTGTACGTGCCATCATCCTTCATGCCTTGAAGAGCTTCGTTCAGCGCTGCTACAAGTTCCGGATTATTTTTCCGAACAGCAATACCGGCTTGGTCACTCTTGATCGGTTCGCCTACAGCCTTAATCTTGAATCCGTTGGAATCAATAATGGGTTTAAGCGCGTAGAGGTTGTTGATTGTTGCATCAATGCGTCCTGCATCCAGATCTTTAAGTGATGTGATGACATCGTCATACGTCTTAATGGTGAAGTCTCCCACTTTCGGCAGCACTTCATTACGCAGATAAGTTTCATCATTTGTGCCCAGACCTACACCAATCGTTTTTCCTTTGAAATCTTCGAGTTTGGTAATATCGTTATTATCGTTTTTCACAATGATTTTGACTTGATTGGTAATATAGCCTTCACTGAAATCCAGCGCCTGTTTCCGCTCATCGGTAATCGTCATCTGGCTGATAATGGCGTCAATCTTTTTCGATTGCAGGCTTGGTGTCAGGCCAGAGAACTCTTGGGAGACAAATTCAACTTCAACCCCGAGGCGCTTGGCAACCTCACGTGCGATATCTGCATCAAAACCATCCATCTCCTTGTTGTCATTCAGGAAGTTGTATGGACGGTATGTACCCATCATACCTACTTTCATGGTGCCCGCTGACTTGATCTGTTCCAGTTCATTACTTGCTTGTGCTCCATTACTGCTGCCATTGTCGGTTGTTTTGCTTCCGCATGCACTTACAACCAGTACAACCATAAGCAGAATTGCCGTCAGCATCCAACTTTTGCGCATTTTTTTGCCGTTACTTGGTGTCCCATTATTCATCATGTTAACTTCCTCTCATTCATGTGGTTAATAGTTGTATCCATTATTCCCTGCTTCTGTCTCAATCATGTAAAAAAGCCCTCGGTACAGGCACATCATTACGTGCCCAGCAAACCGTAAAATTCAAAGCTGGATGCTTCCGCAGCAAGCGATTCAGCTGTCTTAGCCGATATGCCCTCATGCAGCTCCGCAGAGCCAAACAGCCAGCGGGAGATCATGCCTTCGATCATGCTCACCAATAGAGCAGCCCGTACAGGCACATCCATCGAAGGTGGCAGCATGCCAAGTTCAATGGCACGTTCCATGTTATGGCGGAACGCTGACTCCACAGCACCGCGTGTCTCCTCAACCAGACGACGTACCGATTCTTCGGTCACGATACCTTTCAGCAGCAGCTCCATAAAGTAACGGTTGTCTGCGGCAAAAGAGAACAAGTTGATGAACAATCGCTCTGACGCCTTGACCATATCCTCAACCGATCCTGCATCCTTGCGATAACCCTGACCGATAGCTTCTAGCAGTTTCTCTCTGCCTGTTAATACAATCTCTTCAGCGATGGCTTCCTTACTCTTGAAATGCCAATAAAACGTCCCTTGAGCTACACCAGCTTCACGAACAATATCCGATATCTTGGTTTGGTGATACCCATGAGTCGCAAATCGCTGCATCGCAATACGTATAATCTGATCCCGGCGTTCTTCTCCGGGTTCCTTATCATTTACTTTGGACATTTCAATACCCTCCCGATTGATCAGTCAGTCAGTTAAGTATATCCTATGGGATAACTAGGTTTTTGTCAATATGGTTTTAAACAATCAATTCAATGCATAAGTTGAAGTTGGACACGTTTCTGATCATAATAGATGATAGCCTTGTTCTGCTGAACAAGCATTGTCAGTCAAGCAGAGCAGACCACCTTCTGCATCTGCATTTCAAGGAGGAAGAGCATTGGACATTTTATCATCCATTATTATGGGCATCATCGAAGGTTTGACTGAGTTTTTGCCCGTGTCCTCAACCGGACACATGATTCTGACCGCCCACTTGCTGGGATTATCGGAGGACAACGAGTCAGTCAAAACGTTTGAAGTGGTTGTTCAACTCGGTGCTGTACTTGCTGTCGTTGTGCTCTACTGGAACAAATTCATTGATATGTTCCGCTTCACCGGAGGTAAAAGGAGCTACTCCCAACGTCTGAACCTTGTGCATATCTTTTTGGCGATGGTACCGGCTGTAGTCATTGGGCTTGTTTTCCGCGACTGGATCAAGGCACATCTATTTGGCCCAGAGACCGTATTGTACAGTTTGGTCATCGGTGGGGTCTTGATGATTGTAGCTGAGCGCTGGAGCCGCCGCAGTCACCGAATCACAACACATGATGTGGACGATATTACGTATACACAGGCATTTGTCGTGGGACTTTTTCAGATTTTGGCATTGTGGCCAGGTTTCTCGCGTTCAGGTTCAACGATTTCTGGTGGATTGTTCGCAGGGGTAAGCCGCGTTGCTGCTGCTGAATTTACCTTCCTGGTGTCCGTTCCCATCATGATTGGAGCCACAGGATACGACCTCTACAAGAGCATCGATCATCTGAACGGTAGCGACTTCCCTATCTTTGCGATTGGATTTATCGCTGCATTTATCGTAGCCATGCTTGCCATTAAGACATTCTTGTCCATTTTGAAAAAGCTCAGCCTGACCGTCTTTGCGATCTATCGCTTTGTGCTGGCAGCTGTATTCTTTTTCATTTTGATGATGTAGTTAAAAAAATAATTTAAAAAGGCGACACGCGTTCCAACCGGAACCGGTGTCGCCTTCTTCATATCCTTATACTTTGGATTCCAGCGTCTCCAGGTACTCGGAGATTTGCGTAGGCGTTTTTGCCCATTTGCTATGCAGGTGGGCTATCTTCTTGCCGTTTTGGAACACGAGCAAACTTGGAATGCCGCGTACCGCATTTTCCTCAGCAAGCGGTTGGAATTCCTCCGCATCCATTGCATAGAAGGTTTTGTCCGAGTGCTGATCGATGACTGCACCAATAAAACGGTCGAGGTTTTTGCAGTCAGGACACCAGTTTGTATCGAATTTGATGACGGTCAGCCCGTCTGAATTAATGGTATCACGGTATTGTTGTTCACTTTGAATTCTTTCCATATGTCTTCTCTCCCTTGTACAATTCTTAATGGTTGACCTCTATTGTACCTCTAATAGTTACAATTGCAATAGGCAGACTGGATGTCAACGGTGCTGCTTGTACTGATTGGCCGGATAATGCTCCCTTATTTCTTGTATTTCCGCATCCGTTAGGGGTGCAGATGCCGAAGCCTCAATATTGTGCAGCAGCTGTGTTCTGGAGCTTGCTCCAGGGACGACGGCAGCTACCGCCGGATGGGACAAGGCGTATCGAATCGCAGTTTGCGCCATGCTCCGCTCGTCCGTAACGAAGCGGCTCAAGCCTTCACGAATGGCAAGCAGCTGATCCGGCGTATAATCCAGATAACCCTTCTCTACCTTGGAAGCACCGGAATCTGCGAGTACTCCGCTGGCAACAGGTCCGCGGGCAATGACGCTGATCCCTTTTTGTTCAAGCAAAGGCAGCACTTCCTCCTCAGCCCGGCGATCCACGACGCTGTATTGATTCATAACACTGGCTATGGATGATCTCCTTACATATTCCCGAATTACATTAGGGCGTATGGACGATATGCCATAATACCGAATCAGTCCTTCCTGCTTCAGCTCCTCGAAGGCTTCAATCGTCTCTTCAATTGGATCATCCAATGTACCGCCATGCAGCTGATACAGGTCGATATAATCCGTTTGCAGGCGTCTGAGGCTGTCATGTACAGCTTGCTTGATATACGCTTTGGACGGATCCCATGACCAGCCCTCTTTCCCTGGCAATCGGCGGTTGCCCACCTTCGTTGCCAGGATTACCTGCTCGCGGCGTCCCTGGATTGCTTTTCCCACGATTTCCTCATTACGTCCTGCATCATACAGGTCAGCTGTATCCAGCAGATTGACGCCGCGGTCCAGTGCCTCATGAATCAGATTTATGGCCGGTTCTACTTCGGTTCCGAGCGACATACAGCCCAGTCCTATTTCTCCGACGTACAGTTCAGATGAGCCCAGACGGTTTTTCTTCATGTGTGTACATCCCCTTTCATACGTTCTGCAAGTATCCATTGTATCATTCTTCCTGGTAAAAATCGCATCCGAGGGGGCAATGGGAATAAACACAGAAAAGCCCGGAACTTGAAGTGCTCCGGGCCTAGCTAATGTACTCACAACGTGAGTCTAATTGATGTCTACTCGCTGTACTTTTTTGCTTCCATTTGAAGAATTTGAGCCTTTCATCATGCCGGAAACCGTTGAAAACAGTTTATCTCTGGCCTGCTTGTTCCTCATCAGATAGGTTACGCCAGCACCAATAGCCGTCATTATAATTCCGCTTTTTTTAGACATGTGTTTCTCCTCCTTAAGGGATTGATGTACATCGTGTCTTGCTTGAAATTTACCCTTTGTGAGGAAAACGAAACGGCTATGTCACGCCAGTCATATCTCCTGAAGACGATGCAGGGAACTCTCCTGAATGCGAGCACCCTGATTGATATCATCAAAAAATGACCCCTAAAAATTAGGAGTCACCTTAATTAGCTCTTTGACTTGAGATCAATCCGATGGAGGTGCTACATGGGTCATTTCTTCATGTTTGTACGTCGAACCATCCGCAGTCAGGTAGAAGTGTCCGATGGGATGCAAATTTTCATCCAGCTCGTAAACAAGAGGAATGCCTGTGGGAATGTTGAGAGCCATGACATCAGCTTCCGACATCTCATCCAAATGCATAACGAGTGAACGAAGTGTATTCCCGTGCGCAGAGATCAGTACCCTTTTTCCAGCTGACACCATGGGTTTGATCTCGCTGTTCCAGTACTCCAGCACCCGCTTGGACGTATCCATCAAGTTCTCGGTACGGGGAATGGTACAGCCAAGACGCTTATACTTGTCCACGTCCTGCACATAACGATCATCCGTCTCATCCAGCGGCGGCGGAGATACGCTAACAGAACGTCTCCACTCCATAACCTGGTCTTCTCCGTATTTGACAGCAGTCTGCTGCTTATTCAAACCTTGCAGAGCACCGTAATGACGTTCATTAAGCTTCCATGTCTTTGTGATCGGAATCCACATCCGGTCCATCTCATCAAGCGCAATGTCCAGTGTTCGAATGGAACGTTTGAGTACCGAAGCATAAGCATAGTCAAAATCAAAACCCTGTTCCTTTAAGATTTTGCCAGCTTTGCGGGCTTCACCGTACCCGTCCTTGGTCAGGTCTACATCAGTCCAGCCTGTAAATCGGTTCTCTACATTCCACATACTCTGTCCATGACGAATTAATACCACTCTGTACATTGCCGTACCTCCTTCCTCGAAATCATTACCCACATGTTCGGCGAGATATGCTCAGAAAATGAACTACATTAATAGTATGGAGCCATCATCAGGTAAACGACTACCCCTGTGGAGCTAACATACAGCCAAATCGGCATCGTCCAGCGAGCAATTTTGCGGTGTTTCTTCAATTGGTTTGTCCAGCCCCAGACGAGAGTGAACAAAGCCAGCGGCACAATAATGGCTGCAAGAACACTGTGAGTGATCAAAATAAAGAAATAGATGGAGCGAACAATGCCCTCCCCGCCGTATTTGGACGTTTCCGGAGAGAGATAGTGGAACGACAAATACGTGACAAGAAACAGCAATGTTGTCGAGAACGCAGCAAGAATAAATCGTTTATGAAGCTTTACGTTCTTCTTGATAATAGCAATCAGCGCGGCAAGCAGGAAAATGAAAGTGAAACTGTTAAACACGGCATTGAACCGCGGCAGCACCGTGATATCAAAGGCGACATCCCCTTTGTATCCGATCGAAGGTGCGAAGAACAACAATAAAATAATGACATTGGCAAGAATGGAAATGGTAATAATGATACCTGCAAAATTTTTATTACTTGTCGGGGCGGCCGAATTGGATTGAATATTGGAATCCCCTTTGTTATGTTTGCCCAAAGCAAAATCCTCCTCATATGCTAACTTCTATGTTCTATGTCATTATATCTCGCGGCCTGCCCCCTGTTAAGTGACAACACTCTGAACAAAAAGCACGCATACCCATTTAAAATGCCCTTAACAGCTCGTTTTCATCCAAATGTCAGCAGTCGCCGGTTTACCCAAAACAGAGTTTATGGTATAATTAAATTAAATAATCACATACGCGTTGAAATCGGAGGAGCCTGTCACCAAGGGCCCCTCTTTGTCTTTTTTATGGCATATTAGGGCTGTTATTCTAGCCTTTCTATGCCATTTTTTTGTGTCAGGACAATGGAATCAAGTGCTCTTGGTGAGGAAATCCTATAGACGCTACTGTTGGGGAGGAGTGCACTTATGGAATTTGTTTTGGTACTTGCATTAATTTTGATTTTCACCAAACTTGCTGGGGACCTGTCCGTTAGACTGGGTCAACCATCCGTATTGGGTAAGCTGATTGTAGGTGTTGTTCTTGGACCTGCCATTCTAGGTTGGGTCCAACAAACTGATTTCGTTCATTATATGGCGGAGATTGGTGTACTTCTATTAATGTTCATTGCCGGACTTGAGACGGACCTCGAGCAACTGAAGAAAAACTGGAAGGCAGCTTTCGCTGTTGCCGTCGGAGGTATTATTCTTCCATTTATCGGAGGATACGGTGCTGCTATAGCTTTTGGAATGTCCCAAACTCATGCACTTTTCTTTGGACTTTTATTCTGTGCCACGTCTGTAAGTATTTCCGTCCAGACACTAAAGGACATGGATCAGCTCAGTTCACGTGAGGGTACTACAATTCTCGGTGCAGCTGTAGTCGATGACGTTCTGGTTGTTGTACTGCTTGCTGTCATGATGAGCTTGCTGGGTACGGGTGCAGGTGACACATCAATCAGTCTGCTTATTGGTAAAAAGTTATTATTCTTTGTTATTATTATCGCTGCCGGCTGGTTCCTTGTCCCTCGAATCATGAAGTGGATGGCACCTCTCAAAGTTACAGAGACTGTTATTACTACAGGATTAATCATCTGTTTCGGATTTTCCTATTTCGCAGAATGGATGGGCGTTGCCGGAATTATTGGTGCATTTGCGGCGGGTATTGCCATTTCTCAAACCACTTTCAAACATGAAGTTGAAAGCAAAGTTGAGCCCATTGCCTATAGTATTTTTGTACCGGTATTCTT
Source organism: Paenibacillus sp. 7523-1 (assembly GCF_002276415.1). Lineage (NCBI taxonomy): Bacteria > Bacillati > Bacillota > Bacilli > Caryophanales > Paenibacillaceae > Paenibacillus > Paenibacillus sp. 7523-1. Next base: position 81,682 of record NZ_NPBR01000025.1, on the reverse strand, counting down.
CGTAAGTATCGGTCTGAATGTTACTTTTGACGGTGTTGGTTCCCAAATCTGGTTTATCATTGCGATCAGTTTAATTGCTATTGTGACGAAGCTGCTGGGCGGTGGAGCCGGCGCACGGCTTACAGGGTTTGATCGCGTTTCGTCCCTGGCCATTGGCTCTGGCATGATTTCTCGGGGTGAGGTTGCACTTATCATTGCCTCAACCGGACTTGCTTCTGGTTTGCTTGACCCCGAATATTTTACCAGCGTTGTCATCATGGTTATCGTAACTACGCTCGTTACTCCTCCTTTGCTCAAAATAACCTTTGCTCGCAAAAAAGGAGAAGCTCGTGTTGAACAAGGGATTGAGGAAGCTCATTTGAATGGATAGTATCACCTTTACCGAATGATGACTATTAATAGATAATTGTTCCTCAATAGAACTTCCGGATGAGACGATACTACAATTTCGAATATTGAAATTGTCCGGGTTTTAACGTTATATTTGTCCTTAGTAAAGAAAATTAGGCCTTGAAGCACACGCCGCTTTGACATATTTTTCACCTTTGATCCAAAAAGGTTGGAAATGTTCAGAGCGGCTTTTTGTATTTCTTTCAAGCTTCTAGAAAAACAAAAAAAGACCACTCCATATACAAGAGGTCTTTATCCTCAACCCGAAAACAGGTTGTCCCATTTTAAGTTAACACACCAACGTAGAAACCGATCGTTATAAACACGACGCACCATATGAATGCCCCGATCCCGGAGATCACTACATATTTTCCGATAGCCATGCGGCTGATGCCGGAGAAGCAGCACATCAGATGGCGAATGCCAGGAATAAAGTAGCCGAGGATAATGGACCAGTACCCATACTTCAGGAACCAGCCCTCCACCCTCCCCAGCCGTTTGGGGTTCACCCCTACCCACTTGCCATACTTTACGACGAGGGGTCTGCCCGCCTTCTTGCCAATCGCGTAGCTGAGCAGTCCTCCCGTAAATGCACCACCAAAGCTGACAATGATCGAAACGGAATAATTCAGGACCGAGATGGAGGCGAGATAACCGACAAAGGTCATCATCACCTCATCCGGAATGGGCATGCCGATGACACCCAGAGCGAGCAATCCGTAGATTGCAAAATATCCATATTGACCAATAAACTCTTTAGCAATTTCCATGACTGACTCGCTCCTTATTTCGGTTCCACGATATCCTTCTCATGAGGCGCCAACACCTGTTTCAGAGATGGGAATCGAATTTGGCTGACCATTAAACCGGATAATACAACGATAACAAGATAGGCTACACCGTGGGTGAAATAAGGACTCCAGAGCGCGAAAAAGGACATCAGTCCGCCTGCAAACGTAATCGGCATTCCGACGAAACCTACACTTGCTGTTTTCTGACAGTTGTAACGGGCCAGACGCAAGGCGCCACATACTGGGAATAACGCCGTCAATGCCATACCAAGCACACTTACTTCGTTCATGGAGTTCAGATACAGAATCAGCACCGGGGCTGTTCCGAAGGAAACGACATCAGCCAGAGAATCCAGCGCCTTGCCGAACTCCCCTTCACAATGCAATTTTCGTGCAGCAAAGCCGTCAAACAGATCAAAGAACATGGCAACCCAAATCATCGTCACGGCCAGTGCAAACTCGCCATGAATGGCCATTATGACGGCGAGCATGCCAGAAGTTAAATTGCCCAATGTTAAAATGGACGGTAAAGATTTCATAAGACTTGACTCCCTTTCGTACTAAGCATTAGGAAAAATAATATAAAAGCGGACTCCGTCCGGCGTGTTCTCCACTCCATAACTGCATCCGTGCAGATCAAGAATCTGCTTCGCGATGGCCAGGCCCAGGCCTGTTCCTCCCATTTTGCGATTACGTGATCGTTCTACCCGATAAAATCTCTCCCAGATATACTGGCGTTCAGCTTCCGAGATCCCTTCGCCTTTATTCTCGATGGAGATTCTTACCTGCCCTTCCAGCCTGCTGATCTCTATCATTATATCGGTCTGCGGCAGCGCATGACGTATAGCATTCATCATCATGTTATAGATCACTTGCTCCAGCTTGCTTCGATCTCCTTCAACGGTCTGCTCTGTGGTGGAGACAAGCACGATTTCGAGCCCTTTTTCCTTCAGCTGCGGGCCGAGACGCCCGGCAATCTCCTCGATCATGTCTCCAAGGACAACTGCACCGGTATTCAGCTTGATCGCCTGTGATTCCAACCGAACGAGATCCAGCATTTCTTCAACCATCGTCTCCATTTTGACCGCTTCATCCGCAATGATCTCAATGTAACGCTCCCGCTTGTTCTCACTGACTCCATCCTTCAGCCCTTCGGAATACCCCTTGATGATACTGATAGGCGTTTTGAGTTCATGCGATGCATCGGCAAAAAATTCACGCTGCCGCTGTTCAATCCGCTGCTTCATCTCCATATCGGTCCGCATTTGACGATTCGCCTGTCTGAGTTCCTCCAGCGTCTGCCCCAATGTGGTGGACAGAGCGTTCAGGCTATCGGACAAACTGCCAATTTCATCATTGCGTTTGATTGGTGATTTCACGGAGAAGTCAAGCGTCGACATCTTTTTGGCCACATGGTTCAAAGCCAGTAAGGGTTTTGTGACAATTCTGGACAATAACAGGGAAAGAAACAGAATCAGCACAAATGCACCCATACCAAAATATGCATAGAACAAACGTGTTGCTTCATTCGCTTCCCTCATCTCCTGCAGAGAAGTCAGGGAAAAAATAAGCTGCTGCTGAGGCCCGTTTTTGTGGACCGGAGCAATGGTAATCACATTCCGAACACCACTCCAGCTATCCGTCCATTCTTCATTAAGCATCTTGCCACTCGCCAAACTGAGCTGGTCTTCCGTTGAGAGAGGGAAGCGGCTGTCCAGGGCCTGCACAAGCAATCCCTGTCTCTGACTCCATGTTCCCAGATTGGGAAGCACCACTTCGGTCAATACGCCAGACCATTCCTGAACCGGCTCAGAGAGCTCCTGAAAGTCCTCCGTACCTCGCGCGGCAGAGTTGTTGTCCTGGATTTTCAACGGATAGACCATCGGTTCGTTCAGCCCGCTGGCCGGACCTGTGACAGTGAGCTCCTGACCATATTTCAGATGAGTGGCAATCCATCCCGCGTTCTCACTATTGATGAACAAGGATAGGGAAACCTTCACCTGACTACCATCCTCGCGGAGCAGAGTAATGTGAAACGGATCGTTGACCAGTTTGCCCGTACTTGTCAAAATCACCAGATGCGACTGATTCTGACGCATGAACTTCCCGGTTTCCTTGGCCAGTTGTATACTATCCCAATGCCCTCTGGAATACTGCTGTTCAAATTTCGCCAGTTTTTTCTTCATGCTGCTGATCTTCTGATGCTGGTAAAAGTCCGGGAACCAGACCAACTGGGCAGTCACTGATGTTCCATATAAGAGGAGCAGAAAACCAGCCATAACCAGAAATAGCTTCATCGTTACGCCATTACGTCTCATGCCTCAGCCTCGAATCGATATCCCGTGCCAATCACTGTCCGGATACACTTGGCTTCATCCCCTAGTTTGCTGCGCAGCTTCTTGATGTGCGTATCCACAACGCGGGAATCACCATCAAAGTCATATCCCCAGACCCGATTAAGGATTGCATCCCGGGATAAAACGATCCCCTGATTGCGTGCCAGGTAGAGCAGCAGCTCATACTCTTTGGGAGCAAGCTCTACCTCCAGCCCATTCATCTCCAGTCGTCTCGCCCAAGGATCAAGCAATGCGTGACCAAACCGGATCACACCCTGTTCTCTGCTGATTGCACCTTCGACTCGCTTCATTAATGTCTCTGCACGCGCAACCAGCACACGAGGGCTGAACGGCTTCGTTACATAGTCATCGACACCAAGGTTAAATCCGTGTATCTTATCATCATCTTCAGACCTTGCGGTCAGCATTATAATAGGTACGGTGGATTGAGACCGAATATGCTCACAGAGCGTCCATCCATCCATTTCAGGCATCAGCACATCGAGAATGACCAGATCCACTTCATGCAGATCCAGCAGTTGGAGTGCTTCAATTCCATGCTCCGCCTCGATTACATTCCATTGTTCCTTTATAAAATAATCGGCCACAATTTCACGAATGCGGCTTTCGTCTTCCACGAGAAGCACTGTTCTCACCATGGCCGACTCTCCTTTTATCTTTCTTCTGTTAACATACCGATTCCATGTGTCGTTCGTGTGTCCATCCATGTTCTGGAATGAACTCCATGTTATATACGATTAATACCCCATATAAGTTACTCAATTCGCAGCAATCCACACAAAAAGGCGGTTGCCAACGAGCCACCTTCGCCCATTGACAACCACCCTTCAGCTGAATCCAAGTTCTCTTTCCCGGTATCGCTTACCGCATCCGCTATTAGCGTTGTTGCTCCAAGCGGTGTGCCGCGTGCAACGTCGGGCCAACAAAACGATTAAGCGGGAATCCGCCAGCAATCGCTTGAGTAATGAAGGCTTTGCCTTCACGTACAGCCTCTTTTACAGACAGACCGCGCGCCAAACCAGCGGTAATCGCTGCAGAGGTTGTACAACCCGCCCCATGCGTATAACCGGAACCAACAACATCGGCTTCATACCATTCGTAGTTTTTGCCATCATAGAGAAGATCCATCGCTTTACCTGGGGTAATGACGCCTCTGTCCTTGATCAGGACATGCTTCGCCCCATGGTTGTGAATTACAGCAGCTGCTGCTTCCATCTGTTCCTTGGAACGGATCGGTCCGCTCTTGGCCAATTGGGAAGCTTCAAACAGGTTTGGAGTAACCAGATCAGCACCCGGCAGCAAAAATTCAATCATTGCTTCCGTATTTTCAGGCTGCAGCACCTCATCTGTACCTTTGCAAACCATTACCGGATCGATTACGATCTGTGGCAGACCGCTGCGGCGAACATGCTTCGCGACCAGTTCAATAATATCTACGGAACCCAGCATTCCCGTCTTCATCGCATCAAAACCAATTCCGTCCAGAACGGTACGAAGCTGTGCTTCCACTACATCCAGAGCCACAGGGAAAACCTGGTGGTCCCATGTTTCAGGCTCCATCGCCACAACCGTCGTCAGAACGGTCATACCGTACACACCAAGCTCCTGGAATGTTTTCAAATCAGCTTGAATTCCTGCGCCGCCGCTTGTATCTGAGCCGGCTATTGTCAATGTTTTTGGAATCGTCATGGTAGTCGCATTCTCCTTCATGTTTCAGTTGACATTATCCTATCCCTTGTACGAGCGGATGTCAATGGCATCTGAAGCCATACGAAGCATGGTTTTCAAGCATTTCAGTTCACGTCTTTTGTCTCCAGCCGAACCATGGACAGGGAAGCGATCCAAAGGCCGATAGCGCCCAGAGTTAATGGAATCACAATAATGGAATTGATGGAAACACTCGGTCCATTCACGCCTGAACACACGACGAGGACCAGGAAAATGGATGACACCATGGTTGCCGTGACCGAGTGCTTTCGCATGCCGAAAAACAGCGGGATCAATGCCATCGCAGCAGCAGACAGCGAACTAATCGTATACTTGATCAGCAATTGAAGTGCTTGATCACCCGTCAGTTCATCCGCAATAAAGGGATAAAAGTGATCTGTTGTCAGCAGGATTGCTCCCATTAGCAAGTTGGTAAACATAATCATGAAAAAGGTAAAGGCAAACACGATAATCAGCTTGGCTCCAATAATTTTGTGACGTTTAATTGGATAGGTGAACATCACATTCATCGTTTTGTTGCTATATTCGCTAATAATCAGCTTCGATAACAAAGCGCCTCCAAAAATAATAAAGGTCGCACGGGCAATTGTATCAATCAACATAAAGGAGAGAGGATACGTGGTGAAGGCATAATCTTCTGCTCCCCAGTCCACCACACCAATCATGATCAGAAACAACAGAATCCCCACATTGGCGATAGCTGCATATCCGAAATTACGAGCAAACCGGTGTTTTCGCATTTCGAGAAAAATAAGTTTAAGCAACGTCCCCATCCCCCTTCACCAGGTTTAGAAAGTGTTCCTCCAGCGAATGGGACCGCTTGATAATCGACTCAATCTCAACACCATGCTGAACCAGAATGCCTGTTAATTGGGATGGAGATACACCTGGGTCATAAATGCGAACTGTACGATCATCAACCAATTTATAATTTTTCAACTCAAGCTGATGCTCAATAACATAAGTCGCCTTGCGGCCATCCATCACCTGCAGCTCGATATATTCGCTCTGAGTTCCACGAATACTCTCCATGGACACTTCCTCGACCAGACGACCGCCACGAATTACCCCTACCGTATCGGCAATTTGCTCAATCTCACCCAGGATATGACTGGAGATCAGGAGAGTAATTCTGTATTCCGTACTGAGGCGTTTGAACAGATCGCGCATTTCTTTAATTCCAACCGGATCAAGCCCGTTGATGGGTTCATCCAGAATGAGGAACTCCGGTGTTGTAATCAGTGCACGTGCAATACCCAGCCTTTGCTTCATTCCCAGAGAGAAGTCCCGTACCGGTTTCTTGCCGGTATCCTTCAGACCTACACTCTCCATCATATCGACGATAACCTTCTTGTTATGAAACCCCATATATTCGCAGTGAAGCTCCAAGTTATCCCTGGCGGACAGTTTATCGTAGAAAAAAGGATATTCAATAATGCTACCTATCCGCTTAAGCACTTCATAAGAGTCAGGGGTAAGTTTCTCCCCGAACATTTCAATCTCCCCAACGGTGGGCTTAACCAGATTGGTCAACATTTTCATTATTGTCGTTTTCCCTGCGCCGTTCGGCCCTAAAAATCCGTATATTTCACCTTGCTTGATATTCATATTGACGTTGGATACGACCTCCGTGCCTGCATAGGTTTTGGTCACACCAATCGTGCGTGCAATATATGTCATCGTTTCCTGTTCTCCTTTACGATCCCTGACGGGTTCTTATATCTGTATTGTAAAGAGAAAAGTCTGCTTTTTTATTAATCAAATCTTACAAAAAACTTAAGTTCCTCACAAAAAGGCAACTAACGAGATTTTAGAGAGATTCTAAATGAAGTTCGCTCATAAGGTACACTGCGCAGATCAATGCGTCCTCCCATCCGCTCGACAAGCCGCTTCGTGATGGTGAGGCCAAGCCCGCTTCCGTGATAGAGACGGTTACGGGAATCCTCCAGCGTATACATGCGTTCAAAAACACGGTCTTGTTCTTTTTCCGGAATGCCTTTACCCTTATCCCAGATTTGCAGCAAGACCTCTCCATGATTCGTTTGTTCAAGCAGCAGGCCCAATACCTTACCGTCCGCCCCATACTGCATTGCATTCGTAATCAGATTATCCAGTACCCGGTCGAGTGCATCCTCATTGCCGGTCACGAAGAGATCACTCTCAGGAATGGACAGTTCCACCTGCAGACCCTGATTCGTTAACATTTCATAAAAGGAGAGCATCTTCACCCGGCACAATTCACTAAGATTTATTCGAGTCAATGCAAGCTCCGTATCCCCTGACTCCAATTTCGCCAGATCAAAGAAGGAATGGATCAGACGCAGCACCTCCTGCGCTTTGTCCTGAATCTTGCTGATCATACCTTCCCGTTCCTGATCGGTTAATGAAGAGCCATGGAGCAGCGTTTCACTATAACCCATCACTACCGTGAGAGGGGTTTTCAAATCGTGGGAGATGTTGGAGAGCATATTGCGGATCTCCTTCTCCTGATTGGCATAACGGGCACCCGTTCGGTGTGCGTAATCCAGCAGTTCGTTGATATCCCCCAGCAGGCGGCGAATCTGTGTATCGCTGCTAAAGACCAGCAAACGCTCATATGTCCCCTCTTCCAGAATGCCTCCGAGCTTCTGATGAATATATGCCAATTGCCGGCTGCGCTTATTCAGCCTCACAGCAAGTAAAATGACAACCATGAGGAGAGCAACGGTTAAGATGGCCAATAGAATGATCACTTGGGCTCCACCTCCAGCTTATAACCGATCCCCCACAACGTTTTGATATACTGCGGTTTTGATGGATCTGTCTCGATCTTTTCGCGCAGCCTCCGCATGTGTACGTTAATGATATTTTCGTCCCCATAATACGGATCGTTCCAGACAGATGCGTAAATCTGTGCCTTTGTAAACACTCTGCCAGGATGCGTAACAAACAACTTTAGAATGCCAAATTCCTTGGATGTCAGTCTTACAGGGATGCCTTCCCGCTCCACTTCATAGGTCTCCATATCCACCACCAGCCCGCCAATTTCGATCCGTTGATCCTTGGCTGTTGCCGAGGTAACCTGTGGTACCGTATAGTTGGCGCGGCGAATTGCCGCCTTGATTCGTGCGGTCAATTCGATGAGGGAGAACGGCTTGCTCAAATAGTCGTCTGCACCGAAACCAAGCCCCAGTGCCTTGTCCACTTCCCCATCCTTTGCAGATAAAATTAAGACGGGGATAAGACTGGCAGCTCTGATGGTCTGCAGCACGTCCATGCCGCTTCGGTGCGGCAGCATGAGGTCCAGAATGACCAGATCAAACGCAGGCTCCGCTTGTTGAAACTTGTGCTCTGCCTCTAATCCGTCATATGCGTACGTGACGCTGTAGCCCTCTTTCTCCAGATATGGTCCAACCATCTCACTAATTGAACGATCGTCTTCCACAAGCAGCAAACGGTGACTCGACACGTGATTTCCCCCAACTTCTTTGTTTTTCTATTATTACCTCACAGTTCACCTGAATTGGCAATGCGGAAGCGCCACTTCTTCGAACATCACTTAAAATATAAAATAGGTACAAAAAAGGCAGGGAAGCCACCTATATTCAAGGTGACCCCTACCTTTTCGATCATTAATCCATCTATGTTGTCTCGCTTCGTATCCAGCAGAGACCAATCGTACCCGCGCCTGCATGAATGCCTACCACAGGGATAAAAGGCATGATTTCCGTCTTCAACCGGGGAAGCAGATCAGCAATTTGTTGCTTGATCGTGATGGCTTCTTCCTGATTATCGGCATGCATGATACACACATGTTTTACTTTCTCCATGTCTACCTTTAGCACCTCTAACATGCGCTGTTTGGCTCGTTTGAAGGTACGAATCTTCTCGTTCACGACGACCTTGCCCTCTTCAAATCGCAAGAGCAGGTGAATTTTCAACAATTGGCTGAGTACTAGCTGTGTGCCTGAGACGCGCCCACTGCGGTGAAGATGCTGCAGACAGGCCGGAATGAGGTAAAAGGACATGTTGTCCATCATCTGTTCGATGTGAAGCTTGATTTCAGCTACCGTACATCCCTGTTTCTGCATTTCCACGCCTTGCAAAATCATCTCCCGCAGCGGGTAGGCTCCCGCTCTGGAATCAATTGCCGTTATCGATACTCCAGCAATCTCTGCCGCCTGCATTGAAGTATGCAGCGTTCCGCTAAGTGCAGTTGAGCAGTGAATGGTAATAATCTCATCATACTGACCTTTTAGCGATTCATATAGTTCGATAAACTCACCTATAGGCGGCTGAGAGCTGCTTGCCCTTGCTGCCTCTGCAAGCTTCTCATAGAACTGTTCGGATGAGATTTCCTCGGTTTCCCGATAGCATTCCTCTCCAAATACAACGCGCAACGGTACAATGTAAACGTGATTTTGCTCTGCAAACAGCGGATCGAGTGTGCTGGTACTGTCGGTAACCCATGCAATTTTTTTCATTCCAACCTTCTCTCTTGCCGGATTGTTGAAGCTGTATCCTCCATCGTCAGGCACATGCCCGGCGGATTATTTTAAATTTGAATAACACAGATTGTAAACGTTTACGTCATTACTCTTTCATTATAAAGGACCTGGTGAACCGATGTCTTGTGGCGCATTATTGAACAGCCCCGTTTCTTCCGGGATATCCCAAAAAAATGTCTTGCCTGTGAAGGAATATATTGGTATGCTGTTGTCCTTCTCTCTTTTTCGCCTTGACTGAAGTGAACGGGACCGCCGTTCAATCCACTTATCGGAGGTGTCACATGCTTTATCTCACTTTGGCTTCCAAAGCCTACGCCCGGAATCTGCAATATCGCGGGGCACACATGGTACATAACCTGGCAAGCGCCATGTTCGGTTACATGTATGCCTGCCTCTGGATCGGCATCGGGGCTGATCACTCTCTCGGGGAATACGGGACACAGGGGATGGTCAGTTACATTGCGTTTACGCAATCCTCTCTCTGGATCTCGGGTTTTCTAACCAATGGACTCGGAATTCCTCTTACAGTCAGGACAGGGCAGATCGCGCTGGATCTGATGAGGCCGGTGCATCTGTTTACTCACCTTATGGCACGCGAATGGGGACAGATTGCCTACCAGTTCGTGTACAAGAGCATTCCAATCTACCTGCTATTCTCTATCGTTTTTTCCCTGCAATGGCCTACGGAGGTCTCAGCCCTGTTATTTGCAGCGCTAAGTCTTGCCGGCGCATCCTACTTATCCATCTGCATGAATTACATCATTGGGGTTACTGCCATCTGGACGACCGAATCATCCTGGCTACACTGGGGCAATCATGCCATGATGAATTTGCTGGCTGGTTTCTTCATTCCACTCGAATGGCTTCCTGACTGGCTCGAACGTCTGGCCTGGTTATCACCCTATCCCTTTCTGCTCTATGTTCCTACCCGAATCTATCTCGGTTTTGAAGATGGCTCCTTGCTCTGGGGAACCTTGCTTTGGTGTGTGCTCATGACCCTGATCTGTCTGGTCATCACCCGTGTGATGCGCCGCAAAGTGGAGGTGCAGGGCGGATGAAGCGAACTTCCTGGTACCAACTATATAAAATACTGATTCGAACGAGCATCCGCAGCCGGATGCAGTACAAGTTCAATTTTATATTGGCATCCGTTCTGGCCGCACTGATTCAGATCTCCGAATTTCTCATGGTTGCGCTGGTGCTGCATCAGTTTGGTGCGATTAAGGGCTGGTCTCTGCATGAGATCGGTTATCTGTTCGCAATCATGACGTTATCCAAAACACTTTACCGTACCTTCGGCAATGAGGTTCATCATCTGGAGAAATATTTAGTCGGCGGCGAACTGGATCAACTGTTAACGAGGCCTATGCCCGTATTACTTGCCCTGCTGCCGCAAAATTTCCGCATCATGGTCGGCGAAGTGCTTCAGGGAGGATTTATTCTCTGCTGGTCTCTGGCAGGCATGATGCACAGCGGGCAGATCGGCTGGACAGTCATCCCTCTCTCTCTGCTGATTATTCTGACTGGAGCCATCATCCTCTTCTCCATTGGACTGGCTACAGCGACGCTGGGATTCTGGACCACACGCATTGAGGAACTGCAGACAATCACAGAAGATGCAGCCCGTACGGCTGCCCAATATCCACTAACGTTATATCCCAAGTGGATGTCCGGCATTCTGCTGACGGTCATTCCGGTTGGATTCGTCAACTACATCCCCTCCCTGTATCTACTGCGGGGTCAAGGCGGAGCTTGGGTGCTTGCCGCGATTGCGGCTGTAGCTGCTTTGTGTCTGGCTGCCAGTCTGCGCTTCTGGAAATACGGTATCACCAAATATCAAAGTACGGGAAGCTAAGGAGGGATCTTACCATGAACATGATTACAGCGAGGCAGCTGCAAAAAGAATTCAAAACGCCTGTCGTTCGGGAGGGCCGGTTCTCCGGACTTCGGACGTTATTTTCACGCGAATACGTGTCCAAAGAGGCTGTACGTGACATCAGTTTTGACATTCCACAAGGGGAGTTCGTTGGATACATCGGGCCGAATGGTGCCGGCAAGTCGACCACTATTAAAATGTTGACGGGCATCCTCCACCCGACCTCGGGGGAAGTCCTGCTAGCTGGGATGAACCCGCATCAGGAAAGGCTGCAAACGGTAAGGCGACTGGGGGTAGTATTTGGTCAACGCAGCCAGCTCTGGTGGGATCTGCCCGTGAAGGATTCGTATGATATTCTGGCTGAAATGTATGGTGTACCTGCTGAACTCAAAAGGAAACGGTTGGCCCAGTTCGCTGAACTGCTGGACCTTGAATCCTTCTGGGCCACGCCTGTCCGTAAACTCTCACTTGGACAGCGGATGCGTGCAGATCTCGCAGCTTCCATGCTGCATGATCCGGAACTGCTTTTTCTCGATGAACCCACCATTGGACTGGATGTGAACGCCAAACGGAACATACGCCAGTTTTTGCGGACTTTAAATGAAGAGTTTGGCAAAACGATTTTGCTGACGACGCATGATATGGATGATATCGAGCAGTTATGCAGCCGGGTGATGGTTATCAATCACGGCCAGCTTACATATGACGGTACGATCTCCTCTCTGCGGGATACAATCGGTCTGCCCACGATTATCCGGGTGACTTACCGAGGGGAGTTTCATATTCCGGATGCCATACCTCCTGCCATACAGATTACAGGTGTGGACGAACTGGTCGTTACTGTTCAAGTGAACCGGAAAGAATGGACTACGATGAATATTCTGAAGCTGCTGGAGCAATGGGGCGAGATTATCGATGTGGAGATGCAGGAACCGGATTTCGAAGATATTATCCACCAGGTATACTGATTGGCCCAATTTGGACAGATCTGGATGAGGGCCTGTTCGGACGCCGTTACATGCAAGAAGGACATGACGTACTGTAGTAACGGAGGTGATGTTCATGCTTGTCACTAAACATGTACTGGCAGCGTCCAGCACATACTCTACTCCCTACTACTTGGTGCGTGGTGCAGCGTCTGGCCCCGTAATGGTTGTCACTTCCGGCGTTCATGGAAACGAAACCGCAAGCATGGCTGCTGCGCAAAAACTCGCCGACGATTGCGCAGCAGGACGACTATCCATTCAGCGCGGTCTTCTCATTATTATTCCACGAGTGAACCAGAAGGCTTATGACAAAAAAATTAGGGGCAATCCCGATCTGAACAGAACATTTCCCCGCCGATTATCTGCCAAAGCGAAGCATCCTCTTGCTTCTGCCGTCTTTCGTCTGGCACGTGAACATGGGCCAGACTGGTGGATCGACCTGCACGAGGCTAACGGATTGTCCCAGCTCAGCTCCCGTGTATTGGGGCAAACCCTGATCACCAATCCCGGAAGCCGTGCCGTTCCGGCATGCAGAAGAATTATTGAACGCATGAATCGTTCCATCGCCATTCGTGATCGGCATTTCAACCTGAAGCAGCATGAGCTTCCCGGATCTGCCCGGACAGCTGCCGCCAGAGTGCTCCAGGCCCGTTCCGTTACCGTTGAAACCTGCTGGAGCCTGAAGCGATCCGTACGGATCAAGTACCAGACGAGAATAGTACACCACTTTTTGCGGGAAGCAGGGTTTATATGAAATAAGTAACCTCCCAATTCCATCGTGATGTGGAAGGGAGGTTATGATATTACTCTTCTTTATGGTTACGGAAGGATTGAATGTAGTTATGGATATCCTTTTCCGATGTCATGAGCAGGGCTTCAAGGAACGTTTGCATACGCTGCAGATTCGTGATGTGACTCTCAATGTCTGTGATTCGGTCACGTACCGGGATTTTCAGCTGCTCACTTTCCATATCCTCCTGGCTAAGCAGCTGCAAGTTTTCCTGGATCTCTTTTAGCGAATATCCCAGTGCCTGTGCATCCTGAATAAATTTGATTTAGACCAGATAATCCTCTGTATATATTCGATATCCGTTAGATGCCCGGCGGGGAGCAGGCAGTATGCCACTGTTCTCGTAATAACGGATGGCTGCCATGCTTATTCCTGTTCGTTTCGCCAATTCGCCTCTCGTCATGGTACCCATAAAGCCTGTCCCACCTTTCCTCTTACTGTTGTTTCATCTGTTTATGACCTATGCTTGTATATTGGGTATCGTACGCTGCCTCCGGGAAGCGGTCTGATGGTCCTTCCAACAGCACCTGCTGCTCTCCTTTGAGATAGCGGTCGAAGAATGCCAGCGTATACGATCTCGTGATATCCACATTATGCTCGGGCGTCATCCCCCTGGCAAACATTCGGGGCGAGATCAACGAGATATCGGTGAAGCTCTGGTGGAAAAAACCATCCACAGTCAGGTAATAGGTATCATTCAAGCTATGTGTCATGACATAATCCAAATCCGGTTCAAATTCCGGATAAAACACGTTGTCTTTTTCGGTGGCGTCCGGTGCAAAACTTTTGGCTGTCTCACCTGACATGATATACATAAACGGTTGTTTTAGAGTAACCTTGGACACTTCACCCCAGAAACCGCCTTCCAGACTAAGCCCTGCGCTAAACCGTTCATCCTGAGCCAGAGCCTCCGCTGTGGTTGCCCCGCCGTAAGAGTGACCAAAAATGCCTACACGATCCAGATCCAGCTTGCCTTCGAGCAGCCCGTTCGGATCATGACTATTCCATAATGTAAGTGTATCCAGCACAAAGCTTTCATCTGCAGCACGAATGCCTACACCTTTGACATTATACTGGTACAGTTCCTCTGACGTCCCGAATTCAGGATTTTCTTCATACGCCACGACATGTCCGTCCGGAAACGTAACTTGTGCTGATGTGTACGGATGGTCTAGCCCCACAACAATGTACCCATGGCTAACCAGTTCTTCAATAGCGGTCATACTTTGAAAACGGGCAGAACGAACCCCTGGCGAGAACAGCAGCACAGGATAACTGCTCTCTGCGGCCGATACCTTTGCACCTGTGACCACATGTGTGGGAATCGTGTCCAGATAGCTAAACACCTGTGGTGGAATACCGAACACGAGGCTGATGGCTTCACCCAGCTCTGCGGGATAATGCTCCAGCGGAAGTCCCTTGGCAGCTTCGTGATCCACTGGATACCAGACATTGATCATAAGTTCTCGCTTGTCTCCTGGCTCAGGCGAATTCGCCTCTTCGCGGGATTCATCCACGAGCTGCTGTTGGAATGTACCTATGGCATACGGGCCGGTTGGCTCAGGCATTGTAAAAGCCGGAAGTAACCAGGTCAGTGCCACTGAACCTGCACTAAGTACCAATACCATGATAGAAGCCAGCGTGGCTTTGATCCATGATCTGTGATTCTCTCGTCGAACAACGATCATAACCAAAAGAACCAGGACCAGAAGATATGTAGGCAGCATTTGCACTCGAAATTGCTCTATTACACCGTGCAGCGCAGTAAACAACACCAAAGCAGATATCATAGCCATCCTCATCCCCCGCCTCGGGCGAACCAGCATCAATATGGCGACCACAACCGTTACAAGTACTAAAATCCATTCCAATATTCTCATCGTTTAACCTCCAACATCTCTGTAATAGAACAAGGATAAACCTTGAAGCATACTTCAAGGTCAAGGTTAAACTTTTTGATCATATCATAACGGGGCTGATCTGATTTCTTCCAGCTCGGGAACGTGCTGGAGATCTTACACGCAAGCGGTATTTAGAATATTTAAGCAGAACATATCAGTAGTCATGAAGCAGCTAATAACAGTCAACATTAGAAAACCCGTCATACGCGGTACAGCAGCCCTGATTGGCTTGTACCTCGTCTGGCGGGTTTTCATGTTCAACTGAGCATTCCTTTTTAATTGCCTGAAGCGCTCTCTACAGTTACCTTGGTTCTTGGCATCGCATGCATGGCTCCAGCGGTTACATGGACCTGTACGACATATACGCCCGTTTCCTCGAACGCATAGTTGGCCTCGTAAATTCCATCCCCTGTGGATTGGGCCGTAATCGCTCCCTGAGCTTCAAGATCCTCAGGATTCATTCCTTGATCTACAGCAGGTGCTGCTGGTTCATCTTTTTCATTCCATACCTGAAATTGCACATGGTCTGCATCATCCACGGGCTGACCTCCCTGCGTCAGTTTAATCTGCAGGGTAACATCATCCTGGATGGACACCTTATCCGGTACCATGAGCTGCACCTTAATCATCTCCAGCGTATCCGTACTCTGGGATTGCTCATCGTTGGAGCAGCCCACAGTCGTAAGGAGCAGAATGATAATTAACGGCATGAACCAACGGACTTGTCCACTCATCCATCATCTGTCCTTTCTTATAAAGAAGATTTTGGTGTTTTGCCAATTCCCCACAACATTACAATAATGATGATAAACGCAATCAGGGCCAGCAATGGAATCGTGATGAAACCAAACCAGTTCAAATAGTCGGTATAGCAAGGAATCTGCCCACAAGCGACGGAGTTGCCAGTAGCCGAATAGATTCGCTGAATCGTAACGTGGTATAACGAGATTCCACCGCCGATGAAACTAAGCGGAAGCACATATTTGGTGATCCCTACATCATCCTTGAAGTAGGCGATCCCAAGCACTATGGTCAGTGGATACATAAAAATACGCTGGAACCAGCATAGATCACAAGGGATATATCCCTTAATCTCACTGAAATATAAACTTCCTCCCGTCGCGATGACGGATACGGCCCAAGCAATAAACAGCCGGGTATCCACGTGTCTCGCCGGTCGCTCAGGTTTTGATGATGCACTCATTCATCTGGCCTCCTCTGCATTTTGAAATATCATAATACCTCATTCATGACGCAAGGGCTATTCAAGCCGTTATGTAGGGTGTTACATGATGATCATTATACCAAATATTTGAATAAATTGGTGAAACACAAAAGAGCTGCCTTGCGGGCAGCCCTCCTGCTTCTTTCTGGTTATTCGTTGGTCGACTTCCTACGATTACATCGATTTGGTCAATGTGATGGAACCATCCTTTTGAGCCCATTTTACGTCCCAGTTCAGAAGTTCAGAAATGAAACGCAGTGGTACTTGGGTACGTCCGTCTTTGTTAACAAACACTGTGGAGCCTACGTTCTTCTTCATACCGTTCACTTCCATGACTTTGTTGTTCACCCAGAATACGAGGGTATCATCACCAGCCATAACCGTAACTTCCTGGGCTTTTTTGTCCCATTTCACCGTTGCACCAATTCCTTCACTCAGGAAGCGAAGTGGAATGTACGTCGTGTTTTTCCAGAGCACCGGAGTAGTGTCCATGTTGGTCGTTTTATCGTTAATTTTCAGCATTTTGCTGTTCAGCTTCATCCAAACAGTGGTCATATCCGGAGCTGGCGTTGGTGTTGGGGCAGGTGTCATCGGCTCCTGAAACTTGTCATTGTTCTGAGTCACGATCGCATTACCCAGGGCTTGACCTACACCAAACATCACTTTGAAACCTTCACGATTCGTTGTATACGAAGCATCATAATTGCCGGCTGCATATTGGTCGAGAACTTTCTGTACTTGCTCTTCGTGTGTAGTCAATGCTTCTTGTCCGGCTGCCTTAGGCAGATTGCCTGCTGTTGCCGAATCCAGGAATGCAGCGAATTCTGTGGTGAAACCATCAATACGCTTCTCTACCGCTGCACGAGCTGCTGCATCATTGTTTTTAACGGCTTTTACATAGTCACTCTGTGCATTAACATGATTGGTTACCCAAATTTTCTCGAAAGCGTTGGCTCCATCATTACCGTAGATCGAAGCAATGGCTGCTTTGAAATCAGCTGTGTTCCCGGCTTCAGCTGTAACCAGAGCATTCGAGGCTGCTGTGCGTCCATCGTATTCCTCTTGCATTTGCAGGGCAGACAGAGCAAAGTGCTCGGAGGCCAGGTGATTCAGAGCGGATCTCAGATCTGCTGCTTTTGTATCGGCTTTGGTGTTCTCGAACTTTTCAGGCATTTGTGTTGTAATTGCCGTGGAGAGTGCCTTACTTACGTCGAACATCTCCTTGAAACCTTCGCGGTACGCCTTGTATGCATCACTATAATCTCCGGCTACATATTCATCAAATACTTTTTGCACGAGATCTTCATGTACCTTCAGTGCTTCTTTGGCTGCCGCTTTTGGCAATTTGCCTTCCGTTGCGGTGTTCAGGAATGTGGAGAACTCATCGACAAATCCGTTGATATGATCCTGTGCTTGTTTGATGCCAGCCTGGTTGCCCACTTTAGTTGCTTTCACCAAGTCGTCGGTGTATTTGTTATGAGCGCGGAAGATGCGTTCGAACTCCTTCGCACCTGCATCACCGTACAGGGAGGCGATGGCCGGCTGCATATCCAGGGCATTTTGGTCGAGTGCTTTGTAAGCTGCATCTGCGTCTTTTGCTCCGTCATATGCTTTAGCCATAGCTGTTACTGCCAGTGCAAAATGTTCCGAAAGTAGGTGATCCAAGTTGGCTCTAAGGTCAGCGGCAGGTGTGTTCACGGAAGCCTTCATCGTAGTCATTGGCGTCTGCTGCGCGGAAGCAGCCCCTGCGATTCCCGGCATCAAGAGCGTCAAGCTTAGCATCGGTGCGATAAACTTCTTCATTTTCATTTTCATTACATATTCACTCCTCAATCTAATTTTGTATGCTTTGTTTCCTCGTCATCGTTTTCAAAGGGTGTAACGCAGGGATCTCGAATCTGGATCACCCCATAGGCAAAAAAAATTCACGGCCTCCGTTTGGGAGAGCCGCGAATCCGCATCACTATTGGTTTTTTCCATACTCAAAATCATTTGAATGTATTGTGATCTATTGTTGAAATTGAGTTATATACACTGTAAGTCAGCTGCTTTATTTCCCTTAATTTCACAAATAAAACCTTACATCCCAGGTTATCCTGAGGTACAATAAAGGAGATGAATTATACACCTTTTGAAGGAGGTTCACTCATGAGTTGGCTGCCTTATATTTTAATTATTGGTATTGCCTTGTTCGGCGGCATTGCAACCCTGATCATCGGAAACTCCAAAGCCAATCAGACCAGCAACCCCGAATATGACCGCCGAACCAAACAAAACTTGAGCCGGTTAACGTATGTATACGTTGGTGCAATCGTGCTTGGCATGGGCGGGCTGATCCTTTACCTTGTAAACTAAACGAACTTCCTAGTTCAATTAAGTACGACTTTAAATCTGTTCAACATCTCAATCGTTCGTTCTACATATAAGATGGCTGGGGAATCCATTCCCCTCTTCCTGATTTAAAACATCCCCCATGTACACCACATATTCCAAAACTCTAATCCGAATCACAATGAATGTCAGTCGAGCCCCACTCTCCTTCCTATTTCTTTTTCTTATAAATACATTTGAAATGTTTACAAGTTGGAGATAATTCAGAATTATTATGGATAACTTCCGGGTTTAATATAAAGCCATAAGGGACAGCGAGCCCTACAAATGACAATCATACACCAAAAGGAGAGTTATACATGATGAAAAAAAACCTGAAGAAATCTGCTGCAGCGATGATGGTACTTGGCATGACATTAACAGGAGCTGCTGGTGTATTCGCCGGTACTCAACTGGAGAAAATCTCTGCTTATCTAAATCATGGCATCAGCTTCAATGTAGATGGAGCAGCTTATACACCAACGGATGGAAATGGAAATAAACTTGCACCGATTACTTACAACAATTCAACCTACCTGCCTGTACGTGCCATTGCAGATGCGCTGCATGTTCCTGTATCCTACGACGGCAAAAAAGGTCAGGTTACCATCGGCGAAGCAGCGAGCAATCCTTCTGCCCTGTCCAATGTAACCTATAGTGCGGCGCAAAAGGAAGCGATTCAAAAAGCATTTGCACAGTTCGATGGTTTTGAAACAGCCTATGCACCTCAGCAAAGTATCCAAGGTGATACGTTTAAAAGCGTTGGCGCCGGGGGCGATGGTGTAAGCTTTATCTTCACTCATATGAAAGTAAGCGTATCTCCACGTGATTACTCGGATGGTTATGACAGCAAAGATGTGAAATTGTCCAATGGCGTTACTGCCAAATGGTACACTCCGGATCAAACGGGCATGCTGACCTTCCCATTGGATGACCGTTATGTAACGCTCAGCTCCCCTGACCATAAGTTGACTCAGGCACAGCTTGCTCAGGTGGCCGTATCCGTCCAAAAGGTAAATAACAACGATCAAGGCATTACCGGGTTTGCCAATGTAAATTACACCAAGGAACAAGCAGCTACCATTCGTAAAGCATTTGCGAAAATTGATGGCTTTGAGACGGCTTACGCGCCTCAGCACATGATTGCCGGAGATGCATTCAAAAGTGTGAGTGCCGGCGGTGATGGCGTAAACTTTGTATTCAAACATATGAATGTGACAGTATCCCCGAAAGACTATTCGTTCAGCTATGATGGCAAAGAAGTCAAACTGTCTAACGGCGTAAATGCCAAGTGGTATACACCAGACAAAACGGATATGCTGACATTCCAACTGGATGATCGCTATGTTACGCTCAGCTCACCAAATAATGCACTGACACACACGCAGCTGGAACAAATGGCCGTATCCGTGCAAAAACTGAAATAAAACGAATCATACCAAAACACACATCACGCTGTCCCCTTCTAACGGGGGCAGATTTGATGTGTGTT
Organism: Paenibacillus sp. 7523-1; assembly: GCF_002276415.1. Classification (NCBI taxonomy): domain Bacteria; kingdom Bacillati; phylum Bacillota; class Bacilli; order Caryophanales; family Paenibacillaceae; genus Paenibacillus; species Paenibacillus sp. 7523-1. The sequence continues at coordinate 61,289 of NZ_NPBR01000025.1, read as the reverse complement.
TTGTCCTATTCCAGACAATATGACTGTTATGAAAACAAGGCTTTCGTCCAGCTTCAATTCGCTCAAGATGCGGTTATAATGAATGGTATATGCACATTTAACAGAGGCATGAACAGATAGGGAGGGAAAAACAATGAACCAGCGAATAGATCTTTCGCCTGAGGAGCTGCAGCAGCTGGCAGGTGAATTCAGCAAGGCTTCCCAGAATGGTAATGATATTTTGGCACAGCTGAGAACGATGGTGGATCAAGCCGAAGGCCAGTGGGAAGGTGAACGGCAGCGTGAATTCATGCAGCGGATCAACGACAGTATGACGTCAATCAGCAATTATCTGCTCGGGTTGCAGGAAACCAGCACCAGCCTGCAGCAGACGGCAACCCGCTTTCGTGAAACGGATCAGTCACGTTAGGACTGATCCGTTATCCGTTAAGGTTGTATTTTAACTTTGCATATTTCAGCAAAGTTCATATTTTTTTTTTCAATTCAATCCCATTATTTATTATTCATTCAAATTGCCAGCAAATGCTTCTTCTTCCTCATCCACATACCCTCTGAAAATGATCTCTTCGATATCTTCATGATTGAACACATACGTATAATCCGGATTAATATATCCTTCCGGGTACAAACATCCAATGTAATCAAACTGACGAGGCGGTTCTGTCATTAACATCTGCTTGCGTCCATAAATGACGAGCTTTTTGGTGCCTTCCTTCAGCCGGATCACGGAGCCGTTGGGCAGTAAAGTCAATGTATCTTTTTCCATATGGTAAGTAACCTCCTTCAACTATTCTGCGCTTTATGTGCGGTAGTTTCCTTCGGGGCATGCAGTACCCGGCGCAGCCAGTAATACCGATGCACATCCATGATAAAGTGAAATACAACAAAAGCCAGCATAATATAGACACACATCAGGACTACCGCAACCGTCTGCTCCGTGACAAAGGCCAATGATAGATTGGCCACCAGATAACCGGCTCCAGTCAGCATCGTCAGCGTCGCAACAGGCATACGTGAGCCTGCACCCGCTTTTGGTCGATGTGGAGACTGCTGCAGTTTACGCAGATGGAACCTGGCATACTGATACAAGGCAAAACCGTATACTGCAAACGACCCGATCGCATACCATGGGGTTGTCAGTCCAAGCATGCCATAAGCGAACTTTTGCACGATGATCATGAATCCCAGGGAACAGACGATTCCAAATACGCCGCGGAACAAAACATAATTCAGCTGCAGTCTGCGCGGTGCCACAATCAGGGATACTGCCCACACATTCATGACTGCCAGAGGAGGCAGCAGAATATAAGCATATAAGGACTGGAATGGAATACTAAAAACCGGGATCAGCAGGAAGACGTTCAAAAAAAAGAGCACCAGCGTACCTGCACTGAAACGAATCCCATCCGATGCATATACCGCAAGATAATTCTCAAACGCGTCCGGGTGGTAGGAGGTACCTTCTACCCTTTTGGCAGCAGAATGGTTCGTCGATGATGTGGAACGTTTCTGACGTGCCATCTATTTGAACCATCCTGATACGGTAGACCAGGCCTTCTTCGCTCCGTGTTTCACCACGTCTTTCACGGAATCATCCTGCCCGTCGCCATCCAGATCCATGTTCATGGTTACCCCTTCTGCGAGATACGTCAGACCTACGGATACGCCCAAACCAACCGCACCAACGGCCAGTACGGGTGCTGCAGCAGGCAGAATCGCAGCGGTCAGCAGGGTTGCTCCTACTGTCGTTGCCCCACCAACCACAACGTTTCCGATGATATCCCCGGCAATTTTGTCAGTGGATGCGTTCTGGCTGATGTTCTCCTGTGTGTCTGTAAACACATCAATGCCGACGCTGGCCCAGCCCAGTTTATCCGTCAATGCGGACCTGACCGCATAACCGGGCTTGATCATCGAGGCGATTTCCTTAATCTGAGGTGTGGCTGTTCCGTTGGCTATTTTGGCTTCAATGTCACGAACATAATGAATTTTATAGTCACGGGGTCTGCCATTGACTACTGGATTATTTTTGACGGAGTCATAGCTTTCACGAACCAAAATTCGCGGGGTATTCCGATCAAGCTGCTGCTTCACCATATAACCATTTCTGACTCGATACCCCAGTTTAGCAACAGCAGCAGCAGCAGTCAGCGTCCCTACCGTGCTGCCAGGCCCATCGAATGGTGCCAGGAGATTAATGCCCGTCAGCCCAAATGTGCCCCCGGATTGATCCTCCTGCTCCATACGCTCACGAGTGGTTTTCACATATGCAGCCAGCTGCTGCATGCTCTGTCCGGCAGTCTGAAACCGCTGCTGATGCGACTGATACAAGCCGATAATGGTCTGCCTGTTGGCTGACTGCCAAGCCGCTCCCTGAATGGAGCGCTGGAGAACACCATCTACCTGCTGCAGCTGTGCAGTAACCTGTTCAATCTGCTGTGCCAGCGAGTTCAGGTACTCCGATTTCATAATAATCTTGGTCAACTGATTCTCCCCCTTAAGCATACCTGCGTTCTATGGGATTAAACTGCAGGCAAAATGGATAACGAACGCGTCGTTAGCAAAAAAAGGCTCTGGATCAGCTCTTCTTCTGTTATCTTGAATGCTGTAAATAGTTCTTTTCTTTCATTTTCCTTGTCTTCGATAAACAGCCAATTGCCTGCACAACTACCCATAAAATAGATGGTTTGGGGCTTCTTTTGCATCCCGCGGGTGGATACCTCAAACTGCCCTTGTTTCTGGATGTTAACAAACGCTTGGGTCAGTTCGTGAATTGCAGTCGAATGTACATGCAGGTCCTGGCGTAAAGCGCTGGTTACCCTTTCGATGCCTGATTCGTTATCCAGCGTCAGCAACTGCTGCAGTGTGTGCTTCTGAATAGGGGTATGAAGAGATTCCTCGACAGAGTCAGGCAATTCAATCCGATTGCCCATAATACGAAGAAAGTCCTGCAAGCTTTCGAATGAAGTCAGGGTCACCTGATCCCGTTCAGGATCCCAGAGCCATTCAACGATGTTTGTTCCGGAAATGAAGCCATAGGTCAGAGGTGATTCACGTTGTTCTGAGCTTGATGTCTTCAGATGAAGTTTCATCACTGCGCTGCTGAGCTTGCAGCTCTGGAGCAGCTGATGGACTTGCGGATGTATGGTAATGACATGATCTTCAGATTCAATAACGCCGTCCTTGATCAGGTCGGTTTTTATTTTTTCGAATGTAGGCTTGGCCCGCTCACCCTGTAATGCAGCATCGTTCAGATGTGCGAAGAGCACTTCAGCTTCCGGGATATTCACTAACTGAAACAGAAACAGAGCCTCCCGGCCAGAGCAGGTAAACGAAGTATATGTAGGCACAGTCATTCCTCTTTTCCATGATTTATGCATCAAACTCCAAGGGAAGAGCCTATCTTTTTATTGTAAAAGGATAGGCATTCAGGCTCAATGCGCCCCCACTCCTGTTCTTGGGACGTTCAACCTGATTATATTTACCCACTAAGCCGTGTAACGGCACAGGGTTAAAATCATTTCTGAATCTTGAAATTTAAATGAGAAGCAAACAAAAAAAGCAGCAAGGACCGAATATTCCCTGCTGCTTCTAATCGTCTTCAGGTCAGATCGGTTAAACGAATAACTCTTCTATAATACATGGAATCCATCCAATCTTCCCAGTCCAGTTCATTGGCATTGCTGTTACGATAATACGCAGCAGACGCAGGAAGATAACCAACCAAAGGACCCATGCCGCCACAGATCATCTCGCCGCCATCGCCGCCTTTGAGCAGTACTCCTCCAGTACAATCCATCGTCAATTCAACTTTGTACGGATCTCCGGCAAACTGGAGGCCAAAAAAATTGGGCCGCTCCAAATCATACGGCATTTCATCCTCTGCAACGAGCGCCAGGTCCGTCTCGACCGATTCGTCCACGATCTCAGTCAGCCCTTCCAAGCGTCCAAAATGCTTCAACTTCATCGTATAATCGAAACTGTCGCCCCAGGGAAATAACGTACGACAGCCACCCCCGTACAAATACTCCCATTCATCCTCAGTGAGCAAACCAAAACCCGCTTCAGCTTGTCCCTCCAGCAAGGCTTCAAGCGTAAGCTCCTCGTTATATCGTTGTATCCGGACTTCCTCACCCTGACGCTCCAGGCGAAACGCCTGATACTGTTCCAATCCCTTCAGATCAGAATGCTTGAATTGCTCAAGCTCTGCTGCAAACTCAGATCCATGCACTGCGAGTGCTTCTTCCTCGGTAACTTCAATCCAGCCAAGTGATTGTGTATGGCATTCCACCAGCATGGGAGCGATAGCCGCTTCTCTCACCGGTGACATCTGGCTCGCCAGAAAAGAATCTACGTCCTCTACGCCATACTCACTTACCGTCTCAGATAGATCTGCCGAAGTCTGCTCATTCATGCCATCCTGCCACTGACTCCACCCTAAGGTCACATGGTCTCCAGGTACAAACACAAACTCTCGCCCAGCATGCATAAATATCCCCGATTCAGTTCGCTGACCGAACCGTTCAAACGTTCTTACACCGATGTATTCCATACCCGCCGGACATAAGGCAATCATCCCGTGCAGCAGCTCTTCTTTTTCCTGAACAGATAACCCTGCCCATATGTCACGAGTCAATGCTTCCATGGCTCTCCACCTTTCCAACTGCTCTTCCACGCCTTGATGGCTAAGCCCCTATTTACCTGCGGCCTGCAGGAGCTCTAGCAGCAGCTCTTTCCGTTTCCCTTCAGCTTTGCGGGCCAGACCTGCAAGCTTCTCCACTTTGCCCCAGATTGGATATATCACACGCTCCACTTCATAGGTTTCCAGACTGCTGATCTGCTGCACCATAAGAGCAAGCTTCTCATCATTCTCCAGTTCGGGCTGGATCTTCAACTTCAAGCTATCCGTTGAACGTCGTAGGCAGGCAATCAATGCAGGTACAGAGCTAGCTGTTATACCGTGCTTTTCGGCAAAGGCAGCAGTGAATTTGTCCTGCACCAATTGGTGTTCGTCATCCACTTCTCCCATATAAAATTCAACCAAAGGAAAATACGCCTCGTCTGCGAGCCCTAATCCAAACGTGGCATAGCTGCCTGGCATACAGTTCTTCTCCCCCTCCGTGTCTCCATACCATTCGAATTCTTCAATGGCTTCACGAGCGTACTCTTCAAGAAGTGGATACAAATTCGGATAATCCAATACACTTGCGAAGAATCGATGAGTATCCGACTTGGCGAGTCCCTTGATCGGCAAATATTGTTTTGCCTTGGATTTGAGCTTGATCTTATAGCTCTTAGGGAAGCCTTTCTTCAGTAACCGAATAATGAATGCCAGTGCCTGCTCATAGGCAGATGATTCTTCCTGACGGATAACGATTGTAATGAGAGAGAACACATCATTGGCTGTGCATTCCACCTGTTCATTTTTTACATGAATGTCTTCCTTGGCATAAGCCCCGCTGCCTTCCGCCATCATTCGAACTGCACGGTCGCTCCCCAGCTGTTTCGCCAGTTCCAGGAAGGTAAGGCCTGTCGGTTTACTGTAGCTGGGCTCAAAACGCAAAATCATAACCGCTGCGTACAGAAGTAGATCGATAGGCTGGGCCTCTTGCTGCCCATGGTTCTCACCTTCTCCATGAGACTCAATCTGTTCCAGAACGGCGCCTGGCTTGAGTGCATATTCGTTCGACCTATACTCCGATAACTGAATATCATAATACTGTGGCAAAAATAGATTCTCTGCCCAATCCTTCAATGCACGAATGATATTGCCGCGATGCTCCGCCAGGGCATCCTGACGCCCTTTATTCAATTCCTGAATGCGGTCATATTGAGCTATAATCCAGGCGATATTTGGACTCGGAAACAGCTCTGGATCAAGCAAATGACGCGTCAGAAAAAAGGATTCCAACGGCTTCGTTGGATATGTACCGTTCTCCAGCTTTTGTTCCACATAGGTATGAATGCGTTCCAGCAGCTGCTCTTTCTTCTCTTCGTTGATGAATTCAAATAGCGTCAATTGCAGCTTCCCTTCGGTCGTTGGAAATTTCCCGCGAAAGGTGAAATGATAGTCGATCAGAGGTGTATCTCCCAACTCATCCAATCTTCTCTGGATCACTTCAGCAAGCTGAGGCTGAATTTCGCTTCGTACCTGCTCTTCCGTAAATGAACCTGCGTTCCTGGATTTCAAGCCATCATCCAAACCAAGATCCAGGCTGTCAACCGTCGTGCGTCCAGGTCTGTAATCCAGTAAAACATCATCCATGATCCCCATCTGCAGCGTGGTTCGCTTCACTACCTTGTCCAAGTCGGTTCGCTTCTCCTGTTCATCAAACCATTCATGAATGGCGCCAATCATCTCTTCCATGGCCTGATCATATAGTGTACTCATCTAATTTCCTGCCTTTCGTAATTAAACTCTATTGAATAACAGCTCATGTTCTATTTCTTCAGGATTGCTCCATAAATCTCGCAAGTGAAAATACGTATTGACGTTCGCATAACACCTATTATTTTACTCTCTCATGCACACCTGGAACAATAAGACTTATGCACGGTTGTTGGCTAAGAAAATAGATGATCTCTTCCACTATACCTGTCTGCGCATCCTGTACTCATACCAAAAAACACCGGAGTCAGGCGACTTTCCGCCCAAATCCGGTGTATTCACGAAACCCTCATTCTTCTTTTAATACTTTAGTATGATCCCAAGCTATCCGGTGATAAAGGCAACCGCTTCGCTTCTCCAGGTCTTTTCTGTCCTCTCCGTTCTCATGTCAATTTGACATTTCAATTCATACCATAAACCGTTTACCGTATTAATTCACGGTCTTAAACCATTCGTTTACTTCGGCAGTAATGTCGTCCCCACCCATCGACTTCCACTTCGTTACAAACGCATCGAATTCCTCAATGCCAACCTGACCATAGATGATTTTGCTGAACGTATCCTTCTCCAGTTTGTCGAGCGCATCCTTCTTCATCTTCATTGTATCGGTTGGCGCGCCCGTGAACTTGTTCTTGATCGCATCATCCTTATGTGCAACGACAACTTGAGCTGCAGCAAATACTTCCGGTTTGTTGGCAATACTCGTATTTTTCTCAAAAGGCGTCTCAGGTTCCTTGCCTGTCGCGAGTTCTGCGAGCGTATCCATCATCAGATTCGGAATCCGTGCACCATCATAGGTAATCGTGTATTTCAGCGGCGATACGCCATCTTTCACTTCAGCTTCGCCCACAACTTTGCCGTCCACGATGTCAAAATCATATCCTTGGGCAAACCCATGTTCGAACTCGCTGCCCACCTCCGGATTGGCAAAGTTATCGAACAGATAATTCTGATAGGTGAAGAACACTTCCGGGTTAGCCATATCTTTGTTGATCAACACAACCCCGTTGCTGGCCCCGGAACCATGATGATGACTTTCACCCGTCGGGCCGGTTGGCAGAGCGATGGCTTTATAGGTGGCACCGTCCACATTTTTCTTCACGTCATCAATGGGCCAGTTGGGCATCCAGTGCGGACCCACGATGATCCCGGCCTTACCTGCTGTAAACAGTTCAGCTGCCTTGATCTCATCATATACGCCAGCTTCCTTGGGCAGATAACCTTTGGAGAGCCACTCTTTCATTGTAGCCAGACCTTCCTTCACTCCTGGCTGCACCGAGCCGTATTGCAGCGTTCCGTCTTCAGCCTCGTTCCATTGACCTGGCATCGTGTTGTACATGCCGAAGATCCAGCCGGATTCCGTCATCCATGTATTCAGCGCATTCTTCATGCCGACGGTCAAACCATACGTATCCTTCTTGCCATTACCATCCGGGTCCTGATTCGTAAATGCATCCATGACCGCAACCAGCTCATCGATCGTTTTTGGTTCTTCCAGTCGCAGCTTCTTCAACCAGTCTTCCCGGATAAACATCACCGGATCGCCGTTGTAGGCATAGTCGAAGATCGGAATGCCGTAACGCTGACCCTCATACATGTAGGGATACCATTCCTCCGGTGCCGATTCGGACGCCTGTTTCCACGTGTCAGATGCATATTTATCAAACAGTGCACCTGCATCAGCGAACTTGCCGGACTCAATCAACTCACGCACCAGGTTGTAGTCCCCACGGATGGAGACGATATCCGGCAGCTCCTCGTTGGCAGACAGAGACAGGCGGAGCTTCGTATAAAAGGCGTCATTAGTCACTGACACAGCCCATGGTGTGGTCAGCTCTATGCCAAGACGTTCCTTGGCCCATTTGGTATGCACATTGCTCTGTGCCGTTTCCCCGTTCTTAAACTTCGTGTCATCGTTCCAAGCCCGCAAGTAGCTCATCTGCACCGCTGGTTCGTACTTCCCGTTCTGCATCGCAAGCGGCGCAGCCGCTTCCTTCGCAGGTTCCTCTTTGGCCCCCGAACTGCATGCTGTTACAGCAACCATGGTTAATGCAAGCACTGCCGTCATCATCTTTTTATACATGAACTAACCCCTCCTCAGGTAACTTTGGATACCCTTTGTGCATCTCGCATCACCCATCCATGCTTCATGCACCTTACATGAAAAGGATAGTGCAGCCGGGGAGGTAAACATATATCACAATTTCAATGTTCATATTGATTTGTTAACCGTTCCGAAAATCCTGTGGTGTCAGGCCATAATGCTTGCGAAACACTTGAATGAAGTAAGGGGTATTGTTATAGCCCACTTCCTGGCCGACTTCATAGATCTTCATCCCGGTATGCTTCAGCAGGTGCACGGCGCGTTCCATTCTGGAGCGAATAATGTAATCACTGATGCCTTCGCCAGTGGACTGTTTGTACATTTTGGAGAGATATACCGGATGCAGATGCACCTCTCCCGCAATGACCTGCAGGGACAGATCTTCTCCCAGATGATGGTCAATCCAGTGCTGTACCTGCCGAATCAGGGTGGACCCACTCTCTTGACCCGAGTCTTGGGTACGCTCTGTCCATTGCTGCATGACGTTCCGGGTCCATGCCTCCAGGCTCCGCAGCGATACACCATAACCATCCTTCAGCAGCTGCTGATATTGTTCTCCAAGCACATCGGATAACTGTTTGCCTTCCCGGTGAGCCATATAAGAGAAAGCGGCCGCCAGATAATGAAAGGCAACGTAGACATGCTCCGGAAATACGCTGCCTGATAGCTCGGCAAAGATCTGATCGATCTTGCGATGTGCATCCTCCATTCTCCCGGCTTCCAGCAGCGTTGTCAGACCAGGTGGTTCATAGAGCGCAGTAAGTGACTTCAAAGAGGCTCCATGCGAGCTGGCTGCAGCATTCAGATGCAATCCTTTCCCTGCACCCTGCTTCCGCAAGGCACTTACAGCCTGATGATACAGCTGCGGTACCTGATGGGGGAAACGGCCTGTTTTGCTGACCGATAGCGAGATTGTTGCATTCAAATACTGCTTCACACTGTGTATCAATCGATCGCCCAGCCGTCCCATCAGCAGTTCCGGTTCAGACTGTGCCTGTTTCGGACTGGCCATGAACACCAGATCATCATAGGCATCATCGGTATGGCAGAGATGGTAGCTGCTGCTGAAGATTTCTTCCACCACATTGGATATGGCGTATTTCATTAATCGAAATGCCTTGTGCGTTGGCTGTGGGTCATCATAGCGGATCAGCAGCAGCTGCATTTTATCCTGGGGACGGAAGCCGATCTCCAATTGTTCCAGCTTACCCTCAAGCTCATCTTCGGCAAACTTGCGCCCGAGCAGCACATCCTTCATTAACTCCGCCCTTTTCTCCGGCAAATGCTCCCTTACCGAATACATCGCACGCTGATGCAGCTGCTGTTTCTCTCCTTCCAGCCGGATCTGCACGGAGGCCTGCTGCACGGCTTCGATCAGTTCTTCATCGCGCACCGGTTTAAGCAGATAACTTACCGTTCCGTGTTTAAGGGCCTGTTTTGCGTAATCAAAAGACGCATGTCCTGATAGAATAATGCATTTGGTCTGCTCCCACTTTTGCCGAATATGACTAACGAGATCCAGTCCCGACAGGCCCGGCATACGGATATCCGTAATGATGATATGAACTTGATGGGCAGCCATCTGCTGCAACGCTTCCTTGACCGAATATGCCTTATATACCTGACCGATGCCATATTCCCTCCATGCGATAGAGGAAGCGATGGATTCCACCGCTGAGTGTTCGTCATCCACGACCATTAGATTCATCATGTGATTGTTCCTCCTCAAACCATCGTATTTCCACACTAAGTCCCCCGTAAGGAATCGCTGCAAAATGAAGCCCGGATGAATGCCCATATCGCGTAACCAGACGCTGGTGCACATTCCAGGTCCCGGTTCCAATCTCCTCGCCCATCGGCTCGTTTACTTCCCGTTCCAATGCTTCAATCTTTTCAGGTGTCAATGTAACCCCATCGTTATCCACGAACAAACTGTAGCGGTTGAAGGATTTCCCTTTGATTTGCTCTTTGACCGACATTCCGGTCACCACGATATGGCCACTGCCTTCGCTTGGTTCAATGCCATGAATGACCGCATTCTCCACAATAGGCTGAATGAGCAGCCTTGGAATCTGCTGCTGCATCAGCTCCGGCGGTACAGCAATTTCGTAGGATAAACGATTGGTCCGCATCTGCTGTATGGACAAATAATTGTCGAGCAGCCGAATTTCTTCTTCCACCGTCGTCATGTCATTCTCATCCCGGGTGATGTATCGGTAGTAATCTCCCAAACTCAGCGACATCGCAATAACGGCTTCCGAATGACCGAGCTGGGTCATATTTTTAATATAGAACAGGCAGTTGTACAGGAAGTGCGGATTGATCTGTGACTGCAAATGCTTGAGCGTGGCTTCTCTTGAACGAATGCGTTCCTCGTACACCTTTTCGATCAATTCCTGAATTTGTTCCGCCATATGATTGAAGCTCTGGGTCAGGTACGCAAATTCATCGCGTGAATGATCCACCGGAATTCGGGTCGACAGCTGGCCTTTGCGAATCTGCTGCAGCCCCTGCATCAGGCGATAGATGGGAATCTGTACCTTGCGGTAGAGCAATAATGCCGCCCCGATGCTCAAGGCCAGCAGCAGGAGTATGGATGTAACAAACATGTTCCGGCTCTTATCCATCGGGGTGAGCAGATCATCCAGTACAACAGGATTTACATAGACGCCATGAAGCTGTTTGGAAGGTACATAACTCACCAGATACTGCTTGCCACCGGCCTCCAGTTGATGATTCCCCTCGCTGTCCAGCCCGTTCAACGGCATATTTTCCATAATGGCCTGGACCAGATCAGGGTCAGCACTGCGGTTTAATAAGGGGTCATTGCCTGGCACGTACAGAAAAGGGTCTCCTCCCTGCGCCTCCTTGAAGTCATCCAGCATGGCGACAATATTCATCGGATCAAAATTAATCTCCATCACGGTCCGAACCCCTGTCGTCGCTGGCTTGGCATTCCACTCATAATTGTCCGTGAAAAAAAACGTGAATCCTCCCTCATCCAATTGCCACTGGCCAGGCTGGGGAAACTTTAGCATGTTCTCATTGAAGACGGTTCGGCTTGCCTTGGTGGATAACACCAGTTCGGCCTGCGGAAGCAGAATTGTAATGTCGTTTTTCCAGCGGCTGGTGGACTGGTACAACGATAATTTGTCGAGAATGTCCAGATAAATGCTGTTCTTCTCATACTGGCTGGTCGTTTCCGTCATGTAACGGTAATGCAGTATGCTGGGGTCCCTCAGAAGGGTAAGCCCATAGAGCGAGAGCTGCTCAATATTTTTATCTACCTGGGAGCTGAAATAATTGAATTGGTTCAAGCTCGATTGCTGTTTCTCCTCCACGACCATGTCCACATTCGCCTGGTTGGCATAGGTATAGAGCAGCAAGATGGGCACCAGTAGGCAGATCAGCAAAATGACCGTTTTTGCAAATACTGTGAATTTCATCGTTTCACCCTGTCTCAAAATATGATCGAACGTTATCGAAGTCCTATTTTATATTGAAAACCCTTTCATATCTATATTGATTTTGGAATCATGAACTTCCTCAACAGGTTAACAAATCAACATTCGCCTTGAAATGTTGGTCTATAGCGTGCCGTTTTCCATTGCTATAATTCAGTTGCTCCACTTTTTGCAAGAGGCCGAAATGCCTCACCATGCGGAGGCTGGACGATACATAAGGAGGGACACTGATGGCTATGGAACAACCATTAACAACCAACACACCGGTACGGCAGGCGATACGCAATCCACGCAAACGTACCCGCTGGAACTTCAAACGCACATGGCCGCTGCACCTGATGCTGCTGCCTGCTGTACTGCTCACATTGCTGTTCGCCTATGTACCCATGGGCGGCATTATTATTGCTTTTCAGGATTTCAAACCGTGGCTGGGATTCACGGGCTCCAAATGGGTGGGATGGGATAACTTCCGGTTCATGTTCGAGTATCCGGACAGTGTACAGGTGATCTGGAACACCGTGCTGATTGCTTCCATGAAAATTGTGGCCGGCCTGGTGGCCCCGGTGGTATTCGCCATTTTGCTGAATGAGGTGCGAAACTCCACGTTCAAACGGTTCTCACAGACACTCGTGTACCTGCCCCACTTCCTGTCCTGGGTTGTACTAGGCGGCATTCTGCTCGACATGCTGTCCCCAGAGGGTGGGCTCGTGAATCAGGTGTTGGCAGCTGCAGGGATTGAACCGATTTTCTTTCTCGGAGATGGTGACTGGTTTCGGGTAACGGTTGTCATCAGTGATGTATGGAAGGAATTCGGATTTGGCACGATCGTATTTCTGGCTGCGCTGGCGGGGATTAATCCGGCTCTCTATGAAGCTTCCGAGGTGGATGGAGCAACACGGCTCAAGCAGACGCTGCACATTACGCTGCCTGCCCTGGTGCCGATGATTATTGTGGTGGGAACGCTGTCCCTTGGCAATATTCTGAATGCAGGATTTGACCAGATTTTCAATCTGTATAACCCGCTCGTGTATGAGAAAGGCGATATTATCGACACGTTTGTGTACCGGATGGGGATCCTGAATGGCAAAATGAGCTTCGCAACAGCGGTAGGACTATTCAAGTCCTTCGTCGCGATGTTCCTGGTCATTACTGCCTACCGGATGGCTTACAAAATCGCCAATTACCGCATTTTCTAAGGGATTTAGCCTACTGCATTAAGGGGGAATCAAAGTGTATCACAAAACGACCGGATACCGGATATTCAATGGCTTCAACCTGTTCTTCATTGCGGCCGTTTCACTGCTGTGTGTGCTGCCGCTCGTTCATATTCTGGCGGTTTCTTTCAGCGGTAAGGCGGCAGCCTCCGCCAATCTGGTCACACTCTGGCCGATTGATTTTACCGTAGACGCCTATACCAAAACGTTTGGTAACAGCAACTTTCTCAGTGCACTCTGGATCTCGGTTCAGCGTACCGTTCTCGGCACGCTGCTCAGTATGGTGCTGGTCATTCTGACGGCATATCCATTATCCAAAGAAAGTCTTCATTTCAAGGGACGCTCTATGTATGCTTGGTTTTTCATCTTCACGATGCTGTTCAGCGGCGGGCTGATCCCGTCTTACATTTTGATTCAAAAGCTGGGGCTAATCAACACGCTGTGGGCACTGATTTTGCCAGGAGCGGTTGCGGTCTGGAACCTAATTCTGATGATGAACTTCTTCCGTAATGTTCCAAAAGAGCTGGAAGAGGCGGCCTTTATTGATGGAGCTAACCATATTACAACCTTGTTCCGGATCTATCTGCCTGTGTCCATGCCCGCGATTGCGACGATCTCGCTATTCACCATGGTAGGCCAATGGAACTCCTGGTTTGACGGGTTAATCTATATGAATGATGCTTCCAAATATCCGCTGGCTACGTTGATGCAGACCATTATCGTACAGCAGGACTTCTCCAACATGAATGTGGATGCCACCCAGCTTCAGAACATGTCTCAACGTACAGTCAATGCGGCTCAGATCTTCATTGGCGCTCTGCCCATCCTGCTTGTGTATCCGTTCCTGCAGCGTTTCTTCGTCAAGGGGATTGTGCTTGGGGCGGTAAAAGAATAGAACGAACGCGAACCATTGTCGCATCATCTCATCCCGGGGCTTCCGTCTCGGGGTGTTTTTCCGTTTATACGAATGGCTTTGTTATATTCATTAATTAACTCATCCAGAATCATCGATTGGCGAATGACCTCCGGATGCATTAATTCCGCATGTGAATTTGCAATCTGGTAAAGTCTTTGCCGTGCCTTTTCGATACATTCCTGAATGGTTTCCGGATTATGCACCATACTCCCGCCCCCTGTTGTCGTTCAATATCCATCACCCAAAAAAGACCATCTATTATAATATTCGGAACATGGAGGGCTACGGATTACCCCAAAATTAAAATTTGTATATTTTTTCTTGTACAGGCTGAAATAAGTAGTTGTATTAAAAGAGATTCCACCAAGTAGAAATAAAAAAATGCCCCCTCTTCAGCCTGAAGAAAGGACAAGTTTTAGGAATGATGGGTGGACGCCTGAGCAGCGGCGAGCAACAACGGCTGCATGAGACCCGGGAATCGTGTTTCCAGATCCTCCAACCTCAATGTAAGGAAATGCTGGGTACCCTGCACCCGCACCCGAATGACGCCAGCTTCCCGCAGGGTGCGAATATGATGGGACATCGTGGATTTCACAACAGGTGCATTAAAATGACTGCAGGGCTGCTCTCCACTCTTGGCTGCTTCCGCAACAATACCAAGACGGGTCGGATCGCTTAACGCGTACAGCACGGAAGAAAGTTCAATATCCTCCAATTGAGGATGATGTAAAATTTTCATAATGTAGTCTCCTTTTTTCAGACTATCCATTGTATTTTAGCACAATTCCATGATATATTTCTAATGTTCGATACCAATCGAACTTTAACTTTAATTTCGTCAATGTAACCCCTGCTGTCAGGCATGGGATTCACTGTATATCTCATTTTGCAAATGTTACATACCATTTCTGAAATGTTGCGAAATTACACATTAGTTCAAGGAGGTTTTCATGAATAACACCGCAACCGCATCATCCGGGGAACGAACGACCGGACTACAGGAAGGGTTAATTGTAAGTTTGCTCGGTTTCACCGTAGTTCTCGTCGTCATGAATACGATGATGTTCAATCTGGCCCTGCCCAAAATTGCAGCCGAATTCCAGCTTTCATCCGTTGCTTCTTCGTGGATTGTTACAGGGTATTCCATCGTTTTTGCTATTTCGTCGATTACCTTTTCACGCCTGTCGGACTTTGTACCGATTCGGACCTTATTTACAACCGGTCTCACTTTACTTGGTGCAGCATCGGTTCTTGGATTCTTCAGCAATCACTTCATTATCCTGCTGTGTGCACGCCTGATTCAGGCAGCAGGCGCCGCATCCGTGCCTGGACTTGCCATCGTGCTCATCACGCGTTACGTTCCGAGTGACCGCCGGGGTAAATCTATGGCTGTGATTATGTCTGCGAGTTCCCTTGGTCTTGGACTTGGTCCTGTCATCGGCGGCAGCATTACTCAATTTCTAGGATGGCACGATCTCTTTATCGTTACCGGATTAACGTTATTCCTGATCCCTGTGTTCTTCAAACTGCTTCCGAGTGAAATGCCGCAAAAGGGTACGTTCGACTTGCTGGGTGCGTTGCTTCTGGCGATCGGAACCACAGGGGTACTTCTGTTCCTCACTTCACGTGAGTGGGTAACTATTGTCGTTGGTGTCGTAGCACTACTATTGTTCTGGCTACGAATCCGACGTGCGGCCGATCCATTTGTTCAGCCAGCCCTGTTCAAAAACAAAAAATATATGATGCTCAGCTCGCTCGGGATCGTTTCCTACATCAACAACTTCTCGACTCTGTTCCTGCTGCCACAAATTCTGGCCCATCTGTACGCCTTGACACCAGCCCAATCCGGACTGGTTATCTTCCCGGGTGCAGTTGTCTCCATGCTGCTGTCCAACCGGATTGGCCGAATGATTGACAGACATGGCAATACACAGCTGCTTAGGTTTGCACCATGGCTGCTGCTCGCTGCCGCGGGATTGTTCGCTCTGTTTGCAGATAACAGCATCTATGCAATAATGATCATTTATATCCTGCTGAGTGTAGGTTTCTCCGCTCTCACAACGAGCGTTTCCAACGAACTGTCCAATAACCTGACCATGGATCAGGTGGGTGCAGGCATGGGCCTGTTCCAACTTAGCCAATTCTTCAGCGGTGCATTCAGTGTCGCCGTAACCGGCGTAGCTCTGACTGCGATGCAGAAGCTGTCCTTGTCGTCAGCCTACACGAATATTTTCTGGGGCATGACCGTGGTTGCTCTGGCATCCGTGATGTTCTCTTGGGTATACCTGTCCATGCAGTCCCGCAAAAAGTCTTCTTCCGCTTCGTCCTAATCCAAGCTCTTAAGGAGTGACAGACCAGGTTAGGTTAGGCTAGGCTTCTCAATATAAAATAAGCCCCAATGACATGGACCATGTTCTTGGGGCTTTTGCTATTCTGATTTACTTTATATCTCTCATGATTATTATTCAAACATATCCAAACGCAGACGCTTCAGGCTTGTATGCTTGATATACCATTGACCGTCGATCTGAACAAACGTCTCATGGTAGTGTCCAAATCCGTGGAAGGATTTGTTCTCATTGCCTTCGGGGAATGTCACCCAATCCTCCATCGGAGAAATAACCTTGGCTTCGTTCGCGGATACAAATTCAACCTCGGCGCTGTGTACGTGATGAACGGTTACAGCAACATCCACCAGGTCACGGAATACCTGCACGATGGTGTCACGGCCCGTTAATACCGGAATGGGGTTACCTTCCGTACTGAAATCAGCTACTGCATCCGGAGCAAACACATCGCCCAGTGCGTCCCACTGCTTCGTATCAATAAAGCGGCAATAGCGTGCCTTCGTGTTACGGATATTTTCGAGTGCAAGCAATTGTTCCAGTCCTGTGATGGTTGATTGACTCATCTGTTGTCCCTCCAGAGATGTAATAGGTTTAAAAAATATGTATCTATTAATCTTCCTTATTGTACCATTGCGCTTGTATTAGGCACAACGGCATATTGTATGCTTGGCTACCACCACGAAAAAAGTCCGAAAGTGAGGCATGCTGCTTCATGCCGCTCTCGGACTTTTGGACTTGTTTGTATCTATATACAAAAGTAAAGTAGGAAGCCGCACTCAGCTAGAAGCTGATTCGCTCTTCACCCAAACGTTATCTCTGATATGCCTTCATTTGGGCAGCCAGCTCGGACATTTTCTTATTGCTTAGATAGTTTTCCATCTGTTCCTCGGCATGAATCATGACCTGCTGAATCAAACAGCCCTCGTTATGGTTCTGAGAGCATTCGAACAGGGAAGCCTGCCCTTCAATGGCGTGAATAATCTCCAGAAATGAAGGGTCCGGATTTTTGCGACTCAGACGATAGCCACCGTTGGCTCCGGAAGTGGATTCAATCATGCCCGCCTTAACCAGCTTGGTCAATATTTTGGACAGATAGGTTGGGGATACTTTCTGCAAATCAGCCAGTTGATGAACACTAACCAGCTGCTCCGGTTCTGTAATCACAAGGTGAAGCATGGTATGCAAGGCATAGTTGGTTGCTTTTGAATATTTCATGAGGGCACCTCATTGTATACGGATTTAATTTATCCATAATAGACTTGATTGAGCTCGCTGTCAAACCCCAGAGGATCTGAGATTTCGCGGTTAATTGGAACCTCTATATATAGTAGTTATTAATTGTGATAAAGTCCTCGGTACTCTGTAGGTGTCATACCTTCGTGCGCCATGAACTGGCGGTTGAAATAACTGGCGTTCGGGTATCCTGCCTCCTCGGCAATCTGTCCAATGTTGGCCGTTGGACGTTCGAGCAGCCACTGCTTCGCCATCTGCAGCCGGGAACGGGTTACGAATTCCATCGGCGTCATCTCGACGGCACTCTTGAACAATTTGCAAAAGTAATACGAACTGACACCCGCCAGATCCGCCCAATCCTGAAGCAAAAAGGGCTGACATGCCTCCTGCTGCATCTGCGGGAGCAATCCGAGAATGCGGTTCTCCGCTTGGCTGGTACGTGTGTTTTTCAGAGGTACCGCATGCTGGACAAACTCGGCCAGTACAGCATACGTCAACGTGGACAGCTGAGCCGGACGCAGCATCCGGTTCTGTTCAGCCTCGTGCAGCAAGGCCAGATGAGCCTCTTCCCAAGGGGCTTGCTGCCGCAGCGTCCACAACAGATTGCGATGCAGCCCCCGTTCAATCATGTAGTCATGGAGACGTTCACCGTAAAAATGAACCCAGCGCACATCCCACGGATCATCCTCACTGCTGTAATAATGCTGACGCTGCTGCGGGAAATAGAGTACCGCCTGACCCGCCCGAAGTTCATGGATAATCCCGTCCACTTCCACATACCCCTTACCTGAAGCTACATAGTGAATATTGAAGTTATTAAGTGCACCAGCCTCCCGCAATACGGAATGCTCGGGATGATCCACATAATGGCCAACGGACTCGGGATAACAAAAATATGGAATATCCTGAAGGGTTAGCAATACAGTCTGTCTCATCATGAATATTTCTCCTTGGCAAGCAATATTGTGTTAATAGATCTCAATATATTATCATTTTCATTCATCGATCTATTCCTTATAATCACAATATACATTCATCCACAGGAGGAAACAACTCATGAATTCAGATCGTAAATTACGCTGGGGCATTCTTGGTAGCGCTAGCATTGCCAAAGGTTCTGTCATTCCTGGTTTGCAGCAATCGGAGTTGAATGAAGTGGCGGCGATCGCAAGCCGGGACGAGGAAAAGGCGAAACAAACCGCTGATCAGCTTGGAATCCCCCAGGCTTACGGCAGCTATGAAGCACTGCTGGAGGATGACTCCATTGACGCTGTATATATCCCCCTTCCCAACCATCTTCACCGGGAGTGGACGATCCGCGCAGCTGAGGCGGGCAAACATATTCTGTGCGAGAAACCACTCGCGTTAACCGAGCAGGAGGCACGCGAAATGGCGCAAGCCTGTGATGATGCCGGAGTACTGCTCGCCGAAGCATTTATGTATCGGCATCATCCCCGTTACGACCAGATCAGAGACGTCATTGCCAGCGGTGAAATTGGAGAAATTCGCGGTATTCATAGTACATTTTCGTTCAACAATTCCGGTTCCGCAGGCAATGTCCGGTTCAAACGTGAATGGGGCGGCGGTGCTCTCTATGATATTGGCTGTTATTCCATTAGTGCAGCACGACTGCTGCTTGGCCAGGAACCATCAGCGGTAACGGTCATCGGCATGTTCTCCCCTGAGCACGACCATGTCGACATGATGGCCTCGGGATTACTTGAATTCAATGATCATGTCGGCGTCACATTTGACAGCAGCATGTGGGCAGCATTCCGCAATACGCTGGAGGTGCTTGGATCGGATGGCATAATCGAGGTTCCGTCCGCATTTATCAGCAAACCGGACCGCAGCTCGAACTTCTACGTTACGGCGGGCGGTGAACGCAGGGAAGTTGAGGTCCCTCAGGTCAACCATTACTCCCTGCAGGGGGATGATATGGCACGTGCCGTGCTTCAAGGTAAAGATTTGCGTTTTGCTTCATCCGATGCGGTGGCCAATATGAAAGTACTTGAAGCTTGCCTTCGTTCTGCAGAGGAACGTACACGAATTACACTATAAGCGAGGATGGTGTGTACAATGGAATTCATTACGATTAATGGTGCAGGAAAACCGATTTCCCGGTTGATCAAAGGCACGGACTATTTTGTGCATGATGCTTACGAAAAAGCTGCAACGAATATGGATGCTTTTCTGGCGATTGGCGGAAATACCGTGGATACGGCTCACATCTATTGCGGCGGACAGAGTGAAGAAGTGCTGGGACGTTATATGCAGGAGCGCGGTAATCGCGATCAGGTCGTCATCCTGACAAAAGGTGCCCACCATGATATGAATGGCCCCCGTGTCAATGCTGATGCCATTCGCAGCGATCTGCTTACCAGCCTGGAACGTCTGCAGACTGATCATGTCGAATTGTATGCACTACACCGGGACGATCCCAACATTCCGGTTGGCATCATTCTTGAAGCACTGAATGAGCACATAGAGTCTGGTAAAATCGGTGCGATCGGTGCCTCCAACTGGACTTGGCAGCGTTTGGAGGAAGCCAACACGTATGCGGCTGCACATGGTCTGAAGGGCTTCACATTCAGCAGCCCGAATCTCAGCCTGGCCAAGGCGAACGAACCGTTCTGGGCTGGCTGTGTATCCGCAGATGCAGAGACACTGGCATGGCATGAACGGACACAGCTTCCGCTGCTGTCCTGGTCCTCGCAGGCGCGCGGCTTTTTCACCGGTCGTTTCACACCTGAGGTACGTGACAATGCCGATCTGGTTCGTGTCTTCTACAGTGACGGCAACTGGGAAAGACTGCGCCGTGCCGGGGAATTGGCCGAAACGAAGAATACAACGGCCATTCAGATTGCATTAGCTTATGTATTGAACCAGTCCTTCCCGACCTGCGCACTGATCGGTGCACAGAATCGTGATGAGCTGTTATCCTGTGACGAAGGCTCACGCCTGACTCTGACTGGTGACGAGATTGCCTGGCTTGATCTTGCGAGCGACGTCAAACCAGTTGTGTAACAGCAAGAACTGATTAAAAGCGGAAACGCTTCAAATGCAGTATGGTTTAAGAGACGGCCCTCCCCACTTTCGATGCGGGAGGCCGTCTCTTTTCCATACTAAAGTAAATAAAAAGAGGGCACCAACCAGAGAAACGCTGGAGGTACCCTCATATGAACATATATAATGACTTTGAACGGGTCCGTCTTACAGTTTAACGATCTGACCTGTCTTCTCGGATTCGAAGGCTGCCAGAATGACCTGCAGGGAACGAAGACCTTCTTCACCGGAGATGCTTGGAGGCGTTTGAGTCACAATGGATTCCACAAATGCGTCGATAACGCCGCTTGGTACCTGCTTCTCATTCGTTGCCATCGCACCAACTTTGTACGTTTCAACCGTACCGTTCGTCAGCTCGACGATTACTTCGTCGCCTTCGACCGTACCGATTTTCATGACGCCATTCTCGCACCACAGAACCGTACTGTTATCTCCTGCTCTGTATTGAGTCCAGCTGGCAACGAGTGTACCAATGGCACCGCTCTTCATGCGAAGCAAGCATGTCGCATTGTCATCCACTTGTGTGCCTTCTTTGTGCAGGGTGCTGATGAACCCAGCCACTTCGGACACTTCATCGTTCAGCAAATAGCGAATGAAGTCAGACTTGTGCACGCCGAGGTCACCCATAGCGCCCATGATTGCTTCTTCCTTACGGAAGAACCAGCTCTCTGCTCCGTCCACACTCCATGCTTCCGGTCCTGGATGACCAAAGGAAGTACGGAAGTTCAGCACTTTACCCAGTTTGCCGGAATCAAGGATTTCTTTTGCTTTGACGTGTGGAGGCATCAGGCGTTGGTTGTGTCCAACCATCAGATACACACCGTTTTTCTTGGCAGCTTCAATCATTTGCTCGCCTTCTTCGGTGGTAACAGCCATCGGCTTCTCAACCAGCACGTGCTTGCCTGCATTCGCAGCAGCAATGGCCATGGAAGCATGCAGATAGTTAGGTGTGCATACGCTAACAGCATCAACGGTTTCGTTTGCAAGCAGCTCTTCGTAGCTGGAGTATGCTTTGCCGCCGTATGTTTCGGCCATTTTCTCTGCACGCTCCACAACTGGATCAGCAAAAGCGACAAGCTCTACGTTTTCGTTAGCAGCGTATTCTGGAATATGTCTGCGTTCAGCAATGGCTCCACAGCCGAATACAGCAACTTTAATTTTACTCATGGATTAATGTCCCCTTTGACAAGTAGATTCAGCATTTGCTTCATTTAATGATTCGAATTACTAGATTAAAATTGGTTCAGGTAGTTCTGTTTGAGCCAGTTATAACTGTTGGCTACGCTTTCAAGTGGAGGATTCTGACATACATCCTGTTCCACGATCAGCCATTCCACGCCTGCGCTCGTTGATGCTTCAATAACTGCTGGCAGGTCAACCGAACCTTGTCCCAGTTCCAATGTTTTCATCTGACCCTGTTCGTCTTTGCTGAAGTCCTTCAGATGGAGAAGCGGCAGACGGCCTGCATATTGATTAATATACTCGATCGGATTTTGTCCCGCAAATTGGACCCAACATACGTCCATTTCCACTTGTACAGCCTCTGGCGTTGTTTCAGCGAACATGGCATCAAAGGCATTTTTGTCGCCAACTTGGCCATGGAATTCGAAGTCATGGTTGTGATAACCAAAGATCAAACCTTGTTTCGCTGCTTCCGCACCATATTGCTGCAGTTCAGCGAACAACTTAGTCCAGCCTTCAGCATTGTCAGGGCGATCTTCAGGCATGAGGTAAGGACAGATCATATATTGAGCCCCAATGGTTTTGAGGTAATCAATTTGTTTTTGCAAATCTTCGCGCATCGCGTGCAGGGAAACGTGGCTGCTGAATCCTTTGAGGCCCAGCTCATCCAGCAATGCTTTCATCTCTTCGGCAGGAATGTCACCATAACCAGCGAATTCCACACCTTCATAACCAAGCTCTGCTACCTTGCGCAATGTGCCACGGAAATCTGCTGCAGTTTCATCACGGAGGGTGAACAATTGCAAACCAATATTAAGTTTTTTCATGAATGATACACCTCTGCTCTCAAATTTGCTTTCATTGCTCTATCTGGTATCATCCTACCGCAAAACAGGCTAGAATGAACATATACAATATCGTCAGAACATGAACTATTTGACTGATTTTTTATTCCAGTATTTTGCATCACGATGATTTCACCTATAAAAGTGCATGCAAGATACCTATATTGGAGGATTGCATCTTTGGAACCGTTGAAGACTTCAGTACTGATCTGTGACTACTCTTATCACTACAAGGCATTTAACCACAACATGAAGGGCGAGCTTCAGACCTACCTGTTCCGTCTGCAAACCGAAGGCTCTTGCAAGGTATATGTGCAGGATGAAGAATTTACGATGACGAGCGGGGATTTACTGCTGTTGAAACCAGGAGATGACTATCATCTCGTGGTCGCAGAACCGCATAAGGAAGGACGATTGTCCAGCGGGGATTATTATTTATTCTGTGAAGGTTCCTGGATTGATCAGTGGTGGAAGCGAATTCAGCGCCCTACCGTAAATCGAATTGGACTGGATGACAAACTGGTCAGCCTGTGGCGCAATATTTTGCTGGAGCAGCGCCGGGGGCCTCTTGAAGAAAATGAGGAGTTAAAAGACGCGTTATTACGCGGACTCTGTCTGTATATCGACCGTGCGATTAGCGAAAGTCTTCAGACGGATCGAAGCGTGTCCTCCACCCTGAAGCTAAAACGCTTCATTGAGGAACATGCTACCGTTACGTTCAAACTTGAGGAGGCTGCCCGTTACGCTGGTCTTAGTCTGTCACGCGCGGTACGGCTGTTCAAGGAACACTACGGCAAAACCATGATCCAGTACGCCATTGAGATTCGTCTGAATGTCGCACTGGAACGCATGAAGTACAGTGAGATGACACTGGAGCATATCGCCGAGACGTGTGGATTCGCCAGCTATTCCTATTTCCACCGGGTGTTCCGCGCTCACTTCGGCATGTCCCCTCTGGAATATCTGAAATCCCAGTCCCACCCGTCTTTTGATATGGAGCATGTGTAACATCACATGAAATCCCGAACCCATGACGACCTATACACAGGTCACGTTCATGGGTTCTTTGAACTTTTTACTGCTCCAAATTTATTCATGACTCCTCCCGCATAACCCTGTATAGTTAAAATCATAGTCATTTACAGATTCAACCATCATTAACGAAATTTCCATTACCCTTTATTGGAGCGATACCTATGCCTCATTCACGTAGAATACTCATTATTGAAGACGAGCAGGACATTTCACGCATTGTAAGAGACTATCTGAATAAAAACCAATATGACGCGGCAGTCGCAGCCACTGGACAAGATGGATTGCAACTGATGGACATGCTAAAGCCGGACTATATTATCCTGGATATCATGCTTCCGGATATGGATGGTATTGAGGTATGCCGTGAAATAAGACGAAGAAACAATATTCCGATTCTCATTCTAAGTGCAAGAGGAAGTGATACCGACAAGGTGCTTGGTTTGGGCTTTGGGGCAGATGATTATATGACCAAACCCGTCTCCCTGAGTGAGCTGCTTGCGCGAATCAATGCCCATTTCAGGCGGTATGACAGTCTTGCATCCGAGCGTGAGGAGGAACATCTTCTTCGTCTCTCCAACCTGGTAATCGACAAGAAAGCGTACAAGGTTACGGTAAGCGGAGATGAAGTTTCACTTTCTGCGAAGGAATTCGAACTGCTGTACTACCTGGCGAGCCACAAGAATCAGGTGTTTTCGAAGTCACAACTGCTGGACGCAGTTTGGGGATATGATGCTTACGGGGATGAAAATACGGTCACTGTATATATCCGAAGATTGAGAGAGAAAATTGAAGCCACCCCCTCCGAGCCCGTTGTTCTGAAGACAGTCTGGGGCGTCGGCTACAAATTCAACCACTAAGATAGATGGGAGACCACAATCTCGATGTTGTTACTCCAATGGTCCAAACGCTGGCTGATTACCGTACTCATTCTGCTTATTTTTCTCCTTGGATGCAGCCTGACACTTGCCGTGAATCGGTCAGTTCATCATACAGAGGAGTCCAACTTGTCCATTCATCTGGTCCGGCTCATCATCAATCCGGTGATGCTTGCTTTGGAGCAGAATCTTCATCAACTCACCAGCCCGGAGGTGCAGGAAAACGTTCGTGCCCTCGCTGAAGAGCAAGGCATCCAGTTATCCTATGTCGGCCTGGACGGTACGATCCTATTCTCTTCAGATCCCTCCTCTCAAGGAGAACGTATCCATCTGGCATCCGCCTTGCATTATGATCTGAACTATGCCGGGCATGCCAACCATGGAGAGGATATGGTGGATATGGCTTTCCCTGTCCTCCATGCTGCGGATGGAATTCAGATCGGAAATGCCATCTTTACCATCCCTAAAGCCATGGTTACTGTCCAACCTTCATCCATCCTGCCTTATCTGGTTGCAGGCATCTCCATCATAATCATACTTATTCTCGGCATTCTTCTGTTAACCATGCATCGCAAAATACATAAACGATTACTGTCACCGGTACATATGCTTCAGCATCATGCTGAATCCATTCTCAAGGGACAGTACGATAAGCCCATTTATTATAAACATGCAGACGAAGTAGGCGAATTATATGCCATGTTCGATCTGATGCGCACCGAAATCAAGTATTTGAGTGAACAACGCACGAAGCAAGAACAGGCCCAAAAGGAACTCATCACCAATATTTCGCATGATATCAAAACACCCATTACTACGGTTAAAGCGTATATTGAGGCCATTATGGAAGGCATGTGCGAAGATGAGGAAACCCTGATGGAGTATATGCTAATCATGCAGAACCACACGGACAAAACAGCCCAATTGGTTGAAGATCTGCTACTTCATGCGCTGCAGGAACTGGGTCAGATATCCGTAGAGCCGCGTGAAGTTTATAGTGGTCCCTCTTTCGAAGCCATGCTTGGCTCATTCGGACATGCTGTGCGCATGAAAGGTCTAACGTATGAAACGCCCGAATCCGTTCCGAATGTGTTAATCCGCATCGACACCACAAGGATCGAGCAAGTGCTGGCCAATCTCATATCCAATGCACTGAAGCACACCCATCGCGGGGATGCCATCCGTGTTCATACAGAGCTGGAAGCCAATCAGTTCATTGTGACCATCACAGACACGGGTCAAGGAATTCGGGCACAGGATATGCCTTTTGTATTTGAACGTTATTTCCGGGGGCAGGCGTCTCCTGTTTCCAGACACGTGCAAGAGGGTACAGGCCTGGGCTTATCCATCTGCAAAAATATCGTTGAAGCACATGGGGGACGTATATTCTTTTCAAGCAAAGAAGGGCAAGGAACCAGCTTTCAATTTAGCCTGCCGGTCTGCTGACTCGTCCAATCCATTCAGGCTGGCATCCAGCCTGTAAGACTTTATTCATAATTTGATAAGACTTCCTCAACATCCCCCCTCTAAAATAAAACGTATACCGCTTTGGGGAGTGATTTTCTTGAGCAAAACAACGATTATTCGTGCGCATAACCTATGCAAAACATACAGCGCAGGCCCGGAACAATACCATGCTATACGCAATATTGATCTGGATATATATCAAGGGGACTTTACCGTGATCATGGGTAACTCGGGTTCGGGTAAATCCACCCTGCTCTATCTGCTGAGTGGTCTGGACCATATAACTGCTGGTGAAGTCTATTTTCAGGAACAACGCATCGATAATTACAGCGAGCGGGAAATGTCTGATTTTCGCACTCGCCGGATTGGTTATATCTATCAAAGTATTAATCTCGTACCGGATCTCTCTATTCGAGAGAATATTGCACTTCCGGGTTACATCGCCGGGACCAAAAAGAATGAAATTCAGCTGCGGGTAGCCCAATTGATGAAATCCTTGGATATTGACAGTCTGAGCAGCCGTCTTCCCTCCCAGACTTCAGGAGGCCAGCAGCAGCGAGCCGCCATTGCGCGGGCTTTGATCAATACTCCTGACGTCCTTTTCGCTGATGAACCGACTGGAAGTCTGAATGTGGAGCATGGTAAGGCTGTTCTCGACATCCTGACAGACATTCATCAAAAAGGGCAGTCCGTTGTCATGGTCACGCACGATATCAAGGCTGCCTGCCGTGCCGATCGTCTGATCTTAATCCGGGACGGCAAGGTTGGTGGTATTCTTGAATTCGAACCCTATAACGAGCATCAGGTTCATGACCGTGAGGACATGATATTTGCCTTTGTATCGGGGAAGGAATAACGATGGCTGTCATGTTGAAACTTAGCCTCTCCTATCTGGGCAGAAGCAAAATACAAAACTCGTTTATCGCTCTGCTCATTCTTCTGTCCACGCTGCTGTTGTCTACAGCTGTCATGATTCTGGCCAACACAGGTAATCAGTTTAGAGAGATGCATAGCCGCACCAATGGATCTCATCAGATTTTGACTTTTAATAAGGGCCTGAATGATCCAAAGGCTGTTCACTCTTGGTGGGCTTCCCAGGAAGGCGTTGAAGTGTCTGAATTGCTAACGTACCGAACGTTATCGGGCATCTCGTTTCATGGCACGGATATCCCTAATATTTACCTTTACATGATGAATACCCCGTCAACGCCGCGGGTTGTGGATGAGCTTATTTTTTCTAGTGGAACACCAGAAGCGGTTCCCGAGCCAGGTACGGTCTGGATCCCCACTTCCATGGCCAATGCGTACGGTATCTCGGCCGGAGATACTATTGGCTTCAAAACGGGGAGCACTACCATCGAATTGAATGTATCCGGTATTGTAGTCGATGTCCCCTATGGGGCACCCTTTACCAACACAGCACGCGTCTGGATGAACCCTTCCGATTATTCGGAGCATGTTCAGTCCCTTCCGGGAAACGATAATTATATGATGGGCATCCATTTCGACGATTATAGTGCCAATTCAAGCTACTGGGAACGGTACTCGCTGGAGGCAGGAAGTCCGTTTCTGGAAACCAAGATGGAGTTCGAGGGCATCTCTTCTTTCTATCTGATCATTAATCAAATCATCGGATTTATCATGATTTTCCTAGGGGTTGTCATGCTTGCCATCGCTCTGATTACGATCGGATTTACGATTTCGGATGCCATCCTGGCCAACTATAAAACGATCGGTATACTGAAATCAATCGGTCTGACCTCGGCGAAAACCATCGGCACGTATGTCATGCAGTATTCCATGCTTTCCGGTATAGCCATCCTTCCAGGACTTGGGCTTAGTATATGGATATCCAAATTCATCATCAATATCTCCGTGTCTTCTCTTCGCGTGGGAAATCGTGACATCTCGATCCAGGGGATAGGCTCAGCCATGCTTGTGGGCGTATTCCTGTTCGCCATGATCCTTTTGTTCGTTGTGATGTATGCCAAAAAAGCACGGAATATTCAGCCGGTGCAGGCCATCCGTTATGGAATGTCGGAGCTGGACAATAGCCGGATGGCACGGAGAATAAATTCCCCGCTAAACCGCCTGTTCGGTTTCGCACGCCTTCCAGTAGCTGCAGTTATCGGAGTCCGCCATGTCACCAAAAACATCAAAAGTTCCATTCTGATGCTCTTGCTGACAACAACAGCCTCTTCCGTACTGGTTTTGGGGTATGTTCTGTTAAGCAGTATCACCGGAATTGCTCAGACCGCTGCCCAGTGGGGTTATGACAATGCCAACATCGCCGCTGTCGTTGTGAATAAAGGTACTTTTCCCAAAGAGAAGTTCAATCAATGGATACAAGAGGATGCAAGAATCAAAAATGCAGGCTGGCAAGGAAACATTACTGGCGTAGTTAGCCCAGCCTCTTCAGGGGATGATAAACGGCAATCTACCAGTGTAGCTCTGAGTGTACTGGAAGGAAGTTATCAGGACCTTGGATTTGAGACATTAGAGGGAAATAACCCACAGCAGGAGAATGAAATTGCCATCGGCGTGGGGGTAGCTAAGTCCTTAAGCAAAAAGCCGGGTGACTTCCTGGAACTTTATATTGAGGGGGAAAAGCGCACATTCCTCGTCACAGGAATTTATCAAGCGATTGCCAATATGTCCATCTCGGGACGAATTACGATGGAGGCCATGAATACGATTCGCCCGAATTACAGTGATTTTGATGCCATATTCATTACTTTGAATGATCCGCTGGAAGCGGAGCTTGTTGCCAGGGAAATGAGTGATCAATTTAAAGATTCCGCTTCAGTTGTAACCCAGCAGACCCTGCTCGATTCGGTCTACGCCGAAGCGGCAGACATTCTAATTTACCCCATGAGCCTGATTGGGCTGCTGTTTATCCTGGTTACATTTATTATTATTTTCAGTACCTGCCGGATTAGTATCCGCAAAGAAAGCAGAACGTATGGTATCTACAAATCGCTTGGATTAACCTCGCGCCTCATTCGGCTGTCTATTGCCATGGGAATATCACTCCTATCCGCTATGGGCTCCCTGCTGGGAATCCTGGTTGGCGTGTATGTGCTGCCTATTCTTCTTGAAATGATCCTTGCCGACTATGGTATAGTACAGCTTCCTCTTATTCTGAATGGGGGTGGAATTGTTCTATCCGCTTGTATCGGCATTAGTGCAGCAGCTCTCGGCTCCTGGTTCTCCTCCCGTGTAATTCAGGAAACATCCCCACGTATGCTGGTTATTGAATAACTTTACATGGGCATATGAAACAGCCTTCTCAGATCCTTCGCGGATTTGAAAAGGCTGTGTTTCTTATACAGATATTACTCTGTCGAAGATCCCTGATTCTTGATTTTGATTTTAATATCGTAGGTAATTGGAATTTCACTGAACGTCTTATCCCAATTCGGTTTAACCTTCTTCCACACTTTCGGATATTTAATGCGCAGTTTCTCGCCGAACCCACCAACATCCACCTTGTACTTATGCTGCATTTTATCGAGGACCTGTTTCACCTGCTGTTCCGCGATTTTCTTAAAATCATTCTCCAATTTGTGAAGATATTCTTCGTCTCCCGAGACTTCGGGAACCGTCCAATCTTCCATGAACCAACCTTCCGATTCCACTTTAACATGAAACGAGATATCGTCCCCATGGACTGTAGGGATAATTTTTCCTTTGGTATGCTTGATCTCATATACAACCGTACTCCCGGTTCGTTCCTCATACGTTTTTATTACGCCTCCCCTAGGCCTTTCCTGAATCCATGACAATCCTTCGAGATCGACCTGGCTTAAGGTTCCTATATGGCGTTTTGTCTTCGAGTCAAATATGCCTGCACCCGAAAATTTATGTTCGCCTTTATATGATATGACATTTTGGAGGAGAAAGCTTCTGCCAGACTGCATGGTTGCGTCCAACTTGGCTAGTGACACAGCGGGCATGATTTTATTCGACAAGTATGAATTGTCCACAAGACCTGTCAAGTAAAATGCAGGGATTTCACTGGGATCATTGGAATGCAATGCATCAATGGCTTTCTCATCACTCACCACAACCAGACAACTTGGACGGATATCGTTATCACGCAACACAAAATCAAGCAATTGCTCCAAGCTGTATTTCCGTGCAATTTCTTGCGATACCACGATCACTTTCAAGTGATGCCCGATAAGGGGACGATCTCTTCTGAGAGCAAACTGACGGAATATTTCTAATAGAGAATCCCCCGTTAATTGTTCGTTGAAATAGGACTTGCCCGCTGACGGAGAACCTTGCTGGCTATTTGGTTTGGATGAATCCTTAGGTACAATCTGCACCGTGGCGGTTATGTTGTTTTCTTTGGGATAATGACCACCATGAGCGTTTACGTCCTTTTCAAATTCCGTTTGCTCAGGCACATCAATTCCAAGAGCCACATAGACACCCAGGTCCTCAATCTCTTTGCTGCTCCAGCAGCCTGTTTGCGTAAACACCATGCATAGCGATACCGAAAACAATATCAGCTTCTTCCAAGGCATCTTCATTTCTGCTGGCCTCCTTTCTTGCGAACAAAACTTAACAGCAACAAAAGGGCTGGAAGGATAGCAAACAAACACACAGATACGATTCCCAAAAAGTCACCTAGTACAAAAGTCTGGTTGACGTCGTTTGGAAGAAAGGCAATAAAATAGATAAGGGAAACTAATACAAACATCGCCCCCAGTATTTCCTTCCGCTTGAACAATTGGGCACTTCCTATGGAAGCACCGTATAACGTGACGGTGAATGTCGAAAAAATTTGCATAATCCAGATGACCAGCAGCAACGATTCAAATCGTTCAAATATCAATCCCTGAATCTCAAAACTTCTCATCAAATCAAGTGTAGGCCAGGTTCGGGTCTTCATGCCATTAATGGACAGGCTGCCCACCACCATAATAACCGTTACCAGATAGATTAACGTAGGGATAGCCGTTCCCCAGATCATCGCCTTATTCCCCTTTTCAGGGTTCTTCATATAAGCCATGATGACAAACATGATCTCATAGCCTGTATATGACAAAAGTGAAGGCTTCAGCCCTTTAATAACAGGCATAAACCCTTCACCGAGCACAGGTCTCAGATTGTTAATCTCAAACACTTTGCTGCTAAGCAGGATCGCTATGACAAAGATAACAATTGTAATCGGCAAAATAATCTCGAACAACCTAACGATCGCATTCAGACCTCCCGATATCAGATAGATCCCAATCCACATAAATCCCATCACAATCGCCCAAGTTGGCGTACGCTCAAGCAGATATAAATTAGTCACTTCCGCCAATACCCTAACTTCAAATGCAGATATTATGACGAAGTACAGGATAATCGCCATACTGATTAACATGGCAATCCACTTGCCTGTAATTTCCGGAACAAACTGGAACACGGTCTTTCCTGGAAATCTCCGGCACAGCTTAACCATGATGAAACCAATGAGCAGGATTATCAAACCCGAAATGATAATGGACATCCAGACATCCGGCGTATTCACTGCTTCCACCGTTGTCCGGGGCAAGGTCAGGATGCCTGCTCCCAACATGTAGTTGATGATCATAATCGCAGCCTGAGTTGTTGTTATGGGCGTGTAGGAAGGCTTCATCGGCTTCATCGGGTTTCACCTCTTCATCAGTTTCATAGCCTTGTCCTCATTTCTTGCGGTCCTGATCTTGGGGTTTCATCATGTAAGGACGTTTCTTCATCATGCTCATTGGTGCCCTGATCAGAAAGTCCTTCCAGTCTGACAATCTATAAGGAACACTTGGGCTGACATATGGAACGCCGAAGCTCTGTAAGCGTGCAAGATGACTGCAGAGTAACAGGATGAACAACACCACTCCGTACAAGCCCAGAATGGCTGCACTAAACATGCCTATGAAGCGCAGAATCCGCAGCGTTATCCCTGCGCTGTACGTCGGAATGGAGAATGACGAGATTGCCGTAACGGCAACGACAATAACAAGGAACGGACTGACGATCCCTGCCTGGACGGCGGCATCTCCGATAATGAGACCGCCGACGATCCCCATCGCTGGTCCAATCGGTTTCGGCAAACGTATGCCGGCTTCACGCAATATCTCAATTGCCGTTTCCATGATGAGCGCTTCGATAATGGAGGGAAAAGGTACCCCTTTTCGCGTCTCAATAATGGTCAATGCCAGTTTGGTCGGAATCAGACCCGGATGAAAGGAAATAAACGAGATATACAAGGCAGGTGCCAGAAGGGCAATCATGGCTGCGAGAAAACGAAGCATGCGGAGAAAAGTACCCGGAATCCATCGTTCATAGTAGTCTTCAGGGGATTGCAGCAGCATGCTGAAGGTGGTCGGCACAATCAAGGCGAAGGGGGTACCGTCCAGCAAAATCGCAACACGCCCTTCAAGCAAAGCACCGATAACCCGGTCCGGTCTTTCGGTATTTTGCACCTGTTGAAAGGGGCTTAGTTGATCATCCTCGATAAGTTGCTCTACATACCCAGATTCCAACATGGCGTCCACATCCAGCTTCTCGATTCGCTTTTGGACTTCAGCTACAATCTCGGGGTTGGCAATATCATAAATGTACGCAATAACCAGATCTTTTTTGATCCGTGTCCCTACTTCATATTTCTGTATGAACAGGCTCTGGTTACTCCCATACCGTCGCAGCACCCCTGTGTTATCACTGAGACTTTCCGTAAAACCAATGCGCGGCCCACGGAGCAGGGCTTCGGACAACGGCTCTTCAATACTGCGTGTTTTTCCTTTGGCTGATCCAATGAGGAGAGCACCAGGCATACCATCAATAATGAGAGCATTTTTCCCAGACAGCACACCCAGAGCAAGTTCCTGTAATGACTCGGTTTCCTCTACTTGACTGACAGGCAGTAAATGATTTTTCAGATATCCCTTGAGCAGATGAGCATTTTCCGGATGAATGAACGCGTCCTGTTTCAGTTCGGGTACCCCTCTTAACATAAGAGGCGTGATCAAATGGTCATCGACCAACTCCTGATCTACCAGACCATCGACATACATGACAGCCGCAGGTGTATCCGTACCATAGATGAAAAACTCCCGTATATGTACGTCAGCATTTTGGCCAAAGGTTTCTCTTGAACTGATCAGATCTGTGGTGTAATGCCCCGTCAGCTTGATGTTGGCATATGCCCCGGTTTCGATTCCCTGCGCTTGATCAGGACCATTCGATGAGGAATCACCGGAGCTTTGCTTCTGCTGTGAATCGAAGTTCGTGAATGCACCTTTTCTAATGGAAGAGCTGATCCATCGAGCTGCTTTTAATATGACGAGTGGAATAATCACAACCAAAAATGCCTGCATCCATAGCGACCATTCAGGTACAAACGATAATATTTTTGACCACATCACCCTCACCCCAACATTTCTCTATGCTGTGAACCTACATGTATTTCTGAGTATTCTTTCCCCGAAGGCTCACAATAATTCCCGTTTTTTTGGCGTAATAAAAAAGCAGGCCCCTGTGTCGGAGACCTGCCACGTTGTTATCATTGTTTAAGTTAATTTATAGAAGAGAGATACATCTTAGACGATCTTGGTGACTTGCTGCGCCTTGGCATCAAGCAGCTGTGCAGATTCCGCAATGGTTGTAAAATCCTTCAACGCTACCGCAATTTTCTGCTGGCTTTGCTGGGCGTACGCTTCAACTTTCTGAGTTCCGCTGGAAATGTTCTTAATCTCTTTGGTTATGCCTTTTACACTATCGCGGATTTCATTAATGGAATCCCCAACCATAGCAGACAACTTTCTGACTTCCTTGGCTACAACATCGAACCCACGACCGTACTCACCTGCATGTGCAGCTTCGATGGCAGCATTCAGTGCGAGCAGCTGTGTCTGCGATGCAATCTGCTGAATGGTTTTGACAACACCTTGGATCGAGCCTGCTTGCTCCTGCAAATCAGTCAAAGTAGCCCGGTTATGAGCCGAAACTTCTGAAATTTCTGTGATACCGGACAGCAGCTCACGACTGCGCTCAATTCCGATATCCGCATGCTCGTTCATCTCATGTGACATCGTTTTCAATTCATGGACCACAGCCGAGATGTTTTTCTGACGATTTGTAATGTTGGTTGCAATTTTGGAGACACCGAGAATTCTCTCATTAGACTCATCATATACAGGCATATATGTTGCTTCAAGCCAGACGGAGTTGCCACTAGCATCCTTACGCTCGATCTTGTCCTGGAAGCTTACGCCGTTAAAGATACTGTTCCAGAACAACTCATAATCCATGCTGTTTGCGAAATCAGCAAAACATAATTGCCGATGATGCATCCCGTACATCTCATCTACCTGATATCCCATCGTACGAGCAAATGTCTCATTGACATAAGTCACCCGCCGATCCAGATCAAAACGAATGATAGCCAGACTTTTTTCCATGGCCTTAATGACCAGCGCATCCGTGACAACGTCTTTTTTCTTGTCCAACTCTACTATCGGCACTTCATTTCCCCCATATTCTCATGCTTATCGCTTATTTTTTCATAGATTATCCATGTGCAAAATTCAAAAATGGAAATCGGTCTTCTCCAATATTTATGTATTCACGTGATCGTTCTGAACGCTTCTACTATTGATACCCCAATTGAGGACATTTGGATCACTTATTTTTGATTTTCCATAAAAAAATTTTACGTGATCTTATTTTGGTCAACTTAATGGACTAATCCTCATTTTATTATCAACGTGTCAGCACGTAAATGGACAAATACGCACAAAAAAGGACCGTTTCATCCGAAACGGTCCTCACAAGGAGCACTCCCAGCACATCACATGGTTTGGCCTTCCAATCTCTAATCCGTCCTTCCTGCCTTAGGTGTCCAACGTTGATCCTCACTATCCTGGGGATAATCTATGCCGGCCGGGTAGGAGATCAGCTCAATCAACATGCCCCACGGTGCACGTCCATATACAAATTGATTGCCTTCCCCGCCCTCGATTGGGCCGGACAATGCACTGGAATCGGAGAGCAGCTCTCCTCCTGCCTCTGTGAATCGTTTCGCCGCCTTCTCCATCTGATCCACATATAAGGCTACATGCTGCACACCGAAGTCTGATGCCCTGGCGGGATCATTATGCTCGGTATTTCCAAACTGAAATAGCTCAATACTGGCGCTCTCCCCGACAGATAACATCCGAATATGAGTGGCCTTGGCTCCAGGTCGAAGCCCCAGCTTCCGTTCTACTTCAGGACCTTCCTGCGGCGGATCCTGGGGCGTAATGTTGTCATATACAAGTCTGGCACCAAATGCCTGCTGCAGAAAAACAGTCGCTTGTTCCACATCCGGCACAGTAATCCCTATATGGTCGATTCCTCTTGTTGTCATACGATCTCCTCATTCCCTATGTAATTCAACATGCTGGTGAGCAACAGCAACTGCTCTTATCTATGTTTTTACACCAAATGAGGAGCAGCATAACCATGCCAGTGATCCGCTATATCCGTAATTATCCGCGAGGCAGCTTATCCGCATATTTGCTGCGCAGTTCAGCAAGCCTCTCCAGCTTGGATAACGCCTGCTCCTTCTGCAATAACCCAACAGCGAGCACCAGCTGCTCCATAAGAAGAAGTGGAGTAACCATGGAGTGGAATTCCCCCAGCTCACCGCGACTCACATAGAAAGACAATTCCGTTGAGAGTCCATATAACAGATCCTCCCGGTCTGTCACAAGTACGGCCTTGCTGCTTACTTCCTTGGCATAATCCAGAATAACCTCTGCTTCAGGCAGCAGACGGGTAAAGCTCATCAGTAGGACCATATCCTCCTGCTGCATGTGCATCAGCGACTCCAGTAATTCATGTCCGCTTCCAGCCAGATGGATGACGGTTAGTCCAAATCTTGATAACCGGAAAGACAGCAGTTCTGCCAAACCAGCCGAGGGCCCGGGCGCATAAATATATACTCTTCTGGCTTCAGCAAGAATGGAAGCAGCATGCTCCAGATCTCCCTGCTTCATATGTGATAATGTCTCCTGCAGATGGGATACCGAGGCTTCCAGCAATTGCACAGGCAGGCTGCTCGTGTCCATGCGGGAGATTGTTTTATTTAATTTGAGTGCAGGTGTCGTGTCCTCGGAGGTTCGCAGCCGGATTTTGAATGCTTTGGCATTGTCATATCCAACAGCACGCCAGAAGCGGGAAACGGTGGCTATACTTACTCCGAGCTTGTCGGCAATTTCCTGCTCCGTCATGAATAATATCTCCTCCGGGTTGCGCTCAACAAAATCGGCAATTTTCAGATGACCAGGTGATAGTTGTTCTTTTTGGGCAAATAAATTCATTCCGGATTCACTCCTTTTCTCGCTCTGCCATCAGTATACCAGCTGGCCTGTGATCAAAGGGTTTATCTATGTAATAAATTTTTCATTTATTTTTATATCTGTAATAAATATTACAATCGATTTACAAATCTCTCCTTTTGCGTTAATACTCTGCCCCTAGACTGTGGCTATGATCAACAACATTCAGGGAGGTATGTATCGATGAAGAAGATGACTGAGCGGTATACGCTGACGTCTTCACAGAAAATGATGGTGTTTGTGCTTTCCATGTCACTGTACGGCTTGTCCAACATGTTTACAGAGCTCATTCCCAAGCTGCAGCTTGGACCGATTGAATTGTCCGTTGAATATTTTGCTTTTATTCCGCTGACGCTTTGCATCCTGTTCCACCCCATGATTGCCGCTCTCGGTGCTGCTCTTGGTGAAGTCATCTTCGGTGAGCTGATGCTGGGCCAATTCGGCGGACTCGGCGAACTGGAGAAATTCATTACCTTTTCCTTCGCGATGTATGTCGCAGGCCGTATGGTCAGTGATCCCCGCAATCGCAGGCAAGTCGGTGTCGCAGCCATGACTGGGGTCATCATTCATCAATTTCTCAGTTCATTGGTCGATATCGGCAAAGTATGGATTGGCGTGGAAGAACTCGAAGCCGTTCCCGGACTTGCCGAGAGTGTTGTGCTGATTGAAGGCGTTGGATTCCTGAACGACGTATTATTCTCGGGTATCCTGTTCGCTCTACTGCCTACGCTGTACCTTGTTCCCCTTCTCTATGGCAAAATCGAACCACTTCTCGGCATTAAACCTCGTAATCCTGGCATGAAATATGAAGGTGTCGGCTTCTTCCGTCCGAAGCTGTTCCTGATTGGTCTGCTTCTGCTCGCACTGGCTTTTGGCGCGGAATCCCTGTCTGAAATGGACATCAACTTCGCCGTATGGGAAACGGACTATGCCGATCAATACGGCTCAGCGTCGATCTGGATCAGTATTGGTGCCGCTGCATTCATCGCGGTCGTTACACTTTGGATCATGCGAGTGAAACGAAGCAAAAACAAAGGTATTTCAGGTACGGAGAATCGCCCTTATGCCTAATATACATTCTTCCCACCCTGCTTCTTCACCCGATACCGCTATTGCCATTCATGATGTTACTTTTACCTATCCCGGTTCGGAAGAACCTGTTCTGAATGGAGCCTCTCTGGAGCTCTCCCGCGGAAGCTTCACTGCGATTATCGGAGGCAACGGATGTGGCAAGTCAACGATGTGTAAATTGTTTAACGGCCTGATTCCCCAGTTCTATACGGGTGACTTTGCGGGTGAAGTTCATGTACTGGGAGTCTCAGCAGCTGGGCAAAGTGTTGCCGATCTCTCCAGAAAAATTGGATATGTCTATCAGGATTTTGATAATCAGCTGGTGCGCCCGACCGTGCTCGATGAAGCTTGCTTTGCTCCGCTGAATTACGGGCTGGCCAACTATAGGGAGCTGGGTGAACGTGCGCTGACGATGTGCGGTCTGGACTCCATCCACAATCGGTACATCTGGGAATTGAGCGGCGGACAGAAGCACCTGCTTGCACTCGCTGGGGCACTATCCATGGACCCGGACATTCTCATCGTGGATGAACCCGTTTCCCAGCTGGATCCACAGCATGCCAGACTCATCTATGAATGCCTCTCTCGGTTGAATACAGAGCACGGCAAGACCATTATTGTCATCGAGCATCATACCGAATTTATCGCTAACTTCTGTGCGGATGTGGTCCTGATGGACAAAGGACGTGTGCTGTGGAATCTGCCAGTCCAGGAAGGTTTGAATCGTATCGCAGACCTGGAGCGTCTGGGCATTCAGCCTCCTGAAGTGACCCGTGCAGCCATTCAGGCTGTTCCATTATTGAAACGAGATCACGCAACCCAACCCGAGCAGCTGCATCATCAGCTCTTTCCAATCACAGTGGAGGAAGCTGCGGTTTATTTTCATAAACAGCACACTGCTGCGATATCCGCACTACTGGCCAATCAGGGTAGACAGCCCCATCCTGCGGAAAGCAGGGTACAGTCCCGTTCTGAAGAACACGCACATGCTGCTTCTCTGCCGATTGTTCAATTCAAGGATACACGTCTGCGATATAGAGGGCTTGGCAAAAAAGAACACGAGATTATTCGTGGTGTTAACTTTTCACTCCATGAAGGAGAACGGATCGCCCTGGTGGGCAATAACGGCGCAGGCAAGTCTACACTACTCCGGCTCATGGCCGGCATCAGTCTGCCTCAGGAAGGCAGTGTCCGCGTGCTTGGGGATATCACACATCGTTCATCGTTGGAACAGCTGGCTGGCCGAGTCGCTTATATTTTTCAACATTCTGCCGAGATGTTCATCGAAGACAGTGTGCGCAAAGAGGTTTCATATTTCTTGAGAACCCGCCGCATCCAGGGAGCTGATGAACAAATCGCACATGTACTTGATCGCTTTCGGCTTACCCCGTTACAGGAGCGGGATGCCCGTCTCCTTAGCGGTGGACAACAGCGACGCGTTACCCTTGCGATCGGTGCAGCCATGAAACCTTCTCTTATGCTGCTTGATGAGCCTACCGCCAACCTGGATCTGGCTACCCGAGAGGAACTGATCGGCGTATTGGATGAACTGGATCAGCATGTTCGGACAACGGTGATTGCGACTCATGATATGCAGCTGGTTACCCAATGGGCCAATCGTGTCATCGTACTGCATGATGGACGTGTTGAAGCAGATGGGACACCTGCCGAGGTGTTTGCCGACGAGCCGCTTCTGCGCCGCTCTGGACTTGCCCTAACTCAGATGATGGAACTATCGCATCGGTTGGGTCTATCCGCACTCTGTCCGACTCCCGAGACATTTGTGGAGAATCTTTTGAATCATTCGAATCATTCGTTTACCAAGGAGGAAGACATTGATGCAGCTTGTCCGCAACTGGTTTGACAAAATATCCATTGAACGCATTCAGCTGGAGTTGATGAATACCGTATATGGCAGCGGTCATGCAAGTCTGTCCCGAATTGATCCGCGTGTCATGCTCATCTGGTATCTCTTCTTTGCCATCGTTCCCTGGTTCGTTCATAACGGCACGGTGCTGCTCGGCATGTTCTTGCTCATGGTCACCACGACCATTCTGTCCCGCGCTGCTCCCTTCATCATCATCATTCTATGTCTGGGGCTGATCGGTCAGGTGGGCTGGATGTTTATTATCTCGCTGTTCTTCGGGGGGAACCTGGAATCCGCATTTCCGTTATTACTCCTAACTCTGAAGCTGTCGATCGTATCCCTGGCAAGCATCACTGTCTTTTCGGGTATGGACCCGGAACGAATCGGGGATGGCTTGCTGGCACTCGGAATGCCTGCGGCATTCTCGTTCAGCCTATCGTATGCGTACCGCATTTTGCCCGTGTTGTTTGGTGAATTCCGCAACATTATGCTGTCGTACAGATTGCGGGGGCAGGTCCCTTCCAGCCATGGCTGGTTCTATTGGCGGCTTGTTGTCTACTACATGAAACTGTTTGTTGTATCCTTTTTCCCGTTAATGCTGGCAACCGCCAAACGTTCCCGTACCACTGTGGAAGCACTGGAAACCCGTGGGTTCTCTTACGGAATGAAGAATTCGGATTCAAAACGGCTCAAGCTGGCCCATCTGAAGATTTCCCCACGCGATATCAGTTTTCTTGTCGGGTCAGCGATCTATGTTGCTCTCCTGTTCTGGCTCGGCGCACATTACGAAATTTTGTAATTCATATACTTAACCATTCATGGAATAAAAGGAGTGTCTCGACATGCGTATTGATCTTCATACTCACGGCAAATTATCCAAAAACTCTGATTTCTCCGTCGATTACTTTACTGAAATGGTCACCGAGGCCAAAGCCAGCGGACTGGATGCCCTCGCGCTTACTGAACATTTCAACACTCGCCACTTCTACGATGTGTATGAGACACTGGATCGTCTCTACCCCTACAACGGAGAATATTATGACGCGGACGGACTGCGCATTTTCCCAGGGATGGAAGTAGACATTCAGGAGACAGGACATATTTTGCTCATTGGTCAGAAGGAACATATCCTTGCCGTTCGTGCCGGGCTGGAAAATTATACTGCCAAGGGGTCATTTATTCCCTTTGCCAACCTGCTGGATCTGGCCGAAGACTGGCCCATGTTCAAAATTGGTGCACATCCTTTCCGGGAATCAACCCCTCTGTATGAGCTGGACCCAGGTCTGCTTGGACGTCTGGATGCCTTCGACTTGAATGCCAAAGATATGTACAAAACCGGTATCCCTACCTGCCGCAGTCAGGTCGAAACATTCGCCCAGTCCCTGGGCAAACCCGTAACGGCCGGAAGTGATACGCACCAATGTCTGCAATACGGCAGTGTGTTTAATGTATTGGACCGTCCTTGTGCCTCTGTTGCCGAACTAAAAGAGCGTATCACTACCGGGCAATACACCATTGAAATCTCTCCCGATCTTCCTCTTCGCGTCAAAGCCTCGGTAATGCTGAAGAAAGTCATGAAACGTCTTGCCAAGCTCGAAGCCGCCAGCTTGCAGGGGGTATAATCGCTTGGATTATAGATTGGGCCTGCAGGAAACATTTCTGCAGGCCTTTTTTATCCACCATCACTTGAGACCATCTGCCCTCGTCCCTCTGATTCATCTAAGCGTTTTGTCATCGAGCCTGCAGAGACACCGAAGAAAATAGTTGTTGTAGGTGGGGGCCCTTCCGGTTTAGAAGCAGCCCGTGTAGCTGCACTCAAAGGTCACGAGGTTACTTTGTATGAGAAAGAGGCAGCGATTGGCGGACAGGTAACCAGTGCGGCTACGCCGGAATTCAAAGTTCAGCTCGTGCCTTGATTGACTGGTATGAACGGCAGTTAAAGCAGCTTCACGTGCAAATGTATCTGAATCATGAGATGACACCGGATGATCCAGCGCTTCAATCAGCCGATCACATTTTCATTGGGGCAGGGGCCATACCTCTTATTCCCCCAATCCCCGGTATTCATCATGATCATGTCATTGGGGCAATTGAAGCACATTTGCAGAAGGAACTTGTTCGCGGCGAACAGATAGTTATAACTGGTGGCGGTTTAACAGGATGTGACCTGGGACTTGAGCTCGCTATGGAAGGTAAAAAAGTGACCATTGTGGAGATGCGTCCGGAAGCGGGACAAGATGTGATGTACATTAATCGGGCAGCTCTGATGCCCATGCTGGAAAGACACGGGGTGACCATACTCGGAGGGCACAAAGTCCTTTCCTTTGAAGCCAATGGTTTATATGCGGAGAATGCGGAGGGATCCAAAGTGTTCATTGAGGCAGATACGATGATTAATGCTTTTGGTATGAGAAAAAATACAACCATAGCAGAGCAGATTCGAGCCAAGTTCGAATCCAAAACCAGCCTTATCGGCGATTGCGTCAAAATTGGTAAAGTAGGTACTGCCGTGCGCTCTGGTTTTTATGCTGCGAGCGCAGTCTAACAGTAACTCGAATAGAGCCAGACTTCGATAATACGGAGTCTGGCTTTTAGTGTTATCGTATTAGGTTAGCATTCCAATGCAAAACAATAACCCAATCAAAAGCCTGGATGTCTGCCTAGCGCATTGAATAGGATTTTAATCCCGATGCTTCGTGTCCAAAATTCCGTAGAAAAACAGATCCTGCGTGATCCGAGCAAGCTTGGACGGCGTTTCGTGCCCCGGCAGCAGCTTAATCAGTGTTAAACGCTC
This sequence comes from Paenibacillus sp. 7523-1, assembly GCF_002276415.1. Taxonomy (NCBI): domain Bacteria; kingdom Bacillati; phylum Bacillota; class Bacilli; order Caryophanales; family Paenibacillaceae; genus Paenibacillus; species Paenibacillus sp. 7523-1. The sequence continues at coordinate 19,065 of NZ_NPBR01000025.1, read as the reverse complement.
CATGATAGCCAGCAAAGCTTCGGCGAAGAATACCGTATCCAGATCATGCCTGTAATACCCGGCTTGTTGTTCTGCAATCAGATTTTGCTCCATCAAACTCGCAATCTCGGCTTTAATTCTCACCGACTCCGCGGACTGATACAGCCCGATCCGGGTCAGCGCCGGATTCTCTCCGAGATAACGGTAAATCTGCCCCAATGATTCCACGACAGCTTCTTTGAGATCGTTCCTGTTCTTTCCTGCCTCGATATGACTATCCCGGACGACCTGAATTAGTCCATTTCGAAAACTATCGATCAGCTCTGCAAAAGCTGCTTCCTTGCTCTCAAAATAAAGATAAAATGCAGGCTGCGTTACCCCTGCACGGGCAACGATAGAGCTTATTTTCGCCTGATAGAATCCATTTAACGCAAATTCCTGTGTTGCAGCTTCCAGTAGTCGCAGTCTGCTCTCTTTCCCGATAACCCCTTGTTTTCGCAATCCAGTCCTCTACCCCCTCGCTATTTACACTTGCCTGCCTCTGACGTTAGGCCTCCCTCTAATTATACATAACATCACCATGATGAGTTAATGAAGTAGAGCAAGGTATTCACTCTCCCTATGCTTACAGCATTAGGTTTACGTTTCCGTTAGATCGACGCGTTCTGAACGCTCATTTTTCTTGTATTGAGTAGGCGATTCGCCCATAGTCTTGGTGAAAAGAATGGTGAAATAATTCGCATTCTGATAACCCAAAACATGTGCGATCTCACTCACCTTCATGTCTGTCTTGGTCAGCAGGCACTTCGCTTCTCCCATTCTTCTGTAGACAATGTAACGGATTGGTGAATCATCATACTTGTGCTTAAACACATGGGATAAGTAGTAAGGGTTCATATGAAAATGCGCTGCGATATCCTGCAATTTCAAGTGCTGTAGGTAGTTCTCATCAAGATATTCCTTGATCCGCACAGCCAGATGATCCGAATCTTGCTTTCGTGAAACATTCGGTTGAACCAACCGCTGTATTAAGGCAAGAAGTGCACCCAGCAGTCCTTCACAGATCTTCTCATAACCTGCCTGTTGATTGGACGATTCCTCATACATGAAGTCAAGCAGCTCGCTGACTCTGTCAGCGTACGCTTCAGTTTTAATATACGGAGAAGCGTTTTCCGAAATGATGTGTTCTCGCCTTGACCCGTCTGAATAGATATTGGCTATTCCACAATAATAAAGGCTGAGTGGACAGACCGGAGAGGTACATTGCTCATGAATGACACCTTGGTTATAGATTAACAAATCGCCTTTTTGCACGGCATAGGGATGTTCGTTAATTTTAATAATGCCTTCCCCATCAGATACATAGACAATTTCACTGATATCCTCATGCATGTGGCTTGGAAAATTCCAATTGGGATTACCGTTGACTCTGCCTATGTACAGCAATCGGGAGGACGTTTCTTTTCTTGTCTCGTTCATTGCTGTCTCCTCCTGCGTCAATGCTTGATCACTCTCTAGCTGTATTACTATACCCTGTTTGCCACAGCAAGATCTATAATTTTTCAGAAAAACAAAGCAAGATCTTTCATTGTCTTCGCCTCTACAATTCCTTATGATGGGTCATGCACCTGCAAATTAATCACATTTCAAGGAGTCGAGATCAATTGAAAAAGCTGATTTTTTATATCATCGCTATTGCGACAGGAGCTCTTCTAAGTTTTGAGGGAGCACTGTATGGAAAACTTGGGGAACAAGTCGGCACGCTGGAAGCTGATTTTTATAATTTCTTCATGGGTGCGATCATCTCACTGATTTTATTGATTTTCTTCGGCAAAGGAAACCTCTCTGCCATCACCAAATTCCCGAAGTGGAACCTCCTTGGGGGTTTGCTCGGGGTTATCTACTTGCTGGCCTTGGTCATTGGTGTTCCAATTGTGGGCGTAGGAATCTCCATGATTGCCATTGTTGTCGGACAGATGGTGACCAGCATTCTGATTGATCATTACGGATGGCTGGGGAGCAACCGTAAACCGGTTGGGAGCAAACGAATTGCTGCCTTGGTATTGATGCTGGGCGCACTGGCTCTAACTTTATTCTAAGGAGGATCACCATGGGCATAGGTTTATTGATTGTTATCGTTACTTTGATCGGTGGAGCAGTGCTTAGTGCACAGTCCTCCATTAATGGTACCATTAGCCGTAATATCGGCCTGCTGGAGACGGTATTTTTCACTTTTGCGTCAGGTACATTGATTCTGGCCGTACTGATTAATTTTTTTGGTAGTGGACACCTGTTCGACTTGCTTCATGCACCCAAGTTACAGCTCTCTGCTGTATTCATGGGTTTTGGATACCTGTTCCTATCGACTTTTGCTGTAAATAAATTAGGTGTAACACCTGCCAACCTTACGGCAATCGTGGGTCAGATTGTTGCTGGTTTTATTATCGATGCAACGGGACTGTTCGGCAGTGAGCTCATTGAATTCTCCTGGCAGCGTGCTGTCTCCCTCATCTTGATGCTGGCTGCACTAGCTCTGATTTTCAGTGAAAAAAATGATGAAGTTCAAGCGTCACAGCTTACAAGGTAAATAAGTAAAAAAAGGATAGACTCCTGTATCCCATGTGATCAAGCTATCTTCAGATTGCGGGAACATTTCTATTCAGGAAAACAAAGAAAGAAGAGCACATTGGTATGGGTACCAATGGTTCTTCTTTTTTTGACGCTTTTGATGATATTTTATTGAACCGAGCGAGCAGCCCCCGTCCTTGATTTTATGTTAGAAATCGTGCACCGTCACACAGAGCTGAATCGCAATTCCGAACGGATCACGCACAATCCCATAACCTGGGCTAAATTCATTTTGTTCGTAAGGCACCAGCACTTTCACGTCCTCATGTTGTACAAGAGAGGTATACAGTTGATCCATCTTACTTTTATCCTTGGATTGAATACATAGCGATGTACTGTTTCCGAGCTGCCAAGGTCTCTCCGGATCCATTGCCTCCTCTGCAATCATGATCTTGTTTACCCCAATCTCCAGTACGGAATGTGTAATATACTCATCTTGGCCAGCAGGGTATTCGAAGCCCGGATTCATCTCCTTCATCTCTTTATAACTTTTCTTAAAAAGCACTTTGGCCCCCAGAACTTTCTCGTAAAATGCGATGGCTGCTGCCGCATCCCCGTTCATCGACAAAAATGGGATCACTTCAAAATTCATTATCCTTTGCCTCCTTGGTTCGATTGGATTACACTTATCATCATAACAACAAAAGGTGCCAATACATGGCACCATTGAAAGGTTTCTTTATAATGAAAAAATCAGAACGCATGAACCAGATGCTGCGCTTGATCAATCAAAAACAGCAGTTTACCCTGCAGGATCTCATGCAGGAGTTTCAGATCTCCAAACGAACCGCGATAAGAGATATCGCCTCACTCGAAGAACTCGGTGCACCCATCTATGCCGAGTACGGGAGGTACGGTGGTTATCGTCTGCTTCAACAGATGCAACTGCCCCCCATATCGTTTAATACAGGAGAGCTTCATGCCCTTTATTTTGCCATGCAGGCCCTTCGGAGTTTCTCTAACCTACCCTTTCAGGCTACCTTCCGTTCGATTCATGAGAAATTCATAAGCGCGTTATCCGATAAGCAGCGTCTGGAAATCCAGAACATACAGCATCGGGTTTTGTTCAAACATACGGAGCAAATTAAGGATAGTGAGAACCTAGAGTTTCTATTGATGTCCGCCGTACAGAATACAGTGATACAGATTGTTTATCAAAATGTTCGCACGAGCAGACATACCAAGAGCTCGTCTTCAAACGTAAGCAGCTCCAATGTCCGCACCATCCAGCCCATTGCCCTTTATGCGATGAGAGGCTACTGGTATTGCCAGGCATATGACCTGCACAAGCAGGCGTACCGCGTATTCCGATGTGACCGAATATCATCACCCCAACTAACGGATATCGAGCCCTTGGATCATATCAAGGAGCTTTCGCTCCAGGATGCCCATTCGCTCTGGAAGCCATCCGAACAAGCCATCCCCTTTCAATGCCGAATCAATGAAGCGGGAATGGAGCTATTTTACCAGGAACACTTCCCATCCATGAAACTCGAAGTGTATGCGGAACAGACCTATCTTGTTGGTTCGTATGAACCTCATGAGCTTGAATTTATCATTCGTTATCTTGCGGGCTATGGCAAATCCATTCAGATCATGAAGCCAGCCAGCTTGAAGCAAGCACTGAGACAATATTATTTGGATTTACTGGAGCATGTTTGATTTGAAGTGATCTAATACTTTCCGAATCCATCCTCACAGGTAATATCCGTCTCAAGGATGTCGTACAGATTTTGTTTAGCATGTTCCAGCTTCTTCTGAATTTCTTCAATTTCGGATATCTTATCCTGAAGAATGCTTCTCTGTTCATTTCGTGAAAATCCGGCTTTGGAGATCATGGATTGAATATCCTGAATCGTAAAGCCAACAGCCAAACTTTGCTTTACCACATCCAGATGCTGCACGATGCCTGAATCATATACCCGGTAGTTATTCTGGTCTCTCAGAACATACTCATCCGTGATAATCCCCATCTTTTCATAGTAACGGATCGTTGATATAGGAAGGTTTACTCGTTTCGCTACTTCACTAATTTTCATATGGATCGCTCCTCTTCGTGCTCTTGCTATAAAGTATACTTCATAGTTTACACTCCTCATAGTGAGTCGGATGAAAGCCTGAATCCAATCACACAAATATGATCAAGGAGAGATAACCATATGGATATAACCACTGGCCAATCTAACAGAACAAATGATTTCGATAACATCGTCCTGGAACGTCGTTCCGTTAAAGTTTACAATCCCGAGGTGAAAATCAGCCGTGAGGAATTGAGTGAGATATTGGCGAAGGCTTCCCGGACCCCCTCTGCCATTAACATGCAACCCTGGCGTTTCCTTGTTATTGACAGTGCTGAAGGAAAAGAAAAGCTTGCCCCCCTGGCCTCTTTCAACCAAACACAGGCTCTTACCTCATCAGCAGTTATTGCTGTATTTTACGATGCCGAGAACATAGAGTATATGGACGAGATTTTCAGTAAATCAGTCGAATTGGGATACATGCCGCAGGACATCAAGGAAATGCAGATGCAGCAGGCAAAACCATATTATGCAAGCATGAGTCCATCCGATTTGCGTGACATGAATCTCATTGACTCAGGCCTTATTAGTATGCAGCTCATGCTCGTTGCTCGTGCCCACGGGTATGATACCAATCCTATGGCCGGTTATGATAAAGAACGAATTGCCGAGGTCTTTGGCCTGGACAAAGAGCGTTTCCAACCGGTGATGCTGATTTCCATAGGCAAAGCTGTCAAAGATGGACATCCTTCCTATCGTCTCCCGGTTGATACGATTACCACTTGGGCATAATCAAAAGCTGTTCACAAGAGTGACAGGAGGACGGCCTCCGTATGATAGTACGTTTGTCTCAAAGCTTAATTAGTAACTTACCTGCCAAACCTTAAAGACTTAACAGCATGTACTGACATTCAACCAGAGAAAAACATCTTATTGTTGGATAGCAAAAACAAAAAGGGTCCTATGACAGTATTGATTGCCATCAGGACCCTTTACTACAGTACAATTACTTTAAATTATCGCTATTACTTTTACAGATATTTACACTCGGCTGATCAATGCACATGTGTTGATTATATATTATGCGCGTTCTTTTACGACTCATCATCTATCCAATTCAAAAATCTATCTCCCCATATGTGTTCATAAAAGGAAATGGTCTCTTTTGCAGACATCCAGTGATTATCAAAAGTAGAGGTTGCATTACGTATCATGTAATTTTCGTATCCCAGCCCATGAGCAAATTTAATCGTAGCATCCATACAATATTCGGTTTGCGCTCCGCAAAACTCAATACGGTTTACAGTGAATTGGTCCAGGAGGCTTTTCAGGTTTGTGTTATAAAATGAATTCGCATGTATTTTGCGCACAAAAAAGTCTTGCTCTTGAACATCCAGATCGGAATGAATAGCCCATGGTTCCTCTTCAGGTACTAATTCTTCATCACCGTGCTGAACAAAAATGATGGGTTTATCTAATTCTCTATACATAGCAATTCTCCGATTGACTCTATCGAGTAAATTCGGCAACTCATACAATTGGTTCTCACCACTGTAACATACGCCATTTTGTAGATCAATCACAATCAACACATCTGCACAAGTCGCCATCATTTTACCTCTTTCATCTTGGAATATGTTTATTCAAATTGATCGGATGATGAAAAAACTTATGTTCAGTATACTGGATAACAAAAAAAGATGATATGACCAAGTCATATCATCTTTTTTACTAATGATTACATTAGTTTAGGATTTCATGAATACCATTCACTACTCTTATCCATTATCGAAACGAACGATTTACCTCTTACTCAACCGTTACGCTTTTCGCCAGGTTACGTGGTTTATCCACATCGTGACCCAGTGCCAGGGAAGCGTAGTATGCCAGCAATTGCAATGCAACTACGGACAACGCCGGGCTGAGCAGTGGCAGTGTCTTAGGAATCGCAAACGCTTGGTCTACGGATTTCAGCAAGCTTGCTACGTGCTCTTCGTACGTAATTGCCAGTACATCCGCACCACGTGCTTTTACTTCCTTGATGTTGCTCACTGTTTTCTCGAGTACGTTCTCTTGTGTTGCCAAGGCAATAACAGGAATACCGTCTTCGATCAATGCCAGTGTACCGTGTTTCAACTCACCTGCAGCGTATGCTTCAGAGTGGATGTAAGAGATCTCTTTCAGTTTCAACGATCCTTCTTGAGCTACCGCATAATCGAGACCACGGCCAATGAAGAAGAGATGTTGATGTTTGGAGATTTGCTCTGCGTATCCTTTGATCGCATTCGCTTGCTCCAGCATGGACTCCACTTGCTCTGGCAATGCCTGCATTGCTGCCAGGGTGTGTGCAACCTCTTCTGCTGTTTGTGTACCACGCACTTGTGCAAGGTACAGACCAAGCAAGTTAAATGCGATCAACTGTGATGTATATGCTTTGGTGGAAGCAACAGCGATTTCCGGTCCTGCCAGTGTTGCAATCACATCATCTGCATCACGTGCAATGGAGCTGCCCACTACGTTCGTGATTGCCAGTACATGTGCACCATTGGATTGTGCTTCGCGCAATGCAGCAAGCGTATCGGCAGTTTCACCAGATTGGCTCACTACGATTACGAGTGTATCTTTGCCGACGATTGGGGAACGATAGCGGTACTCTGAAGCAACATCTGTTTCAACTGGAATACGCACCAATTGCTCAATCACTGTACGTCCAACGAGACCTGCATGGTACGCAGTACCACATGCAATGATTTGAACGTTACGAATATTTTTGATTTGTTCTTCAGTCATTTTCAACTCAGGAAGTTGAACCTTTTTGCTTTCATTATCAATGCGACCCAGCATAGTATCACGGTATGCTTTTGGTTGCTCATGAATTTCTTTCAACATGAAGTGCTCGAATCCGCCTTTTTCTGCAGTTACAGCATCCCAATCGACACGAATCATTTCCCGAGAAATAAAGTTGCCTTCAATCGTCATCAATTCGACAGCATCATGTGTCAATACAGCCATTTCACCATCATTCAGAATGTACACGTTACGTGTATGTTCCAGAATTGCAGGGATGTCGGAACCAATGAAGTTCTCGCCTTCACCAATACCAATAATCAATGGGCTTGCTTGACGCACAGCTACGAGTTTCTCCGGCTCATGCTCTGTCAATACACCCAGTGCGAATGCACCACGCAACAACGTGATCACTTTTTGCACTGTTTTAACGATATCACCATTGTATTCACGTGCAATCAGGTGAGAGATAACTTCAGTATCTGTCTCGGAAGTGAAAGTATGACCTTGAGCCATCAATTCGTCCTTCAGTTCCAGATAGTTCTCGATGATACCGTTGTGAACTACAGAGAATTTCTGGCTTCCATCCGTGTGTGGATGGGAGTTTTCATCCGATGGTTTACCATGAGTTGCCCAACGTGTGTGTCCGATTCCGGCATTACCTACCAGTGGTGCACCATCCAGCTTGGCTTCAAGGTTCGCAAGACGACCGAGAGCTTTCGTGATTTGCAGACCTTCCGGTGTGAATACCGCGATACCTGCAGAATCATAACCACGATACTCGAGCTTTTTCAATCCTTCCACCAATACCGATTGAGTGTTCTTATTACCAATATATCCAACAATACCGCACATAGTTTAGTTCCTCCGTTTGTATATGAATACTGCGTCACGAAGAAAAACGGCTGTCGCGGCATATCGAAAAAATGAATGATTGCCTAAATGTATCATGAATACCTGTTACCTATTCAATTATCAATGATCAGACCGGCCTCTTGCCGCTCTTCAGTTATCATAAGATGTTATGAATGCAATCATGAATGTACATCATTTTTCCGTCCGCGCACCTATTTAGCTCTTCGCGCACATTCATTTGAATTTTAGTTTATTCTTGCACCTACCGGCGCGTTGTGTGGACAGTCACCCATCCATTTTCCGCAATCCGGTTTACGGCTATGGTGTATCACCGGGAGGTCCCCGCCGAACAATCCGAACACCTCCACCTCGTCAGCTTGATTGCCGTCGATCCTGATCAGTGAATCTCGAGTTCCGAGATCCATACCGTTCAAAATCCTTCCCGCGCAACTTCAAGCTCTGGCGCTTGTGTAACTAATACCTTACGATCCTCACTTTCTGTGTCTGAATGACGACTCCACTCATTATATGCACGTCAGGTTCATTTTGCAATGGAGCAAAGTACCTGTGACCAAATCAGCATATTTACCCACAATCCCGACCTGATTATCAGACCTTTGGCCTTGCCAGTCGGGACGCGGGATTTCTGTTCTTGCTTCAAGCATATACCCTTTATTATAACATTCTATGATGGCAATCCCACAGTGGGAATGTGTACACAAAATGTATATCTAAGGTGTTAAACCAGTTCCTTTTGCACCACGTCTGCAATCTGGGATACAAACTGCTCCAGTTCACCTTTATCTGGTCCTTCTGCCATAACACGAATCAGAGATTCTGTACCAGACGCCCGAACAAGAACACGTCCATTATCGCCTAGCTGTTGTTCTACTGTAGCAATGGCCTGCTCGATGGCAGCATTACCTTCGTATTTGCTCTTGTCTTCCACACGTACGTTGACCAGAACTTGTGGGTATTGAGTCATTAGTGATTTCAGATCGCTCAGCTTCTTGCCCGATGCCTTGAGGGTATCCACGAGTTGAATAGCTGTCAGCATGCCATCTCCGGTTGTATTGTAATCCAGGAAAATAACATGGCCAGACTGCTCACCACCCAGATTATACCCACCGCGGCGCATCTCCTCCATTACATAGCGGTCGCCCACAGCCGTTTTAGCTGTTTTCAGTGCAAGTTTCTCCGTCGCTTTATAAAATCCGATATTACTCATGACGGTGGATACCACTGTACTGTCTTTTAGCTTGCCTGCACGATTCATCGCATCACCACAGATGCACAGAATGAAGTCTCCATCAACCTCTGCACCCGTTTCATCAATGGCAATCAGACGATCCGCATCTCCATCAAAAGCCAGACCCAGATCTGCTTTATGTTTAAGCACTTCTTGTTTCAGATGCTCCGGGTGTGTGGAACCACATTGCTCATTGATATTCAGGCCGTTAGGCTCAGCACCAATTGCAATGACTTCCGCCCCAAGCTCTGCAAACAGTTTTGGTGCAAGCTCATAAGCTGCTCCGTTTGCACAGTCGAGTACAATTTTAAGTCCAGAGAACGACTCGGTTACGGTTGTTTTCAGGTATTCGAGATAACTGTAGCGCGATTGCTCATCCACTGTTACGGTACCCAATCCGCCGCCAACAGGACGTGGCAATTGATCCGTTTCAGCATCCATCAGTTCTTCGATCCGGTTCTCCGTCTCGTCAGATAATTTGAAGCCGTCCCCGCCAAAAAACTTGATTCCGTTATCTTCTACCGGATTATGGGAAGCCGAAATCATGACTCCTGCATCGGCTTTAAGCAGACGTGTAATATAGGCCACTCCCGGAGTGGATACAACGCCCAGACGGATGACATCTGCACCGATGGATAATAGACCTGCAACCAGCGCAGATTCCAGCATCAGTCCCGAGATCCGGGTATCCATACCGATAACCACTTTGGGTCTCTCTACGCCGCCAGCAAGCACGTAACCACCACATCGACCGATGCTGTAAGCCAGCTCCGCCGTTAATTCTTTATTGGCAACACCTCTTACACCGTCTGTACCAAAATATTTCCCCATGATCTAACTCCTTTTATTCGCATCATATAAGAGCATCAAATATTTATTTTTATCAAATCAATCTGAATCATTACGGATTTGAGCCGTTGGTGCCGCTGCTACCGCTGCTGTTACCCGAGTTCCCTTTATTCGTTGCATTGCCTTGCTGGGTTTGCTGCTCCTGATTATCCGTATTCGATTCTGTCGTTTCCCCTTCATCAGGTGCAGGATCCGTTTCCCCATTCTCCACTTCTGCAGGTGAAGGCTCCGGTCCGGCATTGCCTTCATCCGTGGGTTCTTCGCTTGGGGGAACCGTCGTATCCTCTGCTTTTTCACTGATCTTGACTGTAGCGCTCAATGGAGCAGAGGTACCATCCAGCTCAGCAAAACGGGGCAATTCAGCATCCAGCTGCACATCATGTGTCCCGGCGGCAAGCCCCTGAAGATCTGCCGTCAGCTTGATATCCTCGCCACTCAGACCTTCAAGCATACTCGGAGAACCCTTCAGTGTAAGATTTATACCGCCGCTCTTTGGCGTGACCAGTGCAGCTTCCAAACCGTTCCCCACACCCGTAAGGGTTATGGGGACATTGGGAAAGACCTTTGTTGTCTCCTCTGTCTCATCATAAGGTGACACAGTAACCTTGATCTGAATCGAACTAGGCTCGATTTTCTCAAAACCCGGAGGCGGCGTCAAGTCCACGTTAACTGTCGATGTTCCTGCCTCTTCAAATTGTGTCAGATCCAAGGTAACTTGGTCGTAGGCCTGTATACCCGCAAGCGCCTCATCCGTACCGTAAACCGAGACTTCTTTCACGTTTGGTTCCACACTGGACAGTACCAATCCCTCCGGCAGCTGTCCTGAATATTTGATTCTTAAGGGTACTGATTTATAGGGCTGATTAACCGGAATGCGAACTTCAACGGTCTGCGGCGTAATGACTGCATTTTCAAGTACTTTGCCTTCTGCATCATATGCCTGCAGTTTCACCCTTTTTTGCGTTACATCATCCTTTGCATCCTTCACACTCACACTGCCCTGTACCTTCGCTACGGCGTCCAACTGCCCTTCGGGAAGAGTTACCTTCACCGGACCTGTTGGCTCAACGACAGGCGTCCCAAGGCTGTAACCAGCGGATGGATCTCCTTCGGGTACAATATTCACATTGAAGGATTTGGTGCCCAATTTTTCAACATTGACTGTAACCATGGAAGGCTCCATGCTAACCACCTCGACGCCAGAAGGCAGATCGGGAACGAGCGGCAGCGTATTGGAGCCATCTTTGACCTGACTCAGGTCAACGAGTACCTTATAATCATCATTTGTAAATATAGAAGTTAACATGGAACGCTGTCCTTTGATCTCCAGTCGTACCTCATCCGTACTTAATGAAGTGAGCACATACGAATTGTTGTCAAGGCCATAAGGCTGAACAGGTACGGTACGCTCTACCACCTTGTTGGTTGTACCTGTAGCAATCGTTGGCGTGGTAGGAACCTCATCCAGATGAATCATAAACCAGAGCAGCAAACTGACTGCAAGCGCAAGAACCTTGGCAAAGTTATTATTGTTGAACCATTTATCCATTACTTCGTTCCCCCCTTCCGTTTCCAGAAAGAAGTCCAGTTATTCTTTTTGTTTAGATTGGATGTTGGACGAAGCTCTTCATATAGCTTGGCGATCAGCGACTCTTCCTTAATGTCACGAACGACCTGTCCATTCATCGCCAGCGATACTTGTCCAGTCTCCTCCGAGACAACCAGACAGATCGCATCGGCTACCTCCGTAATACCAATTGCAGCACGGTGGCGTGTTCCAAGTTCCTTGCTAATAAACGGATTCTCGGATAAAGGCAAATAACATGCCGCTGCAGAGATCTGTTTGCCTTGGATAATAACAGCCCCATCATGGAGCGGTGTATTTGGGATAAAGATATTGATCATCAGTTCAGAGCTAACCAACGATTGCATCTGAATCCCGGATTCCGTGTAATCGTTCAGACCCGTTTCCCGTTCGAAGACAACAAGAGCACCGATTTTACGACGGGACAAATAATTCACAGACTTAATAATCTCGCCAATTAACACCGTTAATTCTTCATCGCTGGCTGCTGTGGAGCGTCCGAACAATTTACCACGTCCCAGTTGCTCCAGACCGCGGCGCAGTTCCGGTTGAAATATAATAAAGACGGCTACCACACCAAATGTAAACATCTGGTTCATGAGCCATTTGAGCGTATACAGGTTTAGCCACGTACTTAGTGCCCAGATCACCACAAGGAACAGAATGCCCTTAAGCAGCTGTACTGCACGTGTACCCCGTACAAGCAAAATCAGTTTGTACATAATATAGGTAACAATCAATATATCGATAACGTCCTTAATGGACTCTTTCCACGTTAAGTCAGCAAAATAGTTCATAAGCTAGCCCCCGCTATCCCCATTGATGAGTAAACCCTGATCTCATATTAACCCATTAGGATTTTATATAATCCATGGTCTTAGCTTTTGCACATCCGACACAGACAAGCTTCCGGCCGTATAAGTTGGAGGGGAAGAGAGTTCCCCGGTACAACAATGTATAGACGAATATAACCATTTCATTCTATATCTTGCCGCTTGGAAGACGGTCTTTGGATAGATGCAAAATGCTTATCTATATGTAGTAGTATGTTCTCTTTAGTATCTAGGTTATAACGATAACGTTCAGGTTGCAAGTTACGGCAGTCACAAACTGCGCAGAAACAACACAAATACCATAAATTACAATGTCGACAATAAAAAAAGAGTACCCCATGCAAACTGGAGGTACCCTGCTTGGTATATACCATTGAAGAATTCACCCTGTCCTAGCGGTAAGCCACTTCATTCACCATATTGGTTATTTTGTACCAGAACCAGTCCAGCGCCTGATCAATGCTTTTCACCTGACCGGAAATATGCGCCGTCGAAGCTTGATACAGTTGTCCGTCGATCACCGTCAGATTGCCATCTACATCACCATATACCTGGGCGGTACCATTCTCTATCGTAAGATCGCCCGCAATTGACTTGCCTTGAGGAACAATTACCGTGTTACCTTCAATGACGATCTGGTCCAGATTATTCCCCTTAACGACCATTTCGTTATTCTGATCCCAGAAGCTCCAAGCGCTAAAGAGCATCACGACCAAAAAGAAGGCTGCCGCCGTCAGCGCGGGATGTCCTTTGACCCATTTGAGCCATACCTGTTGTCTCTTGGGCTGGGGCAGAGCATTCATAATACGATTGGTCAGCTCATCCGAGGCAGACGGTGAATAATGTTTCATGGCAAAGAGCAGCATTTCCGTCTGTTCCAACTCTTTAAAGCGCATGCGACACTCCGGACAGGTAACAAGGTGACCTTTCAGTTCTACCTTCTGGGCCGGGGACAACGACTCATCCAAACATTCATGCATTAAAGAGACGGCCGAGTTGCAATCCATATGAGAGCCAATCCTTTCTTAGATCACTTAGTCCATGCATCTTCAAATACCACGCATAAGACTTGCATACATTACATACGCATCCATTCCGGATATGTTTCAAATAATTTCGCCTAAAAAAATTGAAATAGATTTAAAGCTTATATTCCAGTTTTTTACGCAAAAAGTCACGGCCCCGGTGCACACGTGTTTTGATCGTTGTTACGGGCATACCTGTGACATCACTGATTTCCTGCAGCGACAAGTCCTGTAAATATCTCAAAATCATGACGGACTTATACTTGGCCGGCAGACTGTCAATAGCCTCACGAATGAGCGTCTGTGTTTCTGACAAAAGTGCTTCGCTCTCTGGTGTACGATCATCACTCGGAAGCATGGCATAACCATCGGATCCTTCCTGATCGTTCAACTCGGCATCCAAAGAGTAAGATGGTTTCTTTCTCCGTAAACGATCGATACACAAGTTGGTCGCAATCCGATAAATCCAGGTTGAAAACTTCTGGTTCGGATCATATTTCTCCATATTACGAAACACACGCAAAAACGTCTCCTGTACAACGTCTTCAGCTTCATGACGATTGTTCAGCATCCGGTATGCCAAATGAAATAGCTTGTCCTTGTATAGTTCTACGATTTCTGCAAAGGCCCGCTGATCACCCTTTAGGACCAGCTTAACCAGCCTGTTCTCCAAATTGTCCACCTTTATTCCCCCAGACATGCTGATGGGTCTTCCGCCTTCTGATACCCGTCCACACTTGTAATTCACCAATCAAATCGTAAATCAACTTTGGTCAAAAATCAAGACTGTGCCGGAAAATATCCACCAAAAACAGTAAAAACGGGAACTCCTACTGGAGTCCCGTTTCATCTCTCACACAAGACTGCGGAGAGAACCTTGCATTTTATTGTCCAATTCCATTAACTATTCACTACATGAATCATATGGGCCAGGTAATGCATCAGCCTGTATTGCGGAGTCCTGCAGCAATACCATTAATCGTCAGCAGCACTTCACGCAGTAATTCGGTATCATCTTCCCCACGCTCACGCATGTCTCTCAGCTCGCTAAGCAGCTGCACCTGCATATAGGACAATGGATCAACGTAAGGATTACGCAAACGAATGGATTCCTGGATTACCGGTACATCATCCAAAATTTCTGCTTCTCCGGTAATTTTCAAAATCAGCTCTTTTGTCAGTTTGAATTCAGACTCAATCTGACCATAGATACGATCACGTGCTTCCTTGTTGGAGGCCATCGCGGAATATTCTTTGGCAATTACAAGATCTGCCTTGGCAATAGCCATCTGCACCGTATCAATAAGTGTACGGAAGAATGGGAAGTTGGCATACATGTCTTTGAGGACAGCCAAATTTTCCTCTTTATTCTGGTAGTAGCTTTGCAATCCTGTTCCAGCTGCATACCATGCAGGGAGAAGATAGCGGCTTTGAGTCCAGGCAAATACCCATGGAATTGCTCTCAGGTCTTCAAATTTATCACTGTTTTTCCGTTTGGATGGTCTTGAACCAATGTTGAGCTCTCCGACCTCCGGAAGCGGTGTTGATTCCTTGAAGAAGTTGAAGAAGTCCGGATCACGGAAGATCAAGTCTTGATACTTCGTGAGAGATACCTCGGAAATATCCTTGATGATGCTATCCCAATGTTGTTCCGATACTGATTCTTGTGGCTCCATTCCGTTCAGTGCAGCCGTGAGTAATGCCGACGTCGCTTGCTCCAGACTGCGGTAAGCAATACCTTGAAGGGAATAGCGGGATGAGATGACTTCGCCCTGCTCCGTAATCTTGATTCCCCCACCAATCGTATGAGGTGGTTGTGCAAGAATACTGCGGTTAAGCGGCATGCCTCCACGTCCCAATGCACCGCCACGGCCATGGAAGAACTTCAGCTTAACGCCATGCTTATTACCGACAGCAGTAATGGCGTTCATGGCTACCCGAAGCTCCCAGTTAGCCGTTACCACTCCGCCATCCTTGTTACTATCTGAATAACCAAGCATGATTTCATGCAGCTCATTCCGGGCAGCTACGCTTGCGCGATATACCGGAAGATTGAAGAGCTTTTGCATGATGTCAGAAGCTGCATGAAGGTCATCAATAGTTTCAAACAGCGGCACAGCCTGAAGTGTCGAAATAAACTCGCCACCCTGTCCTTTACGGAACAATCCTACTTCCTTGGCAAATACCATGACTTCCAGCAAATCACTTGCTCCCTGCGTCATACTGATCAGGTAACTTGTAATACATCCTGTACCAAACTCACTCTGTGCACGTTTGATTGTACGGAATACATCAAGACATTCTTTTGTTCCCTCACTGTACTGGTGATATGGAGAAGTCAATGGACGTGGATCCTCAAGCAGGCGAGCCAGCAAATCAATTTTACCGTCCTCTGTCAGACGAGCATAATCTTCAACAATGTTCATCTTGGCCAAAATTTCGGCCATCGCATTCTCATGTTCCTGACTATGCTGACGAACATCCAGCGCAGCGGTGTGGAATCCGAAAAGCTCCACTTGGCGAATCATTTTGCGTACCGTCGTATCCGCTACATAATCTGCAAAATGATGCCGCAAGCTGCGGTCAATAATCATCAGATCATCGATCAATTCCTGAGCGCTGTCATAACGGTCCGGCTGTCCGACTTTATTTTCATCAAGTACATTATTCATTTTGGCAATCATGTAAGCCAGTTTGATCCGATAAGGTTCTTTCTCATTGCGCCAAATGTCTACTTTCTTCAAAGTGACACAGCTGCGGTCCTGCTCAATGGATTGAGCCAATTCATCCGACACGTGGATGATGTTCGTACTGAAGCTGAGATGCCCCATGAGCTCAATCATAATCCGCTGATATTCACGCAAAGCCAGCTTGCGCTGCATCAACAGCGTCTGCCACGTTACATCTGAAGTTACCGAAGGATTTCCGTCCCGGTCTCCACCGATCCAGGAACCGAAGCGCAAATACGTCGGCACATGCCAGTCGTGGTCAGGATAAAATTTATTCAGGCAGCGTTCAAGCTCCTGATATACATCCGGAAGTACGTGGAACAACGTTTCGTGAAAATAATACATTCCGTTCCGTACCTCATCGAGTACAGTCGGTTTGCGGTCGCGAAGTTCATCTGTTTGCCAGAGTGTAATAACTTCGTTCAGCAGCTTCTCCCGCAATTGTTCACGTTCACGCAACGTCAGCGTAGGATTATCAAGCAGCATGACATCTTCAGATATCCGTTTGTGGATATCCAGAATAACCCGGCGCATAGCCTCGGTTGGGTGAGCTGTCATAACCAGTTCCAGTGACAATTCGTCCAGAATCTGCTCTACTTCGGTATGAGACAATCCGCGTTCCTTCAGATCCTGTACGGCCTTCTCGATCGAGCCAGGCTGTACTGCATCCCCTGCAGATCGTTCATAATCCCGTTTACGCCGGATCCGATGGTTTTGTTCAGCAATATTAACTAATTGAAAATAAATTGCAAAAGCTCGAATGACCTGGTGACGATTTTCAGAATCTAATTCCTGGATCATCGTTTTGAACTCTGTATACAGTTCAGGCAAAAATTCTGCACGCAACGATTTGCTCGTTTCCCGAATTTTCTCAACGATATCGAGAAGCTCCGTGCCCCCTTGATGGACAAGAACTTCTCCGAGTATATTGCCCAGGAACCGCACGTCTCGCCGGAGCAGGTTGTTAGATTGGCTTTTGCTGGCGGTTACCATAGTTTCAGTCATGCTTATCCTCCCATCTGATCGTTCACATTCGTACACGTAAATTTGACACCTTCATAACATCATACAATAAAATGGTACGAAAATCTTTATTTTTCTATTAGTAAAAAAGGGGATTATCCCCGATTTTCCGCACAAAAAGACACTTTATTATTCATTTTCTTGATTTGCTTCATTTAATGAGCAAAAGCTTGTCGCTTGATACCTTTTTCACATGCTATATATAAACAAACATCTTATACATATTCGTTTTAATTTATAAATATACAGCAGCGTTAAATATACTCATACAGAAGAGTATAATATCATTTCCATGATTTAAGCAGTTCAATCTTCATGCAAAAACATGACCGGCAAAGCAAGCTTTTGTATACTTTACCACAGTGATGTAATAAATTAAAGTATCAATTTAAAAATTATTATCATTTGCTACCTCCTCTTATGGAAATGACAAGTTAGAGGCTTTAAGCGAGGATGATTTATGATGTAACCAAGCTAGAATGCATGCCTCATTATGCGTTTAAATGCGTTTCAATGATCAAAATAGTTTCTTTTAGCTGTTTTAAAGGATTCTCCATTAAAGTTCATCCGGTTTCCTGCAGATTTAATGGTGAACAATTTCTTGGATAACTAATATTAATGGGCTTTTTTTCATGTATCATGATCACTTATGTCAGAGGGATATTTTAACGCAAGAACAATTACATAATTTCATTTAGTAAAAGGCAGATTAGATATAGTTCAAACAAAAAG
Source organism: Paenibacillus sp. 7523-1 (assembly GCF_002276415.1). Lineage (NCBI taxonomy): Bacteria > Bacillati > Bacillota > Bacilli > Caryophanales > Paenibacillaceae > Paenibacillus > Paenibacillus sp. 7523-1. Next base: position 773 of record NZ_NPBR01000025.1, on the reverse strand, counting down.
GAGGCGACATCTGATGAAGAAAAAGGTATCTACACTTATTGCTTCTACACTTTTAGTGGCAGCATTGGCTGGTCCTGCCGCGGCGAATGGTTCTGCAACCCAAGGTATGGATCAAAACCGTGGAACACAAATGAACAGCACAAACTACAACACAGGTGACTACCGTACGAACAATGTTCGGGCAAATGCTGCAACTGACCGAGACAATGATATGGACTGGGGCTGGCTCGGTTTGCTCGGACTTCTTGGCTTAGCAGGTATGCGTAGAAAAGTGTCTGACCGTCACGAGCGCTAATAGCTATCCGAAGGTCCCTAAACGCAACTAAAGTGTTTAGAAGCCCTTTTAGGCTGTCTCGTTTGATGTACTAAGTAATGCACAGAGCACAAGAAGCCAAGACCTTCTAACATGGAGGTCTTGGCTTCTTACGTTTTGTTTTTTATACGTTTCCCTAAACGGTGTCGTATAGAAAAAAGCAGCCTCTACATCAAGTAGAGGCTGCTTTTATAATCATATAAGCGGGTGATGGGAATCGAACCCACGCTATTAGCTTGGAAGGCTAAAGTTCTACCATTGAACTACACCCGCGTAATTACAAAATCGGGATGACACGATTTGAACATGCGACCCCCTGGTCCCAAACCAGGTGCTCTACCAAGCTGAGCTACATCCCGATATTGATGAAATAATGGCGCGCCCTGAGAGATTCGAACTCCCGGCCTTTTGATTCGTAGTCAAACGCTCTATCCAGCTGAGCTAAGGGCGCATATATATT
>NZ_NPBR01000024.1:0-299695 GCF_002276415.1 Paenibacillus sp. 7523-1 | reverse complement strand
TTTCCATTAATATCGGGATGTAGCTCAGCTTGGTAGAGCACCTGGTTTGGGACCAGGGGGTCGCATGTTCAAATCGTGTCATCCCGATTTTTTATGATTATGCGGGTGTAGTTCAATGGTAGAACTTTAGCCTTCCAAGCTAATAGCGTGGGTTCGATTCCCATCACCCGCTTACAGTAAGCCTCTTGCCTTGTGCAGGAGGTTTTTTTATTTATTTATAATCTCACGTGCACTTCATCTTATATGAACAGCTCAGACTTTAGTAATTTGCTCTTCCCGGATGAATTTGTTTAAATGGATAGATAAAGGAATATCCTGGATGATTGATGATTCAGATCTAAAGAGGAGGAATCGTGTGAAAAGAGCACTTGTTATTGGAGGACATGGAACGTTAGGAAAGGCGATTGTTGCCAAGTTGAATGAGCTGTCTGTAGAAGTGATTACAGCAGGCAGAAGCTCAGGTGATTATCAGGTCGATATAACTTCAATGGACAGCATTAAGGCTCTTTTTGATACTGTGCAAAATATTGATTACGTCATTGTCGCTGCTGGGCAGACACATTATGCCAAACTGGAAGAGCTGACCCCTGAGAACAACATGATCAGTGTACAGAGTAAATTGCTGGGTCAGGTCAATATCGTGTTGATTGGTCAACACTATGTCAATAACAATGGGAGTTTCACGCTGGTTAGTGGTATTATCAAGGACCATCCTATTGCACAAGGTGCTTCAAGTGCTATGGCCAACGGGGCAATCGATGCGTTTGCCAAAGCGGCAGCCTACGAATTACCAAGAGGTATTCGTTTGAATTCGGTCAGCCCTAATTTGTTTGAAGAGTCGGCTGAGAAATATAGAGACTTTTTCATTGGTTTTAACCCGGTACCTGTGGAACGAGTGGCTAATACGTTTATTCAAAGTGCGCTGGGCATCGAAACAGCACAAACCTTTAAAGTATACTGAAGGGCCGAATGATTTATAGTCGCTGAACCATAGAAAGGCTTTTCTCGGATAGCGTATGACATCCATTAGAAACTAAGCTGCTAAGCAGGATAATTTATATTGGAGTATATACCTCGACACAATAAAAAAACAAAGGACATTAGAAGGTTAAGCCTATTAATGTCCTTTTGATTTTTCGAGAAAAAGAAAACTAGTATTCATGTCGTTTTGAATTTCGGACAACGGTTCAATAGAAATTTCTGCATTCTTTCGTTCCGGATTTTCAGCCTCAAGTTGAGTGACAATGGCATCGGGATTGAATCCAAACTCGTAACCAGCACTAACATAACTAGAACTGGAGAAAGGTGTGGATGGGATGGTGGAGAAAAACAAACGCTTATCTTTTTTTCAGACGCAGGAATGCGACAGTGGTTTGATTTTTGTGATATTTGTTTTCAATCCCTAGCCACTTTTGTTACTCTTACAATAACCACGGGAGAATACATAGGAGGTTTTAAAAATGGGGTTCATTATTATTTTAATTATCTTCATTATATTTATTTCGGCATACGGAATTAGAACAACAAATCGTTCAAAAAGACTAAAGCAACAGTATACAGCTAGATTGCATGCAGTCGGAATTCACCAATCAGGTTTGCCCCAAGTTTCTGAAGGTAAGTTGGTAGATGTGCTATTAGGAAATGGATATTTATATGTACTAACTGGTCATCAAACTTTTGAGCTCTCACTGAATAAAGTGTGGGGTGTACGACATCCACACGATAACTTGGGCTCCAAAAAGTATCTGGTAATTAACTACGAGATGAATGGTAGGGTACGACCGATTGTGCTAAGATTTACGAAACCTGCACAGGGTAAAGCATTTCTGTGGGAGATTGAGCGAGAATTATTTACGAAAAACTCAAATGACGGCGTTATAAGACTTTGAAAATTTTGGAGTTAAACATATGAAATGCACAGCTCAAGTACAATTATATAAAGCTGTATACATGGTAAGAGAGGATACATAGTCGATATTCTTCAAGTATTGAGCAGATCATAAGAGCCTCAACTAAGTTAGACCCTATGGTATCGGCAAAGAATAGATGTTTGAAATTCTTCAATTTGTTACGCAAAAAGCTCCTCTCCCATACTAAGGGAGAGGAGCTTTGCAATTCAGGCAGTTAAATTTAGTATCTTTCCAAAATCGTTTGAGTCTTCAAGCCATCGGCAGGTATAAGCCAGTTGTTGCTTTCCAACACTTGCAGCAGCTCGGTACGCAGGCCGGATACGGCTGCATCATCTTCGGTTTTGAAAGAAACCTCTACAAGATTCTCGAAACCTGTCCCATCTGCGTTACGAATAGGCCATACTTCAAACGTCAGCTCTTGTCCATTCCATGTTCCTTCATAGCGTTGGAACGTTACAGGGCCGTGAGCACGGGATTGTGAGAGCGTTTGTTTACCCCAGTTGGAAGAGGACCAGTTTTTCAGTTTGCCTGGCAGCTTGTCCAGCAGCATATCGAGCGCATCCTTCTCGGAAGGAAGCTGAACGCCTGTAGCTTTGGTATCCACCTTTTTGGTATTGGAGAAGCTCAGCGTTTGTTTGCCATAACCCCAATCGATCTCAGCCTCATAGTTATCATCTGATGCATCAAATCCCTCTTGATTAGCCAAGGTCAGTGCAGCGTTAATGTCACCGTTAATTACGGGATAGCGCTTTTTGTAGGTCAATTCATAGTTGTTTTTGTCATCCTTCTTCCGGAAACGGACATCCCATCCTGCTTGGTTCAGATTCAGAGCATTGGTGTCAAAATACTCAGCGCTGATGTTTCTCGGTGTAGAATCCAGGGACAACGTCTGAATAACTTCACTGCGAGGCGTTCCATCAGAGTTCAATACCAGCTCCGGTTTAGCCAGAAACTTTACTTCGTAGGCAGGTACGGCATTGGCCGCCGCTGAAGCCTGTGGTGCCTGGAACGCCAGACTACTCCCCAATGTGACAATACTCAGCATCAATGAGGTTGTTACCTTTTTCCACTTTTTCAAAACCAATCACTCCCTAGGCTGGATTAATGTACAGACCCACTTTAGCGCCCGAGTATATGAAAGTGATTAACGTTGGACGAGCATTGCGTTAACCCTGCATAGATTTGATGAATGGCGAATGAGAGTTTTTATGGGATCACGCCAAGAAATGAAGGAGAGCCCGTGACTCCTTCTTGAAGAACTTCCTTGAACCGATTCATTTGAACCGAAGGATGTCGATCCTTATTATGTACCGTGTATATATGCCTAGGTGCTTGTTCCCCGGGAATGGGCAGGACTTGAATCAAGCCATGCTGCTCCTCCCACTGGACGGCCATGCGCGACATGAATGAAATATGACCTCCGAGCAGAACCAGCTGCTTGATTGCCTCGAGTGAGTCCATCTCTACCGTACTGCGAAGCCGCACAGCATGTTGTTCCAGCCATTGGTTGGTCAAACGGCGAGTGCTTGATTCGTTCCCATGCAGGGCGAAAGGAATCTGAGAGATATGGTTAGGCTCCAGCACTTCTCTACTAGCCAGAGCATGCTGAGGAGCACAGATTAATACCAGATCATCTGCGCATAGCGGATCGGCTTGAAGAATCGGACCAACAAACGGTTCGGAAGAGATTATTCCCAGATCAATCTGGTGCCGCATTAACATCTCGCGAATAACAGGCGATGGTTTGACCGATAACACAATGCGAATACCGGGAAACTCCTGTGAGAATGTATTTAGCATCGGAGGCAGCAGATAGGTTGCAGGTACATAACTCGCCCCAATGTGAAGCGTGCCCCGGTAGAGGCTGTCGTATTCTTTGACTACCCGGCGCGCCTCCTGGGTCAGGGCATTAATTTTAACGGAATAATGAAGGAGGGCCTGTCCAGCCTCTGTTAGGAACGTCTTCCCGCTGCGCGACTCAAATAATCGCACTCCCATCTCTTCTTCCAGTGATTTCATATGAAAAGTAACCGTGGGCTGCTTGATACCCAGTATCTCTGCGACGCTGGTCATGTGATGATGCTTGTCAATCAGCTCTACAATTTGCAGTTTAATCAGATTCAACGAACTCACACTCCTCTCCCTTATCCAGGGCCTCCATAATATAAGATGATTTAATGCTTGTTTTCATAAAGACGAAGAGTACAGGACCAATCTGAAAAAAGCGAAGCTAAAAGCTTTCTGAAAGAAAGCTACTCGGAAGCATACGCTTCGCCTTTATCCCCTGATATCTCCCTTAGAAAAAAGAATCTAGGGAATCCGGGGATAACAGCAATCAGAAGATGGTGGTGTAATCGAAGTAACCATATGAAAAATGAATTTGAATCACCTTATATAGATTTAATCTATGAACATCAACAGAATTCATCTAAAAAGTTAATTTCATTTTTACATTCCTAACATACAACTCGCGAGAGCGGGAGTTAGACTGAGTACAGTACAAGAAGACAGGCAGGGATGCTTATGAAAATGGAGATTTCAGGAGTTCAAAAATCATTCAATCGCACGCCTGCACTATTGCCCACGGATCTAACGCTTCAGCATGGTCAGTTTACAACGCTGCTTGGTCCATCAGGCTGCGGCAAAACCACTTTGCTGCGGATGCTTGCCGGACTGGAACAGCCGGATGCGGGAGAGATTGTTGCGGGTGATCAGTGCATCTTCTCAGCTGCCAAGCGGATTGATGTACCCACCCATAAGCGTAATCTGGGCATGGTGTTTCAGGATTTTGCATTATGGCCGCATATGACGGTATATGAAAATGTGGCATTTGGCTTGAGGGCCGGAAAGCAGAAAGCAAATTTACGGCAGAAGGTAACCGAAGCACTTGGCATGGTTCGCCTGCAAGGCATGGAAGATCGTTATCCTCATCAGCTGTCCGGTGGACAGCAGCAGCGGGTTGCTTTTGCCAGAGCGGTAGCCGTAAGACCTGGTGTAATTCTGTTCGATGAACCACTTAGTGCACTTGATGCTGTACTGCGAGAAGAAATGCGGATTGAGATGATGTCTCTCGTTCGGGATATGGGGCTAACCGCACTATATGTCACTCACGATCAGGTTGAGGCGATGTCGATGTCAGATGAGATTGTGGTCATGGAGAAGGGGCGGATATTACAAAAAGGTAGTCCCGAGACGATCTACTCATCGCCAAGCGATCCTTTTGTTGCTTCATTTATCGGCAAATCCAACTGGCTGACACCGAATCAGTCCATGGTACGGCCGGAACATGTGACCTGGAACAGGACAAGTCATGACGACCTGCGTTATCAGGCCACGGTAATGAGTGTCAGCTATGTAGGGGAGCGTTATGAGATACGGGTTCAAATGGAAGGGCTAGGCATATGGACGGCTTACCTGGATCGAAGGGTCCGCGTAGGTGAGCAGGTTCAGCTGTATATCTCGCCGGAGCGTATCTGCCGTATGAACGGGCAGGATAGCATGGATGCGAAGCGGGAAGTTATAGCTGCAGCGAACTAGATGCTTGAATGAGGAAATGAGAAGAAATGTTAAGTTTACTCGAAAAAACATATAACCAAGGGAGATGGAATGTGATGTTGGGAATGAAAACACGGAAAAAAAGCGCAATGCTGCTGTTAACAGCGGTGATGAGCATTAGCTTGTTCGGATGCAGTACGAATTCAACCGCTGGAAACGCAGGACAATCTGCGGGAGAAGGCAGTGCCGCAGCAGCACAACCAACTGAAACAGCCGGCGGCAAACTGGTGCTCTATAGTGCAGGGCCGCAAAAGCTGGCAGATAATATCGTGAGCGGGTTTACAGCCAAAACAGGGATTGAAGTAGAGATGTTCCAGGGGACAACCGGTAAAATTCTCGCCCGTATGGAGGCAGAGAAATCAAACCCTGTGGCCGATGTAGTTATTCTTGCCTCTTTGCCTTCAGCACAGGCACTCAAGACTGAAGGTTTGACCCTCCCATACCCTGAAGCAGCCAATGCCGACAAGCTGAACAAGGACTGGTCAGATGCAGAAGGTAACTATTTCAGTTCAAGTGCTTCGGCACTCGGAATTGTGTACAACACCAAGCTGGTGTCTGCGCCTCCGACAAGCTGGGCTGAACTCGCTACACCAGCATGGAAAGACGCTGTAAATATCCCCGACCCAACGTTGTCTGGCTCTGCACTGGACTTCATTACAGGGTACCTGAGTGTGAACGGTGACCAAGGGTGGGATCTGCTGGACAGCTACAAAGCGAACGGTGTGGCCATGGCGGGTGCTAACCAGGAAGCTCTTGATCCGGTAATTACGGGAGCCAAAAGCATCGTTGCAGCAGGTGTTGATTACATGGCATATTCCTCCAAGGATAAAGGCGAACCCCTGGATATCGTATATCCAGAAGAAGGGACTGTAATCAGCCCACGACCGGCTGCCATTCTGAAATCGAGCCCGAATGTAGAAAACGCCAAGGCGTTTATCGACTATCTGTTGTCTGATGAAGCACAGAAGCTGGTTGCTGATGCGTACCTGATTCCGGGCCGTGAAGATATTGAAGCGACCAATCGGGCCAATCTGAAAGATATCCCGCAGCTGAAAGTGGACTGGAACTGGATGAGTGAACACGGTGATGAGACAGCGGCTCGTTTCTCCGAGATTTTCAAATAAGACTGCTGAAACAAACTGAAGAACATTCGGCAACACGTGTGACGGGTGTTTTGGTGGAAGTCATGTGAGGTGAAATCAGTGAAACCTGTTGTACTGGACAACAACCGTATTTTTCGGAGAGTGGGCGTGATTCTGGCCCTCTTTCTGCTGACTATAAGTATTGGCGTACCCTTGCTGCTGATTTTCTGGCAGAGCGTGTATCCGGATGGACAATGGGACTGGATGGCTCCGATCCGGACGATTACTGGTCATCATTTGTCTGGTGTGCTGCTTAATTCTGTCTGGCTCGGCATCTGTGTTGTTGCCGTCACCACCTTGCTGGCCCTGCCGCTTGCCTGGATGATGGCCAAGACCCGAATGGGCCAGCACCGCTGGGTGGATGTGATCCTGATGATTCCGTTCATGACACCACCGTATATCGGCTCCATGGGCTGGATATTATTTATGCAAAAAGGAGGATACCTGCAGCAGTGGATGCCATCAGCTGAGAAATGGAGCGAGCTCTTCTTCAGTTTCTGGGGCATGGTGCTGATTATGAGCTTACATTTATTCCCGTTCCTGTACTTGCTGCTGCGGGATGCGTTGATCCGCATCGGGGGCAATCTGGAAGAGGCAGGGTCAGTGCACGGGGCACCAGCAGGATACCGGTTTAGACGCATTATATTACCCTTACTGTTATCTTCCTACGGGATGGGGATCATGCTTGTTTTCGTCAAAACGATTGCGGAATTCGGAACTCCGGCCACCTTCGGCCGCCGTATCGGTTACTATGTCATGACCTCGGAGATCCACAAATATATCTCTAGCTGGCCAATTGACTTCGGTAAGGCCACTTCACTGGCATCGGTCCTGTTGTCCGTATGTCTCGTCATGTGGTACATGCAGTCTGCCATGAGTCGCAAGTTCACGTACCGTCTGGTGGGAGGCAAAGGGCAACGCTCCAAACGCTATTCCCTTCGCGGAGGAGCTGGCTGGATATGCGGTCTGTACCTCGCGGTACTTCTCATACTCTCTGTGGGTATTCCATACTTCTCCATTATTGCTGCGTCGACGATGAAGCTGCGCGGGGCCGGATTGTCTCTGGACAATGTAACACTGGACCACTATCGGGAGCTGCTCTCCTGGGGCTCGGTTAGCATGAAAGCCATCGGAAATAGCCTGGGATTATCCCTCGCCGCTTCTACCGTTGCGGTTGTGATTGGTACAGGATTTGCGCTGGCTATTGGCAAGTCATCCTCGTTCATGCAGCGGGTCATTGATCTGTTCAGCCTGCTGCCTAACACCGTACCGGGCATTGTCATGGTCGTCGGTCTAATCCTGTTCTGGAATTCACCTTGGATGCCTGTCACCCTGTATAACACGTACGGGATGGTGGTTCTGACCTATGTCGTACTGTTTCTGCCTTATACGGTGCAGTACGTGAAATCGAGCTTCACCCAGATCGACGGAACTTTGTTTCAGGCAGGCCAGGTATTTGGCGGAAAGCCGCTGTATATTCTTCGGCGTATTCTTGTGCCGCTGATCATTCCCGGCATGCTGGCAGGTTGGATGATGACATTCACCATTGCCACACGTGAGCTCGTAGGCTCATTGTTGATTCTCCCGCCGTCCATGCAGACATCGGCAACGTATATCTTTGCACAGTTTGAACAAGGTCAGGTCTCGCTCGGAATGGCCATGGCTGTTGTAACGGTTGGGATGACCGTACTGATGCTGCTCGGCATTGAACTACTGAATTCAAAGAGAAAGTGGAATGCATCATGATTAAACTGAACGTATGGGGCGGGGCAGGCGAGCATGGCCGCTCCGCCTATCTCTTGAGCGGAGACAGAACTCACATTTTAATGGATTGTGGCGTGAAAAAAGAAGAAGCGGGAGCATACCCGCTTATCCAGCCTGAACTTGTATCAACGCTGGATGCTGTTCTGCTGTCCCACGCGCATGAGGATCATTCCGTTGCTATTCCTTTATTATACAAGATGGGCTATCAGGGTGAAGTATGGACGACGCGTGAGACAAGGGAGCAGCTGGACACCTATTTCCGGGCGTGGCGCAGCAATCTGGAGCGTGCAGGACATGATCTTCCCTATGGGGAAGCAGACGTGGAGTCCATACGTTACAGGTATCTGGAGGATCAGGCGAAGCCCGGGATCTGGTTCGAGATGATTCCTGGTCTGCACGTGTTATGGGGACGCAGTGGCCACCTTGCCGGATCGGTATGGTTTGCACTTGAGATGGAGGGTAAACGGATCTTCTACTCCGGAGACTATACATCCGAGTCCATGCTTTTACAGGAAGATTGTGCGGCAGAGGCGCTGAGATTGGCAAGCCTGTTCCGGGGCAGGGAGAACAAAAGCAGCCGTATGAATAATTCGCGATTGACTCAAGGCTTGGCTGTTAGTGATGGCATACCATTTGCTGGAGAACCGCGGGTAGAACTAGCGATAGTAACTGAGAATCCTGGAATTTCCGAGATATCCTTGACTCCTTCGTTTACAAAGAGCAGCTTGAATCAACCGATGGATCTGGCGATTGTGGATGCTGCATATGGAACAGACCGGGATACGCAGGCGGAAAAGTTGGAACAATTGGACCGTGCCATTCGCCAGACCATTGCTCGGGGAGGTAAGGTTCTGCTCCCAATGCCTTCGGTAGGCCGTGGTCAAGAGATCATACTGTGGGCACATGAGCAGTTCCCTGGCGTTCCGATGATCGTCGAGCAGGGGCTACTAGATGGCATGAAGCAGCTGCTACGTGCCCCATATTGGCTGAGAGAACAGGGGAAACATATTGAGGGTTCGCTAACGGGAGCCATTGAACGATTTTTAACGGGACAATCCTGGCACCTGCCCAAAGGTCAGGAGGATCGGGAGCGACTGCTGAATCAATATGGTGCTTCCCTATGGTTTATTCCCGACGGCATGATGCAATCTTCGCTTGCCCGTTGGTACTATAGCCAGCTGGCGGAGAGTGGTGAGAACCTGATCCTGCTCACCGGGCATGCGGCTGTTGGCACCTTTGCACAGAAGCTAGCACAGAATCCAGCGGAGCATGGGGTCTGTGAGGTGCAGAAGATTCGTTATAAAGTGCATCAGGGCTGGCTGGATGTTGAGAGAATGCTGCATCGGGTGCCTGCTCGGCATACCTTGCTTGTGCATGCAGATAAGGCCGAGACGGACAGACTGAGAGAGGGCTTGCTCAAAAATAGCCCATCACCGGAAGCAGAGTTACATTCATTGTCTCCCGGGGATGAGCTATATGTCTAAACATGAAATTAGATGAGATCAATGCTTTATAATGCCATAAAGGATCAGGTGAGAGCGTCCTTAGGGACGTTCTTTTCATTGAGGACTAGGGTTCACGTTGAATGGGGTGCTCAAGTTCTGAATGACCCATCAGACTATCCAGTGCTTCACCATCTACAAGCACTTCCAATTGATTTATTTCATCAAACTGAAACATCGTCGTGGTTAAAGCTTCCAAGGCCAGCAATTCTCCACTGCTGCCAAGCTTGGCTTCATCGGGGATATGAACATCCAAAGTCAACGTATCCTCGGCAGATTGGACGGAGAGCAGTTCAACCTTTTCCCATAGAGAGACCAGCTCAGTATCGTCATTGTTTTGTAAGGCTTCAAATGCTTTTTTGTATTTTTCGTCGTTCCCTACAAACTCCAGCTCAACTTCTCTTTTTTCCAGTTCCAGCACCTGTGTGTCGGCGAAGTATACTTCAACAGTCTGCTTCTCTTCCTTATTCGGCTCAACCTGAGTCCCACCATTGTTGGAAGGCTGTACGCTTCCGGAATGGTTGGGTTCATTCGTTCCGGATTCACTCACTGGTTTCTGGGCACACCCTGCGGCCATAATAAGAATGAACAAGAATAGTAGTCCGTATCCCATCTTTCGTTTCAACAAATCACATCCTTCGTTTGGTATAACGTTATATTTTATATCCCTAGATATTCCTTGATTCCATCAACTATTGCTTGTGCAGCTTTCGCCTGAACTTCTTCGGACGACATGGCCTTCTCTTCAGCAGCATTGCTCAAGAACCCAATTTCCAAGAGCACAGCAGGCATGGTGGTTTCCCGTATCACCTGCAAGCTGCCATTTTTGACACCCCTATCCTTGAATCCCAGAGCCTTCACCAAACGTTCATGAATGATATTGGCCAGGTCCTTGCTGCTGCTGCGCTGATAATAAAAGGTTTCTGTACCTGATGCCTGAGGTGAGGATGTTGCACTGTTGCCATGTATAGAGACAAAGACATCCGCATTTAACTCATTCGCCAGTTGAACGCGCTCGGAACGTGTGGGATAGATATCGCTGTCACGTGTCATGACCAGATCAATATCAGGCTCATTGAGCAGAAGAGCTTGTACTTTTAGACCCAATGCCAGAACGTATTCCTTCTCCGGTTTATTGGTGATACTTATGGTCCCTGGGTCACTGCCTCCGTGACCTGGATCAATCACGACGACTTTGCGTCCTGTATCGATGACGGGAGTCACTGGCACGGGCGTTATGCTGTCCCCCGAAAGGTTGAGATCGATAAGCAGCTTGTCGGCAATCACGTTGTGATCGAACTGCACGTCCTTTACATTGTTTAATTCAACCACAATCCGAACTTGTCCGGGATCTCGTTTAAATAGGGAGTATCTCACTTCCGATACATTGGGATATCCGGTTACATCCAGCTTTCCGTTAAACCCCTGATCAAGCGGTTGTGCCAGGTCACCAAAGACCGTTCCAGGCAGATCCACAACCAGTCGATCCGGGTTCTTCAAGGTGGATATGACAGGCTGCACTTGTTCCCCATCCATGGACACGACAAGCTGATTATCGGCAAAAACAATATCTGTTACATGGGTTAACGACGTGGTGTCGCTACCTCCAGGATCATCTCCAGATGCTTCGTCGGACTCATTACTGCTACCAGTTAAGTATACGATCTTCTCCTGGTTGTTCCACTTTACGCTAAGCCCCATCTGTTCACTGACAAAACGAATGGGTACCACCAGCGTTTTGTTTAAAATTTGTGGAGCCGTATTCAGGGTAACCTGTTTGTCAGCAACCATGGCTTGCTTCTGATCAACGGTGAGAGATATTACCTTCTCATTTTGCTGTATCTTCACCTGACGGGCTTGTTGATTCCAGTCGACATCAAACTTCAAATTTTCTGCAACGACTCGGATCGGGATCATGACATTTTTATTGACGATGGTCACCTGAACGTCATTCGGAAGAGACAATTGCTCTCCATTCAAGAAGATTTTAGACGTGTTTGCAGCGGCATTTCCCTGAATAGGAAACAGAAAAAGGAAGAACAGGCTCAGAAACATAAATACAATTATTTTCTTCATGAATACACCTCAACATTTTTAGAGCTTGTAACTCACCGACATGGAAATTCAGAGTTCCCATCGGTAAAAAACAATTCATCTCCCATAATTTTACTACAATATATAAACAACAAAATTGTAAAAATGTTTCTTTTATAGATTATTTAATTTTAGTGCTCAGATCTAGTATGATAGGTGACTCCATCTCCCAACCATGACATGGATTATATAAACGAAAGAGACGACCCTAAGGAGGGCCGTCTCTTGTACTGCGAATAGACCAATTATTGCAATTTCAATGCTTTGGCCGTGCGAGCTTCTACTTCATCCATCAGAGAGGTCATATCCATACCCGTATGATTACCAAGCAGAATAATCGTTACGTCGTCTGATAGATTACGAGAGAAGGCTGTGGCAAAACCGCCTCCGCTGCCATTGTGGAAGACGGTGCGATTATCGCCTTTTTCCTTGAGAATCCAGGCATAGCCGTAATTTTTGTCCGAATAGGGCTTGTACATCTGTTCAATCGTCTCCTGACTGAGGATCTGATCGGTGTACAGTGCGCGGTCCCATTTGAGCATATCGTCAACCGTCGAATAGATCGTCCCTGATCCCGATTGTGACACGTAATAAGGAGCAGGCACCCACTTGTTATTTTCTGCAACGAAACCACTGATAGTTTTGACCTTGCGTGATGCCTCACCCGAGTTTTTCATGCCGAGCGGCTTCAGAATCGTTTGTTGAACATAGTCGGCATAACTCATGCCGGATACCTGTTCAATGACATAGGCGAGCAGCACATAGCCGCTATTGCTGTAGAGATAGGCAGTGCCCGGTTCGAACTTCAGCGTTTTGTGACGGATCTCCTCTACCGTTTCTTCCAGTGAGGTTCCTTCACCCCGACCAAATGCAGACGGAAGCCCGGAAGTTTGAGATAACAGCATATGCAGAGTCATCTCGTCACCCTTCGGAATACCAGAGATGTATTTGGAGATGGGATCTTCTACATTCAGCTTGCCATCTTCCGCGAGGCTGAGAATGGAAGCTGCCGTGAAGGATTTGCTCAGTGAAGCAATTCTTGTCTTCTGGTCCGGGCGGTTCAGCGTTTTCTCATCGGCCAGTCCATATCCTTGACGAAGCAATACTTCACCATTGCGGGCTATTAGGGCCATGCCAGGGAATTGAATTTCACGTAAATAAGCATCCACGCTGGTCACTTCCTTGTCCAGCAAACTGACTTTGTCCGTTTGGATGTTCACGCTCATCTGACCAGATGAGGTACGGCCGACTTTTATATCGGCTTTCAGGGCATTAGCCATAGGACGGACAGGTACCATAAGCGTACCGTTAACCGTACGGGATTTCACGCCTGCATCCAGGCGAACATGGTTGACCTTGATCGAGTCGCTGCCGGACTGGTGAACCAAAGTATCTCTTCCGACGGTGATGGTAGCTGTTTTGGTACGGTTATCCCATTTCAAGGAACCCTTCACCGACTGGACGACATCCCTAAGGGGTACGTACGTTGATCCGTTATAGATCTGAGGTGTATTCTTCCAGGATTGTGGTTCGCCATTCACTTCAATAAGAACTGCTTTCGTGTTCTGTGCAGCCGATATCGATGTGCTGAATTGTCCCAGCATCGGCCCTGCAACCAGAATGAACGCGAGCAGAATACGAAACAGGGATAAATAGGCCTTGGAAACCGATTGATGCTCGTGAGGCGATCTGCGTGTGATTTGAATCCTCTCCTTCCAGACTTTTCATGAATAACCAGCTTAAAATATTGTAAACGATCTCGCGGAGAGGGTCAAAATGGATGGAGAACAAGAGAATAGAAGAGCCTAACAAAAATAATAGAATTTCGATGATATTTAGTATTCATACATAATGTTTTCATGATGTTCGTCCGATAAAAAGATAGGTGAAGATGATGATGGGGGATAGTTCATATGAAGAAAAGGTTTCAACAATGGTTTGCGCCAACCGTAAAAAAACGTCTGGTCGCGGCGCTGCTTCTGTTTTTGATTGTGCCAAGCATCACCGTTGGTTGGTTATCTTACGATAAAGCCGCAGAACGGGTTAGAGAAGAACTCCTGCATTCTGCACAGGCCAAAACAGAGATGCTCAGTTTACAGATTGATCAGATGCTCAACATGGAGAAAGATAACGCCGCACAGCTCGCTGCGGGTTTTACTTCTGAGGATGTTATTAATAAATCGCCTGCACTGCAAAAACAAATGGATGATATGTCTCAAAACCATAAAGAACTGGGCGTGCTGACCATCGGTGCCGAGGATGGAAGCTGGATGAAGTCTCCTGATCCTGGGCAACAGATCTATGATCCGCGGGAACGCAGCTGGTATACGATGGGCATGGCATCCAATGAACCTATTATTTCGGATACATTCCAGTCGGCAACGACAGGAGAGTGGGTCGTGACTGCCTCTGCCAAGCTGGCTGATGGTAAAGGTGTATTTGGAGCCAATGTTAGTCTTAACCACTTAAAAGAAAACGTAGATCAGATTCATATTGGTGAAGAAGGAAAGCTGTACATGTTGGACAATGGCGGAAAGTTCCTGTTCCATTACAATATCGAATCAGGTGTGCAGTCAGATCAAGACTATATTAATCAAATGTACACGAGCGACAGAGGAACCGTGAAGTATACGTATGAAGGACAAGAAGTGGAAGCTGTATACTTTACCAACCCGGCAACGGGATGGAAAATCGTTGGTGAGATGCTGCCTTCCGAAGCAGATGAAGCAGTTAGACCGATTATGATTCGAACCTATACACTTGTGGGAAGTTCACTAATCATCGGTATAATCCTGCTCATATTCATCATCCGAGGAATTGTTCGTCCATTGCAGCAGCTCACCCAGGCCGCATCCAAGGTCAGCGCCGGGGACCTTACGGTTCGTGTTGGGCTGAAGCGGCGGGATGAATTTGGACAGCTTGGAGACAGCTTTGATTCCATGACTTCATCGCTGCGCAATGTTCTTGGAGAGGTGCATGATACGTCGAGCCAGCTTGCAGCGTCTTCCGAGGAATTGATGGCCAGTTCGGAACAGACGTCCAAAGCCACAGAACAGGTTGCCGAGCTGATGCAGAACGCAGCGGAAGGAACGACCAAACAAAATGACAGTCTTGCGGCAACGGGTCAGCTTGTCGGAGAGATGTCCATTGGTGTCAAAGAAATCTCTTCCAGCGCCGAAGAGACGGCCCGCATTGCAGGGGAAGCTTCGAACAAGTCCGAAGCCGGAATGGTAACCGTGGAAGAAGCGGTCGCTCATATTCAGCGGGTCAACGAAGAGAGTGAAGCCATGGCGGCAGTCATTGAGGATCTCCGGGCAAAAAATGAAGAGATTATTCAGATCGTTACCGAAATTACCACCATTGCGAAACAGACCAATATTCTCGCGTTGAATGCGAGCATTGAAGCTGCCAGAGCTGGAGAGCAAGGACGCGGATTTGCTGTTGTAGCCAATGAGGTTAAAGCTTTGGCTCACAATTCAGGAAGTTCTGCCGAGCGGATTAATGAGTTAATGCGTGAAATGCAGGAGAAAACGTACGCAGTGCAGTCCACCTTTGCACGTACAGGTGAAGGTATGGTGAAAGGTTCGGAGCTGATTACCGAAGCGGGCGATGCGTTCCGTACCATTCGAGATGCGGTGCAGCTCGTTGCTGCTCAAGCTGGAGAAGTGTCTGCCGCATCCCGTCAGATTGATGGAGGAATGAATCACGTAACCAAAGCGGTCAATGATACCATTGTCTTGTCTGATCAGATCGCATCCGGTACGGAGGATGGCTCTGCTGCAGCACAGGAGCAGCTTGCCACGATGGAAGAAGTGGCAGCTTCCTCTGCCGCATTGTCTCGAATGGCTGAAGATCTGCAGAGCATGATTGAACGTTTCAAGCTATAACCGATTAAATTGAATAAAGCGGTGCCTCTGAGTTAGAAAGGGGATAAACCGTAGAGTACCAGCGTCAGCATGACGATGACAACGAGACTGCAGGGTCAATTCCCTGTAGTCTTTTTTTATTGGAATAAGTATGCCCTGGTAACCTCAATGGAGAGCTTAACTCATTGAGAAGAGAGCATACAGAAGATGGCCATTGACTTTAAACAAACAAAATTATAATATATCTATAAATAAACAAACAAACTTATATCGAATTATTGAGTGGTATTAATTGTCGATTGGGATATCTATTAAAAGCATAAAAAGGAGTTTGTCCAATGAAATCATCGGAACCATTATTGCAGACGGCCACGCTCGAAGAGATCAAGCGGGGATATCTCGCGGAAGGGCCAACCTTTACATGTATCTGCTGTGGCTATAAAACAGAGGCGGGAATTGTCTATCCCGAGGAAGGTGTTCTCTATGAGGCAGAGAGATATATGCGTGTTCATATCGAGAAGGCCCATGGATCTGTTTTTGAATACTTGCTGGAGCTGGATAAAAGTGTAACAGGCCTATCCGACGTGCAGCGGGGGTTACTTGGGCAGTTTTATGAAGGGAAGAAGGATACCGAAGTGCAGAAGGCACTGGGGATCGGTAGTGCGTCCACCATTCGGAATCACCGGTTTGTGTTGAAGGAGAAAGAACGGCAGGCCAAAATCTTTTTGGCATTAATGGAACTGCTAAAAAGCAAAGATGACTATGCTCCTGCCGAGCTCGTACTGCCTGTCACAAGACATGTGCATACGATCAACTATAAACAGTTTGATATCTCGGAACAGGATCGTGAAAAAGTGCTGGCCAAGTATTTTCCAGAAGGTACAGATGGTCCGCTGTCGAGTTTTCACATGCAGCAGAAGCATAAATATATCGTTCTCACTGAAATCGCCAAACGGTTCGAGCCAAAACGCCACTATACCGAGAAACAGGTTAACGAGGTCTTAAAACAAATCTATGAGGACTACGTGGAACTGAGGAGATATCTGATCGACTACGGTTTCCTGAATCGTGAAGAGGACGGCAGTCAGTACTGGTTAAATCTCTCGGCAGAGCAAGAAGAGAAGAAGAATAATAAACAAACGGAAACGGGAAGCGGGAAAGGAGAGAACGAAGAAATGAATCGGCGCAAAGAACTTCAGGAGCAGGCCAAGGAAATCAAGACGGAGGCTGGAATATACCAGATTCGAAATGAACGCAACGGTAAAGTCTACCTGGATAGCACATTGAATCTGAAAACGATCAATGGACAGAAATTCATGCTGCAAATGGGCAGTCATCTGAACAAGCAGCTGCAGGCGGAATGGAATGAATACGGTGATGATGCGTTTACGATTGAAGTGCTGGAAGTATTGAAAAAAGAGGATAACCCCTATTTTGACACCAAGGATGCACTTGCCAAATGTTTGGATCGTTGGATGGATCAGCTTGAGCCATACGGCGAACAAGGTTATCACGGGGACAAAAAAGGTAGTAGTCAGTAATTCCACAGCATATTTATTTCGGGCTTACCAAGTCCATGACCTTAACAGGTTATGGACTTTTTTGCATGAGAGATCTATTTGCATCTGTTCTGTAAAGGAGAAATCTGTCTCTCCCTCATTCACTCAACTTGTGGTATATTTCTAAATTAATATAAAGGAAACGTATTTACATCTCTGAAGGGATGAGAAGGAGTTGCAGCAGAATTGGATAAATCAATGCCCATGGTCACAAAATCGGAAGACATCTTAGAGACTCGGGATCATGCCACGTTTATGCAGGGGGTAAAGGATTGCATTCCAACCCTGCTTGGCTATTTGAGTATTGGGTTTGCAGCAGGTGTCATCGAAATGACAGCAGGACTCAGTATGGCGGAAATAGCCCTGCTGAGTCTGATCTTATATGCAGGTTCGGCCCAGTTTATTGCTGCAGGCATGCTCGCATCGAACGGATCGGCAGCAGCGATCATCTTCACGATTTTCTTTGTCAATCTGCGACATCTATTACTCAGTGCAGCCGTATCGCCGTATTTCAGGCACCTGACCCCACTCAAAAACATGTGGATTGGCTCCCTGCTCACGGATGAATCGTTCGGAGTGGCGATGACTCGCGCAATTGGCCGCAAAACATTAAGTGAACGTTGGATGCATGGATTGAATATTACAGCTTATCTGAATTGGTTCGCAGCCAACATGGCAGGAGCTTATTTCGGGCGCTGGATTACCAATCCGGAGCAGTTTGGACTGGATTTTGCCCTGCCGGCTATGTTTATCGGCCTAATCGTGCTCCAGTTAATCCATCGGAAAAACAGAAAGCTGCACATCAATGTAGCCATTATTGCCGTGGTGTGTGTGGTACTAGCGAGTATGGCCTCTTTGGGCAGCACGAGCATTATAGTGGCTGCAGTCGTTGCAGCAACGATGGGAGTTGTCATGGAACGATGGAAGTAAGATGGGATGTATTTTGGATTATTATCGGGTCCGCCTTGTTGACCTTTATTCCCCGGGTGCTGCCCCTAATGCTGTTTAGCAAAATACAGATTCCGGTATGGCTGCTTCGCTGGCTGGAATATGTACCTGTGGCCGTGATGGCAGCATTAATTGGTCAGGAGCTGTTGATGTCTGGCAACCAGCTGGTACCGCTCACCCAAAATGCTGCACTGTGGGCTGCGCTGCCTACCTTTGTGGTAGCGATCTGGACGCGAAGCCTTCTCGGTACGGTTCTTGTGGGCATTGTAGCGATGATGATTTTGCGTTATGTGCTCGGGTAGAGGACGCAAGAGGTACAGGTAATTCCTTCAGACTAACGGTTAATAATGTTCTATAGACCTATGTAGTAGAACTGAGGTATCCGTTAAGAATGAAGGGAGCGAAGGTGAATGGGTAATACGAGGAAAAAGGTCCTGATCACAGGTGCTGCTGGCGTAATCGGTCGCAGTCTGCTGGACGGTCTGAGGGAAATGGACAAGTATGATATTGTTGCGGCTGACCTTCAGGATGATCCTGGAGCAGGTATTGTCCCCATGGATGTTACGGACGCAGAAAGGCTGCAAGAGTTGATGCGAGGAGTGCATACTGTGCTGCACATTGCCTGGGCCAAGGATGAAGAGGACTTCTTGGGTAAAGTTCTACCGATCAATGTTACAGGAGCTTACCATGTATATGAAGCAGCACGAATGAATGGTGTTCAGCGTGTCATTTTTGCAAGCTCTAACCATGCAACTGGCTTTTACCGTACAGGTGAAGAGATTGAGGTCAACGACCCCTATCGCCCTGACAGCTTCTATGGCCTCAGCAAATGTTATATTGAACTGCTTGGCCGATATTATGTGGACAAGTATGACCTGTCTTCATTCAACATTCGGATCGGCAACTTCTCCGGGGATGATTATCCGCATTCCGAGCGCTCTGCCCATATCTGGATATCCCCGAGGGATATGGTGCAGCTCGCTGTGTGCTGTATTGAAGCCGATTCCGGGATGAAGTATCTTAATCTATATGGAACCTCCGCGAATAGCGACAATTATTATGATATCGGTTATTTGGCTGAAAAAATTGGATACCGCCCGGAAGACGATGCTGCCGCGCTGTGGGAAGAAGCGAAGCGCAGAGGTGCGCCGGATAAGCAGGATGAGACGAAATATCAGGGCGGAGGATATGTGGCAAAAGACCAGAAGGGCGTTTAGTTGAACTGTTGAAAACGCTATTTTCTATTGAACCGGAAAGGGATAAAATGGAGACTGTAGGATCAAGGTTTCCATTTTGCATAAGAGGAAGGAACGGTTTAAATCATGAGTACAAGTCCATCCGTAATATTGTTTCAGGGAGATTCCATTACAGACGGAGGAAGATCGCGGAACGATGATCCGAATCACTTTCTGGGACATGGCTACGCTTATTTGATCTCAAGCAGATTGGGTGCGGAGCTGGCAGAGAAGCAGCCCACCTTCTACAACAGGGGGGTTAGTGGGGATCGCGCATCCGATCTGTATGCACGCTGGAATGAAGATACCTTTAGTTTGAAGCCGGAGCTGATCAGCATTCTGATCGGTGTGAATGACGCCTGGCGTATAATGAATAATGAACGGAGCGGGGTGACGGATCGTCTTGGACGGGCATATCGTCATCTGCTTGAAGAAACGCGGGAAGTGCTCCCGAATACAGGGCTCGTGTTGATGGAACCCTTCATTCTGAAAACCGGCGCTACGGTGGACAAATGGGATGCATGGCAGGAGAAAATAGGCCAATATCAACGCCTTGTCCGGGAGCTCGCGGATGAGTTCGATGCTGTGTTCGTTCCATTGCAGGATGTGCTCAATCAAGCGACTGAAAAGGCAGAGGCATCCTATTGGTTGTGGGATGGTGTGCATCCAACGGCGGTAGGTCATGAACTGATTGCACGTCAATGGTTATCTGTCGTACAGGACAGCAAACTTAAAATCCAATAGGAAAAAAGAGCAGAGGGTCCTGTGCAATCCTCTGCTCTTTTTTTACATAGACGAACATCCGAAAATAAATTATAGAAAAGTTACATATTTAGAAATCCCTTGTTTTATTTCCAAAGAGGAGGGTAATTAAGAAGCGTAGCACACTATACTCAATACCCGATAAGGAGTGAATTCAAAATGGCACAGAATAACCAAAACGGAAAAATGAGCCGTGAAGAAGCAGGACGTAAGGGCGGAGAGGCAACCTCGAAGAACCATGACAAGGATTTCTATCAGGAGATCGGCAGCAAAGGCGGGGAAGCTACATCAAAATCCCACGACCGTGAGTTCTATCAAGAGATTGGAAGTGAGGGCGGAAGCGCCCGGGGCAGCAGTGACGGAAATGACGATCAGGATGGCAAAATGAGCCGCGAAGAAGCAGGGCGCAAGGGTGGACAAGCCCGGTCACGGAATCGGAAAAATTAATCATTGATATAGAAGCAAGCGTGAAAAAAACGTAATTCTAGCAAACAAGGCCAGATCTCACCTGTGGAAAAGGGTGGGTCTGGCCTTATTTATTCATTTAATGTTGTACGGATAATCTAGGCTCTAGGCGATATGTGGTTCAATGGCTTGTCGATAGCTGAGCAGGGATTCATCAATGATGGTATGCAAGAAAACAGGATCCATGCCCTGCAGCAGTGATTCTGCATAACGCCAGGCGTTTTCTTCAATACGCAACCGGATCTCTGCCTGCTCAGGAGCCGAAAGGGGACCATCAAGAAGGTTGGAGAGATATGCTAATTCCGTATCCTCTGCATGACCCAGTTCATGAGCCAGAATGACATAAATATAGGCTTGCAATGGAGCTAGCGTACCGAAGAGCATCCGGCATTGCTCCATGATCTCTTTTTTGTACAGATATACGGTGTGACTCCCCATGTGATATTTACCTCCGACGAGGCGATTGTCCGGAAAATGGGATTCGACCTGGACAAGCACCCGGCTATCCGAGCGTTGCAGCAGCTCCGTTACAGCCTGATCAAATAATTCAGTATTCAGTATGGTTCACCTGTCCTCATAATGGAATAAAATGCATATGCAATGAGTACCGACAACTCTTTTACGAGAAAACAGTCTGAAAAGTTTCAGTTATTTTCATATTATTTGTTTTTTTACATAAGATTAGCCGAATTCCCTTCATTTTTAATATCTAATAAGCTAAAATGAAATCGGTTACAAAAATGGGGAGGAATTCTTATGAAGGTTCACCCTGGATTACGTTGGAAGGCAGATCACATCGCTGCGGCTATGAAACATGGTATGTCCAATGGTTTGGAGCTTATCCATCACTGGAAAGACAGGCTCACGGACACGTGGAATGACCCTGTTTACGCCGGCTTTTGGTCGGATTTAGAAGGTTATGAACAGAAGGCACTCACAGAGAACCTGCCTGAACTATCTTTTTCCCTATTTCGTCAATTCAGGGATACGGGTGAGCGTCAAGCGTATGAGCAGGCCTATTTTGAAAGGCGCGGAAGGCTTGTTTCGCTGGGGCTGCTGGTGGCAGTATCGCCGTCTTCCTCTCGTTTGCATCTGCTGGAGGATCTGATCTGGAGTGTTTGTACCGAACAAACCTGGTGTCTGTCTGCCCATATACCGGAAGGGGAAGAAGCTGGCGCAAGAACACATATTGATCTATTCGCTGCAGAGACCGCACAGATGCTGGCAGAGCTAGTTGTGATACTGGATGACATGCTGGATGAACGTGTGATTCGGATGGTCAAGGCGGAGGTAGAAGACAGGATATTTACTCCATTGTACAGGGAGCAGCGGACTTACGGTTGGGAAGAGGCAAATCACAACTGGTCAGCCGTTTGCAGTGGAGGATGCGGAATGGCTGCTCTCCTTTTATTGGAGGATGAGCGTCTTAGAACCATGGCTGTGCAGCACACGATTCGATCCATGAATGCCTTTTTGAGTGGTTACGGGCCGGATGGAGGATGTGCTGAAGGTGTGGGCTACTGGGTGTACGGGTTCGGATTCTATACCTATTACGCAGAGATGCTGAGATTGTTCAGTGCAGGTGAACTGGATATGTTGTCAGAACCCAAGACGGGAGCGATTGCTGCTTTCCCGGGAAATATTCATTTATCGGATGGGGTATTTATCAACTATTCGGACAGTCGCGAGCGGGAGACGCTTCCGTCCGGTCTGCTGTCCCTTTTATCCGAACGGCAGCAGATTCAAATCAACTCCGGGCTTCACATCCCGCTTCTCTCCCAGGATCCCTGCCGCAGGTGGGCTCATGCTCTCCGCAATGTACTCTGGACTAATCCGGCTAAGTTCGAGAGTGAGACTGAATCGGGTGAGCCCGGGGCTCCGATTTACTTGGAGGATTTGTCGTGGGTGATAGCACGAGGGACGCTGACAACAAGCGAACAGCAGGAAGTAAAGGTGGCCTTTTCGGTAAAAGGAGGTCATAACGCAGAGCCTCATAATCATAATGATCTGGGACACTTCATCCTTCATGGCGGCGGTGAAAACATTCTCTGTGATCCAGGCTCAGGCGAGTATACTCAAGCCTACTTCGCACCTGGTAGGGAAAGCATTCTGCAAATTGGCTCTCAGGGGCACAGCGTTCCTGTCATTGAAGGAACGGGTCAACAATCCGGAAGACAAGCCGAAGCCAAAATGCTACATATTAAGCACCTGCCATCACAGGGGATAGAGGCTGAATTGGATCTGACATCAGCTTATTCTGAGGCTCCTACACTGGCAAGATATATCCGGCGGTTACGATGGCACGGTTCAGCTGGAAATTCCGAAGCAGAGCTTTTCCTTGAAGACCACTACCAATGGCACCCACCTTCCGGTATTCAGAGAGGGGAGCCCTTGGATGTAAAACCGCTAGTTGCCCAACATTTTATCAGTCGAATCGAACCTGTCTTGCAAGAAACAGGAGTACGATGGGAAGGAAGCAGGGCTGTGGTGTTCATGGCGTACGATGCTGAATGCTGGAATGCACAGATCGAAGTGATCGAGACCGTGGATCATGATCACCTGCCACAGAAGTTTTACCGCACCGCATTAATCTTACGACAAACCGCAGATGAAAGCGGTAATTCTCGGGATCATTCCGTACAGGAGACAAGGTGCAGACTCAAATTCACCATGTATCCGAGGTAATTCCATTCAAAGGATAAGAATTGAAGACAATCCGGACTGAACTGTTGCAAGGAAACCACTGAAGGCTGCGTAAAGATATAGTCCATTAAAGTTGCGTACGTGTATGAGTAAATAAATAAGGATACGAAAAGAGGAGGCAAAGCTCGTGAGTACATCGACATCGGTAACATGGGTTGAAGAAGCTTGGCGGCAGGGCGCGGACAAAACCATTCGCAACGCACAGCGAATCAAGGATACCTTTCCACACATCTCTCCGCAGGGGACGTATGACCAGAATGATCCGGAATGGTGGACAGCCGGCTTCTGGCCAGGATTGTTATGGCTTGTGTATGGTGAGTCCCCGGAAAATGTAGATGCTGCTTCATTGTCTCGTATTGCAGATAGCTGTGAACGGCAGCTGGAGGGATGCCTCCGCAATCCGGATTCGGTGGATCACGATCTTGGTTTCATCTGGCTGCTCAGCGGCGTAGCATCGTACCGCCAGACTGGCAGCATGGACAGCCGGCGGCGAGGGATGCTTGCTGCCAATCTATTTGCTGCTCGCTTCAATGTACGTGGTCAGTTCATTCGTGCCTGGAACTTCAACTCGTCCACAATGGATACGCGCGGCGTAGCCATCATCGACAGCATGATGAACCTGCCGCTGCTCTACTGGGCATCGGAGCAGAGCGGCGATCCCCGCTTCCGCTTGCTGGCGGAAGCACACGCGGACACGGTTGCGCGCGAGTTCGTCCGCGCAGACGGGTCCATCTGCCACGTGGTGGAGTTTGATCCACACACGGGGCAGAAGCTGAGAGAGCATGGCGGACAGGGCCATGCTCCGGGTTCCGCCTGGGCGCGGGGCACCGCCTGGGCGCTGCATGGTTTTGCGCTGTCTTACCGGTATACGGGCGAAGCCCGCTATCTGGAGACAGCGGAACGCGCGGCCGATTTCTTCCTCGCCATGCTTGGCGAAGATATCGTGCCGTTCTGGGATTTTCGCGCACCGGCGGAGCATCAGGTGGCGTGGGATTCGTCCGCCGCTGCGATTGCGGCGAGCGGTCTGCTTGAGCTGGCGAAGCTGTCGCCACGCGGAGAAGAGTATGCCGCAGCGGGCGAGCGCATCGTTCGCGGCCTACATGAGCGCTACAGCTCAGGCGAGTCAGCTGCGGAAGAGGGGCTGATCATGCAGGGAACCGTGCATTACCCGGAAGGAAGGGGATTGAATGTGCCGATCATCTACGGCGATTATTTCTATATGGAAGCGCTGGCGAAGCTGCGTGGACGTCCGGGACTATTTTAACTTCAACATGTCGGAGAATTAAATCATTGAAATAAAAAACCACCTGAAGCAGCCTATCTTCCACGGGGCTGTTCTGGGTGGTTTTTCGTGATATGAGTTAGATGATTTATTTATTTTTCTTCGAATGGTACGCGTCTTAGGATCACAAAGTCCGCTGAAGATTGATCGGGATATCGCTGCGGGATGATCTCTTGAACCTTGAAGTCGGGATAGTCAAATAAATAATGGAACAGGTTGCGATCCTGAATCGTGTCCACACCCGGGTTGCCGTTTTCCTTCAACCTGGTGTACAGTACAACCCATTCCTTCGATGAATGCAAAATATCATATAAGGTATTGCGGAAATCCGTCTCATCCGTGATGTGATACAGCACATCGAGGCAAACCGTAAGGTCGGCCGTCAGAAAACCCCGGTTGATCCACAGGCCAGGTGTATACAGCATGAAGCTTTTGGAGGAGTCCGTGGCAAATTTTGAGGCACACAAGCGCACCGAAGAGGCTGCGACATCGACACCGAGGTATTCTTTATAATTCATATACTGCAGCTGGTTGCCATCCCCACATCCAAACTCGATTACGCTGGTAATACCCTCCTGTTGGATCAATCCGTTCACAATCTCGGCCTTGAACTCAGCCAGAACCCCGTATGATCCACGTCCAGAAGTTTCTCCGGAACGGTATGTCTGCTCCCAATATCCAATGTAATCAAAGGGCTGCCGCATGTTTCTCCTCCTATCATGTACAATTCAGTTGCTTGGCGCATGAAAAATAGCAATATAGATAGGTTATGCGGAATGCTGGCGGGTATGATTCCCTGAAGAGAGATGAGACAACGGAATTGTTTTCCAATCATTTTTCTGAAAAATCGCTGAAAGCCTAAACATCTGGAAAGAACTTGCCGACATTAAAATTAAGGAAAAAAATGATGATAATCGGGGGGAAATGATGTTAAAGCCAAGATTGACCAAGTACATGGTGATGATGCTGGTATTCGTGCTGAGTATTTCCAACGTAGGCTTGGCCGCTGCGGCAGATAAGGAACTGTCCAAAATAGTGGTTTCCAAAAATGAAGTGGCGCTTGAAGTGGGAGAATCCAGTTCTGTAACAGCTACAGGAGTCTATACGGATGCTTCAACAAGCAATATTACAGTGAATGCAAGCTGGAGCAGTGATGACACTGCAGTGGCTACGGTATATAACGGAACAATTACTGCCAAAGGTGAGGGACAGGCAACGGTCATCGTATCCTATGAAAATAAGCCACAATCCATTCAGGTGAATGTCACCAAAAAGGTTAAGGCGTTGACCAAAGACAAGCAAACCCTTGATATTCGTAAAGGTGAATCTGATCAGATCAAACTGACTGCAACTTACAGTGATAACAGTTCTGAATCCGTATCCGATATCGCAGAATGGTCTTCTGATGACGATCAGGTAGCGACTGTAGTTAACGGTAAAGTTACCGGACAAAGCGCGGGTACGGCATTAATTACAGGTAAGGTAGGAAAACAATCTGTTACCGTTGAGGTAAACGTCGAAGTCGTGAAGCGAATCGATACAGATAAAAAACAAGTAAACCTACTTTTGAACAAAAGCGACAAAGTCGTTTTGACAGCAACATATCCGGATGGAACGACCATGGATGTAACTTCTCTTGCAGATTGGAGTTCCAGTGATGAGAAAATCGCTGATGTGCTGAAGGGTACCATCACAGGTTATGCCGCGGGATCTGCTGTAATCACAGCTAAATACGGTACGAAAACCGTTTCGATCGATGTAGACGTGGATCGGACAAGCAATCTGAAGGTGGACGAGCAAAAGTTATTCTTCAAATTAAGCAATACGGATCGCTCCAAACAACTGACGTTGACGGCAATCTATCCGGATAGTTCAGATGCAGATGTAACCAATACGGCAGTGTGGACATCCAGTAACGAAAAGGTTGCTACTGTATATAAAGGTCAAATTACAGCCATTGGTCAAGGTACAACTACAGTTAAAGCCAGCTACAGTGGTAAAACCGTTGAAATTACGGTAGATGTAGACACCGCTCGTTATCTGGACGTTGTAGACGTTGAAGATAAGCTGGCTATGAGTTTGACCGGAACAAAAGAAAAAGAACTTACGGTCAACGCGGAGTATGTGGATGGAAGCACGGAGAATGTAACATCCAAAGCAACGTGGACTTCAAGCGATGAAGATATCGTCTATGTATCTACAGGTAAACTTACGGCTTACAAATCGGGACAGGCAACCATTACAGTAGCTTATGGCGGCAAAACGGTCAAAATCACTGTAAGTGTAGATGTCCCAGACAAATACGAAATGCAAAACAAGAAAAAATCAATCGGTGTGGGTGATACCTTTACTGCAGAGGTTCTAGCTGTATATGGCAACACATCCAAAGTCGTAACTGAAGATGTGGAATGGAGCAGTAGCAGTGATAAGGTTGCCGAAGTGTCCAAGGATGGCGAAGTAAAGGGTATTGCTGTCGGCAAAGCAACCATTACCGCTAAAGTGGATGGAAAAACACTGACCATGTCTGTTGAGGTTGGTATGGCAAGCGGCCTCGAAGCGGATGTAAACTTTATCGCACTGGCTTCCAAAGAAACACAGCAGATTACTCTGACGGGTACAGATGAAGACGGTAAAACGCTGGATGTAACTTCAGAAGCAACTTGGAAAACGAGCAATGCTCGGGTAGCTGATGTTAAAAAAGGTTTCGTAACAGCAAACGGTAGCGGTAAAGTGAACATTACAGCAGAGTATGGTTCCCAAAAGGTTACGATCGCAATTGAAGTTGATGTCATTGCCCGCATTGAAGCATCAGAGCCAGCAGTATCTCTGAAATCTGGCGAGACAGCTGATATTACCGTTGTGGCGTATTTTAATGACGGTAGCGAACGCGATGTAACCGACAAAGCCGAATGGAAAACCAACAGCTACAAAGTAGCTCAGGTAACCAAAGGAAAAGTAAAAGCGGTTGGTTCAGGTAAAGCGAAAATTACAGCCAAATATGGCAGCAAATCCGTAACTGTGGCTATCGATGTAGACACATTGAAATATCTACAAACCGATAAAGTTACCTTGACCATGAAACCAGGGGATAAGGTTACCGTGGTAGCAACGGCAACGTATGCAGATGGCAGTGAAGCAAATGTCTCCAAACCGGCACTCTGGAAGTCCTCCCGTATTGCAACAGCGTCGGTGAAGGATGGTATCATCCAGGCTAACGGTAAAGGTAAAGCGACAATCACGGTGAGTTATGCTGGCGTGAAAACAAAAGTGACCATCGTTGTTGAAGCGAAATAAAACTTAAAACTTGCCTTGAAGGTGAGATGTAAACGGGAAAACGGTGATGCCAGCTTGGATGCTGACACCACCGTTTTTTTGTATAAACAATTATATTTTCTCCATCAACGGATTACATCGTATGAGACAGAACCAAGGCACCATAAGCAAAAGCGATAACAATTAAAATAGCTGGATGCAGTTTGGTCTTGGTCATGATCCATAAGGAGATCCCTGCAATGATCAGTGTCTGCCAGATCCCGATGGAATCAGTGGATACTTGGCCGAACTCCCATGTGAGCAGAATCATAAGCACTGCAATAACGGGCTGCACAAGCAGCGTCATTCCTTTGACTTTCGGCGATGTACGATGCTTGTTAAGCAAACGAAGCAGCAGGATCAGTGCGGCAGCAGAAGGTACAATCGTGGCAAAACTGGCGATAAACGCTCCGAACCACCCGGCCACCTGATAACCGACAAATGCGGCAATCTTGGTAGCGATTGGACCAGGGAGCGCATTCCCGATGGCGAGTACATCGCCAAATTGCTCTGTGGTCATCCACTGATAATGGTTCACCACTTCTTCCTGCATGAGAGGGATGGAAGCAGGACCGCCCCCGTATCCCAAAATATTTGCTACGAAAAATCCCCAAAACAATTCCCACCATGTTTGAAGCATCGTTTAGGACACCTCCTTGTCGGAGCTGCGTTTGGACTTGTAGCGCTGAACCAGATCCAGGTGGAATACGCCATAACCCAGGAAGACTGCAATAACAATGCCTGGATGAATATTCAGCAGCTGCAATAACACAAACGCAATGACACCAAACAGGATGGCAAAGGTTTTGCCGAGTCCGGACCATGCTTTTTTGGCGAATTCATAAGCCATCATGCCCAGCATCACAAAGATCACGGGGCGCACAGCCGCTACCATGCCTGCTACGATCTTCGACTCACGTAATGCGTACATGGAGCCAAGCAGGGCGATAATGGCAATGCTTGTGGGCAAAATGTGTGCCAGCACGGACACGATGGCGCCGAGCGCGCCTTTGGTTTTGTAACCGAGGTAAGCAGCCATTTTGGTTGCAATCGGACCAGGCAGGGCATTGGCTATGGCCAAAATTTCGCCGAATTCCTCATCAGTAACCCATTGATAACGGGTGACGGCTTCATAACGAATCAACGGAATAACCGAAGGACCACCGCCATAACCTAATATCCCGGTTCGTACCATACCCGTAACGAGACCGGTGTAATCTTTCCAACTCATGCTGTTTTCCTCCTACAGTCTCATGCCCATTCGGCTTTTATATCGTTTCAATAACAACTGTGATTCGACCTTCACAATGCCAGGCATCTTGTAGAGCTTCTCCAGCAGAAACTGCTCCATCTCTTCCATGTCCGCAAAAATGCCGTGCATGTGCAGTGTGCTTGGGCCCGTCATATGATAGAGGCTGGTGACCGCCGGTTCCTCGTCCAGTTTCTCGGCCACTTCATCAAGGAAGGGCGGCTCCACATCTACATTAAAAAAGGCAGAGACCTGAAGCCCAACCTTACCCGGGTTAATAACAACCGTGAAACGTTCAATAATGCCTTTTTCGGATAAAGCATTGATGCGAGCCTGAACCGCTACACGTGACAGTCCAATCTGTGCGCCCAGATCCGTATAGGATATACGGCTGTTCTGATGCAGGGCGGCTATGATTTTCCGATCGATCGCGTCCAGGTTGTACATTTGCGGGATTTCTCCTCCTTTAGAGGAGCGTTTATCTGACATGATTAATCCATCCTTTTCGTTCTCTATATAGATATAAAATGTAAACCTTCAAAAATGCATTTTGCATGCAGCATTCATATTTTAATGACGAATCGTAATTGGAGTCAACCTATTTATCCATTATATTAAATTTATCCGATTCCAGGCTTTCATTTTGTCATTGGCACCAAAATTTGAACAAAAAAAGGCCGCTCTTGGAATAAATCCGCGAGCAGCTCTCTTTCTTTATATTGTAGATTGTGTCTATAGCCTATCCACACATTGGTTCCATTTTATACACCTCTGGGAAGGTGAAACGTAATGCTTGTACCCTCACCAGGCTCAGACGATAACGTTAACGTCCCTCCTGCTCCACGAGCACGTTCTTCCATGCTGAACAGTCCGACGCCCTGACCTGCTGTCTGTACATTGAATCCGGCGCCTTGGTCCGAAATTGTTACGACTGTGCCTTCCTGGGAATCTTCCACCGTCACCTGTGCTTCGGCAACATCGGCATACTTGGCGACATTGGTAAGTGCCTCCTGGATAATCCGGTACATGGCGATCTCCCGATTCATCTCCAGCCGTCTGCGCAGGTTGCATTCCAGATCGACTTCGATACCGTAGTGGCGGGTATAGTTCTCAATGTAAGTCCGGATGGCCGGAACGACACCCAGATCATCCAGCACGGAAGGTCTGAGCTCCCAGGCCATGCCACGGACTTCTTCCATAATCCCCGTGACTTGCTTACGCAGCGCTTCCACGCCGGAATGAGGCTTGTCAGCCAGCAGCTGATCGATCTGAATCACGAGCGAGAAGAGACTCTGTCCGATTCCGTCATGCAGCTCACGGGATATCCGGCGGCGCTCCTCCTCCTGAATGTTCATGACCTGGGTCATCATCGTCTGCAATTCAGCTTCGACCCGTTTCAGCTTCGTCACTTCGCTGCGTACTGCCAGGTATTGATATGGTTCTCCGTCATTATCGAGAAAAGGCACAATCGTTGTATTCACCCAGTAGTGGCTGCCATCCTTCGCACGGTTACGAATCTCTCCGTTCCATACTCGCCCTGAAGAAATGGTTTCCCACAGGGTTTTCATAAACGTTTTACCGTGGTATCCCGAATTGATAATCCGGTGGTCCTGACCGATCAATTCTTCCCGGTCATATTGCGAAATTTCGCAGAATTTATCGTTCACATACTGTATCTTCCCTTTACGATCCGTGAGGGCAACGATGGAGGATTCATCCAATGCAAACTTCAGATCGCTTAGCTGATGCAGCGAGCCTTTCAGCCTGCTGCGGAATTCATCATCGGTGATATGATTGTCCAGTTCATCCAGCAGCTGCAGTACAGGCTGCTCAGCCAGTCCGCTAAGTCTGTTCTCACGTGCGCTACTCAAAGTTCAGCAACCCCTTTTTCATGGCAAACTTGACGAGTTCAGGTCTGGTCCGCAGGCCCAGCTTATCCATCAGGTTGCTTTTGTGGGATTCGACCGTTTTGACGCTGATGACCAGGTGCTCGGCAATTTCCTTGTTGGCGTAACCCTTGGCGATCCAGGACAATATCTCTTTCTCCCGTTCGGAAAGTGTGTCATACGGCCCGGCGTTTTCCTGTTTGGATTTGTCCAGATATTCACTCATCAGCCGTTTGGTGGCACTGGGATACAGATACGCACTCCCCTCTGCTACAGAGCGAATGGCTGCCAGCAGTTCCTCGTGCGGTGCGCTTTTGAGAATATATCCTGAAGCTCCGGCATGGATTGCACGGAACAGATACTCTTCATCATCATGCATGGTCAGAATTAAAATGGCCACGTCAGGCATTAACTTTTTCAATTCTGCCGTAGCAGTCAACCCGTCCTTGCCTGGCGGCATGCTGAAATCCATCAATACCACATCCGGTTTCAATTCCTGTGCCTTGGCAATGGCCTCGTCACCATCTGCTGCATCCCCCACGATCCGGATATCATTCTTGCCGTCGAGCAGAGCGATCAGCCCGGAACGCACAACCACATGATCGTCCACAACCAATAGTTGAATCACTACATATTCCCCCTGTCCGCTTCTTGGTTCTGTCTTCATGATACCAAAAAAAGCCACCCAGAGGTTTAATCTCTGAATAGCTTTTCTTCATCGCGTTCGCCGGGCCTGCTTATCCGTGAATGGCTGCAGCTGCTCCGGCCGCTAGCTCTGCTTCCCTGACCGTGTCCGGTGAGAACGTACATGGCTGCCTGCTGCCAACAAGCAGCACGGCACCAGGGACGCTGCTCTCCAGAAACACAGGCACAGCGATGGCGCATAACAGCC
The DNA here is from genome assembly GCF_002276415.1 of Paenibacillus sp. 7523-1. Taxonomy (NCBI): domain Bacteria; kingdom Bacillati; phylum Bacillota; class Bacilli; order Caryophanales; family Paenibacillaceae; genus Paenibacillus; species Paenibacillus sp. 7523-1. The sequence continues at coordinate 267,569 of NZ_NPBR01000024.1, read as the reverse complement.
GCTCTGCGATCATCAACGGACAACGGCCAGGTGTACTGGCGTTTGTGGTACTTTCATCCGACAGGGACGTACGGCCTGTCCGTAGAGCAGTGCCCACAAGATCTTGTCCGGGGCGCATCTCCATCCGTGTAACGCGATCATTGGTTGCGCCGGAAGTGTACTTCCAGCGCAGCATGGACCCCGAGAGATAGGCCAGTCCGCAAAAATCGGTGGATGTGTTTAGGCGCAGATTATTGATCATCTCCTGAATGCCGGAAGGGAGTTCATCGTGCATGAGAGACACTTCCTTTTTGGAATTACACCATTAGATTAGACTCGGTGACATGGATATGTTTAACCTTTGACCAAGGTGTCCTGAAATATAAGTTTATACGGTAGTTCTATTGTAGTCTCATTCGTCTGAGTTGTAATTCAGGGAATCCCCCTATTTCGGTTCTGCAAAATACTGATCTTAATTAACGTATGGACTCAATCCGTACACAGCAAGAAACTTTACCATATCGAAACATGTGTATGACCTCATAGGATGTGACTTTTCTCACAGCAAATTCAGGGAATTTCTCAGCCAGGTTCAGGTAATCCCCCGATAACGTTCACGCCGGTTTCGCGATAAGATAGATTCATAAGGAAACACGAGGGGGACGAAAGTGATGGGTACGATATTTACAGAAAGAACAACCCAAGCGACAGAACGTAAAACGGAGGGAAGCAAAATGACACGAGAGACAGGTGGAATACTTTCGTTCGTAACAGCTGAACAGTGGGCCTGGATTGAGGACAAAATGCAGCCCAAACGGGTGAAGTCGGGGTATAGTCTCTTTCTGGAAGGCGATGAAGCCGGATATCTGTACTACATTCGTTCGGGACGCGTGAAAATGACCAAATCGACGGAAGATGGCAAGGAAATCATTTTGTCGATTCAGCAAAAAGGGGACCTGATCGGGGAATTTGGTGGCATTGGCGGCCAGAATCACAGCTACAGTGCAGAGATGACGGAGAAAGGCGAACTCGCGATCATCTCGCTCAGTGATCTGGAAAGCGTGCTTAGCAAACATGGGGACCTTGCCTTGAAATTCCTGCAATGGATGGCACTTTCACAGCGGATTACCCAATCGCGTTTCCGGGATCTGCTGCTCTATGGCAAAGCTGGGGCTTTGGCTTCGACACTGATCCGTGCCAGCAACTCGTATGGCAAAATCACTCCTGAGGGGATCGTACTTGAGATGAAGCTGAACCATACGGAGCTTGCGGAGATGATTGGAGCTACTCGGGAGAGTGTTACACGGATGCTGGGGGCCTGGAAAGAACAGGGTACACTGGACACACTGGATGGCAAACTGATGATTCGCGATCTAGCCGCATTGCGCTGCATGTGTGGGTGTCCTACGTTTCCGAGCTGTCCGGCAGAGTTATGCCGCCTTTAGTTTCACCATAGTCATGGATCACAGATCAATCTTCACTGGCGATTGGGGTCGTTACGGAGAAGAAAAAAGCTGATGTCGGTATTAACCGATATCAGCTTTTTGGAGTTGAGCATATTCCCTGGCGAGGATCGAATAGAGCAACGAATCGTGAAATGCTCCCTTGTAAAACCAGTGCTCCCGCATCAGGCCTTCGTACTCCATGCCGATCTTCTGCATGACTCGCTCAGATGCCTTGTTATTCGGCCGGCATTTGGCGTAGATCCGATGTACACCAAGGGTGTTGAAGCCCAAACCCAGCAGCGCATGGCTTGCCTCGGCGGCGAAGCCTCTACCCTGATACTGTGGATTCATCACATAACCCATCTCCGCATTGGTTCCCTCCGTGTATATGCCAACGCTGCCGACCAGTGTTCCGTCTGTTTTCAGGCAGACAGCAAGGTCATATTGGGATCTAGGCTGTTCCTGTTGCGACTGCAGAACCTGTTCGATGTACGCAGTTGTATCTTGTTCTGTGTTGGGTCCCCAAGCTGTGTACTTGGTTACTTCAGGTGAAACGGTGTACGTATGTATACTTTCCCAGTCGTCCAAGCCAATCTCTCGTAAAATCAGTCGTTCTGTCTCTGCTAACATGCCATTCACTCCCCTGGCCGAAAATTAAGTTCATTTTACCTGTATCGATTGGATCATTATAACAAAAAAATAACTCATGAAGCCGATTCAGATCTGAATCGCTCATGAGTTATTGAAAAGGTGTTATTGTGGTTGTTTGCATGGAACTGCAGGATAAGTGTAAGCCAATTTGCGGACGATTTCCTTCTGCCACTTCGTATCACCCAAGGTGATGGCCAGGTTCAGAAGATCCAGATAATCGTCAAGCTGCAGTGAAGTCTTTTGCAGTGTTGTATTCATTTGATGTTCGTTCCCCTTTAGCTATATGATCGGTAATTCATGTAAAGTTCAATTGTAAATAAGAGACAACCTCAAGAATGATAATCATTATCACGTATACATGTATTATGCTACGAACACAGCGAAAAAGCAATGTTGAGAAACCAATTAATCATTATTTTTTTTCGAAAAAAGGCTTATCCATAACAGAAACGGAATGTACACGCCCAAATAAGCCGACGGATAGAGGAACCAGCCATTCAGCAGAAAATGATGAATTTCGGTTGTAAATGTAGTCATATGTGCATTGGTGGCATACACATCTCCGGCAATGACCGTGGCAGCACTATAGAAACATATAAGAGCCAAGGCATGAAAACACTTTATGACCGTTCGGGAACGAAGAGCTAGAAAAACCATCACGAGCGGGACAATGATTAGAAGCAGCAAAAATAGAAATCTCATGGTACATGTTCTCCTTTATCATGCTTTTGGTAAACAGTATGGGCAGTTGCGCAACGGAGCAAACTTTTTTCAAAAATTTTACATAAACAAAGAGGAATTCATCATGTGAAGGATTAAATTAAAGTGGACAACCCATTAAAAGGTAAATCTGAGGAGGAGAAGGAGAACATGAAGAAGGCGTTATGGCAGCACTGGATCGGGGCATTCCTAATTTTCATTCTGACGGCAACAGCACTGCTGGGGCCAGGTTCACAGGGTCCGGTACAAGCTGCGGCAGCACCGCTTACTGTATCGCAGGCTATAGCTGCTCAGAGTGGTGGAGGAACGGCGACGGTAGAGGGTTATATTGTTGGACATGCTACCGGCTCACTTACAGCCAAGTTTACATCTCCTTACGCCAATGATTTTAATTTCCTGATTGCGGATTCTCCGTCAGAGAAGGCCAACGCAAAATTGTTGGACATACAAGTTTCCTCTTCATTCCGCTCACAGTATGGACTTGCTTCCAATCCGAGCCTTGTAGGCAAGAAGGTTATCGTAACCGGAACACTTGGTGCATACAACAGCTATGCAGGACTCAAGAACCCAACCTCCATTACACTCTCTACCGGAACAACCAATCCTAACCCTGAACCGGGCCCAGGGACAACACTGCCTGATGGTAAAGGCAAGAAGGTGTTGTTCGATAATACCCATGCCCAAACAGCTGGGGCAGCGGACTGGATCATTGATGGGGCATTTTCAGACTTTGCGAACGGGCTTAGAAACGTAGGCTTTGCCGTGGATCAGCTTGAGCGCAGCATCCCGTATACATTCGGTGAGCAGGCCATCACCTACAATACATTAAAAGATTATGATGTCTTCGTCATTGGCGAAGCCAACGTGCCGTTTAAAGCAACGGAGCAGGCTGCCCTGCTGCAATATGTACAGAACGGGGGCAGCGTCTTCTTCATCTCCGATCACTATAATGCAGACCGAAACAAAAACCGCTGGGACTCCTCCGAAGTGTTTAATGGATACCGCCGTGGAGCTTTTCTGAATCCGGCCAAAGGCATGTCCTCGGCAGAAGCCGAATCTCCAGCGATGCAGGGAGTTACGAGCTCTGACTGGCTGGCAAGCAACTTCGGCATCCGGTTCCGCTATAATGCACTGGGTGACGTAAATGCCACCGATATTGTGGCTCCATCACAGTCATTTGGAATTACAAGTGGTGTAAATGCGGTGGCGATGCATGCCGGATCTACCCTGGCCATCATTGATCCGAACAAAGCCAAGGGATTGGTTTATGTGCCAAGCGGTGTATCTAAATGGAGCAGCGCAGTGGATCAGGGCGTGTACAATGGCGGCGGGCGTGCCGAAGGTGCATATGCAGCCATTGCCAAAGTAGGCGCAGGCAAAGCAGCATTTATCGGCGATTCCTCACCGGTGGAAGATGCGACTCCGAAATATTTACGAGAAGAGACGGGAGCCTCCAAGAAAACCTATGATGGATTCAAGGAAGTGGACGATGGCACCTTCCTGGTCAACACCGTAAAATGGCTTGCGGTAAAAGAAAGCTATACGAGTCTGTCGCAGGTATCTGGCCTGACATTGGACACACCGACGAACCTGCTTGCCATAGAGACTCCGGCTAACTCCACCGAACCACAGCTTGAGCCATGGTCTGCTCCGGCTGCAGGATATAAATGGTACGATCCAACGACGTTTAAGAAAGGTTCTTATGGCGCCGTTACCCCTTAAAGTAGAATCTTAGAGAGCTGCTTAGCTGTACTGGAGCCTGTTTGTGACGCTAACGTTGCAAACAGGCTTTTCCTATTTGATGAAACAGGGCAAGGGTCTGATTGGTATAAATGAATCGTACCGCGGGAAACGTATAGGTTAACTATGTTGGCATCAATCCAGAAGGAGAGGCGGTAAATAATGACCCGGCAAGTAGACTGTGACAGTTCGTCCATGAGACAGAGGCTGAAGGAAGATTTGCATCGTGTAGCGGATCGCATGAATCGGACATTAACCCGTTTTGACAATGACAGTGTCTGTCTGCTCGCACAATTCGCTGAGATTCGTACCGAGATCAAGCAGATTGAGGTGCTCGCCTCTTCTTTTTATCTGGATTGTTACCTGTCTCCCTTCACCGAAAAATTCGCTGAGCTGACGGCAAGCGTACAGCATCTGTCTGATCGCAGATATGGTGCTCTTATCGTTATTGAACGTGAAATTCCTCTTGAACCTATCATTCATTCGGGTGTTGCTGTGGATGCGCGAGTGACCCATGCGCTGCTTGAATCCTTGTTTATCCCCGGTGCACCGCTGCATGACGGGGCAGTTCTGATCCGCGGCAACCAGATCGTCTCCGCAGGCAATGTGCTCCCACTGTCCCAGGCTGAAGCAGGGGAACGTAAAATGGGAACACGCCACCGTGCCGCACTGGGGCTAAGTGAATTGACAGATGCCGTTGTGCTGGTTGTTTCCGAGGAAACGGGACAAGCTTCTTTTGCCGTGGACGGGGATTTGCATCCCATTAATGTCGTTGAGACCATTCATTAACGATAAGCGACAGGAGGCTTCCTAGCTTCGTATTCGTCTTACATCGTGATGTGATTTTGCACATTCTGAGATTAACTAGGTACAATAGAGGATGGCGAAGATACAGAAGCCTTGTGATTTACTCGCAAAAATGGTTGGAGGAGACGGTTAAACATGAGTTGGTTTGAAGTAATGGAGCATCATGATTATGAGGAACTGGTCCTGTGTCAGGACAAAGCTTCCGGGTTAAAGGCGATCATCGCCATTCACGATACAACACTAGGCCCTGCACTCGGCGGTACTCGAATGTGGACGTATGCTTCTGAAGAGGCTGCTATAGAAGACGCACTGCGCCTTTCGCGTGGAATGACATATAAAAATGCCGTATCCGGCTTGAATCTTGGCGGCGGTAAAGCTGTGATTATCGGTGACCCACGCCGCGACAAGAATGAAGCGATGTTCCGTGCATTCGGCAGGTACATTCAAGGTCTGAATGGACGTTATGTAACTGCAGAAGACGTGGGGACCTCGGAGGAAGACATGAACCTGATCTATCAGGAAACGGATTATGTAACAGGCATATCGCCAAGCTACGGCTCGTCCGGGAACCCATCTCCTGCTACGGCCTGGGGAGTGTACCGGGGGATGAAGGCAGCGGCCAAAGAGGCCTTTGGCACGGATCTGCTGGAAGGTAAAACCGTTGCCGTTCAAGGTGTCGGCAACGTAGCCATGAGTCTGTGCAAGTATTTATACGAGGAAGGAGCCCGCTTGATTGTGACGGATATTCACAAGGATTCCGTGAAGCAAGCAGTGGATCGCTTCGGGGCAACGGCTGTTGATCCGGGGGAGATTACCGGCGTCGAATGTGACATCTATGCACCGTGTGCACTGGGCGGAACGATTAATGACGATACACTCAAAACGCTCAAAGCCAAAGTGGTTGCAGGCTGTGCCAATAACCAGCTGCTGGAACCACGTCATGGTGACATTTTGCATGAGAGAGGTATCGTTTATGCTCCGGATTACGTCATTAATGCAGGTGGAGTTATCAACATCGCGGACGAATTGAATGGTTATAACTCGGAGCGTGCTTGGAGCAAAATCGGAGAAATTTACACCAGTTTGGAGAAAATTTTCGAAACCTCCCGTACCGAGGGCATAGCCACGTATATCGCCGCAGACCGTTTGGCTGAACGCCGAATTGAGCTGATGAAGAATACACGCAGCACCTTCCTCCAGCAAGGTCATCACGCACTGAGTGCCCGCCGACTGCGCGGGTAAGTCCAGGAGGAACCATGAGTTTCATACAGCTGAATGCGTTAAAAAGATAGCCCAAGAGGCAGGTATTCCCGAAAGGAATGTCTGCCTCTTTTTTTGATAGGTTACCCTTTTACAGCGTGTTAGGTTACTTTTGCTGCTGCATTTGATCCTTGAAGCCGCCTTTGTAGGTGGTCGTTGGTGCTTTGACTTTGTCGATTAACAGAATGCCATCATATTGTTCAGCCGGGATGAAGTTCATCGACATCGGATGAATGACTTCATCCACCATGCCATCTTCTGCTGCAAAGACCGGGCGGGACAACCAGGCTGCAGCACCTGTAGCGTTTTTGGCTTCGGAGAGATCAATGTATGTATTACGGAAACCGGATTTCATTAAGGTATACTCCAGACTGCCGCGAGGCATCGGAGAGATATCAAACGATTGGCCTGTGGAAATCTCGCTCGCTTGTCCTTCATTCATATAAAGCCCGATCACATACATGTCATTCTGCAGCTTCTCATGCATCATTTCGCCCATGCTTTTGAAGCTGGATTGCCACAAACCGGAGTTCCCGTTACCTTCTCCGATTGGAGGATTGAGAATGGTCGATGTGCTCTTGGCGAGATGGTCATTGTGAGCCCAAAGAATGAATTTTTTACCTGGATACATGACGTCCATTAGCCACTCCAGATTATCAGCCATGGCACGGTCGCGGAATTCGTAACTCTCCCGAGTGTCGTAGGCAGCCATCTCGATAAATTTGCTCCGGTCCTTCAGCACACGGATCATCATGTCAGCCAGTTTCGGGTTATCCGGGAATGACTTTACGAGTTCCTGCTTATGCTCGGTGATCCAATGAACCAATTCCTCGTACTGAGGAGAATAAGCTTCCTTCACTTGGTGAATGGCCGCCTTGAATTCGGGATTGTTGTCGCTGTCGATACCATATTTGTTAAGGACGGCATACAAATCCGTGATGCCCTGCATCTCAAATGCATAGAACTGCTTGCCTCTGGCAGGATCCAGACTGCTAATCCAGTCACTGATAAATTGGGTTAAGTACCCGGTCGTAAACTGCATATCATATCCTGCAAGAATCAGTGGATGATCCGTCTTGCTCTGCTCCTGAATGTATTCGTAGAGGCCGAGTGTTTCCTGCGAGTGCCAGATCGGGAAAATGGAAAGCTCCATCATCTGGGCAGGCGTCAGGTTCGCGCCTTGTTCATAGGCAACGGCTGCATCCCCCATGCCGGATTCGAAGGCAATGACATCATAGCCGAGTTCTTCATGCAAAAATTTGATCATGCGCGTTTTGATGGCACTGTATTCCGCAACCCGGTGAAAGTTCTCTCCCAGACTAACTACTTTCTTGTCCTGCAGCAATGGCTTTAGAAAGGCAAGGTCACTGTAGTTGTCCGAGGTCAGGGATGTGATCTCATGGGCATGCTCCTGCACCCATTGCTCCTTAGCTATAGGTGAGGCTGCTGCCGAAGCGGAGCCAGCAATCATGGCAATAGCCATGCCGAGTACGGCTGTTTTTTGAATAAAACGATATTTCAGGTTCATGATGTGTATCCTCCGTATGAATGATATGTTGAAATCCATAACCCAAGGATACGGGCTAATTCTAAAGAAAGTATAACGCGGAATTATAATGTTGTTGTGCTTTCTCTATTGGCAGCTTATTTGGTCATTTAAGTGAATGGGCAGACCTTGATAAAAATGCGAAATAAGGAGCCTAATCACTGGGATTAGGCTTCTTTCATATTAATTATGGGAATCGGTTATGAGTTGCTGACAATGCTGACTTTCTTTTCAGTGAAATAGTAACCGAGGGCCAGCAGCGGCATGATCAGGCCTATTAGTGTCGTCAGACTCCAGCCACCTGATGCGTAAGACCAGCTTCCAATAGAGGAACCAAGGGCACCTCCAATAAAGAAGATCGACATGAAGATCCCGTTCACCCGTCCTCTTGCTTCGCCAGCAAGGGAGTAGATGACGCGCTGCCCCAGAACGAGATTGCCCGAGACTGCCATGTCGAGTGTAATGGCAACAACGACCAGTAGAACCAGCTCAGCAGTCGAATGTCCCTGGAACACGTACGCAAGGCCGAAGGATAGAACAGCAATTACAATGGCGAGACCGGTCAATATCCGGGTCAGGCCTTTGTCTGCCCATCTGCCCGCGATGGGAGCCGCAATGGCCCCGCCCACCCCGGCTAGGGCAAACCAGGCAATGCCCTGCTGGGTCATGCCAAAATCATTCGCCAGCCGCAAGGGTACAGTGGTCCAGAAGAGACTGAAGGCACCAAACAAGCTGGCCTGATACAGCGCCCGGCGGCGCAGCATGGGCAGAGTTTTAAACAGGGTACCCAGTGAAACAATGAGCTGACCATATTTCATTGCAGGCTGAGGCTTGCGTGCAGGAAGAGCGCGTGATAATAGCAGAGCGAGCAGTGCAATAACGATAGCGGAGAAGATAAAGACAGCCTGCCAACCAAAAGCATCCGTAATGAAGCTTGCCACCGGACGAGCCAGCATGATGCCAAGAAGAAGGCCGCTCATGACATTGCCTACGACCTGCCCGCGTTGTTCTTCCGAAGTAAGGTAAGTCGCGTAGGGTACGAGAATCTGGGCAACGACGGAACCTACACCGATAACCAGAGAGGCCGTTAGAAATAATACAGCATGAGTGGAGAACGCTGCTGCAGCCAAGGCAACAACCAGTAATACCAGAAAGGAAGTTACGAGCCGCCGATTCTCCATAATGTCACTGAGCGGTACGATAAACAGCAGTCCGATGACATATCCAACTTGTGTTAACGTTACGATTAATCCTGCCGCAGCAGGCGACAATCCTGTCGAATCACTGATCGGCCCGATTACGGTCTGTGCGTAGTACAGATTAGCCACAATGAGTCCGCATGCCGCAGCCAAAAGGAAAACCAGCCAACGGGGAACCTGTTTTGCTTGCACATCGTTTTTCATGTTCATGATTATCATCCTCCACATGGTATTAAATTACTACTCATTATGAGTCAATACAGCTGGAATCATTATTTTCTAAACAGTTCGTTCACTAATTACAAACATATATTAAACTAAACGTTTAGTATTGTAAATAGGCGCAAATAAATTATTTGGGAAAATCAGCATCGTCGGAGGGGCAAATTGTTTATGTAGTGGGCAATTTAGTATAATGAACGTATCGTTTTTAAGAAAATAGAAATGAAATGTGTGCTTAGAAACAAGGAGGGGTCTAGATGACAGCCAAAAGAGGGCGTCCCCGCAACATGGAAACCCAGAATGCCATTCTGGCAGCAGCCTATGAGTTATTATTGGAACATGGCTTTGCCGCGATTACGGTTGAAAAGATAGCTGAGCGAGCGCAAGTAAGCAAAGCAACCATATATAAATGGTGGCCCAATAAGGGGGCTGTCATTATGGATGGATACATGTCGGCCATGACAGCAAGATTGCCTGTCCCGGATACAGGATCGGTATTTGAGGATGTACGCATTCATGCGAGTAATATGATTCAATTTTTGACCAGCCAGGACGGAAAGGCCATTACAGAGATTATCGGAGAAGGGCAGTCAGATCCAGGTCTTGCGGTAGAATACCGGACCAGATATATTCAGCCTCGTCGGCGTGAAGCTTGGGGGATTATTGAAAAGGGCGTAACGCGGGGCGAATTGAAGAGTGACCTGGATATCGGTTTGTGCATCGACATGATCTACGGGCCGGTGTTCTATCGCATGTTAGTGACGGGGGAACCAATGGATCCTGAGTTTGTACAGAGACTACTGGATTCACTATTTGCAGGGATTAAGTCCAAGTAAGCGGAGAGAAGGAACGAAAGCCGAAGGGGAACAGGGCGATTCTCATGAATCACCCTGTATGAAGGTGTATCTGGCGAGGCTGCGTCATACCTGAAACAGGGGAGAAATGGCTGAGGGCCAAGAAGCAGAAGTATCGGAGGCAGAGGAAGGAGATTGCTGGCTTAAAACGGGGGGATCGTTCCATACCACACTCGGCAATTCTCGTCGCAATACAGGTGCTACGTCGTGGGCAAAGCGCTCCACTTGCTCCAGCTGCTCACTATGACTGAGTCCATCCACGCTAATGCTTAGCACCTGATGTCCGAAAGCGGCATGGTAATCCATGATTTTCTCAATGACCTGTTCCGGACTGCCAATAAGCACGGGTCCACGTGCAATATTATCTTCCAGATCTGTGAAGGGTGACTGGTTATGCTGTGCGGCAGCGGTAGCATGAAATGCATTATAGTAAGGTGTGTAGCGACGAATCGCCTCCTCACGAGTATCTGCCAGATACAGGCTGCCTGCTCCCGATCCGATCACCGCACGCCTTGCATCATGACCATAATAATCGAGGCGTTCCCGATAATGGTCAATCAATGCTTTGTATTTTGCCAGGGGATGAAAAGAATTCGAAGTGAAAAGCGGCTCACCATATTTCGCAGCCAGTTCAGTAGAGAGTGTACTCGACGCGCTGCCATGCCAGATTGGAATGGATTGCTGGAGTGGTCTCGGCCAAGTGGTAACCTCATGAAGGGGAGGTCGATACGTGCCCTGCCAGGTTACATTCTCCTCCGTCCACAGGCGCTTCAGCAGTTCATAACGTTCAGCAAGGGAAACCCACTGTTCCTCTTCACGAATGCCAAACAGCAGATAGTGCCGGGGGTCATTGCCTTTCCCGATGATCATCTCCAGCCGTCCACCAGATAACTGATCCAGCGTTGCATAATCCTCTGCAACCCGCACCGGATCCAGTACGCTCAGAACAGTGACTGTGGTAAGCAACCGGATACGTGAGGTAGCTGCAGCTATAGCAGTCAATACAACTGGAGGTGAAGAGGACAGAAAAGGTGCCCCGTGCCGTTCACCAATCCCGTACGCATCGAAACCCAAACGCTCGGCCAGTCTGGCTTGCTCCAGAATGTTGTGGAATTTCTGCTGTGTCGTGAGAGCTTCACCAGTGACCGCATTAGGCAGGTTCATCATGAGGCTAAACAAGGCAAATTTCATCTAAACTTCTCCTTGAACTGGATTGGCCATTCTGTGTTGTTTAATCCTATGGAAATAGTAGGGTATTATGAATTAAACTTACTGTAACATGTCCGTTTCGATTCTTCTAATGGATTTTTTCTATAAGACGAAATATATTCAATATAAATGTCTAAATGTGCAGGAAATTGCCACGATTTTTATTGACCGCTGTAAAATTTAGGATTAAAATTGTACTTATCATAGAAATTCAAATTTCTGGATTTTCATTGTGGAGGTGGGAGACATGGAACCTACAACTACGATACGCTCAAATATTGAGGATTACATCAGGAAACAGGGGTATACCCTTCAATACTTTGCTGATATATCGGGGGTTAACGCCGGGACGTTAAGTGCAATTATCAAAGGTACACGGCCGATCGCCATGGCTCAATTGGACCTCATTACCCAGGGGATGAAGCTGGAAGAGGGCCACTTCTACGAAATATATGGTGCTGAATGTTTTGTGGAATCCGCACCGCACTGGAGAAGGCTGGAGCCGTTCCTGCAACGCTGCGCTGAGTTGGACAAGCTGGACTGCATACAGAGGGTAATTCAGCAAGTGACGGATGACCGCTCCTATGTGTCCGAATTGTTCGAGCTGGCCGAGTATATGCTTGAACGTGGTCAGAAGAAGGCTGCGCGAATGCTGTACGAATGTGTCGCCGAGTGTGAGAAGTACCAGCACTCCGAACGTCTGGCACTATGCCATTATCGCATCTTCACCTTGTCTCTGGGCCAGGACCAGCATGAGAATCTCAGGGCTGCAGTACACTTCGAGCCGTATATTAACCGGCTGGATGAAGAGCGACAGCTGGACGCGATTAAGGATCTGGCGAATACATACTCATCTCTCCGCTATTGGGATAAAGTGTTTGATCTTGGAGAAGAGTTAGAACAGAAGACAGTGTTTTTGCAAACTTATAACAAAAGGAAAGAGGAAACTCAAAGAATCTCCTCTTATCCTATGTTTGTATATTCCGCTTACTCAAATTTAATAAGAGCAGCGGCATGTGATGGACGTGAAGAATATTCTGAAGCGCTCCGTTATACTGAGGCCTATTCTAGGTTAACCAAAATTGAGCAACCCAGTGAAGAGGAACTCATTTTTATTAATAAGTTTAATGGATGGGCAGAAGTAAATCGTTATTTATACAGGTTAATGATGGGGGATTCTGAAGTTATACAGCCGTATATTGCTGTTGTTGAGCAGGATGAGGCTGAGATTCTGCCTGCATTGGTGAAAATAATGGAGGCTGCAAACACGCACAACCTGGATGTCGATCCGGTACTTGATAAATTTGACCCTTACATCTCTATGTACGGAGAAACACTTGAAGTAAGAGGGAGTTATACGGAACAGATCACTGATGAGAGATATATACAATTTCTCAAAGAGTTAACTGTTTATCAGCTTCATAGAGAACGATACACAGAAGGGTTTAAGCATTTGTTAGACTGTTTGAAATTAGCAAATACAATGAAAAGTGAATCCATACTTTTGCAATGTGTGGGATTATTTGAGAGACATAGAAGTAGAGTTACAGTAGAATTAGAAAGTAAGTATAAAACTATAATTGGGGAGGTTTACAGTAATTATGAGAAAAAAAGCAGCTTTAATCATAGTTTTGTTTAGTACTATTTTATTATTCAACTGGTACCCTCAACCTATTTCCAGTAATCCTGTAATGTACAGTCCTAGCACTCATGGCAATGGAGGGGTATAACTAGAGTTAAACACATATACAATGATTAATTTAAAACAGCATTGTTCTGAACTTTAGGGACGTTGCTGTTTTTTTGTAATAAAAATGGGATAGAGACATTTAATAAACTTATTTGCAAACAGAGTAAAACAATTGCGGATTGAACTTCTAACGTTCTAATGAAAGCCTACTTCAGAATCGATATGTAGAGGGGAAGGGGATCAGTCTATCCATATCTTGTAGAAATTGAGTGGCACAAGGAACTTTCATAAAATGCTTGGTAATGAATGAATACCTCTGCAAATAAACTTTTTGATTTGCAAAGGAATAAAATATGAATTTTTTGGCAATCTATCCTAAAATGGTCTATAAAGAAGGGGGTGCATGCTATGAAAGGACCAAGTCAAGTTGTAGACCAGATTGAACGGAACAGGCAAGAATTAAGTCGTTTGGCGGAGCATCATGGCATGCAAGACTACAAAGTCCTTCAACAATCGATGGTACTGGACGAATTGATTAATGAATATAACCGTTTTAAATATAGAAAACAACAATATATGAACAGACAACCGATTGCATAATGCAGTCGGTTTTTTAGTTTCAAGAAAGCGACGTAGCATTATTCCATCCACTGGTAAAGACATCTCGTCTTATTGAATTATTTTGTTCATAGAAATAGTCGACTGTAGAGCGATACAGTCGGCTTTTTTTGGTTTTCATTGAAGTGAGGGTGGTTTTATCTTGAAATTCCATACCAATCCCAGTGTTGGCAGGATAGCCAACCATCCTTGAAACTCGATATGATAAACGCCAACGATATCCAGTGTGGTTTTTGAAGGAGATTCTTGAATGACACAGTGGGAGGGATCGATTAAATGGACAAGGTACTAGGTTGTTCAAAAAGAAACATGAACCTGCGCACGAAGCTGCTGGTGTTGTTCGTGGTTCTCACTTTGCTTCCGCTAAGTTTACAGGGATTGGTCAACTATTACCATTTTTCACAGACAATTGATCGAAAAACCGAGCAGTTCACTATTGATATGATCCGGCAGATCAACACCAATCTGAATCGGCTGTTGAGGGATTTCGAGCGTATATCGCTCTTACCGCTCTATGATCAGACGGTGCTGAGTATTCTGGGAAAGTACAACGCCCCAATGGGGACTGCTACTTGGGCAAGGTCCGACGATTACTTGAAGATGAAGCTCTATACTTCGGGTCAGGCCTATGATCGTCCGGAAATTCGCGGCATTCACCTGATCTCGAACAGTGGCATCCTGTTCTCGAACCTGGATTCATTGGCGGTGAAGCCGGTATGGGACAGTAGACTGGATAATTGGTTTGCAGAGTTGAGTGGATCGGAGGGAGAGTGGCGATTGCTCCCTCCACATCATCCAAGCTACTACACAGACAAGGTTGAAGAAGCCTATATCTCTGTTGCCCGAGAGCTCCGTGATCCAGGCACGCTCAAACGGCTGGGATATATTCTGATTGATATCCGGCTGGACGCCTTTAGCCAGCTGCTATCCAATCTGAATTTTGAGGAAAATGCGAGTCTCATGATAGTGGACAGCAAGCAGCGGCTTGTGTTTGAGCGAACTTCACTTGGTGGAAGATCCACATACAATCAGCTTTTGCAGCTGGAGCAGCTTCAAGACTATGCAGGAAATCAAAAGGTGGAACTAGACGGGAGCTCCTATCTGTATGTACGGCATTACTCGAATTATTCCGGGTTATCAGTCATTAGTCTTACACCCATTTCTGTCATACAAAAGGAATCGGGTAAAATGCTTTCGTTTACTTTTGGGTTCGCTATTCTGTGCATGGCGGGCGTAGCCATTCTGGCGGCTCTTATATCCTATCGTGTAACAAGGCCGTTAATCAGCCTAAAGCAAAATATGATTCGGGTGGAGCAGGGTGACTTTACCCAGCGTGTGGCAAGTTTCGGCAGTGATGAATTCGGACAGATTGGCCGGGGGTTTAATCGAATGATGGAAGAGATTCACCGCTTGTTTAACGAGGTGTTTCTACTCAGTATTCGAGAACGGGAAGCAGAGCTGTCAGCACTGCAAAGTCAGATCCATCCTCACTTTATATACAATACGCTGGAGTCCATTAATATGATGGCCATCCGCAGGAAGCATACAGAAGTGTCCAACATGGTGACGGCCTTGGGCAAGCTGCTGCGTTACACCATTGATAAGGTGGATCGGATCGTACTCCTTCAGGAGGAATTAGCTTTTGTACAATCATATGTACGCATTCAACAGGTGCGTTATAACGGAAGGCTGCAGGTGATTTTTGAAGTTGAAGAAGAGGTCATGGATGGTTTGATTCCCAAGCTGATTTTGCAGCCACTCGTGGAGAACGCAGTATACCATGGAATTGAAGGGCAGGAGGATGGGGGAATGATTTGGATATCGGCCTTGAAGTTTGATCAAGAGCTGCTGCTTACCGTTCGAGATAATGGTAAAGGTCTAAGCCAAGAAGAGATTGACAAATGGAACGAGTCATTCTCCCAGCTTCCCTCAAGTGAATTCCTGCGTTGTAATGTTGGAGGTAATTTAGGGCTCACCAATATAGCACAACGGCTCCATCTTATTTATGGACAAGGCGCCAGTCTGAGCGTTGACGGAAGTCTCGGGCAGGGTTTGGCTGCCACAATTACTATACCGCTGCAGGAGAAAGGGGATAACGTGCATGTATAGAGTTTTGCTTGTAGAAGATGAGAGGGTCATCCGCGACGGGTTACGAGAGTTGATTATTCAGACAGCTCCTGAGTTTCGCGTTATTGGTGAGGCTTCTGGAGGAACTGAGGCTCTGGATTTTATGAAAAGTAATGTGCCTGATGTACTGATTACAGATATTCGCATGCGAGAAATGGATGGACTGACCCTGGTTTCCAAAGCTCGGGAAATGTACCCCGAACTGCTGATCATCGTCATCAGCGGCTATGGCGAGTTTGAGTATGCGCGTAGAGCGATGGAATATGGCGTACTGAATTACCTGCTGAAACCAGTGGAACTTCACGAGTGGGTTACCGCCATTCATAAAATTCAATTGCTGCTGAACCGCAGGTACGGCATTTCGTCCAGCCAGAAGGTAGATACAACGAAGGAAGCACAGTGTAACAGTGGAGATACCCGAAAGACGATTCGTGATGTAAAGGAATATATCAGGCTTCACCCGGATGGGGATCTGCGCCTGCAGACCATAGCAGCACTTGTTCATCTGAATCCAACCTACCTAAGCCAGCTCTTCAAAAATGAAACGGGGATAACCTTTTCTGAATACATCGCTGAGGTGCGCATGGAGCGGGCGAAGTGGCTATTGGTCAACACCCAACTGAAAATATATGACGTAGCGAGGTTGTCCGGACATCAGAGTCCCAAACACTTCATGCTGGTATTCAAACAGCAGGTGGGTTGGACGGCAGGGGAATATCGGAACCGATTCAGTACGGATGAGCAGCTATAGTAGGTGTCAAACAGCATAAGTCCTTGAAAAATCGTACCATTTCTATAGCTGGCGTGATTTAGAACAATTGATTCCTTCGCTATAATTTGGTTGCACGTGTACACCACTAAGCCACAAGGGGGATTTCCATGAAAAAAGCAGGATTGATGTTCATGCTCGTATTCATCATTGTTGCATTAATTGGCTGTGCAGGCTCCAATTCCGGTAGTGACCCTGAGAATACATCCGCAGGAGATGAAGAGGTTGAACTGAAGTTCATGATGTGGGGAAATCAGGCGCACATGGACGTTTATAACAAGTTGATTGATAGCTTCACACAGGAAAATCCGGGCATCAAGGTGACGATGGAATCCGTACCCTTTGCGGAATACCAGCAAAAAATATCTGTGCTTGCAGCTGGCAGCTCGCTACCGGATATCGCCTGGGTCTCCGAGCGGATGATTCCACAATTCAAATCCAATCACATTCTGGCAGACGTATCGGAATTCAAGGATGATGCAGAGTTCAAGCTGGGTGACTATATTCCAAGTACGCTGGATCTGTTTCGGGATGGTGAACAACTGCTTGGCTTGCCGTTCTCCACGCCTCCGGTCGTCATGTTCTACAACAAATCGCTATTCGACCAGGCTGGCCTTACGGATCCCAACACGCTCGCCGCTCAAGGGCAATGGACGTGGGAGCGATTTGAAGAGACAGCGAAGACGATTGCCAGCAAGGAAGCAACAAACCGAATTTACGGTGCCAACTTTTTTCGCGATTGGAAGACTTGGGCTGTTCTTTCCTCCTATTCCTGGTCCAATGGCAGCGGGCCTTTTGATGAGAGCATGATGAAATTTACCTGGAATGATCCTTATGGTGTGCAAACCTTGGAATTGCTTGAACGGATGATGTTTACCGATGAGTCGCACCCGAAGGCAGGTGAGCAGGTCAGCTTCGATGCTGGTAATGTGGGAATGTTTTTCGACAACTACAGCTACGTGTCCAAAGCAAGAGAGATTATGGACTTCGAATGGAGTATTGCCCCGATGCCTTCAGGATCTCAGGGCAGTGTGCCCATGCTGGGTCAGGCGGGATATGCCATGTTTAATGACAGTAAACATCCCGAAGAAGCAAAGAAACTGCTGAAGTTTTTTGCTAGTGAACAGGGAATTCAAGCCACGGCAACTTACTTTGTTCCTCCGCGTACCTCAGTGCTGAATTCCGATGTTTTCATTAATCAGCCGAATAATCCTAGCAAGGAACATATTGTTCAGGCAGTAATTGATGAAATGCCGAAAGCACGCTTGATTCCGGGCCACATTCGCTGGCAAGACATCGACAATGCAGTATTGCAGGGTTTCGATCGATTATTTGCCCGTTTAGCCACACCTCAGGATAATCTGAAGCAGATGCAGGAAGAGATTCAAGGTCTGCTGCAATAATAAATAATGGCATATTTAAAGGAGGTAACGGTATGGGGCAATTGGAAGAAGCGCTGAACGGACAACGCATGTTGCTTGTAGTCAGCCTGCCCGCTAACGATGCAGCACTGGCCCGGGCAGCCATTGAAGAAGGGGCAGACGCACTAAAAGTACATTGCAATGTCGGACACCGCGCCAGTGGAAATCACTTTGGTCCGCTGGATGAATACATTGAAAACTTCCGTGATATCCGATCCCAATTTAACGGTCCGCTTGGAGTGGTCCCGTCGGGTACCATTGATGGGATTCAACGGGAAGATGTGATAAGGCTTTCCGGTTTGGGTTTTGATTTCTATTCCATATATGCTCACCATTTACCATCCTTCATGCTGGGTGAGCTCGGTCTGGATAAAACTTTCGCGATCAATGAACACTACGACCCTTCCTTGGTTAAGGAGGCTCAACATTATGGTTTTACCGCGTTGGAAGCATCGATTGTCCCTGGAGAAGAGTATGGGACATCGCTAAGCTTCTCAGATGTCCTCCGGTATCGCCGGTTAGTGATGCAAGCAGAGCTTCCGGTGTTGGTCCCTTCCCAGAGGAGACTGGTACAGGAGGATGTGCGGGTGCTGCACGATACCGGGGTTAAGGCGATTATGCTTGGGGCAGTCGTAACAGGTAAAACGGAGGAGCAACTGCGAAAAGTCGTTAACGGGTTTCGCAATGCCATGGACAAACTGAAGTAGAAGGAAGACGGATGAGATGAGGAGGGCCAGCGTTGACCAATTCACGCAAATATTCAGGAAGAGGACCGCTTGCAAGAGAGGCCCAGATTGCAGGATGGCTATTCGTATCTCCGATGGTTCTTGGTTTTACTCTGCTGCTGCTCTTTCCAATGGGCCTCGCGTTATACATGAGCTTGACCGATTGGCCATTGCTCGGAGACCATCACTTTATTGGGCTGAATAACTACCGCGAGATCATGGTAGATAAGATGTTTTGGAAGGTACTGGGAAACACCGTATATTTCACAGCTGGACTTGTTCCGCTGAATATCGTGCTGGCGTTGCTACTCGCTTTGCTGCTATCCAAAAGTCTGCGTGGCATCGGGATATTCCGTACAGCTATCTTCGTTCCGGTCATGACTTCACTTATTGTATGGGCAATTGTATGGAAGCTTATGTATGCGACAGAGTCGGGACTGATCAATCAGCTTCTGTTGATGATAGGCATCAAAGGACCGGCCTGGCTCTACAATCAGGATCTGGCGATGCCCGCGGTGATTGTGACCAGTGTGCTAAAAAATGTTGGCCTAAATATGGTACTATTCATAGCCGCAATTCAGCAGGTACCCAGATCACTGTACGAAGCGGCCAAACTGGATGGTGCAGGTAGGCAGAAAACCTTTTTTCATGTGACGCTTCCAATGATTACACCTACGGTATTTTTGACCGTGGTTATGACGGTCATTGGATCGCTCAAAGTGTTTGGGCAGATTTATGTGATGACACAGGGAGGTCCAAGCAATAGCACCAAGGTGTTAGTCTATTACATCTGGGAAAAGGCTTTTAAACTGTTTCAATTCGGTTATGCTTCCGCATTGGCGTATGTGCTATTTTTTATCGTAATGATTCTGACGCTGCTGCAATGGCAGCTACGAAAGAGGTGGGTTTTCAATGAAAGCGATGCCTAAGCCATCTGTTCATACAGCAGGAGGGGCAGTTGGTACGTATTTATTGCTGACATTGATCTCACTGATCATGATTGTGCCCTTTATTTGGATGATATCAACATCGTTCAAGGAGCCTCAGAGTATATTTACGTATCCACCGCAGTGGATACCGGAAACGTTCCGATTTCAGAATTACATCGATGTCTTTCGATTAATTCCATTCCATCGTTTTTATTTGAATAGTGCGTATATTGCTGTTTTGGTTGTCCTGGGCACGGTATTCTTCGCCTCTCTTGCGGGATATGCTTTCGCTAAAATTCCATTCAAGGGCCGCAATGTGGTATTCCTTGTGTTACTAAGTGCCATGATGATTCCTCATGAGGTGACAGCAATCCCCATGTTTTTGTTTATGCGGCAGCTGGGCTGGATTGATACACATCTCCCGCTGATTTTACTTCCAATCTTCGGGGCAGGTGGTGTATTCGGAATCTTTGTGATGCGACAGTTTTTTATTACGGTCCCAACTGAACTGGAGGAAGCGGCGATGATTGATGGCTGCAGCAGGTTCCGGATATATGCGCGCATAATGCTGCCGATTGCCAAACCTGGTATGGCGACGCTGACGATCTTTACCTTTGTCACCATTTGGAATGAGTTTTTTGATCCGTTAATTTTCATTAATTCACGCGAGTTAATGACGCTACCGCTAGGCTTGTCCCTGTTTACGGATGAAGTGGGTACAGCCTGGCAATATTTGATGAGTGCTACGGTTATGGCGACTATGCCATTGCTGATTGTCTTTTTCATAGCTCAACGGCGATTCATTGAGGGTGTTGCGATGACAGGACTCAAAGAATAGTCAGCTAAACAAGGAGAGGAGGAGTAGGATGAACGACCAAAGGAGCATGAAGATAGAACAAGCGGATGTTGTCATTGTGGGTGGAGGCCCTGCTGGCATTGCGGCGGCAATTGCTGCCGGACGACACGGCGTGCGTACGGTGTTGGTAGAAAGGTATGGGTTTGTTGGTGGGATGTCGACCGCAGCTATGGTCTATCCTTGGATGACATTTCACACAGAGAGCGGCGAGCAGGTAATTAGAGGTATCGCTCAGGAGATCGTTGACCGATTGAAGGAGCGAGGGGGATCTCCAGGACATCTCCGCGATACAGTAGGATTTGTGCATAGTGTTACACCATACCACCCGGCCATTTATCAGGTGGTTGCTGCGGATATGCTGCAAGAGGCAGGTGTTCGGCTGTTGTTACACAGCTTCGTGGATGAAGTGGTTGCTCTGGAAAACCGGGTGGAAGCGGTTAGATTAACAAACAAATCGGGCCGAATGGAGCTTAGAGCAAAAGTATTTGTCGATACCAGTGGCGATGCAGATGCAGCTTATCTAGCTGGCGCTGCTATCGCAAAGGGACGTGATGGAGATCAACGGTCCCAGCCTATGACCATGAAATTTCGAATGCGTGGCGTAAACCTTGAGCGAGTAAAGCAGTATATTCTGGAGCACCCAGAAGATTTCTACGCCAAAACACCTGTTGCAGAGCTGGATCGTATTCCGTTAACCGGGGTGAGTGGTTTTTATTCGCAATGGCAGAAGTCAGGGATTCCGATTAACCGTGATCAGGTATTGTTTTTTACCGGGCCTGCTGAGGATGAAGTGTTGATTAACTGTACCAGGGTCCAGGGACTGGATGCTACCAATGCGGAGGATCTGACTTCTGCTGAGCAGGAAGGCAGGAAGCAGGTACTCATGATCGCTGAATTCTTGCAGCACGATGTTCCCGGATTTGAGCGGGCTTCGATTTCTGCAGTTGCTCCCCAGATTGGCATACGTGAATCGAGACGGATTATTGGACATTATTCTTTGACGAGGGAAGACGTAGTTACGGGGCGAAAGTTTGACGATGTTATCGCCAGAAGTGGTTATCCCATTGATATACATGATCCTTCAGGTCAAGGCGTAACGGCTGCATTTATTGAAGGAGATGGAGCATACGATATTCCATACCGCTGCCTGATCTCCAGCAATATCCGAAACCTGCTGGCAGCAGGACGCTGCATCTCTACCACGCATGAGGCCCATGCTACAACAAGGTTGACTCCCAGTTGCATGGCTACGGGGGAGGCAGCCGGAACATCAGCTGCATTGGCAGTGCAAATGCAGCTTGATCCACTGTCACTCCCTGTTGCGTTGCTGCAGAAAGAATTACGGCAAAATGGAGTGGCAATTTGAAATCGGAAACAATACGCAAATAATAAAGAGTCCAGCTAGACACAGAGATGTGTTTAGCTGGACTCTTATGTGCATACACAATGCCTTTCGATAGATCTAACCGAATCAATTCATTCTTGCCTCAAGGCGCCGGGCCACGATGGAAAGGGTGTAATTGATAACAAAATACAAGACCGCTGCGAGCAGGAGCGCCGGGATAACGTAATCGAAGCTCTGACCGCCCAGGATCTGCACGTTGTGCATCAGCTCCGGCAAGGAGATGATAATGGCCAGGGACGTATCCTTCAGCAGGGAGATGAACTGACTGACCATCGGCGGTGACATGCGGCGCAGTGCCTGAGGCATAATGATGCTGCCCAGGGTCTGCATATAGCTGAGACCGGAGGAACGGGCGGCTTCCACCTGTCCGCGCTCAACCGATTTGAGACCGCTACGAACGATTTCGGCGATCATGGCGCCTTCGAACAGGCTAAGCCCAACGACGGTGGACCAGAAGACGGACATCTTAATCCCCAGCTGGGGCAGGACAATATGAATGAAGAAGATGATCAGCAGCAGCGGCAGGTTTCGAATTGTATCCACAATAACCGCAATGATCTGTGACAGGACCGGAATACGGGTATACCGGACGGTACCCAGCACGGTGCCGAGAACAAAGCTGAAGACGATTGACAGTCCTGCCACCTGCAAGGTGATCAGGAATCCATGCAGCAGGAAACGAAGGTTGGGCCAGGCATAAGCCCCGCTAAAGTCCATAGTACATCGACCTCCTTCTGTGAGTAATGCTTAGGCTGAATAGTGGTATGGCTAAATCACATGGTAACCTGCCCGGCCGGCTTGTTTTTCTTCGGCTTGCCCTTGCGGCCTCGTGCTTCGGCGTCGCTCTGTCCAAACCTGCGCTCCATATAATGAACCAGAAAACTGAGCGGCAGCGTCAGTACCAGGTAGAAAAGTGCAACAATGGTATACACGCTCAGTGGCTGGAACGTATCCGAATTGACCAGATCGGCAAAATACATCAGGTCCATGCCAGCAACAACGGCAAGAATGGAGGAGTTTTTGACCAGGTTGATAAATTGATTGCCGATGGATGGAAGCACAATCTTGATTGCCTGCGGCAAAATAATCAGGTTCATGGCCTGTACGTAGGACAAACCTGAAGATCTAGCGGCCTCCAGCTGTCCCCGGGGGACGGTCTGAATGCCTGCCCGGATGGCTTCTGCAATAAAAGCTGCTGTGTAGATGGTAAGACCTAGCGTACCAGAGACAAACCCGTCCAGTGAAATGCCAAGGGCGGGCAGTCCAAGGTAAAAGAAGAACACGACCAGCAGAAGCGGAATATTTCGAATGAATTCCACAAAAGCCGTACCGATCCAATTGAGCGGCTTGATGGGGGATATCCGAAAGATTGCCATGATTGCTCCAAGGATAAAACTGCCGATCAAAGCCATGATGCTTACTTGAATCGTATTGAGGAATCCCTCCAGGAAACGATCGGAATGCTTGAACAATACATCAAAATCCAATTTGCCCATGTAGGCGAAGCCTCCGTTCTCCAGATGTGAAGCGGCGACTCATGCTATACGGGTGGTTTAGTCCCTACAGATGAAAACCGCCGCTCGTTCATCGTTAATCGAGGTTACTCGGGCTTGGTGCCAAGCCATTTTTCATGTAACGTATCGTATTCACCACTGTCTTTCATGCTCTTGAGCAGGTTGTTTACTTCTTCTACAAAAGCAGAGTCGCCTTTGCGGATGGCCATTCCATATGGCTCGCTTGTGAAGTTGCCACCAACCAGCTTGTAGTTGTTGTCCGTTTGCTGCATGCCGATCAGGATGATATTGTCCGTCGTCAGTGCCTCACCTTTGCCTGCTTTGAGCGCAGTGAAGGCATCCTGATAGTTGTCGAACTCCAGTACTTCGGCATCCGGTGCTTTTTCACGAATATTCTGTGCAGAGGTTGAACCTTTAACTGCGAGCACCTTCACACCTCCAAGGCTCTCCAGTCCGGTGATGGCACTATCATTTTTTACAAGAAGGGACTGTCCTGCCTCGAAGTAAACGTCACTGAAATCCACCTGCTCCTTCCGCTCGTCTGTGATCGTCATAGTAGCGATGATGATATCGATGTCACCGTTCTGGAGCATGGGAATCCGGGTTTTGGATGTGACCTCTTTCAGCTCAACCTTGGTCTCGTCTCCAAGGATCTGTTTGGCAAGTGCCTTGGCGATATCAATATCGAATCCTTCGACCTCACCGCTTGCCGGGTCCTTCAAGCCAAAGAGCTTCGTATCATATTTGACCCCGGCAATCAGCTTGCCGCGCTCCTTAATCTGTTCAATGGTTCCTTTGGCTGCAGTATTATCATCACCGCCACCACCACCGCTGCCGGTAGATTCCTCTCCTGTACTACAGCCGGCCAATGCCAGCGAGAGAACCAAAACAAGGACAAACGACGGCCACTTCAGCAAATTCTTCATGAGTAAAGACCCCTTTCAAAATGGAATATCCTATCATTCTCAATGATGAATTAGACGACTTAGGAACTGCTGTGCCCGCTCTTCCCGCGGGTTATCGAAAAATTCTGTGGCAGAAGCCTCTTCCACGATCCGTCCTTCGTCCATGAAAATGACACGGTCTGCCACTTCACGGGCGAAGCCCATTTCATGGGTAACGACAACCATGGTCATGCCGTTATGTGCGAGAGAGCGCATGACATCCAGTACTTCCCCGATCATTTCGGGGTCGAGCGCCGAGGTGGGCTCGTCAAAGAGCATGATTTTGGGCTCCATGGCGAGTCCTCGCGCGATAGCGACCCGCTGCTGCTGTCCACCGGACAACTGGGAGGGATAGCTGTCAGCCTTGTCGGCAATGCCAACACGGGTTAAATATTTCATTGCCGTAGCAGCTGCCTCAGCTTTGGGCTGTTTGCGTACCTTTACTGGGGCAAGTGTAATGTTATCGATGACTTTTTTGTGAGGATAGAGATTGAAGTGTTGAAATACCATGCCAATGTCGCGACGGAAGAGGTTGATGTCCACCTTTTTCTGATGTAAAGGGACACCGCTGACGACGAGTTCGCCTTCCGAAATGGTCTCCAGACGGTTGATGCAGCGGAGCAGTGTACTTTTGCCAGAGCCGGAAGGGCCAATAATGACAACGACCTCTCCTTCTTCAATGTGAAGATGAATATCTTTGAGGACATGAAAATGACCAAAGTGCTTCTGCACACCCCTAAATTCAATCAAGAGTAACCCATCCTTTCTGCAACGTTGGTTTGGAAAAGGAATAATAAGGAATAAATTGAAACTAGTTATTTAATCATACATAGTCATCCTTCTTCTGGCAATTGGTTTGTAATAAAACATGACATAAGTATGAGGTTTAATAGGGCTGTAGACCAAAAATGCGTCATGTATTTGTTAAGTTGGTAAGTTGTTTGTGACGAATCCTGACAGAAAAATGAATCGAATCTCCTAGAGTTTTTACAACCTTTGGAATAGATGTATAGAGTATACTGATGTTGATACCTATCCTATGTCCAGGGTAACGGAACAAATAACCTCAAATTCTAACGCTACATGGCAAAAAAACACAACCTTGGTCCAGATCCCGTTGATATGATGGGTGATAATACTCATTCCTGAAAGCGATGCTATGTCGATCACAGTCCAATCCCAATACAGAGAAGAGAGGATGTTCTGAACGATGAATACATACTACTCCCCATTACGTACAGGAGAAGGTATCCAAGCTGATACGAAAGCCTATGAGGTTGCTCTACCTGACATTCCTGCTCGGGATTTCCGCATCACGGACTACGGAGCAAAAGGAGACGGCGTGACGGACAACACGGAGGTGTTCAGGCTTGCTATAGCTGCGTGTGCTGAAGCCGGTGGCGGACGAATTGTTATTCCCGCAGGAGTCTGGCTGACAGGTCCGATTGTGCTTCGCAGTCGCATTGAGCTGCACACAGAGGCGGGAGCATTGGTAACGTTCAGTCGCGAGTTTGATCATTATCCTCTGATTGCTTCGAGCTTCGAGGGGTGGCAGGTGGTAAGATGCCAATCTCCAATTGACGGAGAATCGTTGGAGGATATCGCGATTACAGGTGAGGGGATATGGGATGGCAGCGGAGAAGCATGGCGTCCAGTCAAACGGTCCAAGATGACCGCTTCACAATGGAGTCAATTGGTTGATTCCGGTGGTGTTGTAGAGCATTCGGGTGAAAATGAAGAAATCTGGTGGCCTTCGGCCTCAGCCCTCGAAGGTGGCGCCATTGCCAACCGGCTTCATATGGAACAGGAGCGCGAACTGTCCGCTTATGAGGGAGCTAGAGACTTTTTACGTCCGAACATGGTCAGTTTGCGTCGGTGCAAGCGGGTGCTGTTGGATGGTCCAACATTCCAGAACTCACCTGCATGGAACCTGCATCCGTGGGCATCGGAGCATGTTACCATACGTAACGTGAGTGTACGAAATCCGTGGTTTTCTCAAAATGGTGATGGGCTGGATATTGAGTCATGCCGTCATGTCGTCGTGGAGCACAGTGTGTTCGATGTGGGGGATGATGCCATCTGCCTGAAATCCGGCAAGGACGCTGAGGGCCGAGAGCTAGGTTTGCCATCTGAATATATTACAATTCGGGACTGCACCGTATATCATGGTCATGGCGGATTCGTTATTGGCAGTGAGATGTCGGGTGGCGTACGGCATGTGCGGGTATCGGATTGTACGTTTATTGGGACGGATATTGGACTAAGGTTCAAAAGCGCCCGCGGGCGCGGTGGAGTTGTTGAGGATATTGAAATTCAACGTATCTATATGAAAGATATCATCATGGAAGCCATCTCGTTTTCCTTTTTCTATGCGAATATGGAGGGATCAGCCCGCGGCAGCGATCTGTTTCAGGACATTAGTGAAGAGACCCCGGTGTTCCGCGATATTCGAATATCGGATGTTATCTGTGCAGGTGCAGAGATGGCTTTATTCGTAAGCGGACTGCCCGAAATGCCTCTGGACGGTGTAGTAATCGAAGGATATGACGTCACTGCTCGAAGCGGTATACAGTGTGCTCATGCGAAGCACTTGAGAATTGCCAATCTGAGAGCCCGGATTTCCGAAGGATCATTGATCCATTTACACCAGTGCAAGGGTGCTGAAATAGAGGGCATACAGGGGAAGGGAGCTGACGGCCGGCTTCTGATTGTAACAGGACACGAGTCTGCCGGAATTGTATGCCGGGAGGACGATGCAGATGAGGAAGGACGCCAGATTTCTATGGGCCCTGAGGTAAGAAGCGGTGTGCTCATCCGCAGATAAGAGTCCTTGATACGAAAGAATGGCAAGTCGTTCGTTATTTCACATTCAGCCGCAGTGGTGTAGCATGTGTCTCCAGATATCATCCTGATTTTTGTGATATAGAGACACATCTATCTTGGTAGGGCTACCCACTCGGCTTCTATCTTCAACTTTCCAAGATTCCCCGTACTAGCGATGCTCTTTTCGATAGCGCAAAGGGGTGGTTCCGGTCACCTGTTTGAATGTTTTGTTGAAATGAGCCGTGTGCTCAAACCCGACCTTCTCCGCGATCAACTGCACCCGCTCCTGGGTGGACAATAGGCGCCGCTGCGCTTCCCGCACCCGTACAACCCGTAAATATTCACTGAAACGAAAACCGGTAAACCGACTGAACATCCGGCTCAGATAGGATGGACTGATATAGAAACGGGCTGCCGCATCCTCCAGGGTAAGCGGTTCGTTGTAATGTCTGTTCACGTAAGCGGCAATCTCGCCGATTTTGTCCTGCATCGGGTGAATCGGGCCGGGTGACATCAGGCGGCTATTTTCTTCTACGCGATAGATATGGATCAGAAGCTGAGCGAGCAGGCTTCGGACAACCATCTCATAGTGAGGGCGACGCTCCTTGCATTCGCGCAGCATCTGCCATAGCATGCGTTCCATCTCTTGCTGCTCTGATTCGGGGAAGTGAAGCAGCCTGGATCGTTCGAAAGGGAGCAGACCGCACACGCCAAGTTCCATCCCGGTGGCAAACGAAGGAGAGAAACCAATAAGTATTCGTTCGAATCCGGGCCTGTTTCCTCTGGACGTTGTATGCACATCATGTGGATTAATGAGGATCAGATCACCTTTGCTGGCGGTCAGGAGCTGGCCGTTCATGGAATACACCCGTTCTCCTTCAAGCAGGTAATACAGCTCGTAAAATGGATGAGCGTGAGGCTGCGGCATGGCATTGCCTTCATGTCTGCGCATGTATTCAATGGTGAATGAATTTTCCCCAATGCGATATTTGGGTCCGATTCGATCCTCAATCATACTCATGATCAGGCTCCCTTCTACTTCGTCTGATTTACGTTTATATCCATATCATAACGGAAAATCCAGTTTGTTGTAAACGCTATCAAAAGTTTCGTTCAAATGGGATGGACGTGTTCTAAGGGTGACAAACGAACAGCGATGTTTTACAGTAGGGAGAGTGAGGCCAAACTCTGAAAGAGGGTCTCCAATATGATTTGGAAGGAAGGAAACAGGTTATGACGACACATGAATTATCGCCTCTGGTTGCTGCGCTGGATATGCAGCCCCACGTTGAAGGCGGTTGGTATAAGGAAGTATGGAAGGCTTCTTATCAAATCCCGCAATCCGTTCTGCCGGAAGCTTATTCGGGTCCAAGATTCTCTGCAAGCTCGACGTACTTCCTGCTGCACCCGCATGAAATTTCCGAGTGGCACACCGTTTTGTCCGATGAGCTGTGGTTGTGGCACAGCGGAAGTCCAATTGAATTGAAACTGGGCGGCAAAGGGGAAAACCCTGAGAATGAGGAAGTGCTCGTGCTCGGCATGGATCTTGCTGCAGGGCAATCGCCGCAGGTACTTGTTCCAGCTGGGGTATGGCAAACGGCACGTCCGCTGGGAGATGAGCCTGTATTGGTAACGTGTGTGGTTGCACCAGGTTTCCACTATGATGATTTCAAGCTGGTTTCCAAAGGCTGATCGGTTAAAACGATTGAACGGCGAAATCCCGATTCGGATGCAGATGCATTCAAATCGGGATTTTTTTGGTTTTTCCTATATTTCATGAAGCTTGTCTAAATGACTGAACTTAGAAGTTAAAGTTATCCGGATCCGAACCGAAGCGTTTGTTTTCGTTCAGTCCATTAATCTGTTCAACCTCATCCGCAGTCAGTTCAAAATCATATAGATCAGCATTCTCTCGAATACGCTGTGGCGTAACGGATTTTGGTATGGTTACGATGCCGTTTTGAAGATCCCAGCGCAAAATGACCTGTGCGGGGGATTTGCTGTACTTCGCTGCAATTTCCTGAAGAAGCGGATGTTCCAGTAGATTGCCTTGGCCGAGTGGAGACCAGGCCTCAATTTGGATCTGGTGTTTACTGCAGTAGTCCCGGAGCTCCGATTGAATCAGTAGCGGGTGAAGCTCGACCTGATTCACAGCAGGTTTGACGGTGGCATCCGTCATCAGATCCTCCAGATGGTGAATCTGGAAGTTGCTTACGCCTATAGCGCGGATGCGTCCTTCGCGGTGCAGTTTCTCTAGTGCTCTCCATGTATCCTTGTATTTGCCCTTGACTGGCCAGTGAATCAAATAGAGATCAAGATATTCAAGTTCGAGTCGTTCCATGCTGGCTTCGAAGGCGGCCAATGTTGATTCATAGCCTTGGTCGCTGTTCCAAACTTTGGTGGTAATGAACAGATCCTCGCGGGCAACTCCGGATTCACGAATACCTTGGGCTACACCGGTCTCGTTGTTGTAGGCTTTGGCTGTATCGATGCTGCGATAACCTGCCTGAATGGCCGTTTTGACGGCTTCAACCACTTCTTCTCCATCTTTCACTTTGAATACGCCAAAACCCAGCCAAGGCATTTTGACTCCGTTATAGAGTGTCGTTGTGTCCTGCACGTTTTTCATGATCCGTATTTCCTCCCCTGTTCCTTCATTTATCCCACTATGTAATTACCCTGCTGTAAGGCAGCCAATCGCATAGGATAGGCCATCTTTCCTGATTATACTAAAAGCACTTAGGGAATGGAAAAAAGATGGGCAGAAAATTAACGGAAAATAAAGCTCTTTTACTCTTTTTTGGCAGTTGGAGGTTTGGTTTTGGTGCTTGCGGGTGATAAGATGAAGTATACGCGATGTGGAAGCGAAAATAATGAAAAGTGCTGTTAACGACTTTGGAATACTCACATTCGAAAAAGAACGGAATATGCACGGATGGGTCCAGTTGGGATCAGACGTGCGATTAATGATAAAGGAGCAAGAATGATGGCTAAACCTAAACAAACCAAAAAGGCAGCAGCCTGGTCACTCGTCGTAATGGGGGCAGGCTTTGCCGCTTCATTGCCGTTTCAGGGCAGTGTTGTAGGCAAGCTGCTGGTGGGTTCATTTGAAGCAGGATTGGTAGGGGGGCTTGCCGACTGGTTCGCTGTAACGGCATTGTTCCGCCACCCGCTCGGCATTCCGATTCCGCATACGGCCTTGCTGCCGAAAAACCGGGATAAGATGACGGAGGGCCTTGTTTCTGCGGTGGAGAACAATCTGCTCAACAAAGACAGCATTACCGAGAAAATTGCCGGTTTCAAGGCAGCAGAAATGGTAATCGACATCATGTCACGTGAACTTCACAATGATGGCGTCAAAACGATGATCGACACGCTGTGCAAACGTATTTTGGCAGGGCTGCCGCTGGAGCAGATTGCGCCGCTGGTTGCGAGTGAGATCAAATCACAGGCCGGGGCTTTCGACCTTGGACCGATCCTGGAACGGGCGTCCATCCAATTGAGTGAACGTGGATATGACACGAAGGCACTGGACTACGGGTTGAAGCAGGCTGAAGAGTGGCTGGTGAAGCCGGAGACCATCACGTTTCTGGGTGAGAGCGGCATGAAAGCTATTAGTGGCATTCAGATGAATGGCCTTATGCAATTTGCCATGAATGCCTTCCTTGGCTATATGAATGAGGAGAAGCTTGGCAGCATCCTGCAGGGATATTTATTTGACCAGGTAGAGGATATGAAACGTGAGGGAAGTGCCCTCCGGTATAAGGTGTTAGGTCTGGTTCGAACTCAAGCGGTGCGTCTTGCCTTGAACGAAAGTGTGCGCGGCGGATTGAACGGCTGGAAAGACAGCCTGCTGGACAGCTGGAACGCGGAAGAAACCGTGCTCAACAAGCTTGCCGAACTGAGGGAAAGAGCTCTCGCTGCTATGGAGGATGGAAAGTATGTGGAGACGTATGCGCTCCCTGCCATTGAGCGGGTATTATCCGATCTGCGCTCAGACAGTGCATTGCTGGATGCCATGAATGCCAAGATTGTCGAAGGCGTAACAACGCTGCTGGAGAAAAACCACTCCAAGATCGGAAATCTGGTCCGTGAAAATGTTGATAAAATGGATAATGCCTCATTAATCTCATTGATTGAGGACAAGGTAGGTCAGGATCTTCAATGGATTCGTATTAACGGCGCCGTGACCGGATTCGTTATCGGTATTGCGCTGACTGCCCTGCGGATGGTACTGGAATAAGATCTTAGGCTTAGTAAGTTGGAGGGCTGCCCTAATATGGGGCGGCTCTTTTTTGCGTGTCTGCGCAAATGCTGCGAAATTGTTGCAAAAATCAGGAAAATGGGTAATGTAACCCGAATCCTTTACTGGAACCATTTAGGAAGAAAGTTATATAAAAACGATGCCGTGAGCCGATGTGGGCATGTTGATTTTGTACTATGATGCAGTTAACAAATGAATAGGGCGGACTCTAAAATGCTGCTTAGGATTATGACCGAGGGGGGATTGGTATTCAACGTACAGGAGGGCTTAAAGGCTTCATTGCACTTATCATCATGGTTACTTTAATTTTGGGGGGCTGCAGCAATATGAAAGAAAGCGAGAAGCAAGCATTGTACCAGGAGGCCGAATCCAGTGTGGTTCAGTACTTCAAGCAGAAATATGAACTGGATGTTGTGATTACCAGCAAAGAACTTTTACCTGAAATGGCGGTTTCCCAGATCGGTCTGAAAGGGCATGTGAAGGACCATGAGGGTCAAAGTTTCGGCATATCATACGATTACAAAAAGAAAACAACCAAGAATCTGGTCATTAGCCCGGAGATTGAGGAAGCCATACAAGCGAAAGGGTACGATCCGTACGCCAAATAAACTGGAGGTGTAGTTGTTGAGCAAACCGCCGAATATTGATGACGAGACATATAGAACATTATCCGACCTGGCCTACCAGGATCAGAAAACGGGTGATAAATTAACCGAGCTTCCTGGATGGGAGGTGCTTGAAGGGACGGAAAGCAACAAATTGTCCGGCTTTGATGCCGTCACATTCTACAACCCGGAGACCAAGCAAGCAGTCATTTCATACCGCGGTACGGAGGGGAGTGCCTCTCTGGACAGATCTGTTCCCGATTTTGTTATGGATGGACGCATTGGTGGCGGGGAATTAATCCGCAAAGGCCAGCAAGAGACCAGCAAATTTGTCGATAGTCTCACACCGGAATGGCTCGACAAAGGTGTTGAGAACGTCAAGGACTTCACCGGGGTATCCAAAGTGGAAAATTGGGCCGGGGACAGAGTACGAGATGTGGAGAACTGGGCTGGCGACCGGGTAAAAGATATTGAGAAAACCGTGTCCCCAACAGGTTGGGCTAACCAGATGTATCAGGCCGAGAATTACGCGAATCACATGCAGGATAAGCATAGGGATCTGAATTTCTCGATGACAGGACACTCCCTTGGTGGGGGGAATGCACAGTATGCATCCGCGTACACAGGCATACCTGCAGTGACATTTAGTGCCCCATCTGTTATGGGTAACCTGACCCCGGAAGTACGCCGTCAGGCGGAAGCGGGTAAATTCGATGGCCAGATTACGAACTATGCGCATCCGGGCGATCTGGTAGCGAGCGGTACGCTTGGCGGATATGATCGGCATGTGGGAACAACCTACTATATCAATTCTGATTACGCGACAGCGAACGACGGTGTCAGCATCATAGACAAAGCGAAGAACTCTTTTGGCGGCGAAAACTATCACAGCCTTGATCAATATAACTTCAAGAATGGTTATATTTCCAATGAACTGTACGATCCGATTACCGGAGAGCGAATTGGTTATTCACCTCGTCTGATGGACTACTTGACTGGCTACAGCAAAAACATGGGGCCACGCCTATCGAAAACAGGTGTAGGCGGGGGAGCTGCAGGAGCTGCTTCCGGTCTGATTCAGGTAACGCCGGAAGAACTGAAGAGTGTCGCTTCCCGCTGGAAGCAAAATGCACAGCAGTGCAACGCCGAGCTCAATCAGGTGCGCAGCCGTATGGCTCAATATCTGCATACCAGCCGCAGTCGCAGACTGGAGCCCATTGTAACCCAGCTTGATGCGTCCATTAACGAATTAAGTACATGGCATATGAAGCATACGAGTCAATTCCTCGACTTCATTGATCAGAAGGCAGATGCCTTCCGCCAGGCTGATGAGAGTCCGGTTCATTTTAATTAAACACCGGAGCTGCCAGGAGATCGATAATGGTATGTACATAAGGGGAGGGGATAGGCATGAGCGGACAATTGCTGGTGGAACTGAATGACCTTCGAATTGCGGAGAAGGAGCTTACACGGCTGCTGGCCCGCCTGCAGGCAGATGAGCAGGAGGCCAGAGCCCTGTATGCGCGGCTGAATGACTGGAAGGGTCAGTCGGCTGACTACACCAGGCAGCAGATTGAAGGATTCTTCGCAGGGCTGTCCAGTCGAATCCATTCAATTGAACAGCAGAAGCGGAGCTTGCTGCAATATATTGAGATTATGATTCAGACGGATCAGGAAC
This sequence comes from Paenibacillus sp. 7523-1, assembly GCF_002276415.1. NCBI lineage: Bacteria > Bacillati > Bacillota > Bacilli > Caryophanales > Paenibacillaceae > Paenibacillus > Paenibacillus sp. 7523-1. The sequence goes on along the minus strand of NZ_NPBR01000024.1, from coordinate 233,569 downwards.
GCTAATCGTAAACGTTGAAACGAAGTATGGGAAATCTCATCTCACAAGAAAGAGCCTTGGCATCTGCCAAGGCTCTTTTGTTACGTTAACCAATATATAAGACCGCGTGTTATCTCTTTTTGCGGCGTGTGGCGAGTGCAATGCCCAGGAAGGACATAATCAGCGCCAGAATCGATACGATCAGTGTTGCCTGCTGCAGTTTCAATGTACCCGGATCTGAATCCGTATTATTCGGCTCACCTGTAACGGTATCGGTTAATGCATCGCCGAGCGTGGTATCATCGTCAGTCTTGGTATCGTCTGCGGCATTATTATCTCCAGCGGCTGCTTCGTCATCGCTTGCATTGCCAGCTGTACCTGCGCTGTCATGGCCACCTGTTGCGGCTTGATTGCCTGCAGCTGCAGGTTCTTCGCTAATAGCCGTAATACTGTGAGGTGTGCTGTCACTAGGTTGTCCTGTCCATTCTACGATGCTGCCATCGCTATAGTATTGGAACGCGTCCCAAGCGACTTCTGTTGCTGTATCCGGATTTTGTGCGACAAAGTTAAATTGCTGGAATTGTCCGGCGAGGATCCCCTCGTTATCTCCATCCACTTCCCAGGTAATCGATGTTACTTCGTTCGAGCTGTTTTTCTCTGTGGTGATTTTCCATCCAGCCAGTGGCTGATATTGCTTGAATGCTACACCTTCCGGAACCTTCATTGTGATCTTGGTTGTTGGCAGATCCTTCTCGGAAGGAATTTTGATCGTGTACGTCTGCCATGCTCCGGTCTGTGCAGCCGCTGGGCTGACAGTGACATGAGCACTTGCGAAGCCGGCGAACAGCATGAGCGCTGCAGCACCTGCCGCTATAGTGGATGTAAGTTTGGAAGTCCAGGATGTTCTTTTCAAAATAAATTACCCCTCTCTTTTTCTAGAAAAATTATGGATTCGCTGTGTTGATCTCGAACTCGGTATCCAGTGAATCAAGGGATCGAGTCAACAGGTGAACCTTGATGCTCCATCGTCCAGGCATGGAGATGTATTCTTCTGCTTGATACACGCCTGTATCGTTTTTTGGAATGGTGATTTCATAAATCCCCATATCCATATCCAGGTGGGTCAGCGTCAAGGTGATCTGCTCCAGATCATTTACTACGCTGCCGTCAGGTGCTTTTACGCCAACCTCGAACTGATTCTCACCAGTGACATTAGGGCTGACCTGGAGCGTGATCGCTGAGCCATCCTCTGTCGTTTGTACTTCCTTGAATGGACCAGCGGCTTCAGGCTGGCCGGGGGACAGATGGGTAAGTACAGCAGCCAGAGCCAGCACAACGGCACCTATCGCGAGCTCTGCTTTGAGACTGCCTGCCAGTCGGTTACCCTTGCCCTGTCTGGCCGTTCGGGCATGACGCCATGCGAATGCGATCATCACCAGCAGCAGAACGATCTTCGCGAGCAGCACATAACCATAAGTGGTGGTGAACAGGGATGTCAGTACAGGTTCGGGTAAAATGATTAAACTGCTGTAGATCCCCGTAGCAACCAGAGCGGCTACAGCACCAATGCCCCAAGCTGCAAAACGGCGGATAGCTCCCCAATACACCTCTCCTCGTACCTTCGGAGGAAGCTTGTCAGCCAGTGGAGGCAGACAAACCGCCATGGCCGTCAGAGCACCAATCCAGAATGCTGCCGCAATCAGGTGGACATAATCCATGGTTATGGCAAGTCCACGCTGCTCGGCTGCGGCGGGATGACCTGTCATAGCATGCGTGAGCAGCCATCCCAGTACAAGTACCAGTGAACCATAAGATGACCAGATGCGGATCTTGAGTGAGCGATCCCGGTCATATCCAGACAGGATTGTGACTGCAAGCAGCATCAGAATGAGCATCTGTGCCATCCAAATGAGGCCAAACGACGTCAGCTTCAAGGCACTGCCCATCAGTGCCCAGCTGAATTCATGGATAGCCACCCCTGACTCGTAAATCGTGTTCAGAGGCAAACTGATGATCGCGGCTACAGAAGCTGCCGCATAGCTGATCCATAACAGCTTATAGCTGCCTGGCACCTCCATGGGTTCTCTTGCCATGGATGACGGAGCAATCCGGAAGAGCAGGAAGGCGAGCGTGCCCAGGATGACAGACAATGCAAGATATTGAATCCAATCGGTCAGCGACAGTATCCATTTGATTGGACCGCCTGTTTGACCAGTACCGGAGGTCAGATCCGCCAGACCCGCAGGGGCACCTGACGGTTCCCCGATATGGAATACATAGGCTCCCTGAATGGGATGGCCATCGGCCGACACGGCTTTCCAGCTGACGGCATATGTACCGTTGCCAAGTCCGCTGCGCAGCCCCGTTTCGAGCACGTGAGGACGCTCGGCGTCTATCTGCACGTTGCCGTCATCCGCTTGTGTGCCGTCAGGTGCGGTAATTTTAATATCATAGAAGGCCGTTTGCAGCGATTCATTGAATTCCAGTGTCAAGCGCTCTGGAGCGGTCGCTACCAGATCGTCCTCCCCTGGCGAGGCCTGAACAATATAAGCATGAGCTGAAGCCCATTGCGGCATAACCAGACAACACATGAGCAGCAGGGAAACCATTACGGCCCAGTGCCGTTTATCCCATCTCATTGTAAAACGTCCTAAACTCAAAAAAACATCACCCTCAGGTTATAGAATTGTAGTTATTCTTCGGATGCCGATAACAATCTATACCATTATAACTTTGTCCAAAATAACGGCGTATGACTACATCGGGCTATAAAAAAACGATTATATTCCAAGAATTGTGACAAAAGCATGAATGCTTGCTATTTGCGCAGTTTTCGTCCGGCAAGGCCGCTTTCAAGTGCGTAGCGGGTCAGTTGAACACGGTTTTCGAGCTGCAGCTTCTGCAAAATATTTTTGAGATGATTCTTCACTGTTTGATCGGAAATGCCGAGCTGGTCTGCTATTTCGCGGTTCGTATAACCGGCGGATACCCACTGCAGAATCTCGAGCTCCCGTGTGGTAAGCGGGTTATCCGGCACATCTTCACTTCGAGGCGCAGGGAACTCCTGCAAAATCCGGTACGCCAGTTCCTTGCTGAGCGGTGCATCGTCCGAGACGATCGCGCGCAGATATTCCAGCCAGGTGGAGGGGGCCAGGTTTTTGAGCAAATAACCCTGGGCACCCTGTTTCAGTGCTTCGAACAGATACGTTACATCGTCGGAGACCGTCACCATAACGATAATCACGTAAGGATAGCGGAGCTTGATCAGCCGGGTGGCTTCGAGACCATCCATATCCGGCATCTGCACGTCCATCAGAATAAGATCTGGCATCCACTGTTCGGTCAGTTCCAGTGCTTCCTGTCCATTTGATGCCGTACCGATGACTTCAAATAGACTGTCTTCCGATAAAATACTGCATATCGCTTCGCGTGCATGGGCGTGGTCATCAACAATCAATACACGTACATGTTCCATATTAAGCATCCCCCTTACCTATCGTCATTCGTGTTAGGCCCGGTTTGGAATCCAGGAAGAAGGACCAGCCCATCTGAATGGCACGTTCCTTCGTAATCCGCAGTCCATATCGGTCCTTGAGGTGCAGTGGATCGCCACTAACACCTACGCCGTTATCCTGAATGCGAACAGACCAGGAGAGAGAGTTGCCCTCCGCTTCCACTTGAACATGGGAGGCCTGCGCGTGTTTACGTACATTAATCAGAGCTTCCCGTATGCAGGCGAGGAGTTCAACTTGTTCTTTTGACGTAAAGAAATGACTGTCCAGTTCCCAATGAACCTGGGCTCCAGGTATCGTTTCCTGCGTTAGGGATTCGACCTGTCCCTGAAGTGAAACTCCTGTAGGCATGGCGGTATGTCCGGGCACATATCGCAGCTGGGCGATGGCTTGCCGGACATAGGCATTTACTTCGTGTACGGTCTTGCGGATTTCCTGAATTTCATGTTCGTGCCCGGTGCCGGCCATGCCACGCTCGGCTTTATCTGTTTTGACAGACAAGAGAAAGAGGGATTGCGCAATCCCGTCATGAAGCTCACGAGCCAGCTGGTCCCTGGCCTCAAGGGCAGCCTTGGAGGCACGTTCCTGTTCCAGTGCAGCTCTTGCACCTTCCAGCATCTTGAACAGACGGCTCAGCAAAGTAACGCTAACAAGGTATACGATAACGGGAGTCAGCCAATTCCCCGCGTCCATGGAGAGGTAGGGCATTAAAAATTGATGACGTATGTATTCCCAGAGGCCAACGGTTAATGTGGGAATCAGCAGGATCATCCACTTGATTTGTTTGTAGGACATGCATCCAGAACTCCTTTAATATCGACTCTTTGTGCGAATCTATGCCCCATTATAACCCAACCTGTCCCTGGCACCTAGTCTGTTGGTCTCGCAGGATGTTTAGGTGGATACGGGAGTATATAGAAGGATATCTAAGAACGACATGCCGTGACAGAATGTCACGGAGTGTGAGGCTGGATGTATAAGGGAGAGGAGGGCTGTGCCTGTTTTCCCTAAGTCGGAAGGTTCTTTATACTTATATAGAACGTGAATTCATGACAAACCATGTTAAGGAGTGAACGCAACAACATGAATCAAGAGGTATTGGAACGTCGTAGTGAGTTGCTCAAGAAGAATATTCATCAGATGCTTCTTCAAGACAATCAGCACGGAATCAGTCGCCAGGATAACATGTTTTTGCAGCAGATGATCAAAGAGCTGCATCAAACTTCACATGAACTGAATACCACCCGTTAATTTGGAATTGGTTCGTTAAGAACTGTCCTGAATTCCAAGATCGACTCATTGATGAAAATGAAAATGGCGCTATCCCCAATGGACCGGGGGTAGCGCTTTGGCATTATATAGGGATTTTGTGGGCGGCCTTACATTAGCGTGCGTTAGGATAACAGCTGCTGTGCTGTCTTCTTCTGAATGTAACGGATGAAAAGCTCCGCCAGCTCAGGATCGAATTGGGAGCCTGCACATGCCCGCAGTTCGTTGATCGCTTCATCCACCGTTTTGGTTTTCTGATACGGTCGTTCGGTGGTCATCGCGTCGAATGAATCAATGACAGTCAGCATTCGGCACAAGCGGGGAATTTCACGGTCTCTTAAACCGTAGGGATATCCTTTGCCGTCAAACCGCTCATGATGCAATTCAATATATGGGATCAGATCGTTGAAACGTTCGTTGGTCATCACCATTTTTTTGCCCCAGGTGACATGTCCTTTAATCGTTTCCCATTCCTCTGCGGTAAGCTTTTCCTTTTTGTTCAGGATGGACCACGGAATCTCCAGTTTACCGATATCATGGATCAATGCACCCAGTACAAACTGCCGTTTCTCCGCATTGTCGAGTTCCAGCAGCTCACTGAGATCGAGGGCGTATTTGTATACTCTTTTGGAGTGTTTGAATGTGTCGATATCCTTGTACCTGAACAGGTTCAACTGCTGCTCGATATCCCGTACATCCTGCACCAGGTCAATTTCATGTTCCATGCCGTCATTGCTGCCATGACGATGGACGTTGTTTTTGCCCTGTTTTTTGGCATAATAGAGCGCCTTATCAGCTTGGTCCACAAGCTGTGATTTATTGTACATATCTACCTGGTATCGTGCGACCCCGGCGGAGAAGGAGAGACAGCCGTGCGGAAACACCTCGACTCCTTCAAAAGGAGTATCGTTCAGCTGCTTGCGCAGTTTGTTCATAAAGGTATAAGCCTCGTCCAGCTCCATGCCTGGCATGAGCAGCGTGAATTCTTCCCCGCCATAACGAAAAGCAGTGACTTGGGTACCCTCCGTCTTGCGGTTTAGAAAATCTCCTAGCAGAGCAAGCAGACTGTCACCCTGCAGGTGACCGAAGCGGTCGTTATACTTTTTGAAGTCATCAATATCGATTAGCCCCAAGGAGAGCGGTGTTCCTTCCGCACGGGCCGATGCCAGCTCATTTTCCAGCATGTTTTCGAAGTGGCTGTGGTTAAAGAGACCGGTTCGTTGATCGGTATTTGCCTTTTCTTCAATGCTCTGGTACATCAGGAACAGCTGTTTGAACGCGTGAGATAACAGAATGCTGAGACTCAAGTAAAGCAGCAAGCCCAGAACGCCGTTATGAATGACCAGTATGGTCAGCACCAGCGCCAGAATCAGTGTACATAGATAGACGAGCAGGGACTCGGTCACGAACGCACGTTTCATCTGCTGAAGAGCATCCTTGGTGGAGAAATGAAAGAATAAGCCCAGCGTAATCGTATTAATGATAAAGTATGCGGCAAGTGCTGCAAAATAAGGAAACAGATTATACCCGTCCAGCGCTCCTGGAACACCGCCTGTCCATGTAAATACGGAAGCCGCTCCCGCAATCATAAGGCTGTAAATGCTGAAATTAACAATGTGTTTCCACCAGGCAAGCTTGCGATCCTTGATTAATAAAATGAGGGAAACGGGCAGGAGCACAGACAGGCTGAACGCACCGCCGAACATGAAGATACAGGCAAGATACACGGAAGAGTCCATGGATTGCTGATTACCCTTGGGTGGGATCTGAAAGGTGAAGTAATCCAGGATCAGCGCGGCACCCAGCATGGTGTAGACCATAACCCATTCCTCAGTGGAGAGGTGCAGATAAGACAACTTGTTCATATACAGAAAAATACCGATGCCTGCACAGCACAGCAAAACAACATACATGCTGCTTCGGTCTGCTTTATGGATAAGATTACGAATAAAGTTCATACAAATTCTCCTGCTTGGTTTAGTCGGCTCTTGATGTATAGATATCGGTTCGTACCATATAGATGTATAACATAACAAGTTACCTGGTAAAAATCCAGAAAGAAAAAACAGGCCGCTGGCAGCCTGTTTGTCTTGGTTGGCAAGTATGTACTAGCCGCCCAGCTTGTATCCCGAAGTCAACGCGACAACGACAGAAGCTACGATGATTGCATTGATGACGATGCGGGAATATTTAATACCTTCGAATTTTTTCATGGAAAAGACCTCCCTTCCTTGGAGTCTGTCCTAATCTCTTCAGGCCGGATGGATGTCGCTGGCATTGCAGCCTTGCCGGAACGATTCACCATCATGTACTGGATAAACAGGAATATACCAATGTTCATGACCACATCGCCGATGCTGATCACCTGGGTCCGCGGATAGGGACTGGAGAGCGGGATGATATCACCCAGGAAGGAAAGGTGGGTAGATGCATCCATCATATAATGTTTCGATACCGCTCCACCTTCACGAAGCATATCCACATAGTAAGGTCCGAGTACAGCGGAAGCCTCCACCGAGACAGGCATGCGTCCACCATTCACCGCCATAACGATGAAATTGAGGAACACGCCAATCCAGATCAGCGTAAATCCCCGGTGATGCCGGTTCAGCCACAGAAATGCAAGACCCGTGACGTACACCGCCGCAAAGAGGTACCCATTGATGGATGCAACCCAATCCAGTCTTTCCTGCAAGAAAAAGATAAGGAATTGGGCGAGCAGCAACAGTGGGAATATCCACCCGCCGCGAAGTTGAAGTGTTGCAAACTGGTGGAGACCATACCGGTACCCGCCCCGGAACAGTCCAACGATCAAACCGAGCAGAATGCCGTCATATACCATGATTAACTCCTGTCATTCAGATATGTGTGATTGCGGTTTCTTTTTGTGTACATATGTTATTCGACCTTTTACTGGTAAATCCTGCAAAGCGAAAATGATTTTGAAGAAGAATTTTGCAAAAAAATAAATGAAAAGCCGTCTTTACGGAACCATGGATTGAATCCATCGCGCGGTTCGCGAAAAACGGCTGTTTGTGTGACAAAATACGAGATTAATCCTAACAGGCGACGCTTATGTGTTTACTCCGATTCCCCGTTTAGATAATTGAAGAAAGGCTGATCTACCCAGAAGTTATAGCTGGTAATGTCCGCATCTGGAGCAAGCTTCCGGAAGCCTTCCTGAATCCCTTTGGCATTCTCTTTCAATGAGAAGGATTGAGCGTAGTAGTTGCCCAGTGCAATTTTGTTGTTGCTAATGACCGGGTAGTCCTGAACAGCTGTTGGTGAATAATACAGTGGTTGCCACCAGGAAGCATAAATGAGGGCAGAGGCATCATCGCTGTTCTTTTTGGCATATTTCAGAATAATGTCATTGAAGCGGGCCTTGTCCGCCGTGTTGTTGAACTCGAATTGAATATCATATTCCTTGGCATATGCAATATAATTACCATTTTCAATTTGGGTCACCTTGTAATCCGGCGTTTCCTTGGGCTCGCCCCATTCCTTCAAATAGATGAAGGCAGAGGTTTTCGGCTGGAATTGCACATCGGCATCGATGCCCTCGCTGCGAAGCAGGCCGATCAGCTGCACGGCGTGTTTGATATCATCATGTCCATAAGTCAACGTCAGTTCATCAATAAAATTCGAATCGAAGCGGCTGTCCTTCAGGTTGTATCCTGTAACGAGGTCATTCCGAAGTGCCTGATCCACAATCTCTCTTAATTCGGGTGCTTCAATCAGATCCGCTGTGCGATACGCGGCATACAGTTTGGAGTAGATGTCGGCATCGCCAGAGCGTCCGATCTCATGCTTGTATTTTCCCTGACTGGTCAATACCCGGCCGAGCAAGATGTTGGCAAAATCAGCACTCGCCGCACCGCCCTTACGCAGAGCAGGATAGAGGCTTTCCGGAACCAGTCCGGTATCGATGGCAGCAGCGAGTTCCTGAGCCGCCTGACCTTGAACTCGATTCGGGCTGATGCCAAGCTTGGTGAGCGCTTGTTTCGTTTTCTCTTCCGGATATGTATACGCAAGTTCCTTGAATCCAGCTGCCTTGACGGCAATGAATACGGCAGCATACGTGCTGAGGGTTTCGTCGGCACGAACTTCTTTACTAGACAGGATACCATTATTATGTAGGGTGATGGCTGCATCATAAGTTGAATCTCCCGAGCTCAGATCGGTAAAAGCAGGAGCCTGGGTCTGACTATCACTGGCTTCTTCCGTGGAGACCGCCGCTTGATTCGTTTCAATGATAGCTGCTACCGCTTGAATGAAGTCACCTTTGGTCAGCTGCTGTGGCAACTGGATGCCATACTTGGCCTGCAGGAACTGAGCATAATCGGCTGCACTCTCCGTATACACGGATGGAGTTGCTTTTGCAGTTTGAGAAGCGGATGGTACGACGGGCGAAGCAGATGCAGCGGAAACCGAAGCAGGCAAGCTGAGGCTGCCGATGGTGACCGGAGCGGCGAGCAGGGCCGCCAGCGTGAACTGGGTGATTTTTTTCATATGAATAGCCTCCTTAAGATATGGTTGGGAAAATGGAACAGTTTGCGCTATAATTCTGACAAAACCGATGTGAATTTAATAATTGGATTGACTTTAGCACGGAGAAGCCATCCATGTCAACGGAAAAAAGTCATCCTGAAGCGCTTCCCAAAGTGTCTTAGCATGCGATGAAATAATTATATTTAATTTGAATGTTTATGCACAAAGATTTATTGACAAGGATCGACAGTATCCGCTAGGATTATAAAAAAAGAATGTGGAAAAGGGGAATCTTCAAAATGAAAAGAGGCTTATCGTTCGTCTTATCGATCATCATGTTGGCAATTTTGCTTGCGGCTTGTGGAACTTCGGCTTCCAAAGACGAACAATCGGCCCAAGGCGGCGACAGTGAGAAATCACTGCGCATGGCACTCGTACTTCCTGAAAAAATCGGGGTAAACCCGTTCTTTGTACAAATGGATGAAGGTTTCAAAAAAGCAGGCGAAGAGTTTAAAGTAGATACCAAAACAATCGAATCCACAGACCCGGCAGCATTCGAGCAAAATCTGCGTGCTGCGGTTGCGGAGAACTATGATCTGATTATAACGGCGACATTCCAGGCAGAAGATGCACTGAAAAAGGTGGCTGCCGAGAATCCGGACAAGTCGTTTGCCATTGTGGATACAACGGTTGATCTGCCTAACGTACGCAGCGTTGGTTTCCGTGAATATGAGGGAGCGTATCTGCTTGGTGCGGCTGCCGGACTATCCACCAAAACGGATAAAGTCGGCATGATCGCAGCAGTGGACGTTCCATTGATCAAGAAATATACCGAAGGTTTCAAAGCGGGTCTGGAATCCGTTAACCCGGATGCAGAATTCCTCGTGAACTATGTTGGTGGCTTCAATGACCCTGCCAAGGCAAAAGAACTGGCATTGGTACAATTCGGAAAAGGCGCTGACTTCATTGCTGGTGCATCTGCAGTAGGTGACCTTGGCGTATTCGAAGCAGCGAAGGAAAAAGGCTTCTATACATCCGGTCAGGATACCGATCGCACGGTTGAAGATCCAGAGCACATCGTATTGTCCCAATTAAAATCCACAGATACGGTTGCTTATGAGACAGTGAAGGATTTCGTAGAAGGAAACTTCAAAGCAGGTGCTGTAAACTATGGCCTGAAAGAAGACGGTGTTGGTTTGACTTTCGTTACACGTGATAGCGAATCCGCACTGAGTGATTTTGTTGGACAGGAAGTTATCGACAAGGTAAAAGCAATTAATGAAGATATCGTATCCGGCAAAATCGTTGTGAAGGATCCATTGCAGCAATAGTTTTGATTGTTTGATGGAGTTGTATTGATCAGCCGGCTGCCCGATCAGGCAGCCGGTTTTGCTGCTATTAAATGCCCGAGACCGAAAGGAGCGAACGCGAGATATGCTGTTGGAGATGGATCAGATTACGAAGAAATACGGCGGCTTCACCGCCAATCGGGATATCCGTTTTAATTTGCGTGAGGGAGAGATCCACGCCCTCGTTGGTGAGAATGGAGCGGGTAAAACAACCCTGATGCGTATGCTGTACGGAATGGAGCAGCCCACGTCAGGTACGATCAAAGTCCGGGGGCGCGAGGTAAGCTTCGCCACTCCGTCTCAAGCCATGGCCAGCGGTATTGGCATGGTGCATCAGCATTTTATGCTGTTTCCTTCCTTTACGGTGGCCGAGAACATTGTTATTGGCCGCGAGCCGGCTGCAGCGGGCGTATTTGACCGTAAGCAGGCAGCTGCTCAAGTGAACGACCTGGGCCAAAAATACGGCATGCCCGTTGACCCATGGAAAAAAGTATCCGAGTGTCCTCTCGGCATGCAGCAGCGTGTAGAGATTCTCAAGGTGCTGCATCAGGGGGCAGATATTATCATCCTGGACGAGCCTTCAGCGGTATTGACACCACTTGAAGTCAAGGAATTGCTGGCCAATATGAAATCTCTTGCGGCGCTGGGCAAAACCTTCGTATTGATTACCCACAAACTGCAGGAAGTCATGGACGTGGCTGACCGGATTACGGTTCTTCGCGATGGTCAGGTCACGGGCACATTGGAGGCGAAGGACACCAATGTAGAGGAATTATCCCGGTTAATGGTTGGGCGTGAATTGGTACGTCTCGACAAGCAGCCATCCGTGCCTGCAGAAGCCGTACTCCAGGTGGAGGGCGTAACCTTGTCCGGAGCGAAGGATCGCTCGGCGCTGAAGGATATCCATATGGAAGTACGAAAAGGAGAAGTCGTTGGCATCGCAGGCATTTCGGGTAACGGTCAGTCCGAACTGATCCAGGTTATTGCCGGACTGCGCACTGCAGACAGCGGCCGTGTCCTGCTCTCGGGGCAGGACACAACGAATTGGCCTGTTCGCCGCATTCGGGAGCATGGACTTGCTCACATTCCCGAGGATCGGTATATGTGGGGGGCAGCCAAGGATGCCAGTGTGCGTGAGAATGGACTCATGGGACATCATCACCGGCTTCAGACACGAGGCGTTATTAAGGCCAAAGCTGCACGGGCTATGGTGGAGGGCTGGATCAAACAGTTCAGCATCAAGACCGGTTCGGCAGAGACGAAGGCACAGTTCCTGTCAGGAGGTAATCTGCAGAAGCTGATTGCTGCACGTGAATTTGCGCAGGATGCTCCGTTCCTGATTGCAGCGGAACCGACACGTGGCGTCGATATCGGAGCGATGGAGACGATTCATGCCGAGCTCCTTCGCAAACGAAACGAAGGTGCTGGCGTGCTGCTCGTTTCTTCCGAGCTGTCCGAGATTTTGCAATTATCCGATCGAATTATTGTGATGTATGAAGGCGAGATTGCCGGGGAACTGAAGGCAGATGAAGCCACGGAAGAACAGATTAGCTTATTGATGGCAGGAGGGAAAGAGCGGGTATGAATCGGGTAAAAGAAACACTTCGCGGACTCGTACAGCCGCTGCTTGCCATAGTAATCGGTTTGCTTGCAGGAGCTGTGGCAATTCTGGTTGTTGGCGGGAATGTCTTCGAAACATATGCAGAGATGTGGAAGGGAGCCTTCGGGAACTTCTACTTCTTCACGAATACACTGGCTCGTTCGACACCCATTATCCTTGCAGGACTGGGTGTAGCACTCGCGTTCCGTGCAGGGTTCTTCAACATGGGAGCCGAAGGACAGATGATTCTCGGGGGGCTCAGTGCGGCGCTCACAGCGCTCTATCTGCCAGGCCCGGGCTGGTTTGTCTGTATTGCGGCCATTGTGGCAGGAATCCTGGCCGGAGGAATCTGGTCCGTATTTGCCGGCTGGCTGGATGCCCGGTTTGGCATGAACCTGTTAATTACAACGCTGCTTCTTAACTATATTGCCATCTATTTCGGCGGGTACATGGTATCTTATCCGTTCAAGGATCGTACCGGCTCCGCAGCGATGGCGCAGACGCCGATGATTGATCAGGGAGTCTGGCTGCCGAAGCTGTTCCAGGGAATGGGACTGCACGCCGGTTTCATCATTGCGATTGTAGCTGCAATCCTGATCTATTGGTTTACGCACAAAACGGTAACCGGTTATGAGATTCGCATGCTCGGAAGCAATCCGTCGTTCGCGACGTATGGCGGGGTACGACGGATTCGGATGATGATGCTGTCCATGGTGATTAGCGGTGGATTGGCAGGTCTGGCGGGGGCAGGCGAAGTGCTGGGAACACAGTATCGTTTCCTGGATGGCTCGCTGTCATCTGCAAGTTACGCATGGAGCGGTATCATGGCGACACTGCTCGCCCGTTCGCACCCACTCGGTACGGCTGTAGCGGCCATTTTGCTTGCTGCCCTGCAGACAGGTGCAATGGGTATGGAACGTAATACGGATGTTCCGCTTGAAGTCGGCAGTGTAATCCAGGCCGTGCTTACGTTATTTGTATCAGCCCAGATCGGGTATTCATTCCTGAAGCGGAGAAAGGAGAAAAAATCCAATGCAGCAACTGTTTGATGCAGCTATGTTCGGCTCGACCTTGCGGATTATGACTCCGATCCTGCTTGCAGCGCTCGGCGGGGCATTGTGCTCCCGTGTCGGCCTCTTCAACGTGGGTCTCGAAGGACTCGTGCTGATCGGTGCTTTCTCCGCGATTGTAGGTAACTATTTGTTTGGCAACGTACTTCTGGCCGTTATCTTCTCTATTATTATTGTGATGTTGTTCTCGGCACTGTTTGCCTTTATTAGTATCAATCTCAAGGCGAATGCAATCGTGGTCGGGATATCCCTGAATTTCCTGGCAACAGGTCTGACGACCTTTGCATTACGGGCGATTTTTGATGTAAAAGGTGCATACTACGACAAGGATATGGTGGGACTTCCCAAATGGGATATTCCACTGATTAAGGACATTCCGTGGGTAGGCAGCGTATTTTCCGGGCACAGCCCGCTCGTGTACCTCGGAATCATACTCGTTATTGCATTACAATTTTATTTGTTCAAAAGTGTATCAGGTTTCCGCCTGCGTTCCGTCGGCGAGAATCCCATTGCAGCGCAAAGTATCGGGATTAAAGTGCGCGGTATTCAGTACGGTGCGGTTCTGATGTGCGGTATCCTGTGTGCCCTGGCTGGCGCTCAGTTGTCGCTCGGTCAGGTGACGATGTTTACGGAGGGCATGACCGCAGGTCGCGGCTTCATCGCCTTGGTAGCAACCATGTTGGGTCAAGCGAATCCGCTGGGCGTCATGGGTTCCAGTGTACTGTTCGGCTTCATGGAAGCACTCAGCATTCGCCTGCAGGGCTTCTCCCTGCCGACGCACTTCACCCTGATGCTTCCATATATTGTGACGCTGGTGGCTATGTTCTTTTTCAAAGACCGTACGTATGCACAAGATGCACTGAAAGCGGGCGGAAGCTCGCGCTAATGTAAAAAGAAGGAGGGTTATCATTGCATAACAAGGCTGAACGTCTGAAGAAAACCAAAACTCCTGCGCCCAAAGCGGGTGCTGAGCATGGAGATCGGCTGCCGCCGGGACAGATGCTAACCGAGAAATTCCCGATTTTGCATGAAGGAGAAGTGCCTGAATACGACCTGTCCACATGGGATCTGAAAGTGTTCGGGGAGGTAGAGGAAGAGAAAGTGTTCTCATTTGCCGAGCTTCAGGCCATGCCGCAGGTCAATACGGTGAGCGATATTCACTGTGTGACCCGCTGGTCCAAGTTCGATACCCCATGGGAAGGCATTCGCTTTTCGGATTTCATTAAGCTTTTGGGCGTTAAACCTGAAGCCAAATATGTCATGATCCATGCTGATCACGATTATGAAACTAATGTTCCGCTCGAAGAGTTGATGCATGACGACGTCTTGCTTGCCTTCAAATATAACGGCGAGCCGCTTACACCGAAGCACGGCTATCCGCTGCGCCTGGTGGTGCCGCAGCTGTACTTCTGGAAAAGTGCGAAGTGGATACGCGGTCTGGAGTTTATGACCGAAGATCGCAACGGATTCTGGGAGAGCAACGGGTTTCATCACTTTGCCGATCCGTTCAAGGAACAGCGCTTCTCGGGCGAAGATCTGCCGATCCCCGAAGATGAATGGACGAAAAAGGAGTTTGATTGACGATGTTAATGCCTATTTTGCAGATTCATTCGGAAGATATGCCTGCTTATGCCATTGTCTGCGGCGATCCCGCTCGTGCGGAGAAGATCTCCCGGAAGCTGGAGCAGGCGAGAGAACTGGCGTTCAGCCGGGAATATCGTACATTCGTTGGGCTATATGAAGGGGTGAAGATGGCTGTTGTCAGCCATGGCGTAGGTTCTCCGGGAGCGGCTGTCTGCTTCGAGGAACTGATTCGGGCAGGGGTGACAACCCTGATTCGAGTCGGAACAGCCGGCTCCTATACGGCAGATTATCCTGCGGGCAGCGTCATTGTCAGCACGGCAGCAGTCCGTTCGGACGGATTGACCCGTCAGCTTGTGCCCGATGGTTTCCCTGCAGTAGCAGACATTGGAGTCACCCAGGCACTCATTGAAGCTGCACAAGAAAAAGGTAACGATGCAGATCCGGCAATGACCGCAGGCAAAGTCGGTGTAGGTATTACCGTTACACTGGATGCATTCTTCACAGGGGTGGAGGAGATCCCTCACCGCAAGTATAAACAGGCCGGCGCACTAGCGGCCGAGATGGAAATTGCAGCACTGTACATCGTCAGTACGCTGCGAGGTGCGCGTGCTGGTGCGATTGTGGCCATCGACGGCTTCGCCGACAGCGATCTGGCTGCCGAATATGATCCACATACAGATGCGGTAGCACATGCGGTTGAGCGCGAGATTAACGCTGCTCTGCGTGCACTTGCTGCGCTCGCTCGGCAGGATCAGGCGTAAGCAACGTTCAAAGGAATGTTGAGAATATAACTTTACAAAAAACAAATCTAAAGGACGTCCACTTGGTCATGTAATGTGACTTCGTGGATGTCCTTTTTTGGTTTAGCTGCGCTGTCCAAACAATTGCTGCGCCGTCTCGATGAACAAACGGGAAGCTGGAGAGGCTTCCACCAGAGAAGGGACCGCGAGCTCGATGTGGCGATAAGCCTTCGGTTCGGTAGGGAGTGCCTTCACACCAGGAGGGAGCCAGGACAGAGAGATTGCAGGCAGCATGGCAGTTCCAAGCCCCTGTTCAATCATGTTCAGGCATGTGTTGACGTTATGGACGACAAACCCGAAATGGAGCTCCGTTTCCGCACGTTTGAACAGATCCACGATGGGCACTTCATATCCGCCTTGGCATACAATCATGGGATGCTGATTCAACATCTTCACAGGCAGAATCTCCTGATTGGCAAACGGCTCATCGTCCCGAAACACAGCGAGCATTTCTTCGTTATAGAGCGGCAGTGTTTCATAAGCCTTCTCTACCGGCTCCTGTTCCGTCACAATAATGAGAGCAACATCAATCGCGCGTGAGTTAAGCCATTCCTGAATTTCATGAATGTTTCCCTCATGCAGTTCAAATTCGATGTTAGGGTAGCGATCGCGAATGGATCGGATAATCTTGGGCAGCAGATGAGCCGATGACATGGGAAAAGAACCGATGCGTATCGTACCGATTTCTAGCCCCTTTTCTGCCGAAACGACCTGCTGCACCTTATCATATTGCTGTAATATCCGGCGGAAAATGACGAGTATTCGTTGTCCTACATCGGTCAGCACAATGCCGTTCCGCCGGTCCCGTATAATCAGGGTGACGTCCAGTTCATTTTCCAGCGAGGAGATAGCCCGGCTAACCGCGGGCTGTGTCATATTCAGTTCCTGCCCGGCGCGAGTGAAGCTTCCGGTCTCGGCAATTTTTACAAATAATTGTAATTGTGAATTGTTCATAACAAATATGATATGCTCCTTATAATTAACATGCATTTCAATTATTACGCTTGTTATTGTATCATGGAGAAACAGAACGATCAACGGGAGGGCATGGGCCCGTTTGACTCTAAATATAGATGGGCTGAGACGATGGCATGAATCAGGTGCCTGATTGTGGATTGGCTCTGAAGCTGTGCCAGATAGGAGAGGTTAATTTATGGCTTTATCACGTGCAAAAGCAGGCTGGGTCCTGGCTTTTCTAGTACTCATGTGGGGAGTAAATTGGCCCCTGACCAAATACGCTTTAAACTATGCACCGCCGCTTTTATTTGCAGGTATGCGCCTGTTGATTGGCGGACTGGTGCTCGGTATCTATGCTTTTCCAAGGTACAAAACGCTGCGGCTTCGGGAAACCTGGCATATCTATGCGATCTCGGCGGTTCTGAATATCATTTTCTTCTATGGATTTCAGACTGTAGGTCTGACGGAAGTACCCGCAGGTTTATTTTCCTCCATCGTATTCCTGCAGCCTGTGCTGCTCGGTATTGGAGCTTGGCTGTGGCTGGGCGAGTCGATGTATGGGATGAAAATCGCCGGACTGGTCCTCGGTTTTGCAGGAGTGGCAACGATCAGTATTGGCGGCATGACTGGCAAAGTATCACCTGAAGGAGTTATGCTCGGACTGTTTAGTGCCATCAGTTGGGCAATCGGAACCGTATATATGAAGAAAACATCGACGAAGGTGGATGGAATCTGGATGACGGCCATTCCGATTCTGATTGGCGGAGTTGTCCTGACATTGACGGGTACAGCCACAGAGAACTGGGCTGAAGTGCAATGGGTACTTCCATTTATACTGGATATGCTGTTCATTTCGGTCTTTGTCATTGCGCTGGGCTGGCTCGCATTCTTCAAACTGGTCAGCTCGGGAGAAGCGAGTAAAGTGGGATCATTTACATTTCTGATTCCGCTGATTGCACTGTTCTGCAGTGTATTGTTCCTTGGGGAGTCCGTGACGGTTAATTTGATTGCAGGCTTGGTTATGATTATCGCCAGCATTCTGCTCGTAAATATGAAGATGAAGGGCAGCAAAGTGGCCAAAATATAAAACCTTGTGGCGAACCTCTTCGCACCCGGCTATCATAGCCGGACGAGAGGCTCGTCATTTTTTTGTTTTGCAACAGCGTTAATTGCAATCTATGAAGAGGGAGCGAACGTAGAGTAGCGAATAGTTTCTATTAGATACTTAGCCAATGGATACCTTAGTCAGTGGTGAACTTCGATATGGGGAGGAGATTAAATATGAGTTCAGGTTGGAGTGAATTTCGTGTCATCCCTTTTGAGTACAATGATCAGGTACGGCAGATTGATGAACAGCTGCTTCGGCTGGTCGCACAGAGGAAGCAAATAACAGGAGCGGTTCAGTACCATCCACCTCAGGAAGTAATAGATGAATGGACAGCGTCTCTTGATTTGAAAGAGGAAGACATCCGTTATATCCTGCGTAGTGTACAACCAATGCCTCAGAGGCAGTTTTTCCCGCCTGAAGAGCTCTCATTGATAGGTGTTATTCCGATTATGAAGAGAACGATCCAGGATTCCTGCGAGTATCTCATCACGCATTCTATGCAATATGAGACGGAAAGTATTATTCATTTGGAAATTCATTATAAAGAAAATGAAACGGATCGTATACACGTGGTGCCTCATTTGGCATTAGAAGTGATTAGTGAACAGAACCATATGTCGACGAGACATAGCAGTCGTGGAGGGGGCGGCGAAACACATTTAAGTTTTCGGGTCGTGCCCGCGCTGCCTTCCTCTCTCGAACAGGTTCAATTTTCACTGGTCCCTTCAGTTCCTGAACTGGAACATAAAATGGAAGAAGTTATTTTGGATCAACAGGTGGACTTCGAATAGCCACATGGCGAATGGGAATGAAATAATTGGGTAAGTTATATAAAGGAACATCATTATGATGATGAAATATAAAGGAGGACTCTAAGATGACACAGAATAATCAACCTCAAGACGAGGCGGAAATTCGCAACAAGCTGGACGAAGACGGGGATTCCTTGATGGAGAAAAAGAAAATCATGAACGGTGTGGACATTGAACCACAAGCGGACGATTGGGCAGCTAAGCCATCACCGGTTGCATTTAATGAAGGTAAATCCTCCAAAGAATAAGACGAAACGCATGAGTCGTTTCTGACGAAGCAGATACCACTGTTGGTATCTGCTTTTATTATATTTTGTTGTATAATAATGTAAATTCAAGCAGGAAGGTGTGATTCAAGTGGATTCAATCCAGATTAGAAAGGCAGCGGCCCCCGACTATCCCGGTGTTTCCCTCTTAATGGATGAACTGCATCAAATGCATGCCCAGGCTCGGCCTGATGTGTATCGAGCACTGCAAACCAGAATGGAGAAGCAGGAGTTTGTAACATTGCTAGAGACGGATAAGCGTTATCTGTATGTTGCTGAATCGGTAAGCACGGGGGATATTCTGGGGTATGGTAGTGCGCAGCTCAGTTTGATTCAGGGGGTTGAACTGCTGTTGGATCGCAAGATGCTGTATATTAATGAATTGGTCGTTGGCAGTGATGGGCGGGGTCAAGGAACAGGTAAGAAATTGATGCATGCTCTAATTGAACTGGGCAGGGAGCTTCAGGCAGATAGCGTAGAATTAACAGTATCCACATTTAACACGGGTGCGCAGGCCTTTTATGAACAAATGGGGCTGTCTGTCCGCAGCAGCAGGATGGAATACATACTGTAATGATGACTTGCACAAGGTATAACGTAAAGGTTTTAAAGTGATCTTATGGGTGAAAAAGAAGATATTATTTTTAGGCTTGAATACCCCCATGGGGTATGTTACACTGTGAAAAGAACGAAGAAAAGAGGTGTTCATGATGGATCATCAGAGCCATCCCAAGGAACCCTTGGAACCACCCGTAACGCCGTCCGATGATAATGTACCCGATCAACAAGCAACGGCATGTCATGCTGAAGGCAGTGAAGGGAAGCATGTGCGCAAGAGCCATCACTCGCAGGAGATGAAGAGCAACCTGGTCTCCCGTTTGAACCGAGTAGAAGGCCAGATACGCGGGATCAAGGGATTGATCGAGAAGGACACGTATTGTGATGATGTGCTTACCCAGATTGCAGCTGCACAATCTGCGCTAAATTCCGTGGGCAAGCTGCTGCTTGAAGGCCACATGAAGAGCTGTATCGTCGAACGGATTCAGGCAGGGGAACACGAGGTGGTGGATGAACTGCTGGTTACGGTTAGGAAGTTGATGAAGTAATGATTTGCAGAATGAAATAATCATTTATATATCCCAAGGAGGAATTGGATCATGTCTAACGTTACGTTGAATGTTACTGGAATGTCGTGCAACCACTGTGTCAAATCGGTTGAAGAAGCGGTGAAGAACGTGGGTGCCAAAGGACAGGTTGATCTGGCCGCAGGAACTGTTGCCGTGGAATATGATGAGCAGCAGGTGAATGTAGAGCAAATCAAGGCTGCTATTGAAGATCAGGGGTACGATGTAGTCTAACCTATAATGGCTTAAACGGATTTCTCATTGTCTATGGTCTGAACCAAGGGGCGATAGACATCAGATGCGAGAGATCATCGTTTAAGCCTGATTTTTGGTCTGTTTTATACCCTCTAGGGGTATGTGCATGAATAGTTCATATGAAAGGAGAACCCATTATGGATAAATCATCATCAACGGAACATACACCTGCCGCCGGAACACAGCCAGATGGAGCGCAGACAACGCTGCAGATTACGGGCATGACCTGTGCCGCCTGTTCCACGAGGATCGAGAAGGGATTATCGCGTATGGAAGGTGTTCAGCAGGCCAGTGTCAATCTCGCCATAGAACAAGCAAGCGTTACCTATAACCCCAAGGCTGTAAGTGTCAACGCATTGCGGGATAAGGTGGAGGCGCTCGGCTACGGTACAGTGACGGAATCCATTGATCTGGACATCACAGGCATGACCTGTGCTGCGTGCTCCGCCCGGATTGAGAAGGGCCTTTCCCGCCTGCCGGGTGTATCGCGAGCGAATGTAAACCTGGCACTGGAGACGGGACACGTTGAATTTGCAGCAGGAGCACTGAAACCTTCCGATATTACAGCCAAAATCAAACAGCTGGGATATGGTGCCGAATTGCAGCAGACACAGGAAGAAACCTCATCCGTTCGCGAACGTGAGCTGCAGCGCAAAAAATGGAAATGGATGATCTCCGCCTTATTATCCATACCGCTGCTGTGGGCCATGGTAGGCCACTTCTCATTTACATCATGGATTTGGGTGCCGGATCTGTTCATGAATCCATGGTTCCAGCTGGTACTAGCAGCACCGGTGCAGTTCGTTATTGGGTGGCAATTCTATGTCGGGGCTTACAAGGCGCTGCGTAACGGCAGTGCCAATATGGACGTACTGGTCGCTCTGGGTACAAGCGCGGCATTCTTCTACAGTCTGTATCTGACACTCACGAGTGGAATGATACCTTCAACAGCACCGATGGATCATGGCGGGATGGACACGAGTGCGGGTGCCGCTATGCCTTCGGTTGAGCTGTATTACGAGACTAGTGCGATTCTGATTACGTTGATTTTGCTTGGAAAATGGTTTGAAGCCGTAGCGAAAGGCCGCTCGTCCCAGGCGATCAAAAGCCTGATCGAACTGGCCCCTCGTGAAGCCCGAGTCATCCGGGACGGCCAGGAAGTGCTTGTGCCTGCAGCGTATGTAGCAGTAGGTGACATCGTGTTGGTGAGACCGGGGGACAGTATCCCGGTGGATGGTGTTGTGGAAGAAGGGCAATCCTCGGTGGATGAATCCATGCTCAGTGGCGAAAGCTTGCCTGTCGATAAAAAGCCGGGGGACGCCGTTACGGGTGCTACACTGAATAAAAACGGTGCACTGAGGCTGCGAGCGACACGAGTCGGCTCGGACACCGCATTATCTCAGATCATTAAAGTGGTTGAACAGGCACAGGGGTCCAAAGCACCCATTCAGCGGATTGCGGATGTCATTTCCGGCATCTTTGTCCCCATTGTGGTTGGCGTTGCTGCGCTGACATTCTTGATCTGGTATCTGTTTGCCAGTCCCGGTGACTTCGCAGGATCTCTGGAAAAAGCGATTGCCGTACTGGTCATTGCCTGTCCATGTGCCTTGGGTTTGGCAACACCAACCTCTGTCATGGCTGGATCAGGACGGGCGGCTGAATATGGCATCCTGTTCAAAGGCGGAGAACATCTGGAATCGGCACAGCAGATTCAGACGGTTGTTCTGGACAAAACAGGGACAGTCACTCAAGGAAAACCGGTGCTGACGGATGTGATCTCAGCACAAGATTGGACAGAAGCAGAACTGTTGAAATGGGTTGGAGCGGCAGAACAAAGCTCTGAACATCCGCTAGCGGAAGCTATCGTAGCAGGAATCCGGGACAAAGGGATAGTACTGCCCCAATCAAAGCAGTTTGAGAACATACCAGGATATGGCGTTCGGGCCAGAGTACAAGGACAGGAAATTCTGGTTGGAACACGGCGGCTGCTTGCCGATGCTCATGTGGAGGTATCGGAGGCAACCGCTCGCCAGATGAATGAACTCGAGGAGCTCGGCCGCACAGCGATGCTGATAGCAGTCGATGGCCGCTGGGCAGGTATTGTTGCTGTGGCAGATACAATCAAGGATACATCACGCGAAGCCATTCAACGGCTGCAGGCGATGAACATCGATGTCATCATGATTACGGGAGACAATGAGCGTACGGCACGTGCCGTGGCGGAGCAAGCAGGCATCCAACATGTCCTGGCAGAAGTCCTGCCTGAGGGTAAAGCAGCCGAAGTGAAGAAGCTGCAGGATAGCGGGCTGAAAGTGGCAATGGTTGGTGACGGCATCAATGACGCACCTGCCCTGGCTACAGCAGATATCGGTATGGCCATCGGGACTGGAACAGATGTAGCGATGGAAGCGGCAGATATCACGCTGATGCGTGGTGATCTGAACAGTATAGCGGATGCGATCGAGATGAGCCGGCGCACCATGGGCAATATTAAGCAAAACTTGTTCTGGGCGCTTGGCTATAACGTCATTGGTATTCCAATCGCTGCAGTGGGTTTCCTGGCTCCTTGGCTGGCTGGTGCGGCCATGGCATTCAGTTCCGTATCGGTTGTATTGAATTCGCTGCGTCTGCAACGGTTGAAGCTGGAACGTAAGCCAAAGTAGATTGCAGGCGATAGGCATGCTATTACCTTCAGCCTAACGTGAAATGGAGCGCGGTTCGCTGCGGTGAACCGTGCTTTTTCTTGTCTTTTTATGAAAAAGGAAATGGACTTTATGAAACAAGAATGATGTTTCTGAACATTTCAGAAATCAGTTGACAATAATGACATATGCCATTAAAATTTAAACAATTGTTTGATTCAAACGATCGTTTAAATCAAATGTGAACTAATCAATATTGGAGGACCTTATTCTATGCTACAGGCATTACGCATTTTATTGAAAAAAC
This sequence comes from Paenibacillus sp. 7523-1, assembly GCF_002276415.1. Classification (NCBI taxonomy): domain Bacteria; kingdom Bacillati; phylum Bacillota; class Bacilli; order Caryophanales; family Paenibacillaceae; genus Paenibacillus; species Paenibacillus sp. 7523-1. The sequence goes on along the minus strand of NZ_NPBR01000024.1, from coordinate 210,444 downwards.
CGCCAGTGATTGTGGGGATCGTAACAGCACTTATGTTCCAAGTGATCTTCAGTGTCATCTGGATGACCGCATACTCCGGCGTGAACGACCGCACGACTGAATTGACAGTAGCCATTGTGAACGAGGATGGCGAGATGTCCCAAGGTATTGCGGATAGTTTGACTAAGACGCTGCCTTTCCATACGGTATCGGATCTCAGTTCCGCTGATGCATTGGATCAGCTGAATCACCACCAAGTTCACATGGTGCTGAACATTCCGGCTGGCTTTAACGAGCTTCTTCAGACTGCAGGTTCTACAGCTGAGATCAAGTACACCATTAACGAAGCTAATCCGGTGACGATCAAAAGCATGATGCAGGGCGTTTCCCAAAGTGTGACGAACACCATCAATAAACAAGCGACTGCACAAGGCGTACAGACTGTACTGACTGCTGCAGGAGCACCTGCGGATCAGGCGGCCGATGCTGCTGCCAATCTGGCTACCCGGGTTGAAGGCACAACAACTTCGATTAATCCGGTGAACGGCATGAATAATCAGATGGTACCGATGATGATGGTACTGGCTTCTTATGTCGGCGCCATGATCATGGGTATGAATCTGCAAACGGCTATGGGAATGCTGTCAGCAACCCACTCCCGCTTGACCCTGTTTGGTGCGAGAATCGTGATTAACATCGCATCCGCTCTGGTTGTATCCCTTCTGGGTTCATCGCTGATTGTTGCGCTCGGAGGACAGATTGCCCAAGGATTCATCGCCTTCTGGTTGTTCCAGGCTCTGTTCCTTTGCACGTTCATGTTCTTCTCGCAGTTCTTCCTGATCTGCTTCGGACCTGCAGGAAGCCTGTTCAACATCATCTCACTGTCCCTGCAATTGGTATCTTCCGGTGCAATGGTACCCCGTGAGCTGCTTAATGGTTTCTACAGCGGCATCGGACAGTATTTGCCTGCAACGTACGCAGTTCAAGGTATTCTGAGCGTTCAACTTGGTGGACCTGGCGTTCAGTCGGCAGCCGGATCTGTTGCGATTGTTCTGGTCATCGCAGTTGCCCTCTCCCTGGTAGTGACCTTGCTCAAAAAACGTCGTATGCCAGCAGGTGCACCAAGCCCGGCTCAAGTGAACAGCTAATATTACAGATGTAAATGATTCTATAGTATTGGAGCAGGCACCCCGGTGGATCTCAACCGGGGTGCCTGCTGTGTATCAAGGACCAGTTAGAGCTCTGACATGATATGGTCATGCCTTGCGCTTTGAAAGTTAAACTTTCATAATAAATAGATGAAACAGCTGGCTGCAGCCCCGAAAGCTGGAGCATGATATGAACGGACAAGAGGAGCGAACGGAATGACTGAACCGGAATTGGATATCAAAACGAGGATTTTGCTCGCAGCCAAAAAACTTTTTGCGCAGCAGGGGTATGACGGGACAAGCGTTCGTCAAATCTGTGATGAGGCGGGTGCCAATGTGTCACTGGTCTCGTACCATTTTGGCGGAAAAGAAAAGGTGTTTGAAGCGATTTTTGAGCACTTCTTTCCTGATCACATGCTGACTGATTTGGCTGCGGAGTCCATGTCCCCTGTGGAGGGTATCAGCAAAATTGTAGGTGAAGTCGTGAAGTTCACGATGACGGACTGGGAGATGAGCGACATTGTACAGCTTGAAATTACACTGAACACTCATCGCACGGCCACTGTATTTCGGTTCCTGGACCCTGTCTGGACCAAAGTGAATGATTTGCTGCAGGAAGGCAAAGACCAGGGTGTATTCCAGATCGATTCCGTATCTTATGCAATGCTTCAGGTCATGGGTGTAGCTCTGGCACACAAACGTGCCAAAAACTCACGGTTTACGTTTAACTATGAGGACATGGATACAGATAAGCTGGCTGAACAGACGATTGAGTTTGTACTACGAGGATTGGGAGTGAACAGACATGAATGAAACGATTGAATTGATGATGAAACACCGCTCCGTGCGGAAATTCAAGCCGGATCCGGTAAGCGAGGAGAAGCTTGCGACTATCGTGGCTGCCGGGCAGATGGCTTCCTCTTCCAGCAGTGTACAGGCATATAGCGTCGTTGCCGTGACGGAACCGGAACTAAAATCGAAGCTCGCTGCACTCGCAGGCAACCAGGCTTATGTGGAAGAATGCCCTGTTTTCCTCGTGTGGTGTGCAGACTTGTATCGACTGAGTGATGCGGCGAAGCGCCACCAGCCGGAGAAGGAGTCTTATGCGGATTCCACAGAGAATTTTATGGTAGCAACGATCGATGTGGCTCTTGCCTCCCAGAATGCCGCTCTGGCCGCTGAGTCGCTCGGTTTCGGGATTGTATATATCGGCGGTCTGCGTAACAAGATTGAAGAAGTGACTGAACTGCTGGGTCTGCCGGAAGGTGTATACCCTGTCTTCGGCATGTGTGTCGGTATAGCTGATCAGGAAACCGGCATACGTCCGCGTCTGCCGCTGAATGCTGTTCTTCATCGTAATCGCTACGATGCCGAAGAGACGCTTCGGGGTGTGGAAAGTTATGACGAAACCACGAAAGCCTATATGGCCGCCCGTACGAATGGCGAACGTACGACGCCGTGGTCTGAGTTGATGGCCAAACGCCTTACCGAGCCGGCGCGTCTGCAAATGAAATCGTATCTCGAAGGCAGAGGGTTTATGAAACGTTAATGAAGGTCAACGAAAAGGGTCAGCCGGGAAATCCAGCTGACCCTTTTGTCGTCCATCTGTGCTATGCATTAGGGTAAACGGTAGAACCGCTTCGTGTTCTGGTAAAAGAGACGCGCTGCCCGCTCGGTTCCCATGCCCGTAATCTCGCTCCATGCCTGAATCACCTGTCTCGTCATGGCGGGTTGTGTCATTCTTCCCTGAAACGGCCCTTCAAAAGGCCAAGGTCCGTCCGTCTCTGCCATGACCTGTTCAGATGGATATTGTCTTGCCAGCTCACGAATCTCCTCTTCATACTGAATGTCTGGCGTGAAGGAGATGAAGTACCCGTTATCCGCCATTCGCCGCACGGTTTGACGGGAACCCTTGAACCAGTGGAAATGGGCGCGTCTAACCTGATATTGTTCCAGCAAGTCGCATGCGATGTCGGCATCCTCATAAACGGCATGAAGCACGATGGGTTTGTTATGCTGCTTGGCGAGTTGAATAAACCGTTCGAGCAGCTCGATATATCCAGTCTGATCAAAAGCAAGTTCTGCCTGTTCTGCTTCCTGGCGATTATAGTAGGGCAGTCCAACTTCCCCGATGGCTACCGCTTGTCCGATATGCTTTTCAATCCAGTCGAAGAACAGGTTCTGATCCTGCGCCGATGGCAGAGGCTGTTCCGGATGGAAGCCAAAAGCCGGATAGATGAATCGGGGGTTCTGTCTCGCCAGCTCCAGATTATCCTGTGCCGAGGTGATATTCATGGAAACGGCGATGACAGCCTCAACCTGTTGATCCGGAAAAGATTGCAGCATATGCTGCTGTTCCTCCACGGTATATTTGTCAAAATGGATATGAGCATCAATCAGTGGTGCAAAAGCTTGGGAATGCATGAAGTGGCCCCTCCTAGTCATCTTTATCTTTTGAAGGTTGATACGCGAATATCATGAATGCGGATCACTGTTTTGGAAAAAATATAACGAAAAACCCGTGCTATGGAGTTAGCCGGGCTTTTTTCTGTTCTTCTTTCATCCACTCCGAAATCTGCCGTTTGCGTTCGAGGAAAGCCTTCTCTTCCGTTATTTCTTCACGTCTTGGACGATCAAAAGGGACATGTACCTCATGCAGCACGGTCGCAGGTCGGTTGGATAATACATAGATTCGATCGGCCAGCAGCAGCGCCTCTTCGATATTGTGGGTAATAAACAGCACGGATCGGCGGTTTTGTTCCCATATATCGAGCAGCCATCGCTGCATATCACTGCGTGTTAACGCATCGAGGGCGCTGAAGGGCTCATCCAGCAGCATCAGTTCCTGCGGACTGAGCAGGGCACGCAAAAAGGCTGCCCGCTGCTGCATACCGCCCGATAACATGTGCGGATACGCCTGTTCAAACCCGCCCAGACCGACGCTGGAAAGCCACTTCCGTGCTTCCGCAAGCGCTTCAGCCTTGGGTGGCGTATGTGCTGACACTTCACCGGCAAGCAGCACGTTGTCTTCAATGGTACGCCAAGGAAAGAGAGCGGGCTGCTGCGGCATATAGCTGATTTTGCCCCGCTGCCCGGTAACATTCTGTCCGTTCATGAGAACCTGGCCTGTTTGGGGTTTCAACAACCCGCCAATGATATGGAACAACGTACTCTTGCCGCATCCGGAAGGCCCAACGATCGCTACGAATTCGCCCTGTTCTACGGTCAGGGATAATCCGTTCAGGACAGACAGCTTGTTCCGCCGTTCCCGGAAGGAAGCATGGACCTCCTGTACTTCCAGTGCAGGCAGGCTCTGATTGCCCGAATCGGAGGTAGCGGTAAAAGCAGTGCGGAGTGATTCTTCTCGAGTTGAAATTCCGGCGCTTCCGCCTGGTGCAGGTGGTGCCTGTTCGTTATATTTGAGTGTCATCTCACATTCACTTCCTAACCTTGTATAGTGCTTCTGCTGCGAATCAGCGCTTCTGTGGTCGCCAGCGAACGAGCAGCTTCTCCAGCAGGGCAATGAACAGGAAGAGCAGCAGGCTGAGTGCGACAATAATCATGATTGCAACGAATAGACGATCTGTTCGGTAAGCGGACTTCTGAAGCATCATGTAATATCCGATACCTTTGTCGGCTCCGATCCATTCGGCAATAATGGCACCCATGACGCTGTAAGTCGCGGCAATCTTGACGCCGGAGAAGATGGAAGGCAGTGCGTGCGGGAGCTCCAGCTTCCAGAAAATTGGGCCGCGTCTTGCTCCCGCCATGCGCATGTAATTCATCATGGCGGCATCCGTACGTGTCAGTCCATCCATGGCAGCGACGGCAACGGGGAAGAAGCAGACCAGGATGATGGTAATCAGTTTGGGCAGCAGTCCGAATCCGAACCAGATCAGCAGGAGCGGAGCGAGCGCAATCGTAGGTATATTTTGACTAAGGATAAGTAAAGGATACAGGGCAGACTTCAGGAATGGAATCAGATGCAGCACCATGGCGACCAGCAGCCCAACCAGCGTGCCAGCCGCGAAGCCAACTAACGTGAGTTGAATGGTCGCCCATGCATGCATGCCCAGACGTTCTGCTTGGGAAGCGGCTTCGTGCGCGATGTCGGAAGGTGCGGGCAGCATCCATTTCTCAATATGAAACAGGGATACGGCGCCCTGCCATATGGCTATAAAGAGAATAACCGCCACAATGGGCGGCCATACACTTTTGAAGTACGTATGCATTAGCGATATTTCTCCGTCAGGGTATCCATGCTGAAGCCGTTCGGGCTGTGGGCGATTTTGATCTGGGAGATGATGCTTGGACTGCCAGCCTCCACGAGCACCTCATGCATTTTACGGACAACTTCCAGCAGTTCCTCCAGCTCACCCTCCATTGTGGTGTCGAGCGGATTGACCTGATATTTCAAGCCAGATTGTTGAATCACTTCGATAGCCCGATCTACATAAGGATACGAATTTTCGCCATTCGGCGTTTTGGGAATTACTTGAATGCTAAGCAGTGTGCTTGCCATGAGAGATCACGGCTCCTTTCGAGATGAGTAAGTAGAACATCGTGAATGTACACTTTACCACTTCGATTGCAGCACCCTCTTCCGATCGCTGTTATCACCGGATTTCTTGATTCCATTTTTAATGGGGAAATCCGGCGATAGCATATGCTTCCGAAGGAGCTTTCTTTCAGAAAGCTTTTAGGCGACCACTTTGTTTCTACAGATGGGTTCAGCACTCTTCGTTCCGGTGTACATAAAAGTCGACTTATACAGTTATATTTTATTGGGGTAGAAATTCGTTCGTATACGCTTGGGATACATCGATCTGCTCATCCAGCAGTTTTTTGCTGAACATCCAGTCCGTGTAGTTCTGCCACACTTCCTGTTTTTGCTCACCCCAGCGCGGAGCGTCATCCTTGTATTTTGGGCTCAGCCATTTCTGACTTGCCACCACAAGGTCCTTATCGAGATCAGGTACAGCCTTGATTAAAATGTTTGCAGCTTCTTCGGGATGATCAATCGCATATTGATACCCTTCGGAAGTAGCCTTCATAAATGCCTTCACCAGTTCTGGGTCGTTCTGAATGGTCTGCTCGTTCGTCACGAGTACAGGCGTGTAATAGTCCAGCGCATCGGAATAATCCTTCACATACAGCATGTCGAGGGGTTCTCCCCGCAGTTCGGCCTCAATGCCGGTCCATGCATAGAAAATCCATGCAAAATCAATGTCCCGTTTCACTGCGGTAAAAAAGTCGGCGTCGCCCATATTGATATTTTTTACTTTGGACACATCGGCGCCTTCGCCTTCCATAATGGATTGCATAACCGCTTCTTCAACGGGTGATCCCCAGCCGCCATAGGATTTGCCTTCGAAATCCTTGGGTGATTTGATGTTTCGGTCCACCGGAGCGGCGAATCCAGACGTATTATGCTGAATGACAGCTGCAATGGAGACGAGTGGAACGTCCTGTGTACGGGCCTGTGTTACACTCTCCTGATAACTTACCCCAAAAGGAACTTCATTTGAGGCTACCATCGTATCCGCACCGCCGGCTCCTGGCTGCACAATCTCGACATTCAAGCCTTCTGCTTGATAAAACCCTTGATCCACGGCGGCATACAGGCCGGTGTGGTTAGTATTGGGTGTCCAGTCGAGCACGACCTTAACATCCTTCAATGCTGTGCTGTCACCTTCGCTGCTGTTTTCAGTGGTGCTGCTGCCGCTTTGTCCTGCAGGTGCTGCTTCTTGGCTGCCGCATGCAGCGACGGTGACCAGTGTCACACACAAGAGCAGGAGTCCGATCATTTTACGCCATCTCATCTTGTTTTCTCTCCTTCATATGGTCCGGCCAGTGGCGCGGGGTACTCCTTGGCTTCATATCCAAGCATGGTGCATAAATCCTTCGATTTATACCAGCTATGATCCGGATGACGTACTTTTTGTGTCAAAAAGATACCATCAAAAAAAGCGCCCCGTAATCCGGGACGCGTGCAGGCGTTAGAGAGGTGGCTGCAGCACATGGCTGGGCCAATTCGATATACTCCGATTCCTACGCTGGCATGATCCAGATCAGGTCTAAGGGTTAGTATCTTGATGGGATACACTCTCAGCCGGCCAATTCCGACTCCCCTGGGAAACTATGAAGTTACGGGCATTACTAGGTGTAATTATAGGCCAGAGGCCGGAATGTGTCCAGTCAGGAACTGGATGGAATAGCCAAGCGCGATATACTTGTGAGAATGTATCAAATATCAGAAAGGATAAGATAGATCGGAATCGATCTTTGTTTGAAGGAAGGTGGATAGGTGTTGTTTAACTGTACTTTGATTTTGAACACATAATTAGCGCTGGAAAAACTCAATCCATTCCTTCTCTGGTCCATAGATGAAGAAATAGCGATAGCCGTTGGGCAGCGTAATGATCTCCCCATCAATAAACTCGGCCTCTGTAGCCTGGATACGCTTATATTCCGCATCAAGGTCTTCCACGTGGATGGCGAAATGGTGCACCGTTCCTTCGGAAGGCAGCTTATCACTGTATCCCTGAATTAACTCAATCTCCGTTTCATCACTACCATTGAAGCCAAGGAAAGCGAGTTGAATGACACCGTTCGTGTGAGTTACCCGGTCTTTCAATTCGAGTCCTACAATCTCCGTATAGAAACGCAGTGTTGTCTCCAGATCACGTACAGCAATACCGATGTGGTCAATACGCTTTTGAAAACCCATCATGAAAACCTCCCAAGTTTTAAAAAAAGTTTCTTACATATTAAGGGATATGATAGATTCCTAATTCCGAGTTGTCAAATATGATTTAATTTTGAATTCTTAGAATGTTCACTTATGTTGAGATATTCGCGATCTTTATAATTGGCAGAGTAAACAGAGAGCTTCTCATTATTGGCCTGCTGAATGTAATTCATTAATTAATACCACTATTTTATACTCCAGAAATGAAATAACCTACCGCAAACTATTTCCTGGGCAATCAAGTTGTAGACCATTGAACTGCATTAGTTTCAGTCTACATTACGATTATTGAAGCAAAAAGGGCTCCGAAGCATATGCCTCGGAGCCACTTTACATTATAGCTACATTATAGAATATCTAAATTGGTGAATTTATAATTTAATACGAACGCAATACGGTAATCAAAGGGAAGTTGCACGTTGTCTGTTCTGCCACTGATAAGCAACCAGGCTGATCACAAGCAGACCTGCAGTAAATAGCGCAAGCATCCATGTGGATTGATTAACGTCCAGATGATCCAGACTCCAACCGGTAAGCAGAGGCAGAATGGCCCCTCCGACCCCGCCAGATGCAATCAGGATACTGGGTGTAGACTCTTCTGTTCCTGGCAGCATTTTGCTAGCAAAAACAAGAGCAATGGAGAAAACTCCGGAAAACGCCAGTCCAAGCAGGAGAATAATTAGAAAAGCAGACCAGATCTGGCTGGTAAACGGGAAAATGGCCATAAGCAGCACAGCTGCCAGACAGCTGTACAAAATGTACACGCGATATTGAAACTTTTCAGCGATATATCCGGCGAAGAGTCTTCCAACCGACATCGCGATCCAGAAACAGGTAACACTAAGAGCTGCCCCAGCCTCCTTCATGTTCATTTTTTCAATCAGAATGGCAGGCATGAAATTGGCAAGACTCATCTCCGTGCCGACATAGAGAAAGAAAAATACAACGAATAAGATCATCAGAGCCAGATTACGGCCTCGGTAGGTTGAACTGCTTGTGCCACTGTCTGAAGAAGACACAGCATTAGAAGATTCCCCCGCCTGGATGTGTCCAGCAGCGTCATCTGGCTGGCGCCTGCCGAGTGCATGATCCAGCTCCCCGAATGACATTCTGGCCCAGAAGAGGAATGTCAGTGCTGAACAGACCGCAACGACGAGGAAGGACATGCGCCAGTACCCTGCCGAGATCAGACCGCTGGCGATAAGCGGCATGACCATGGCTCCGATACCGAATAATACTTCAAGCCTGCTCATTGCCACTGCGGTATTTTCTTTGATGGCGGCAATGATGATCGTACCGATTACGGCTTCAATCATGCCGAATCCGAAACCGGCTGCGGGTGCAATGACGAACATAAGGCCCCAGGGAGGCAGCAGCATATAGGATAACTCAGCAATGCATAGCAGAGCTGCAGCGATAAGTAATCCGCCGCGTTTGCCAAAACGACGATTTAACGGAGGAGACAACAGTACACCACCCAGGAATCCGGCAAATTGGGCAAAGATCAGTGTTCCTCCCTGACTGTAATCTTTGCCGTAATGTTCTAGTGCGACAGGCAGGATGGAACCGAGGACTACGTGTGCAAGTCCGATAAGAAAATAGGACAGACAGCCAATCCATAACAATTTTTTCATGGAGAACTCCTTCTATACCTATGTACAATTTAAGGTCAGCTACATCAGCTCATACGTCCGAGTGCAAACAAGTCTATCATAACAGCATGTGTAAGGATTTGGTAGGACTTGCAAAGTGGTTCTTGGTTCGTATATACTGAGACACAATAATTACAGATCGGAACCATGCCGTTGAAGAGCATCCAACTCGGAGGCGTTATCGCCAGGGGAGCGAATCCGTCCCCAAGTTAACCGGAACCGCCCGTTATCGCGGACCAAGAGGCTGAAACAGGGTATCCTGATTCGGCAAGTTGGGTGGCACCGCGAGCAGAGCGCTCCTCGTCCCAAGGGATGAGGGCGCTCTTTGCATTTTTTTAGCCAAAGGAGACGGTGACCATGTTGGACATGAAGTGGATTCGGGCCCATGCAGATGAAGTGCAGGCGGCGGCAGACGGGAAGAAAATCAACATTAGCATTCGTGCATTACTGGAGCGGGATGAGGAGCGCAGAGCGCTTTTGCAGGAAACAGAAGAAGGACGCAGAATGCGGAACACCTTATCAGCGGATATCGGAAAATTGATGCAATCCGGGGATCGTGAACAGGCCGAAGGATTAAGAACTCAGGTGAAACAGCTGAATGAGAAGCTGGAACAGGTCGAAGCGAAGCTTGCGGACGTGCAGGAGGAAGTGACTCGGTTGCAATGGCTGGTGCCTAATGTCGTATCACCGGATACGCCGATTGGAGCATCGGACGAGGATAATGTGGAGCTGCGACGTGTGGGGGAAACACCGACATTCGCCTATACAGCCAAGGACCATGTGGAGCTCGGGGAGCTTCATGATCTGATTGATATTCCGCGGGGGGTGAAGATCGGAGGGACACGAAGCTATGTGTTAAAAGGAGCAGGGCTGCTTCTGCACCGGGCGGTACAGCAGCTCGCACTTGATCTGCTGATGCGGCAAGGGTTCACCCCTATGGAAGTGCCTCTAATGGTCAGAGAGGATGCACTTGTGAACACGGGATTTTTTCCGACAGGACGCGATCAGGTCTATGAATTGGAAGGTGAGGGCAAGTGGCTGGTCGGCACCTCCGAGGTACCACTCGTATCGTATTATGCCGATGAGATTGTAGATGTACAGAAGCCGATCAAACTGGCTGCCGTATCCACCTGTTTCCGCAGTGAGGTTGGGTCAGGCGGAAGGGATGTACGAGGTTTGTACCGGGTGCATCAGTTTGCAAAAGTCGAACAGGTCATTCTTTGTGCACCGGATGCGGAGGAATCGGAGCGCATGCTCCAGGAAATTACCGGACATGCAGAGGAATTGCTGCAGCTGCTTGAACTGCCTTATCGGGTCGTGGCGGTTTGTACAGGTGACATGTCGCAGAAAACGTATAAACAATACGATATTGAGACATGGATGCCGAGCCGGGGCGCATATGGGGAAACCCATTCGTCGTCAAACCTGCATGACTTTCAGGCACGTCGTTCGAATATTCGCTGCCGCAATGCCGAAGGTCAGCTAGCGTACTGCCATACGCTCAACAACACGGCCGTGGCATCGCCACGTATCCTTATTCCACTTTTGGAGAATCACCAACAGGAGGATGGAAGCATTCGCATTCCGGCAGCTCTCCAGCCTTATATGGGTGGGGCTGAATATTTGATTTTGCCAAGTTAGTTATAAAGCAATTAAGTACAGTGTGCACATAGCATTAAAGCAAACGGAACCCTGATAAGGGTTCCGTTTAATCAAACATATTATTTGTTACCCACAGATATTCTTGCTCAAGCCTAGCTGCAAGCTTGTAATCTTCCTTTAAAGCAACTTCTCTCATATAGGAAAAAATTGTCGAATCTCAATTCTTTTGACCATCCTAGCACTATAAAATTCATTATTATGCATTCAATCTCCGATATAATATAATAGAAGTAAAATATTGGATTATGGGAGATGGAAGATTGCAATGAAAAGAGTAAAACGAACATTTCGAGGAATGCTTGCACTGATCATGGTATGTGCTATCTTGGCTCCATCACACATTCTGGCGGCTACGGGTGACGTGACCTCCATTGAAATTACCAACAGCAGCCCGCAGAAGTTAAGTGTGTCACAGACGGCTGCGCTGAAGGTGATGGCAGAAGTTGAAGGGTTTGATAACAAGCAGGATGTGACTGCAGGGGTTACGTGGTCTACGAGTAATGCAGCAGTTGCAACCATTGTGAAAGGTAAAGTAAAGGGAGTAGCAGCGGGTGAGGCAACGATTCATGCTGAAGTCGATGGGGCCAAGGCGCAGCTCGTTGTCCAGGTTTCCGAGAAAATCAAAAGCATCAAGGCTTCGCCCAAATCCTATAGTTTTGTCAAAGGCAGTGAAAGTGCACTGCCCAAAGTCAGCATTGTACGTGCGAGCGGCAAGGAAGAAGATGTAACATCAGAGATCGTGTGGAGCGTTTCGAATGCAGCAGCTGTCGTGGAAAACGGCAAGATCAAAGGCAATACGCCTGGCCGGGTGCTGTTGCAAGGCAAATACGGCTCGGAAACAGTTAAGGTGCCTGTCGCCATTACTGACATTATTACCAAAGTGGAAGTTACTCCTACTGCAATGCAGTTGAACATCAAGAAATCCAAAGCACTGAAGGTCATTGGTACATATGCCAACGGAAAAACAATTAATCTGTCGAAACAGGTGACCTGGACTTCGTCGAATAATGCAGTGGCAACCGTTAAAAATGGGACGGTCAAAACGTTAACCGAAGGAAATGCAACCTTGACAGGAACCTACCAAGATCAGACAATAAAGACAGAAGTTACGGTTGTTCCATTGCTCAAAAAGTTGATTACAGGTCAGAAGAAGCTGGTGTTATCCCCGCAGGGAAGCACAACGCTAACCGTTATGGCGCAGTATGATACAGGCAAGACAACGGTGGTTACCAACAATGCAGTCTGGAGCAGTACGAAACCGAGCGTAGCTACGGTAACCAATGGTAAAGTGGTGGCTGTGGGTAAAGGCAAAACGAGCATAACCGCCAAGTGGAACAACAAGAAAGTGACGATACCGGTAACGGTAAAATAAAGCTTATTTCAAACAAGCGTGTGACCATAGTTTTTTACATCATAGAGACAGACAGCAGAGGGACGTAGAATATACGTCCCTTTTTAGATACAAAAATACGAAGTCACCGCATTAAGAGGCTTACCTGCGCGGGTCCAGAAACCAAAACGAAGAGGACGTGATCCTTGTGAAAGCTGCAATTATAAGTTCAAATGGGGATATGAAAGACTGGGCTTACTTCAGGTATCTTTTTCTTTCGATCATCTCGGTGCTGACGTTTCAGAAGAGCATTAAGGTTGAGGAAATGAAGCAAAGGGCAAGTGAAATGTACAAAACAGGTTACCATCTGAGAACCAATTGCAGATCATAGAATTGCTGTAAAAAAGGCAACTGCAGGTTAGGTCCGATGGATCGTAAGCATTGGAGAAGGTGATGTTGATCAGAGAAAGACGAATTTATGTTATTGCAGTAGTCATTACTATGGCAGCCGGGCTGGCATCCCGTCGCTATGGGGATATGCTGCCTGTTTTCTTACATGACCATGCTGGAGATGCCTTGTGGGCAGGCATGATCTATTTCGGATTTCGTATGGTTTGGATCAGGCGAAGTAAGGCTTGGGCTTTCCTATTGAGCTTCGTGTTTAGCTGGGGAATAGAATTCTCGCAAATGATTCAAATGCCATGGCTCAATGAGGTGCGTTCAACCATGCTGGGTGCCCTGATTTTGGGACACGGTTTTCTTGTCATAGATCTCGTCAGATATACAGCAGGGATTCTGTGCACGTTCGTGATAGACCATTATTTCCTAAGCAATAGGAGGAGTTCGTATGAACATTGAAAAGTTATTCGCTGAGTCGCCAGAATTTGAAACGGAACGGCTGCTGCTCAGACGTCTTACATTAGACGATACCGAGGATTATTATGCATTTGCCTCCGACCCAAGAGTCAGCGAGCAGACTCTGTGGAACTGCCATGAGACGGTGGATGACTCCGTTCAATACATCCAACGGGCCTTGGACAATTATGAGACGAAATCGGTGTATCTATGGGGATTTGTTCGCAAAGACACGGGGCACCTGATTGGCCGCGGGGGGATCTTTCATTTCAATGAGCTTATGCAGAGTGCTTCTTTGGGATATGCCATTGCAAGCAAGGAGTGGAATAAAGGGATTGCTGCTGAAGCGATGCAGCCCATCGTTCATTACTGCTTTCAGGAACTGGACTGCAACCGGCTGGAGGGCAGATGCAATGCTGGCAACATCGGTTCGGCACGGGTCATGGAGAAACTGGGCATGTCGTATGAAGGTCTGCTTCGTAAGCAATTGAAGATTAAAGGCGTGTTCACGGATCAAAAATTGTACTCCCGTATCCGGGATGATCTATAATACTTGCAATGATACACAGGATACATAGAAGAAAATGATATGGAGGCGGCGCAATGATCTACAGCATTATTTCTCAATCAGTATGGGAACAGGTATCCAAGGAGAGCGTGTATGCACCGGATAGTTTGGAAACGGATGGATTCATTCATTGCTCTACCAAAGAGCAGATTCCATGGGTAGCTGCGCAATATTACGCAGGACGTACGGATCTACTGCTGCTGGGTATTGATGAAAAAGCATTAAAGCCGGAACTTGTATATGAAGACTTATATGAGCTAAATGAACTGTTTCCCCATATTTATGGAGAGCTTAATCTGGATGCAGTGAAGAAAGTAATCCCTTTTCCGCCGAATGAAGAAGGCGTACTGGTATTTCCTGAATAAAGCAAGCCTTGCACTCACTATGGATATAGAAAGGTGTTGGCCAATTGGATATGAATATGAATCAGGCATTTCTGGAGACAGCCGAGAAGCAATTTCTGTATTATAAGCAGCTTGGAGAGAAGGCCATGGGGCAGCTGGAGACCGAGCAATTATTTCAGGCATGGCATGAGGATACCAACAGCATTGCCGTCATTGTGAAGCATCTGTGGGGCAATATGTTATCCCGCTGGACGGATGTGCTCACAAGCGATGGTGAAAAGCCTTGGCGAGCGCGAGACGCTGAATTCGTCAATGACATCTCCACACGAGAAGAACTGCTGGGCAAGTGGGAGGAAGGCTGGAACTGCCTGCTGAGTGCCATTCGTTCTTTTGCACCGGAACAACTCTCACAGATCATATACATTCGCAATGAAGGTCATACCGTCATGGAGGCTATTACACGGCAATTGGCGCATTATCCGTATCATGTGGGACAAATTATTTACGCAGCCAAAATACTGAAAGAAAAACCATGGACCAGCCTTTCCATACCAAGAAATGGGTCAGCAGTATACAACGGCAGCAAGTTTGCCAAACCAAAAGAACGCAGACATTTTACCGAGGATGAGTTAGACAAGGATTGAATGATCAGCGGCATGATTAACACCTACTATAGAACAAAGAGAGGGACACGATGACACAGTTTGCATTAATACGTCACGGAAGCACAGCGTGGAATAAAGAGAAACGTTCTCAGGGACAGACGGACAATCCGCTGGATCAGGAAGGGAGAGAACAGGCCGTTTTGCTTGCGGAAAGGCTGAGTTCGGAGTCGTGGGATGCCATCTATGCCAGTGATCTGGGGCGTGCACATGAGACGGCGAAGATTATCAGTGAACGACTGGGTATTCGTGAGATTCATCTGGACCCAAGGCTGCGTGAGATGGGCGGCGGTCAGGTGGAAGGA
This sequence comes from Paenibacillus sp. 7523-1, assembly GCF_002276415.1. Taxonomy (NCBI): domain Bacteria; kingdom Bacillati; phylum Bacillota; class Bacilli; order Caryophanales; family Paenibacillaceae; genus Paenibacillus; species Paenibacillus sp. 7523-1. Next base: position 195,188 of record NZ_NPBR01000024.1, on the reverse strand, counting down.
ACAACGGAGGCGGAACGTATAGCCAAATGGGGCCCGGACTGGAGCACTCTAGAGCTGGGACGGGAAGCTGCAGCAGCCGGGACGATGCGTGGCAGTGCTGCAATCGAGGATATATGCAAGGAGCATCCTGATGGGAAAGTGATTGTGGTCAGTCATGGGGCCATTCTGCGTAATACCCTCCGAGGATTGGTACCTGCGCTTGATGTTAGCACGAAGTTGTCCAATACCTCGATTACCCGAATAGAAAAGAAAGCTGGATCCTGGGCCTGCGAATTATACAATTGTAGTGTCCATCTGAATCCGAAATAGAACATGATCAATCCTAACTTACCAACAGGGGGAGATGGCGTGAGCAAAATCAAGTATGAATGGACAGAAGAGATGCTGTCTCCACTGGGTGAGGCTGGGGTGATGATTCGTTGCGGAGATGCAATATCGGATGAAGTTCACCGCAGAGTGATCTCGGTCTGTGCTCGGCTGGAGGAAAATTCCTTTCCGGGCATGATAGAGTTGGTTCCGTCGTTCGCGTCGGTTGCACTGTTTTATGATCCAATGGTTGTTGCGGGATCTGCTCGATCGGCTTCAGGGAAAGGAGCAAGTGAATCTTCTCCATATCAACAGGTGTGCAGGATGTTATTGTCCCGGTTAGAGATGCTTGAAGAATCCGTACATAACCCATTCAGAACCATAGTGATCCCCGTGTGCTACGGAGGTCCATTCGGGCCTGATCTGGAGTATGTTGCGAGTGAAAACGAATTGACCCCAGATGAGGTTGTTGCGATTCATACATCCGGGGAATACCTGGTCCACATGATTGGATTTGCACCGGGATTTCCCTACCTTGGCGGATTGCCCAAGCGGATTGCGACACCCCGAAGAGCAACTCCGAGGCTGAGAGTAGAAGCCGGGACCGTCGGAATCGGCGGCGAGCAAACCGGAATATACCCGGTAGCTACGCCTGGTGGTTGGCACTGCATCGGACGAACACCTCTGAAGCTGTTTCGTCCTGAACATGATCTGCCGAGCCTGCTTCAGGCAGGGGATCGGGTCCGGTTTGAAGCGATAACGGAGCAGGATTACATAGAGTGGAAGGAGGGCGAAGGATGAAAATGGAGGTCATTCGCCCAGGCCTGTTGTCCACAGTTCAGGATGAGGGAAGATACGGATATCGACGGCATGGGGTACATCCGGGTGGAGTTATGGATACATTTGCAGCAAGAACAGCCAATATGCTGGTGAATAATCGCCGTAATGCAGCTGTAATGGAAATAATCATGACGGGCCCTGAGCTTCGATTTCATGAAAATAGCCTCATCGCTCTATGTGGTGCAGATCTATCGGCGACCGTGAATGATCAGCCCGTTCCCCTGTGGCGTCCAGTTGCGTTAATGGCGGGAAGTGTATTGAAATTTGGGCGATGTCGATCCGGATTGAGAGCGTATCTGTCCATTGCTGGTGGGATAGCGGTAAATGAAGTCATGGGGAGCCGAAGTACGGACCTGAAAACAGGTATTGGCGGCTTGGAAGGCAGAGCTTTGCGGGCTGGAGATATATTATCTGCTGCGGAGGCTTCTTGGGAAGCACGAGCCATACTCCACCAATTGCTGGAACAAGCGAAGCTGGAGAAGACACACATGAAGGGGCCGATATGGCACCTGTCCAGCAGAGAATGGTCTTTATATCAGAAGGATCCAGTGATCCGTGTGATGTCGGGTGCGGATACCTCCAAGTTTACCAGGGAGAGCCTGGAACGACTGTATAATGAACAATATGTGATTGCTCCTCAGTCGGATCGGATGGGATATCGATTGGAGGGCTCGAAGCTGGAGCTTGAACAACCTATGAGCCGGTTATCGGAAGCCGTAACCTATGGCACAGTTCAGGTGCCAGCAGATGGTCAGCCCATCATCCTGATGGCAGATCATCAAACCATTGGAGGCTATCCTGTGATTGCACAGGTCGCCAGGGTGGATTTGCCGGTATTGGCTCAGGCAAGGCCCGGGACTCGGGTTGCTTTTCAGCCAATTACACATGAAGAAGCACAGCAGTTGTTCCTGGAGCAGGAACGGGGATTACAGCTGATCGCTGCATTCATCCGCAGAAGATTGACCGAAACGGGGGTTCGCAATGAAGACGGTAGATATCAATTGTGATCTGGGCGAAAGTTATGGTATATACCGAATGCCGTGGGATGAAGCGGTTTTGCCGCTGATCACTTCGGCCAACATTGCTTGCGGATTTCATGCAGGAGATCCAGCCACGATGCGATCAACGGTGGAAACGGCAATGGAACATCAGGTTGCGATTGGAGCACATCCGGGATTGCCGGATATGCAGGGTTTTGGCAGGAGAAGCATGGATATAACCCCGCAGGAAGCCTATGACATGGTCGTATACCAGATTGGGGCACTGGATGCCTTCGTACGAGCATACGGTGGATGCATGCATCATGTGAAGCCGCACGGCGCGTTATACAATATGGCTGCGGAGAATATGAAGCTTGCTGAAGCCATTGCTCAGGCGGTTTACAACGTAAGGCCAGAACTATACCTCTATGGTCTTGCGGGCAGCGCGCTCATTGAGGCGGCGGATCGTACCGGTCTGCGCAGCGTAAGTGAAGTGTTTGCAGATCGGACTTACGGTTCGGACGGTAAATTGACGCCCCGCAGTCATGCCGGAGCAGTCATTGGGCAGCCAGAACAAGCGCTGGCTCAAGTGCTGCGCATGGTGAATGAAGGTGTCGTTGTGTCCACGGAAGGCATAGCGGTTCCCCTCAAAGCGGAGACCATATGCATACATGGTGATGGGGAGCATGCCCTATCTTTTGCAAGAGAAATCCGCAGATTACTTGAAGCTGAAGGGGTAATTCTATCGGCTGCAGGTCATGCTTGAGATTAGATCGGTACCGAAACCGACCGAGGATAGATACATATGAATGAATTGGAGTCGATAAATAGATGAAACCGATACGGAATTCCGCGAAGGCGGTTATCGTACAGAATGGAAGGCTGCTCGTCATCCGTTTGGAGGATCAATATGGTACAGCTTATGTTTTTCCAGGTGGAGGACAGGAGAAGGGTGAAGAACTGAAGGATGCCGTCGCCCGTGAATGTTTGGAGGAGATCGGACAGGCAGTGACTGTGGGAGACTTGCTTCATATCCGGGAATACATCGGGAAGAATCATGAGTTTGCCGAATGGGATGCTGACATTCACCAGGTTGAATTTTATTTTGAATGCAGTCTGAAGGATGTGAATGCCACAGTATTTGAAGGCACCAACCCGGATGACAATCAGGTTGCAGTCGAATGGATCGCCCTTGAGGATCTGGCATCCGTCCGTTTGTATCCCCAAACGATTGGCGAATTGCTGATGAAACGTGAACCAAAGCGGATTTATCTTGGGGATATGAACTGATAACCTTTCCAATATTGTCACGTTTACGAACGGATTCATGGATTCACCATAGGTGGGGTGGGTACACTATAAGTACAGGCTTTTATGTCACAACAACTTATATATAAGCAGGCCGATGCTTACTCGATAACATCAAAAGAAGCCTTTAAGACGGGTACTTAATGAGGTGTCCTGTAAGCCTTTGGCTTAGCTAACTCTGATTTGAAGAGCTGTGGGAGCAGTGAAGGGGACGGAATCGATTCTGAAAAAGCGTCAGCGGTCACGTTTGTCTCTGAATTATAACCTTACAACAATAAAATCAAGAAAATTTAGAGACAACAGTGATCGGAAGAACGATCCGTAACCGTAACGGCTGCCCATAAGCGCTTCAAAACTACCCCCAACCGGAAGGAGCATGTCCCATGAATAAGACGGAACTCGAACAAAACATTGTAAAGGCATTGAAAAACAACCCTTTTTGCAGCTTCTCAACTGTTGAAAATGGTAAACCGAAATCCCGCTATATGGCGCTTTTCAATGATGGCATGAATATTCACTTGGCGACGAACCGCCGCACGCATAAGGTGGAGGAGCTTGAGAATAACCCTAATGTCAGTCTTTTGCTTGGCTATGAGGCGGGTGGCTCCAAAGAAGTGGTTGAGATCGAAGGAACCTGTGAAGTGACCAAAAATGAAAACCTGCGCGAAGAAGTGTGGAATGATGAACTGAAAGCATGGTTTGACGGACCGAACGATCCGAATTATGTCATTTTGGATATTACACCCGTACGCATTGAATATACAGGCAAGGACCATGAGCATCAGGTGTGGGAACAATAAAGCAACCGAATGAAGTGTTCTTTGGGTGCACTGAATCATCGGATATATCTTGATGGACATATAAACCGTGAGGCCGCAGGGCTTCGCGGTTTTTTGCTGACTGATGAACAGGATGAGATGGATACATATGTAAGTCCTATGTAATATACGTATTTAACACGTTTCGTAAACTATATATTAACAAAAAAAGAGAGAATAATGTCGAAATCCCGCATGATTATGTAAAGTTGTATTCTTATGTGCGGATAATGTAAAAAATAATGCTTTTCAACCACGCTTCATTGCGTTATGATTTGGAATGTAAACGATACGCACAGATATGAATAGATGTTCATGTGAGATAAACTAACCTGAATTCAGCTGGTGAAGACCTTGATTTCAGCACGCACAACCCATGAAATCTATGCTATTTCTGCGCCTATTCGTTTGCACACTATGGCATGATTCAATGTACATAACCGGGAGGGGTTATTTTGAAAAAGAACAAAAAAGTATTATCAAGCCTGACTGCCGCTTTGGTTGCATTAAACGTGCTTGCAGTATTTCCGGTACCTGTATCGGCTGCAGATGCTGCCAAAGTAAAATTGCGTATCATGGAAACAACGGACATTCATGACAATCTGCTTAACTACGACTACTACTCCGACAAAGAGACCGATCAATATGGACTCGCCAAAACAGCTACACTGATCAAAAAAGCCCGAGAAGAAGCGAAAAACAGCCTGTTGTTCGACAATGGTGACCTGATTCAGGGTAACCCGCTCGGAGACTATGTAGCCAAAATCGACCCACTTCAAAAGGGTGAGACTCACCCTGTATATAAAGCAATGAACCTGCTCGATTATGATGCCGGTAACATCGGAAACCACGAGTTCAACTATGGTCTGGATTTCCTGGACATGACGCTGGAGGGCGCCAACTTCCCTTATATTAATGCGAATGTCTATGTAGATGACGGCGATGACGATGAAACAAACGACAAGAATTACTTCACCCCATATGAAATTCTGGACAAAAAAGTAACGGATGAGAGCGGCAAAGAGCACACGATCAAAGTGGGTGTTATTGGATTCGTGCCGCCGCAAATCATGCAGTGGGACAGTGCTAATCTGGAAGGCAAAGTCATAGCCAAGGATATTATTGCTACAGCCAAGAAATTCATTCCGCAAATGAAGGCTGAAGGTGCAGACATTATCGTTGCCATTCCTCACTCCGGTTTTGAAGATATCCCTCAAACGGATCTGATGGAAAACTCGGTGCTGTACCTGAGCCAGGTAGAGGGCATTAATGCGATTCTGTTTGGACATGCCCACAAGGTGTTCCCAAGTGCTGACTTTGAAGGCAAAAAGGGAGTGGATCTTGAAAAAGGAACCATCAATGGCGTTCCAGCAGTGGAGCCAGGCTTCTGGGGTGATCATCTCGGAATCATTGATCTTGATCTGGAGCTGGTGGATGGCAAGTGGAAAGTGGTAGATTCCGCGACAGAAGCACGTCCAATCTATGACACTGCGAACAAAAAGCCATTGGTTGATGCAGATCAGGAGATCATCGATGCGGTTCATGAAGAGCACGAAGGTACGCTTGACTATGTACGTGGTCCGGTCGGAGAGACAACGGCTCCAATCAACAGCTTCTTCGCTCTGGTTCAGGATGATCCATCCATTCAGATCGTGACGAATGCTCAGAAATGGTACGTGGAGAAACACATGCAAGGAACCGAGTATGAAGATATCCCGGTATTGTCTGCAGGAGCTCCATTTAAAGCGGGCGGTCGTTCAGGTGCTTCATACTACACGAATATCCCTGCAGGCACCATCGCAATCAAAAACGTAGCTGATCTGTACGTATATCCGAATACGGTACATGCTGTTATGGTTAACGGTGCTGAAATCAAGGAATGGCTGGAATGGTCTGCAGGCCAGTTCAATCAGATCGACCCGGCTAAGGGTGGACAGCAGCAGCTGATCAACATGGATTTCCCGACGTACAACTTTGATGTGATCGATGGTGTAACGTATCAAATTGATGTGACTCAGCCTGCCAAATATGATTCCAAAGCAACCGTGGTGAATGCATCGGCAAGCCGGATCAAGGACCTGAGCTTCAATGGCAAACCGATCGATCCGGAGCAAAAGTTTATCGTGGCAACGAATAACTATCGTGCTTCTTCGTCCAAACTGGCCAATCCGGATGGTAAACGTATCGTTTTGGCAGCACCGGATGAGAACCGTCAAGTCATCATTGACTATATCCGTGATAACAAAACAATCAATCCGGCAGCGGATGGCAACTGGTCACTGGCACCAATTAAGCCTTCTGCAAGTGTAACTGCAGCAGCACTGAACGATCTTGAAGTGGTGTTTGCGTCTTCTCCGGATGCCAAAGCGCTGGTTGAAGCTAACCCGGCAATGTCGTTCATTGGTACGAATGACGAAGGTTTTGCCGAGTATGGCTTGAAATTGACTGGAGAAGCAGCGGTGACTCCTGGACCGGGAACGAAGCCTGCTCCAGCACCAACACCAACACTTGCTCCAACACCAAAACCGGAACCGCAGCCTGAGAAACCAGCAAGCGGCAAAGTGGTATATGTGGTGAAAAAAGGGGACAACCTGTACCGCATCGGCTTGAAATATGGTGTGGACTGGCGCAAGCTTGCCACAGCCAACAAAATTTCAAATGTACATCAATTGAAAGTTGGACAGAAAATCGTAATTCCCGCTTCTTAATATAAAGCGGATAATGAAGGCCGACAGTCAACAGACTGGCGGTCTTTTTTTCTGCAAAAATGTTTAAGACTGTAGCAAAAACGTTCATACCGGAAGTCATCAAAACACTAGAGATTAATTTTATGACCCATGCTATAATATTTACAAACTTTGGGTATATACCATTTAACATTAATTGAAATAGAAACATAAACCGGCAAGGGGGTTCTACATGAATTGCAGTGGCTGCAGTCCAATCTATCCAATTGAGGATCAAGGTACTCTGTATCTGCGTCCCGTTTTCCCCGTTTTGCTGGAAGTGCTGAGATCGTTGGGTGTGCATGTTGAATATTCGGATGAAGCGATATGGATGACCTATACGAATGCCGAATCTGTACAAAACTGGCTGGAAGCGATACAGAAGCTCGAGGCTATCCACACGGAATCCGTTACAGTACAGGTAACTCCAATTCATGAACAGGCGGATCAGGCAGGCTGGATTAGTCTTCAGATGATGAAATCTCGATTCAAGCATGCAGATCTGGTATCGATTATTTTGAACAATCAATTCAGCAGTCATATGCAGCCTATTGTTGATGCACATGAACAGATTGTCGGATTCGAGTTTCTCCTGCGACCTTCCGAAAATGGCACGCCATTTAGCCCGTATAACTTGTTTGAGGTTGCCCGGGACACGGGCTTACATTCCTTTTTGGATCGGACCGCAAGAATCACAGCAATCGAAACAAGTGCAGCTTTTTTGCCTCATGGTGTTAAGCGCTTTGTGAATTTTCTGCCCTCCTCTATATACAATCCTGAATTTTGCCTGACTCATACGTTTGAAGCGATTGAGCGCCTGGAACTGGACCCCAAGGATTTTGTGTTTGAAGTTGTGGAAACGGAACAGATCCAGCATATGTCCATTCTCCAGCATATTTTTTCGGTGTATCGTTCCCGTGGAATGTCGGTAGCACTGGATGATGTCGGGGCAGGGTATTCGACCATTGAATTGATGAATCGGCTGGAGCCTGATTTTGTCAAAATTGATCGTAGTCTGATTGATCAGTGTGATCGTGACCCGGTGAAACAACAGCAGATTATCGATATTGTGGAGATGTCACGCCGATTCGGGGGACGTGTGCTTGCTGAAGGCATCGAACGCATGGAGGAATTTGATTTTTGCCGTTCCATAGGGATCGAGCTGGCTCAGGGATATTACTTTGGCAAACCGTCGGCCAAGCCGCCACAGGGTCCATATCGGCAAACATCTGCCTAGATAAATCCCTTTTTAATATGTACATATAAACAAGTCACTTCTAATTAACGGAGTGGCTTGTTTGACGTGTTATGTAAATTTTTGTAATCAAATATATTTGAATTTAAGCCGATATATAAGATAACCCTATCGAGAGAATTTGGTATGAAGAGAAGGGTTAAGGTCGACATGGAGAGGGTCCTACATACAAACAAAGAAGGATTGAACTTTTTGGAGGGGGAAAAGCAGATGGGGGAGAATCTGGACCAAGGGCAAGCGAAAAAAGCTGCCAAACCAGTCAAGCAGAAAGAAAATAAAGCAAAAAAGAAGAACAAGAAAAGGGGCTTTGTCTGGAGTATACGAAATAAATTGCTGATATCCTTCCTGGCCGTATTGCTGGTGCCCAGTGTGACCATCGGAATGATCACACTGTTGATAGCAGATCGCACAGTAGAAGGTCAACTGATGGATAGTGCCAAACAAAGTGTAAGCACGACGAATTCAATTATTGAAACCCATGTCAATGCGAAGATTCACGATATCAATTATTTTGCCGATTCCATTCGGACAGACATGCTTAGTGAGGATAGTGGTATTTCTGAAGTGGAAATGAAATTACAGCAGTATGTCGGATTGCATCCCGATGCGTTGAATATATTTGTAGGAACTGAAGATGGGACCATGGTTAGGGGGAAAGAAACAACCGGCAGTGCACAAGGGTCCAACTATGACCCAAGGGAACGGGAATGGTACAAGCTGGCGATGGCCAACCCGGGCAATCCCGCTGTGTCAGCTGTGTCCAAGAATACGGATGGAGTAACGGTTGTGTTTATCTCCAAAACACTGGAAGATCAATCTGGTGTAGTAGGTCTGTCTTTGGATCTAACGGAAATTAGTGAACAGGCTTCCATTAAGGTGGGCAAGGAAGGGTACGTTATTATCATGGATCCGGAGAGAAATTATATCTCCTCACCTGTGGTGGAATCTGGCACGCAAGAAACGTCAGAGGCTTTGGATCCCATGTTTGCAGCTCAAGAGGGATCGTTCGATTACACCTATCATGATGACTCCAAAATGATGATCTTCTCCACTAATGAAGCAACGGGCTGGAAGATTGGCGGAACGATGTTCCAAAGTGAATTGTCTCATGCCAGTAAAGACATTCGGATGGCAACCTTAATTGTCATTCTGGCTGCGACCTTCCTCACGCTAGTATTCATTATCTGGTTTACACGTTCCATGCTGCGTCCAATCCGGCGTCTGCAAGAGTCTGCTCGTGCGGTAAGCAAAGGTGATTTGACGGTTAAGATGGAAACCGGACGAAAAGATGAAGTTGGTGATCTCGCCAAGTATTTTGAGCGGATGGTAGATAACCTTCGAATGATGATTCTGGGTGTTCAGGAAACGACGGAGCAGGTATCGGCTTCCTCTCAGGAATTGTCGGCGAGCGCGGAGCAAACGACCAAAGCCATTGAGCATTCGACACTCTCCATTCAGGAACTTGCGGAAGGTGCAGAGCAGCAGGTGAAGAGCGTGACGGATGGATCGGGGCAGATGAGTCGTATGGCCGAAGATGTCCGCATCATGTCTGAACGTGTGCAATCCATTACGCAGAACATGCGGAATACATCCGGAGCAGCTTACTCCGGTAATGAAGCTGCGGGACAGGCCGTGGATCAGATGAGCAGCATTCAGGAAACGGTGGAACAGCTGGCAGTGGTGGTGCAGTCCTTGAATGCACGTTCCACAGAAATTGGAAACATGGTTAATGTCATCGCCACCATCTCCAAACAGACCAACCTGCTTGCACTGAACGCGTCCATCGAAGCGGCGAGAGCGGGGGATGCTGGTCGCGGATTCGCAGTGGTAGCAGGTGAGGTTCGGAAACTGGCGGAAGAATCCGGCAGCTCTGCAGCACAAATCGGTGAACTCGTTCATAATATCCGTCTGGATATGGATGCCGCCATGGATACCATGACAGCTGCCCAGACCCGGGTAGAGGATGGCATTCAGGCAGTAAATACTTCAGGACAGTCATTCGCCCAGATTCGTGAGGCCGTTGAAGATGCAGCCCATACGCTCGATGATCTGTCTCAAACAACGAAGCAGCTGGAGGAAGGGGCGGCTCGTGTTGCTCAAGCCATGAATGATATTTCTGTCGTAACCCAGGAGAGTGCTGCGAATACGGAATCCGTATCGGCTTCCTCTGAGGAACAGCTGGCATCTGTAGAAGAGATTGCGTCATCATCAGCGCATCTGAATAGTATGGCGGAACAATTGCAAGGCCTGCTAGGCATGTTCAAAATGGTGGAGGATACGCCGAAGAACAAGGACCAGGCATAACCCGGTAAAATACTAGTTTCATAGAATAAAATAAAGATAGACAATCCTCCTGTTGCCCTGTATAACTATATCGTTGGTTTTTCTCTTAGATTGCGGTGAATTTATAATAGTAGTAACAGGGTGAAGGTACAGGAGGATTTATGACATACGTAGCTATACTAATCTTTGCATTAACCGTTACATTGGTGATCTGGCAGCCTCGTGGACTGGGTATTGGCTGGTCTGCCTCAGGTGGAGCTGTGCTCGCCTTGCTATGTGGTGTGGTCAGTCTGAATGATGCCTCTGATGTGGCGTCCATCGTATGGAATGCAACACTGGCATTTGTAGGCATCATTATGATTTCACTGATTCTGGATGAGACGGGATTTTTCGAATGGGCTGCACTTCATATGGCGAGACTCGCTGGAGGAAATGGACGCAGATTATTTATCTACTCCATTTTGCTCGGAGCAGCAGTGTCTGCTTTATTTGCCAACGATGGTGCTGCGCTTATCCTGACTCCGATTGTTCTCGCGATGGTGCGTGCGCTGAAATTCGATGAACGCATGGTACTTGCATTTGTCATGGCAAGCGGGTTTATTGCGGATACCACCTCACTGCCGCTGATTGTCAGCAACCTGGTGAATATTGTGTCAGCCGATTATTTTGGAATTACATTTGTGGAGTATGCTGTGCGGATGATTGTTCCCAATTTCTTTTCCATTGTAGCGAGTACAGGAATGCTGTATCTGTTTTATCGTAAAAGTATCCCTCAACGCTACGACATCTCCGCCGCTCGTGATCCCAAGGAAGCCATTCGCGATCCGCGGATGTTCCGTATTGCCTGGTATATGCTTGCGCTGCTTTTGATAGCTTATGTCTCCAGCGAGTTTCTTCCGATCCCGGTATCGGTTATCGTGGGCGCCGTCGCTCTGCTATTTGCCATATTGGCACGCAAGAGTAAAGCAGTTGACCTGAAACGTGTTGTCAAGGAAGCGCCTTGGTCCATTGTGGTCTTCTCGGTAGGCATGTATATCGTTGTATACGGACTGCGTAATGCTGGGTTAACAGATCATCTGAGCCGCTGGTTGGATGCCATAGCAGAGCATGGCCTGCTGGCTGCATCGGTGGGCATGGGATTGATTGCAGCGGTGTTATCATCGGTGATGAACAATCTGCCAACCGTGTTAATTAATGCACTGGCGATCCAGGGTGCACATGCCGAAGGCATTGTTAGAGAAGCGTTGATCTATGCCAACGTGATTGGATCTGATCTGGGTCCCAAAATGACGCCAATCGGTTCACTCGCTACATTGTTGTGGCTGCATGTGTTATCGCGGAAGGGTGTAAAGATTACGTGGGGATATTATTTCAAGGTAGGAGTCATCCTGACGATCCCGACATTGTTGATTACCTTGGCTGGACTGGCCCTGTGGCTGTGGATTTTGAATTAGTAGAAAAGGCTGCTTTTGCTCTGGTGCCAGGCACTTGAGAAGAGCAGTTTTTTTATTTTCTTCTATATATGAAGTTTAAATACATCTAATCAACCATTAAAAATAGACCGGCCTTTTTGGGGCTGGTCTATTTTGTTCTCACCCCTTCTCCCCAGGCGGTGGATTGAAACGTCTGGAAGCGACCAAACAACACCGAAGCAGTTGAGGGGACAGAATCGATTCTGAAGAAGCGCTGGCCTGCTGCTTGAAGTTTTTTTTTACATTACATTGGAACGGAGAGGACAGCAATAATCTGTAGAAGCGAAGCATTCGCGTTTATCACCGGATTTTTACCAAAGGGAAAAATTAATGAAATCCGGGGATAACAGCGATCGGAAGATTGTTCTTTCAGCGTAGTGGTACTATGTAATTTACGTGAAGCCGAGCCAATACAGCGATCGGAAGAACGATTCGGAACCGGAACGGTCGCTTACGGTGTTGTTTTTCCTTCCATATATTTCAAAACACCGCCCATAATTTTAACATTGCGTTTACAAAACATTGATTTTGAGATGACATACCGAAACTACAATGATAAAAGAGTTGATGGTGATCAAACAAATTCACAAAACGCCATCACTACATTGGGGGAGGAAAACAAAACATGTTTAAAAAGTTGCCGTTTATTTTGATGACCTTAACGTTCGTACTGGTACTCGCAGCATGCGGATCCAAAAATGACGCTGGTACAGAGGGCGCCGCAAGCAATGGTTCAGGATCAGGCGAAGCAGCTGCTGAGCTTAGCGGAAACATCCTGGCTGTTGGTTCAACAGCACTGCAACCTCTGGTAGAGCAAGCTGGACAAAAATTTATGGCAGTTGATGAATATAAAAATGTAACAGTGCAAGTGCAAGGTGGCGGTAGTGGTACTGGTCTGACTCAAGTATCCGACGGACAAGCTACAATCGGTAACTCCGACGTATTTGCAGAAGAGAAGCTGGAAGATGAAGCAAAAGCAAAAGAACTGGTTGATCATCAAGTAGCAGTAGTAGCGATCGCACCAGTAAGCAACAAAGATGCAGGTGTTGAAGACCTGACGAAACAACAATTGATCGATATCTTCTCCGGTAAAATCACAAACTGGAAAGATGTTGGTGGTGCTGACCAAGCAATCGTTATCGTTAACCGTCCTAGCAGCTCCGGTACTCGTGCAACATTCGAGAACTTCGCTCTGGGAACGAAAGTAGAAGATATCCAAGGTTCCATTCAAGAAGATTCCTCAGGTACAGTTAAGAAGCTTGTATCCGAGACTCCAGGAGCAATTGGTTACCTGGCACTGTCTTACCTCGATGACAGCTTGCAAGTCCTGAAGTACGAAGGCGTTGAAGCATCCGTTGAGAACGTAGAAGCTGGAACATATCCAGTGTGGGCTTACCAACACATGTACACTAAAGGTGAGCCGGATGCAGCGACAAAAGCATTCCTCGACTACATGCTGAGTGACGAAATTCAACAAACAGACGTAACGGAACTGGGTTACATTCCGGTATCCGGTATGAAAGTAAAACGCGATGCAGCGGGTAACTTGACTCAATAATCTTTGAACTTGCGCATACAGCGAGAGAGGCGGACTAAGGTCCTGCCTCTTTACGCGGTTTTTGAATGAAATAATCCCATATTTTACATTACTCTATTATAGAAGGATGGTTGTTATGGAACAGACCGAAGGGGGAACGGTAATGAACAGCAAGATCAAGTCACGCCGGCCCTTGAGAGAGAAACATTTCTGGGAAGAGTGGACAGGACGGATCTATACGTCGATTTGTGTCGTATTGTTGATCGTTGTCATGTTTTCCATCGTTTATTTTGTGGCGTCCAAGGGTCTCTCAACCTTTTTTAAGGATGGTGTGAGCCTGAGTGAATTCCTGTTCGGCAAAACGTGGAGTCCATCATCAGAACCAGCAGCCTATGGAGCATTACCGTTCATCACCGGTTCCTTCACAACCACCCTGCTGGCCGCTCTGATTGCAAGCCCGCTCAGTTTGTGTGCGGCACTCTTTATGACGGAGATCGTGCCGGGTAAAGGGAAAAAGATTCTGCAGCCAGCCATTGAATTGTTGTCCGGTATTCCGTCTGTCGTATACGGTTTTATCGGTCTGAGTGTTATCGTGCCTTTATTGCGGAGCATCTTCGGCGGAGCCGGCATCGGGATTGCAGCCGGATGTCTGGTTCTATCCGTAATGATTCTGCCTACCGTAACAAGCATTATGGCGGATGCTCTGTCTGCTCTGCCCAAAGGTTTGCGTGAATCGTCCTATGCTCTGGGCGCTACGCGCTGGCAGACGATCTACCGCGTGATTATTCCAACGGTTCTGCCAGCCTTGCTGACGGGGATCGTTCTGGGGATGGCTCGTGCCTTCGGTGAAGCACTCGCCGTACAGATGGTTATCGGTAATGCACCGCATGTACCGACATCCTTGCTTGAATCTGCTTCTACATTAACAAGTGTAATCACCCTGAGTATGGGTAACACCACAATGGGTTCGGTTCATAACAATGCACTCTGGAGTATGGCGCTTGTCCTGCTTGTGATGACGTTTGTATTCGTCATTCTGGTTCGTTTGCTCGAAAGGAGAAACCGGGTATGAAAATGAAGGCAAAAACGGTCGATAAAATTGCTACATCCGTCATAGTTGTTTTAGCCTTGTTCATCGTGGTATTGCTGCTCGGTTTGCTGGGATTCATCCTGTTCCGTGGAGTAGGGCAAATCAACTGGCACTTCCTGACGAGTGCACCGCAGCTGCTCAAAGGGGGAGGCGGGATTGGACCGCAGCTCTTTAACTCCATCTTCCTGTTGATCTTAACGCTTATTATCACCATTCCGCTCGGTTGGGGCGGAGGAATCTATATGGCGGAGTATGCGAAGCCAGGCAAGATTACAAGTTTTATCCGATTGGTTGTTGAGGTATTGTCCTCCTTCCCGTCGATCGTTATCGGTTTGTTTGGTCTCTTGTTGATTGTAAATACGTTCGGTCTTGGCTTCTCCCTGATCTCGGGTGCCATGGCGCTCGCGATATTCAACTTGCCGCTCATGGTGCGGACAACGGAGCAGGCTTTCCGGGCCGTTCCGAAGGAACAGAAGGAAGCGGGCCTGGCACTGGGTCTGTCCAAATGGAAGATCATTACGTCCATTCTGCTGCCTGTGGCGCTGCCAAGCTTGATTACAGGTACAATCCTGGCTTCCGGCCGGATCTTCGGTGAAGCGGCAGCCCTGATGTTTACAGCAGGGATGAGTAGTCCGCCGCTGGACTTCACGGATTGGAATCCGACAAGCCCAAGATCGCCGCTTAACCCATTCCGTCCGGCAGAGACACTTGCCGTTCATATCTGGAAAGTCAACAGTGAAGGCATTGGGCCAGATTCCAAGGAAGTGGCAGCCGGAGCATCTGCGGTGCTTGTTATCCTTGTACTGGCGTTCAATCTGAGTGCACGCTGGATCGGCCGGGTTGTATACCGCCGCATGACAGCTTCGAAATAAGGAGGAACCAACATGGCCATACCTTTTGGTACGGAACAGTTAAGCATATATTATGGGCATTTCCAGGCAGTCAAGCAGATCAGCCTCGCGTTTCCTGAAGCCAGCGTTACAGCGCTGATCGGACCTTCCGGTTGCGGTAAATCCACGTTTTTGCGGTCCCTCAACCGCATGAACGATGAGATTTCCGGTTCCCGCACAGAGGGGCACATCTGGATGGATGGTAAAGATTTGAACGAGCCAGGCACCGATGTGATCAAATTGCGCCAGAAAATCGGCATGGTGTGGCAGAAGCCAAACCCATTTCATAAGTCCATCTACAACAATATCGCGTTTGGCCCCCGCTACCGCGGTATCAAAGGTAAGAAGGCACTGGATGAAATCGTGGAGAAAAGCTTGCGCCGCGCCGCGCTGTGGGATGAAGTAAAGGACAGACTGAATGAGTCGGCCCTGTCTCTCTCTGGTGGACAACAACAGCGTCTGTGTATTGCACGTGCACTGTCGGTTGATCCTCAGATTTTGCTGCTCGATGAGCCGGCATCTGCGCTGGACCCGGTATCAACGGGGAAAGTAGAGGAACTCATTTCCGAGCTTAAGAAGGATCTCCGAATCGTAATCGTAACCCATAATATGCAGCAAGCAGCACGTATCTCGGATTATACAGCGTATTTTTATCTGGGAAACATGATTGAGCACGGGGATACAGAACATATTTTCACCAACCCCGACAACCGTTTGACACAAGAGTACATTATGGGACGTTTCGGTTAGGGAAGTGCATGACATTGGATGGAGTATAATATAAAGCAATAAACAGAGAAGAAAGCATAATACCCAAACGACAACGTTTGGGGTTATGCTTTTTATATTATAGTAATGGTAGGGTTTGCCATAATAAAAACAATCATGCTACGATAACCAGAGTTACAAGATGAGTAGAGATTTCCATATTTCTGAAGGTAGAGATGACGAGTTGAAATATCTAGAATTCTGAAGGAGATGTTGATGATAACAACAGACCACGAACGATTCCTGGACAACTTGGTAGCGGATGCGATAACACGCTATCCCTTAAGGAAGCCCTCGGCCTCCTTTATCCGTCACAATGAGAACCTGACATATCATATAATCGACGAAGCAAGCGGACAGAAGTATCTGCTGCGTATACATAAAGCTGCTTATGCAAGCATGACCGGTATTCAACATACACGTCCGGCACTGGAAGCGGAGATGAGTCTCCTTCATGAATTAAAATCATCTACCGGATTACGCGTGCAGAACCCTGTTCGTAATTCGTCGGGGGATTGGGTTACCGTCTGCTTCCTGGAAAACGGGGAGGAAATCTGCTGCACCATGCTGGAATGGATTGAAGGCAGGGACATTCAGCAAGGGGAGCAGCTGACAAGAGAGCAGATTCATAACTTGGGGATACAGATGCAGACACTTCACCACTATGGTCGTATGAAGGATACGTCTGATACAACCGACACCGGACCAGAAGCGAAGGATGGCTGGACAGGCCAAACTGAAGTTCGTCCATCATATGGAAGTATCAAGGAAAATCTGAACATGCTTGGGCAGCTTGAGGAAGGTGTCAGATTGGGCATATTTACACCTGAGGACTTTGCCTTGATACGTGAGACATTTGCAAATATCAACAACCAGCTGGAAGCATATCCTATTGGCCCAGAGACATGGGGAGTGATTCATGGTGATATTACCCGGGGGAATCTGCTGGTGACAGAACAGGGAATCTCCATGATCGATTTTTGCTTATATGGTTATGGCTATTATCTTTTCGATGCTGCAGGTGCAGCCTTGATCTTCGATAGGGAAGAACGGGATATCTTCCTGTCGGGTTATACCGAACCAACAGCTCCGCTCACCAAACAAGAGATCAGGCTGATGGAAGGATTCATGCTCATTTTTACGTTCGGTTACTATGCCTTCCAGATGGCCAACGAGTCCAGACATGAATGGATGAAGGATCGGATGCCGAGGCTCTGCAGCAAATATTGCAGACCCTACGTCGAGAACCACAGTATCTTCTATGAATTATAAGATCGTTATTTCATACAGTAATGAAGGCATTACGACATTACGACCACATGCTTCAACCAATATAATTGGGGCGTCCTGAACTCAGGGGGCTCTTTTTGCGTACTCGCAGCTTCTTGGTTCAAGAATGCATTTATGAAGAAAGTATAAACTCTGCGGAGAGAAAGATGTATTTCGCTAGAATACAGTCATGGGAGGATGAAGCAGCGATGAGAGACAACGTGAACATATTGCTTGTGGAGGATGATCCGGAAATTGCCCGCATTTTGATGGACCATCTTCGGCGTGAGGGATATGGGGTGACATGGGCTTCGAGCGGTCTGGAGAGCTGGGAAGATTTCAGGAAAGGGACCTATCAGCTGGTCTTGCTCGACCTGATGCTGCCGGAGATGGACGGGTTCACAGTATGTAAAAATATCCGGCTGATCAGCGACGTTCCGCTGCTCATGATGAGTGCACGCATCGAAGAGGAGAGTAAGGTGAGAGGTCTTGGTCTGGGCGCTGACGATTATATTACCAAGCCGTTCAGCCTGGCGGAGCTTACAGCCCGCATTGAATCCCACCTGAGCAGATATCGCAGATATCAGGGCATCAAGCCGGAACCGACCCATCAAGCGTACAACGACGGCTTGTCGATCAACCCATTGAATCAACAGGTGCAGCTTCACGGGGAAGATGTCGTACTGACGGGCAAGGAGTGGGCTTTGCTCACGCTGCTCGCCTCTCATCCGGGCCGTGCATTCACCAAAGCGGAGCTGTATGAACATGTGTGGAACCAGCCGGCAGCAGGAAGTTCAGGTACGGTTACCGTGCATGTAAAGAGCCTGCGGGCCAAGCTGGGCGATGAGCCTCATCAACCACGCTGGATTCAGACCGTATGGGGCAGCGGATACCGATTTATAGGAGATGTAACGGAATGAAGCTGAAGTATTGGTTGATGGTTGCTTTTCTTATTGTGATGCTGCTTCCTGTCGCTGCGGGTTGGGCACTATTCTCCCTATATAACTACTATAACGACCAGCGCTCTGTAGCGGAGTATGTAGAATTAACCGGGCGTCTTGCTCCCATTGAAAAGAGGTTGTCGGATCCGGGCCTGTACCATCTGCAATCTTCGGATGCCTATGCTTCGCTCTCCGGGCTGGTTAATGATCAAGTGAACGTTGACCTCTATTTGCCTTCAGGGATCCGGGTGTATACATCCGGCGGGGATACCTGGGCTGCCGGAGCTTATACGGTCAGGGGTTCGGAACTATATCGAGATCTGTACGACATGCAGATTCGCCATCGCACGTTTACGCTGAAAAAGCCGGTTTGGGAAAAGGGCGAATTGATTGGCATTTATGAGATTACCATGCTTCGCGGAGAGTGGCTGGAGGGCATCTCGGTTCGGACAACCTGGGTCGTTGGGTTCGCTGGTGTTTTCTTTATCCTATTATATGGCACGGTGCTCTGGCTGCTATCCAGAAAGCTTTTCCGTCCGATGAGGCATCTGATGGAACGTATGCATGCTTTTGCGCGGGGTGAGGTCCCCCTGGATAACGTACCGGCACGTCGGGATGAAATGGGCATGCTGCTGGAGCAATTTGATGCCATGCAGGAGAAAGTCAGGCAGACTCAGGCCGAGGTGGAGAAGGAGCAAAAAGAGAAAGAGCTCATGGTCGCTTCGCTGTCTCATGATCTGAAGACGCCATTAATGTCCATCAGTGCCTACGCGGAGGCACTCAGTGTTGATACTCCGCTGGAACCGTCAGAGAAACGGGACTACCGGGATGTGTTGTTTGGTAATGTGGAACGGATGAAACACATGATTGGTGAACTTGAAATGTATACGGCGCTGGGTTCCAGTGAATTGGAGATGACCATGGTTGAGGTGGAAGGAGAAGAGTTCTTCGATATGCTGCTTGGAAGTTACGGGGGACTCGCCGAGCGTGGACAGATTGATCTTAGAACGGTTGTCCGCACAGACCGCCTTTACCGGCTTCATCCCGAACAGCTGATGCGTCTGACAGATAATTTGATCAACAATGCACTGCGTCATACAAGCAAGAACGGTTTGATGGGTCTGGGGGTGATTGCTTCAGATCAGCCGCTGCCGGAATGGGTTATTCCAACACTGGCGCTGGAGCTGAATCAGTACAGAACGGGATCAACATTCATTCTGGTGCAAAATGAAGGGACTGCTATTCCCGAAGAACAGCTGGATCGTATTTTCGAACCCTATGTTCAACATCAGAATCAGGAAGAGAAGGCGTATGCGGGCAGCTCGGGTCTCGGATTAAGCATAGCCAAACG
Organism: Paenibacillus sp. 7523-1; assembly: GCF_002276415.1. Lineage (NCBI taxonomy): Bacteria > Bacillati > Bacillota > Bacilli > Caryophanales > Paenibacillaceae > Paenibacillus > Paenibacillus sp. 7523-1. The sequence goes on along the minus strand of NZ_NPBR01000024.1, from coordinate 175,354 downwards.
GATTGCCATCAAGCATGGAGGTGAGATGCGCATGTGGTCGGCTGAAGGATACGGTACGCTGGCTGCATGTCGATTGCCTGAGATGTAACGCCCTTAAACGAACGAGAGAGGATGAACGATAATGATGAAAAAAGGATGGATGATGCTCGGTACAGCGCTACTTGCGGGTTCACTGCTCGGAGGTTGCGCAGAGAAGGATCTGGTTGGTCTGTCAGGAGATGAGATGATCGAGAAGGTCGTCACCGCAGAAACGAAGCCCGCTTCGTACTATGCCGAAGGAGTAATGAAAGTGTGGTCGGATGACAAATTGAGTCACACCATGCACATTAAGGAATGGGTCGACGGAGAGACAGGGCGAAAGCGCACAGAAACAGAGGAGAATGGCAATATCAGCTACGCGGTCAATAACGGAACGGACATTACTATTTACGAAAAAGAGACAGGCACGGCGTATTCGATGAGCGTATCTGCTATGGGACAACAACCTGAACAGACTCAGAAGCAGATGCTGGTAGATCAGCTGGAACGGTTGCGGGATTCCCATGATGTGGATATGATGGGACAGGAAGAGCTTAACGGACAGGAAGTCATTCACATCAAGCTGATGCCGAAAGAGAATGGCACCTTATCCATCTCCTCCGAATATTGGGTTGACCCCAAAACGTGGATGATTGTTAAAGTCATTAGCACATATGGTGATGAAAAGTCAGAAATGGTCTATGATCCGATTCAATATGATCCCGAATTTTCTGAGGATACGTTCTTAATCGACATTCCCGAAGAAGTGGATGTGCAGAATCTGAACGATCTGAGCCAGAGTTCGGAAGTGAGTCTGGAAGAAGCCGAACAAGCTTTGGGCCAACCCTTTTTACAGGATTTAAATGGTGAGCTGGAGCTGTCACGGATGGAGATGTACTCATCAAGCGGAGAGCTCGGCAGGGATGAAGTGACCTTGTATTACGTCAACAATGATAAGGTTGAAGTGAATCTGACGGTATTCAAGGCGCCGGATGAAAATGTGGATGATACACTGCTGCCGGATGAGTCCAAGGTGAAGGTTCGGGATACCGAGGGTTCGTATATGAAGAGCATACGGAACATATCATGGAGTGAGAATGGGCTGCGTTACTCCATCATGGGTGAGAACGAGGAATGGACGAAGGAGAAGCTTCAGGCTTGGGCGAAGGATCTGAAGCTTCCCAATCAGCCTTAATTTTGAATGGTAGGAGAGTGTGAGTCACGCGATGAATTACACAGAGCTTAACAACGGAGAGCTGCGACGTCTCCACCCCAAAGCCAAACAAGCTACAGCCCTGACGGCCTTTATGGTCAATGGGCTGTTGACTCTTTTGGCCATTGGGTATCTCATTGTCGCATGGGTTAGAGACTGGGTGCTGTGGCCGGGCTGCGTTGGATTAGGGATTTTTATCATTTCACTGATCTGGTACACCTGGATTCTGCCCGGATTGCGACACCGACACTTTAGTTTTCGGGTTGCTGAGGATGAAGTGGAAATCCATTCCGGCTGGTTATGGCATACGGATACGATTGTGCCGATGACGCGTGTACAGCAGGTGGAACTGGAGAGCGGTCCGCTGCTGCGGAAGTATGGACTTGCCAAAGTCAGCATCATTACAGCGGCAGCCACACTTCATATCGCCGGACTGGAAAGAGAGGAAGCAGAGCAATTGAAGCGGAGTATCGGACATCTGGCGAAGGTGGAAGATCACGATGAATGAACCCAAGCATCTACATAAGCTGTACATGTTATTTCCCTTTTTTAGCGTAATGAAGTCCATCATTCCCATTCTTGTATTACTGATTATCAAAGGCGTGAATTGGAGCAAGTTTCCCTGGTATGGTTATGCGGCTGCCATTGTTCTATTTGCGCTTCCGTTTGTTCTGTATGGGTGGTTTAAATGGCGTAAGTTCAGCTACACGCTTCAGGATGATCGGATTGTGCTGCGTCAGGGCATATTTGTCCGGGAGGAGAAATCGATCTATTTCAGCCGTATTCACTCCATCCAGACACAGCAGCCTCTGATTCAGCGTTTGCTCCGGCTGGCACAGCTCAAGATTGAGACGCCGGGCGGTAGCAAAGAGGCCGATGGTGTATTACCCGCTCTCGCCGTTGCGGAGGCCGAGCGGGTAGAGCAGTGGTTATATCAGAAGCGGAATGAGGCTGTGAAGAAAGCGGAAGCACCTCTCTCAGCAGAACATACTGAAGATCTTAATTCAGATGAAGAGGGAGAATCTCCTGAGCAAGAGGAGGAGCACATCCAGGCATCCCCTCCGCTTATGCAGCCAGAACGGGAGGTTCTGCTGCGGCTGTCAGCCGGCAGGCTGTTTGCCGGAGCGCTGACCACGATGAATCTACCGCTCGTCGTCGTATTCGGTACGGGGGTTTATTCCTTCGCGGATGACCTGCTCCCTGCACACTTCTACAGCAGTTTGGTTGAGCGGGCTGGACAGCTGCCTGCAATCTGGTGGCTCGGACTTGTTCCTGTCATGTTTTTGCTGGCCTGGATCTTATCAGCTGTCCTGTTCACGATTAAGTATGCCGGATTCACGGTGGAGCAGGAAGGCGGTAATATTACGATTGTTTCCGGACTGCTCGACCGAAAGAAGCATGTGTTCTCTCCAGGGAAGGTCCAGGCGGTGGAGATCAGGGAGGGACTGCTGCGACAGCCGTTTGGTTATGCCGAGGTGGAGATTTTTGTTTTGACTTCAGAGACGGAGAAAAAAATGATGCTTCATCCGCTGCTGCCGCTCCGCGATGTCAATGAGCTGCTTGCCCGAATTGTACCGCAATTCGTCATGCAACCACCCGCTAACAGACCCCCGGACCGAGCTCGCTGGTTATTCTTACGCTGGAAACTGCTTGGTGCAGCCCTGCTGGGAACAGCGGGGACGGTGTTTCTTGGCCCGATGGGTGCATTTCTATTTCTGCTTATTCCCTTATGTGCCGTTTGGGGATACGGTTGCTTCAAGGATGAAGGGCTGAGTATTCAGGGCAAGCTGCTAACCATTCGCCACCGGGCCATCTCCCGCAGAACAGCGCTGATGCGCCGGCCTCATGTGGTCACAGTGGATACTGTGGCTACCCGAAGGCAGCGAAGCAAGTCCTTGTTATCCGTTCGGGCGAGGCTGATGGTGAATCGGGGCGGCTTCAAAGCCATATTCCTGGAATACGGCCAGGCTAATGCTGTAAAGGAATGGTTTCGGCAGGCTTCGGATTTGACCCAAAAATGATATAGAAAAGTAACTTGGATTAAAACGACTTGAGACTGCCAGATTAACGGCAGTTTTTTTTTCTGTACGGAAAGCCTTGCGAAACATGATGATCGACGCAGGCATTGTCCATTTTTTTACTGCGAAAAAGGATCAAATAGGAGATAATACAATTATTGGGTTTTAAATCAGTGCATTGAATGATTTAAGGAATGAATCCGGGAGGGATATGATGGATGAGCAATGATCGAGATCAGGGGAAAGGGAAGGACGCCGAGTCAGGTGGATGGAAACATGCCGGCTTGCTGCTGGGCGGAGTAGGCATATCCAATCTGGGGGATTTTATCTACATTGTGGCCATTAATTTGATGGTGCTTAACATGACACAGTCTCCGGCGGCAGTTGCAGGCTTGTGGATTATCTCGCCGATTGCCTCGGTATGCACCAAGTTCTGGTCAGGCAGTCTGATTGACCGCTATGACCAGCGGCAGCTGATGATTGGGGCGGATGTGGCGAGAGCTGTGCTCGTGGCACTGCTTCCGCTGATGCCCAGTCTATGGATGATGTACGGCATCATGTTTCTTGTCAGCATGTCGTCATCCATATTCGTGCCTTCTTCGCAGGTGTACATCACCCGGCTGGTTCCTGCTGAGCGGCGCAAGCGATTCAATTCCCTGCAGGCAATGATCAGCTCAGGTGCTTTTATTACAGGCCCAGCCATAGCCGGAGTCATGTTGATCTATCTGTCTCCTGCAGCGGCGATCTATGCCAATGCAGCTTCCTTTGTGGTATCGGCGCTTATCCTGATGTTACTGCCAAGGCTGGGCACGGGAGAGCAGAGCAGCGGTAGGACAAGGCTAACCCCTCGCCTGATCGCCCAGGATTGGCGAGCCGTGATGCTATTCAGTCGCCAAGCAGGATATGTGGTGGGCATCTATGCCTTGTTCCAGATTATTCTTGTTATTGGCATGTCGCTGGATGCACAGGAAGTGGTGTTTATCCGTCAAGTCATGAGCCTGTCCGAGTCACAGTATGGTGCGTTGATGAGTGTTACTGGAGCTGGATACATGGCGGGTTCTTTGCTGGTTTGGTTGTTCGCCAAACATTTGTCCATCCGTCACATGATGGGCGGGGGCGTGCTCCTGGTTGCGCTTGGTTATTTCCTGTTCGCTCGTTCGTTTTCGTTCGAACTTGCCGCATTCGCCTTTATTTTGCTCGGTTTGTGTTCGGCGCCAGCAAACACGGGACTGGTCACCTTTTATCAGAATAATATACCGGTAGACTTGATGGGGCGAATGAGCAGCGTACTTGGACTCATGCTGAGTGCATTGCAGGTCATTTCGATTTTGGTCATGGGTGTAGTTGCCGAAGTGATCTCTCTTCGAACGGTATATACGGTCGTTTCGGCAGTTCTGATGCTGGGTGCCCTTCTGTTATGGCTTACGAGCTGGCTTCCTTCAAGACAGTCAGTTTATAAGGATCACAGCTCTTCCTCAAAATCTCTCCATAGCTAGTCTATATCCTATTGGAAACTGAACGATTCCGTGGAAAGCTGCATATAATAGTAGAGGAATTTTGCCAAGATGATAATGATGCGTTACTTTTGTTGACATTACCTGTGTTGCATATTAATCTGTTATATGAATGATCAATCTTATAAGGACAACGTTTGATATGTGTTCAAGCGAATATATACGATACAGCGGATGAGAACGAGCGGGAGAGACCTCGGCAGGTCATTGGTTTCAGTAGGCTGCCAGGCACCGAAGGAGCAAGCCGCTGCGCACCCGGCGCAGGTGGTTAATCTCTCAGGTAAATGTACCATCGTTGGACGCAACTCTGGAGAGTGCGCGAATGCGCCACCCAAGGGGTATATGATGAGAAGGGTACCCCATGGGGGCGGCCTCTGATCATGAAACTCTCAGGTAACGAGGACAGAGAGAGGGCCTAAGGCCTTCTACTGTCCTTTTTTGATGTCATCATTCAGTAATGAAGGAACATTATGGTGCATGTCTGGATGGATATGACGATATGGAGGGGTGCAGGATGCGATTTAAAGATGTTTTTTCAATTATTGGTCCGTCGATGACGGGGCCTTCAAGTTCACATACAGCTGGGGCAGCGAGACTGGGGAGAATTGCAAGGCAGTGGCTGGGGTGTACCCCTGAACGTGCCAGGCTGACACTGTACGGCTCATTTGCCGATACGTACCAGGGTCATGGTACCGATCTGGCGTTGATTGGTGGTTTGCTTGACTATGTCACGGATGATCCGCGTATACCGGACGCCGAGGAATATGCCGAACAAGCAGGTATGGAGGTTGAGTTCTATACGAGTGGACTACCTGCTCCGCACCCCAATACGGTCAAGATTGAGCTGTGGCACGGCGATCGTCAATGTTCGCTCGTTGGTGCTTCGATTGGCGGTGGCAGCGTGTCGGTGCATACGTTAAATGATTTCCGGGTACAGATCAGCGGGGAATTCCCCACACTCGTTCTGCGTCATGCGGACAAGGCAGGTGTGCTTGCTTCCGTGACGTCTACGATCAGCTCCTCAGGGGTTAACATCGGTTATATGCAGGTAGACCGGAAAGCCCGGGATGGCGAAGCACTAACAGCGATGGAAATGGACGGAGCACCGAGTGCCGAGATGTTGGAACGTCTGCGTTCACTGGATCATGTGCTAGATATTCGCGTCATTGATTTGAAGAGAGGGGTTGATTCGGATGAGGTTTAAGCACTTGCATGAGCTGAATACGATCTGTACGGCTGAATCCAAAACCATTGCCCGGCTAATGATCGAGGAGCAGGTTCAGGAGACCAATACGCCGGAAGCGGACGTTGTGCGGCAGATGTCGGAATATTATCAGGTGATGAAAGAGGCTGTACGGAAAGGACTGACGGAGGACACCACTTCGCGCAGTGGCTTGACTGGCGGAGACGGCAAAAAGATGGCCGAATATATTCGCCAGGGCGAAACCTGCTCGGGTGACGCTTCCGCACTGGCAATGGCCTATGCCTTGTGTGTATCTGAAGTCAACGCATCGATGGGCCGGATTGTGGCAACACCTACAGCAGGTTCTTGCGGAATTATCCCTGGTGTATTCATCAGCTCCCAGGAGCGATTCGGATGGAGTGATGAGCATCTGGTGAACGGCTTATTCTGTGCAGGTGCAATTGGATATGTCATTGCCAATAACTCGTTTATTTCAGGTGCAGAGGGTGGCTGTCAGGCAGAAGTCGGTTCGGCGATCGGCATGGCTGCCGGTGCAATGGTGGAGCTGCGCGGAGGGACGCCGGAGCAGGTCGTTCATGCCGTAGGTCTCGCGTTAAAAAATACACTGGGCCTCATCTGCGATCCGGTCGCAGGGCTTGTTGAAATTCCATGCATCGTCCGCAACGGACTGGGTGCGGTAACGGCACTGGCTGCAGCCGATATGGCGCTGGCCGGGGTAAGAAGTGCCATTCCATCGGATGAAGTCATCGACGTCATGCTGGAAGTGGGAAGTGCGATGCCGAGCAGGCACCGCGAGACAGCGCAGGGCGGGTTAGCCCAGACGCCGACAGGCCGGAAAATGATGGAGAAGCTGGCGAAACCCAAAGCGAAACGTGCGGAATCTGAAGCTGAGTCCGAACCACAGAACACGAAGGGTAATTCGAAAGAGCAGGCATAGAACGAAGCCGACAGGATAGGATTTATTATACGGGAGACAAAATGGAGAAAAGCGTCCGCTGGCCTTTACAGGTCATGCAGGACGCCTTTTTTTTATTTGAAGAGCAAGAGCCTCAGCCTAACTCCGGGCTTTACAGGAGAAAGCTCATGTAATCTACGACGATGAGAAATAAATATTTACCCGTTTATCCCTGACTGATATCCGTACTTAACACGGCATAACCGTATGCTGGCAGTTCAACAGCGAGAACATCGCCGTCCCTGGCCGTACGGTGGTTACCGTCCAACAATTCGGTCCATTCGTCCGCACCCGCCTCGAATTCAATGATCGCCGTTTCCTCCGAACGATTGAACAGAACGAGAATGCGTTCATCCTCACTCTGCCGTTCGAGAATCAGCTGGCTACCTTCAGGACGGGCTTGTAAGAATCGAACATGACCTTCTGCACGAAGAGCGGGATGGGCATGGCGAAGGGCGATAAGCTGCTGATAAAAGGTGAACAATTCACGGTCCTGCTTCGCCTCGTCCCACTCCATGCATTTCCGGCAGCCCGGATCATGGTCGCCATCCAGCCCGATCTCGTCTCCGTAATATATGCACGGCGTGCCCAGATAAGTGAACTGGAACAATGCTGCCAGTTTCATCTTGCGCTGATCACCTTCACACAGCGTCAGCAGCCTTGGCGTATCATGGCTATCCAGCAGGTTGAACGCTACTTCGCTGGCTTGCAGTGGATAACGTGACAGCTGCCGTCCGATGGAATTCGCGAACGTCTCGGCATTCATTTTATTTTTGACAAAGAAACCATTCACGGCATCGGTAAACGGATAGTTCATGGCAGCGTCGAACTGATCACCTTGCAGCCATGCCGAGGATTCATTCCAGATTTCTCCGAGAATATACGCCTCTGGATTCGCAGCCTTGACCACCCGGCGGAAATCGCGCCAGAATGCATCATCCACTTCGTCCGCAACGTCCAGCCGCCAGCCGTCCATACCCACTTCCTTGATCCAATACTCGGCTACCTTCAGCAGGTAGTCCTTCACCTCCGGATTTTCCGTGTTCAGCTTCGGCATGTGAGGCTCAAATCCAAAGGTCTCATACGTAGGTATGCCATCCTTCACATCCAGCGGGAATTCATGAACATGGAACCAATCCTTGTATTTGGACTTCTCCCCGTTCTCCTGTACGTCCACAAATGGGGCAAACGTCTTCCCGGAATGATTGAACACCGCATCGAGAAGCACCCGGATACCGCGTTCATGACACAGCTTGACCAATTTTTTCACGGTGTCTGCATCACCAAAATGCCGATCTACCCGGAGGTAATCCTCGGTATCATATTTATGATTGGTGGTTGCTTCGAAGATGGGGGTAAAATAAATGGCATTAATGCCTAGCTCACAGAGGTAGTCCAGATGATCCATCACACCCTGGAGGTCACCTCCAAAGAAGTTGGATGGTGTAGGCTCGCCGCCCCATGGTTCAACATTCTCCGGATTCAGTTCCGGATTGCCGTTGGCAAATCGCTCGGGGAAGATCTGATAGAAAACCGCATCCTTGACCCACTCAGGCGGCGTAAAGACTGCACCCTGGTGGATATAGGGGAACTGAAACATCTGCCCCGGATCGTCCGGTTCGTCTTCCTGAAAACCCGTTTCGGACATCCAGATCTGCTCGTCTCCGCTTATGAGTAAAAAGGAGTATTTCAGACGATGGTACGGAGGCTTTATTTCGCCTTCATAGTAGTCGAACATGGAGTCTGAGGTGAACTTGGTTAAAGAGATCTGCTTTTTGGTATTTTCCCATGCGTATTTGTCGCCAGTCATGGCGTATACCTCGGTGAGATCATTCTTTTTGGCACGCAGGCGCAGGCGAACAGTATCCTTATCGTAGGCATATGCCCAGTTCCGTTTGGGTTGATGATAGATGGCTTCCAGCAGCATGTTCAAATTCCTCCCGTCTATTCACTTCATATGTACTTCATGGACATCAGGCATGGCATTTCTGTAGCTGAAGATTAAGGTATAATACTAATGAAAGTAACGGAGTAGTCCCTTTAGATGGTGCTTCGTTCATACATACAGCTTACTCCAATATGTTCAGATATATAATTAACCCAAAGGGTACAGAAAGGAAACGAATCTACGCATGAAAACAAAACTGTTATACATTGAGGACGATACGGAAATCGCGACATGGGTCAGGGCTGACCTGGAGGAACGCGGTTATGAGGTCATATGGCTGGGAAGCGGAGAGGGGGCAGCCGAAGCTGCCGGGGGCTGCTCACTCATTATTTTGGATGTCATGCTGCCCGGACTGGATGGATTTACGGTAGGACAGCGGCTGAAAAAGGAGCATCCTTCCGTGCCCATCGTCATGCTCTCGGCCAGAACCTCCATTGATGACAAGCTGCATGGGCTTGATTTTGCCGATGATTATGTAACCAAGCCGTTTCACCCCGATGAGCTCGCTGCACGCATTGAAGTACAGCTGCGCAAGGCAGGATCTACCGTTTCGTCCGATGCTGCCCTGAAGCTGGATCACCTGTCCATCTATGAGAAGGACAATCGGATCGTCAATGAGGAGACGGGGGAGGAGATCATTTTATCGGGAAAACAATTTCACATCTTCGCTTACCTGCTCAGGCATATGGGCATGATCCGTACGAAAGAACAGATTTATGAAGCTGTTTGGAACGAGCCTTATCTGGATGGGGATAAAACATTAATGGTACATATTCGCCATCTGCGCGAGAAACTTGAACGGGATCCGGCCAATCCGTCGGTCATTCAAACTGTACGCGGGGTTGGATACCGTGTGAAGAAACCATGATCAGGTCGTTCAGTAAGCAAGAGAATCCGAAAGATCAGAGCGAAGGGAAAAAGAACGAAAAACGAAAGCTCCGATTCGGCCGCTCGCTGATGTCCCGTTACATCATTCTAATTTTATGCGCAGTGCTGTTCGTCCCTGTTGTACTTCCGATCACATCTGTCATTTATGTCGTGGTTGTCAATAACGTGAGCAAGGGCAACGCCGCTCCTTACGGTGACGTTACGCACATAAGCAATCTTTGGTCCAATGAATCGAAGAAGCTGGATCAGGCAACGCCTGCCAAGATCGACGATCGCATGAAGCAGTTACATGCCCAGTATCCCAAATCTTCAGTGTACAGAGTGGATGAGAATGGGAAAACAGCTTTTATACTTGGAGGTGAAGGCGTAGAAGTAGTTGAAACTCCGGCAAATGGCTCAACCCTGACTACTTTGAATTGGCCGCTGAATGATCAGAAAAAGGTAGAAACCCGTATTCCCGCAGTATGGGATGCTTCCTACACGATGGAATTCATGAAGGAGGCCGTCTACCGTGACCCGTTAACCGTCGTTTCATTTGTAGGTGGGGGCAATCAGGACAAAGGAAAAGGCTTCATGGTCATTGAAGTGCCTAGATACCTGCTCCAAAAATCCCAGAGCAACTGGCCGATGGAGCTCCTATATCTTGGTTTGCTGATGACGATTATTTTTCTCTTCTTCATTGTGATGTCCATTCTGTTTTTTGCACGGATTCGCAAACGGCTGATCCGTTTGCAGACAGCCATGATTACGCCAGGTAAGGAAGGCATACCGCTTCCAGTTGATATTCGCAGATCGGACGAGATCGGTCAGCTGGAAGACTCCTTCAATCAGATGGTGTATCAGCTGACCGAAAGCCGTCACAGGGAACGTGAGGAGGAACAGTTCCGCAAACGTCTCATTGCAGGACTTTCCCATGATTTGCGTACGCCACTAACGGTCATTCGTGGGCATATGCATGCTCTTCACAAGGAAGCGCTCAGCGATAAGGGCATCAGTTCATTGTCACGCATGGAGTCCAAGATGGATGATCTAAGCGGTCTTATTGATAACATGTTATCGTACAATCTGCTTGCGAGTGGTAAGTACACGCTGAAGCTGGAAGAGAAGGATGTTTTCCGGATCGTTAGGGAAACGGCCGCGGCATGGTACCCCGTATGGGAGAAAGAGCAGTTCGACATCGATATTGATCTGCCGGATGAGCCGCTGATCTGGCGTGTGGATGAACAGGGCATGCGTCGTATTCTGGATAACCTGTTTCAGAACGTGGTTCGGTATGCGGGAGACGGAAAATACATTGGCATATCCACTGAACGAATTCACGACAGAACAGCTCTGGTTATTCGGGATCAGGGTCCGGGTATGCAGCAAGAGGTGGGGGCGAAAGGTACGGGACTGGGGCTGTCCATTGTGGATCTGCTCGTCCGCGAGATGGGCCTGCGTAAAAAGGTGGATAGCTCACCCGAAGGAGTTCGGATATTTATCTATTGACCTAAGGTCTGACCTAGCACGATTTAAACTAAACTTAAACTTGGGACAACTTTAGTTTTAACCTTGGACGGTTACGATGATATCCGAGGTGATTAAACAGTGAGTGATAACATTATTCAAACGGCTAATTTATGGAAAACATATCGGGATCGTGCGGCGGTTCGCGAATTGGATCTGCATATCAAGAAGGGAGATATCTACGGTTTTCTAGGACCTAACGGCGCGGGTAAAACAACAACTATTCGCATGCTGCTGGGCTTGATCAAACCGACAAAAGGGGTCATTCGTGTCTTCGATAAAGACATTCGCAAGGATCGCATGGATATTTTGCGCCGTGTTGGTTCGCTCGTAGAGTATCCGTCTTATTACGGGCATCTGAATGCAGTCGAAAATCTAGAGGCATTGCGGCGGATCCTGAATGTACCCAAATCCAGAATTGCTGAAGTATTGTCCATAGTCGATCTGACGAGGGATGCAAAGCGTGCGGTTAAAGGATATTCACTTGGAATGAAGCAGAGACTCGGGATTGCAAGTGCCTTGCTGGGTCAGCCGGAACTGTTGATATTGGATGAACCTACGAATGGACTGGATCCAGCTGGCATTCAGGAGATCCGGGAGTTAATTAAACGCATGCCGCTGGAACATGGCATTACAGTATTGGTATCAAGTCACTTGCTCAGTGAGGTGGAGCAGATGGCTAGCCGCGTAGGGATTATTCGTGAAGGCAAAATGGTGCTTCAGGATACCATTGCAAACCTGCACAGCCAGACAGGCAGCTCTATCCGATTGACTGTTTCCGAGCCGGAAGAAGCCATGAAGCTGGCAAGAGAACAAGGGCAATTCGGTCAGCGTCAAGGGTCTGAGCTTACATTCCCATATATGGATAACAGTGCGATTGCCCTGCTTGTGCGCAGATTGGTTGAGCAAGATCACGCCATTTACCGGGTGGAGGAGCACCGACAGTCTCTCGAAGACCTCTTCATGCGGGTCATTGGTGAGGGGGCTATGGTATGACGGGACGTGCACTATCGTCGGACTGGCTCAAAATTCGTGGAAAAGGCATTTGGTTTCTTGTCTTCCTTGCACCCATCGGACTTACCTTAATGCAGGCTCTGAACTTTGGACTCCGTCTGGATTATCTAAAAGGAATATATGGTGATAACCTGTGGAATGGGCTTCTGGAGAATGTGGTTGTTTTTGTACCGTTAGCTTTAATGCTTGGCGCAACGATCCTGAGCTCCATGATTGCGAATGTTGAGCATGAGCAAGGTTCATGGAAGCAGCTTCTGGCAATGCCGATTCCGAGACCAGCAGTATATCTGGCGAAGTTCTTATTGGCATGTATACTGCTTGTGATCTCTTGTCTACTTTTGACTGCCGGAATCGTGATTCTGGGCCTCGTGTTCGGCTTCAATGCCGGAGACATTCCCTGGATTCAAGCATTCAAGCTGGGCCTGCTGCCACTGGCCGGGGCACTTCCTGTACTATCCATTGAATTGTGGCTAACGATGGTTGCCAAAAATCAGGCACTTCCGGTGACCTTGGGCATTGTACTTGCGATCACAGGCATGTTCGCACTTAGTATCTCACCAATGTTCCCGCTCGCATGGGCACAGATGGCATGGAATGGACCGAATCCATTCATGTACGCAGGGATGGGACTGGCTGCGGGTATTCTGATTATGCTGCTTGGAATGATGCATTTCAGCCGGAAGGATGTGGCTTAGCATGAACTTTGCTACGACGTATTTCCGAATCCTGTCCGCTGAACGGCTGAAAATGGGCAAGTCCCCCGTATGGCTTCTGATTCTGCTGAGTCCATTGTTAGCTTTGCTTATTGGGCTTCTCAGTGAGCCATCAGGACAGTGGGAAGTCCTGATGGGAACGATGGTCTTTTTGCATGGTATGCTGCTTATGCCGATCCTGACGGGGGTATTCACTTCATTTGTCTGCCGCTTCGAACATGCTGGTGGGGGGTGGAAGCAAATGCTGGTGCTGCCTCTCACGCGAACAGGCGTTTATGCAGGCAAGTTGACGATTGTCATATTGCTTCTGCTTTGTACCCAATTGCTGCTGCTGATATCCATTCTGATGGCAGGATGGATTCAGGGCCTTACCGAACCTGTACCGTGGTCGTTCATTATCGGCAAATTGCTGCTCGGCTTGTTCGCCTGCCTGCCCCTTGCCGGACTGCAAATGCTGGTTTCCCTGATATGGAGCAGCTTCGCAGCACCCCTTGCTCTGAATTTTGCCTTGACTGTACCGAACATACTGATTGTGAACTCGGCGAAAATCGGCCCATTCTATCCTTGGGCTCAGCCCATGCTGCTGATGACACCAACGGACGGCGGGGGGTTCGGGGCCTACAACGTACCGCTTGGTACGCTCCTTACCGTAGTCGGAGGAAGTGCGGTGCTGTTTATTCTTATTGGCATTCTCTATTTTAGAAAAAAGGAAATTTAAGATGGTGTGATGTTTAAGACTGATCTTCATCAGACCAAGATCCCCCAAGACCGTCAACCGAGTGTGTATTTCGGGTGAGGACGTGGGGGATTTTTGGCACGTCCTGATCTATTTCGTACTGGATGAAGTACGTTTGTACTGATGCAGGTACGCTCTTTGTGTATCGATTATAGTGGAAATGATACACAATGTATCTAAGGCGTTGTAACTAATATCCAGATTTTCAAAACACAATTTTGGGAATGGGGACCCCGATTAGAAGTTGATTTAAAGTAAAGAAGGGAAGCTTCCAACTTTTTCAATTTGGAATATTGCAATTTTTATACTAGATTGTAAGCAAAGTGAGACTGGAATCTGGTAGAATAAAAAAAGCTGTTTCTATGCAGCCTTACTTGGTTATTCGTGGGTAGAGGCTTTAAACTCTAAATGACCTTAATGAATTGTTAGAAGAAGATAAAGGCTGAGAAAAGAGGGGTAAGCCTTGGATATTAATAAAACGGAAACCCTGAAGCGGATTATTTCTGAAGGAAGTTCTTACCAATCACTGTTTTTTAATCACCCGGATGCCATATATGTGATGGACATCCATGGAAACTATATCGATGCCAATCCATCTGTAGAGCGTATATCTGGATATACACTCGATGATTTGATGCGTATTCATCCAAGTCAGGTCTGTCCGCCAGAGAGTGAACAGTCGAGGCGGGACTATATTCGTGAGGTGATTACTGGCCGTTCAGTCAGTAACAACATCACGTTTTATCATAAGAATGGTTCTGTAAGAAAAGCCGAGATTACCTACGTACCCATTACAGCAGGAGAAGAGGTTGTGGGCATCTATGGTATTGCCAAAGATATAACGGAGATTGTTGAAGTGGAGCGGAGACTCCAGGAGACGCAAGAAAAATATCAGGTGCTTGCTGAACATGCTCAAGACCTCATTACGACAAGTTCGCTGGATGGTGAGCTGCTCTATGTATCTCCATCTGTGTATCCTTTGCTTGGGTATCAGCCGGAAGAGGTGACGGGCAAGTCCTTCAAGGATTATTGTTATCCCGGAGATTTCCCTGACCCGCTCGAGCTATCCGAGATTGGCAATGGCTGCAAAATGCGCGTGCGACACAAGAAGGGGCATTACATCTGGATGGAAACTTTGGCTAAGCCTGTAGCTGGAGAGAAGGGAAAAGGCATCCAGATTGTAAGCATAAGCCGGGATATTACCCAGCACAAGGATGCAGACAGACGCCTGAGAGAGAGTCGACAGCGTTACAAATCCTTGTTCGAGCATAATCCGGCTGCGGTGTACTCTTTGAATCTCGAAGGCAAGTACAGTGCGGTGAATCGAAATCTAGTCAAAATGCTGAATATTCCCCGCAGCAAACTCATCGGACAATCGTTTTTGTCCAATCTGGATCCATGTGAGGTAGGGCGCGGCAGAGCCTACTTTGAGCTGGTGAAGCAGGGGAAACCGCAGCATTATGAAACTCGCATAGTGAATTCCTCGGGCAAGAAGTTCGATGCATCCATCATTAATGTGCCTATTATCGTCGACCAGGAATTGGTTGGAGTATACGGAATATTGTCAGACATTACTGAACGCAAGGAATATATGGAGCGTATTCAGGAGCTTAGCAAGCAGCATGCACTGATTCTGAATTCCGTTACAGAAGGCATATATGGTCTGGATGCGGAAGGGGTCACCATGTTTATGAATCCGGCGGCCGCTTCCATGTTTGGTTATGAAGTGGAAGAATTTATTGGCAATAATGCTCATAACATTATCCATCATTCCCGTGCGGATGGAAGTTATTTTCCAAAAGAAGAGTGTCCAATTCACATGACGGTGATGGATGGAAAAGGACGCTCCGTCAAGGAAGATGTATTCTGGCGCAAGGACGGCAGCAGCTTCTTGGTGGAATACCAGGTTACGCCGATTATTGATCAGGAACAGATCCAGGGCGTAGTCATTGTGTTCAATGATGTAACCGGTGAGCGTGAAATTGTGCGCGCCAAGGAGACGGCTGAGCTTGCAGCGCAGGCCAAGTCGGAATTTTTGTCGATGGTGAGCCATGAGATTCGCACGCCGATGAACGGAATTGTTGGCATGACCGAACTGCTGATTGGAACCGATCTATCGGAAGAGCAGCGGGAATATGCCCAGATTATTCAGGAGAGCGGGGATGCGCTGCTGAATATTCTGAATGATATTCTGGATTTCAGCAAGCTGGAGTCCGGTAAAATGGCTCTTGCATACGAACCGTTCTCTCTTCGCAAAATGCTGGAGCAGGTGGCGGAGCTGTTTAAACTCCGGGCAGACGAGAAACAGCTGCAGATCAGGTATCGCCTGAATCCAACCATTCCGGAATTCATGGTTGGGGATGCCATGCGTATCCGTCAGATTCTGGTCAATCTGGTCAGTAATGCACTGAAATTTACGGACAAGGGCAGCATTGATGTCAATGTGGATATTGTTAAGGGCAGAAGGCCAGAAGATAGCGTGCTTGATTTTGCAGTGAAAGATACCGGGATTGGCATTCCTGCGGACAAGCTGGATCAGTTGTTCCAATCCTTCTCCCAGCTGCACCCGGTCATTAATCGCAAGTATGGAGGTACAGGACTCGGTCTTGTCATCTCGAAGCGGCTTGTGGAGATTATGGGTGGTAGTATTAGCGTGGAGAGTGAGGACGGGAAAGGTTCAACGTTCCGTTTTGCAGTACCTGCAACGAGTGTAGATTACGCGTCAGAAGACACAGCACGTCAATACAGTCATGATCGCACACGTCAAGGTGATAAGGTGGCTATGCGTATCCTGGTAGCCGAGGATCACCCGGTGAACCGGAAGATTTTGACCGAGTATCTGGAAAAGCTTGGCTATGAAACAGATGTATGTACCAACGGAGTTGAAGCCATTGAGGCCATCTCGCAGAATTCGTATGATATTGTGTTGATGGATATTCACATGCCGGTCATGGACGGGCTCAAGGCAACTGATCTGGTACACCGTCTGATTCCACAGGATCGTATTCCGGCGATTATTGCCGTAACAGGTAATGCCAAACGGGAAGACAAGGAAGCCTGTCTCGAGATGGGTATGCGTGATTTCATCAGTAAACCGGTGATGCTCAGTGAACTGAAGCGCGTGCTTCAGCAATGGGGGCCGACAGATCAGCCTCAGCTGGCACCGAATTAAATATAACCCTGAGATGTTAATCCAAACAGGTCAGCGATTTCTCCTAGCAGGAGGTCGCTGGCCTGTTTGATTGTTCATGCTTTTTCATTTTGGAATGAGTCTGTAAGACTGACGAAACGATTACAATTACGCCAAGGTCAGGCGATTAATGTTGCCTGATAATATCTCACAGGAACGCTCGAATTTCTCGCGCTCGGAAGCATCCAGATTCAGTTCAATAATTTCCTGAATTCCGTTTCCTCCAATAATGGCTGGAACACCTGCACAGACGCCGCTTTGACCATACTCCCCCTCCAGAATGGCTGAGACGGCAATGATTTTGTGTTCATCATTAAGGATGGAGCGAGTGATATGAGCCAGTGCATTGCCGATACCGAATTGCGTGGAACCTTTGCGTGTGAAGATT
This sequence comes from Paenibacillus sp. 7523-1, assembly GCF_002276415.1. Lineage (NCBI taxonomy): Bacteria > Bacillati > Bacillota > Bacilli > Caryophanales > Paenibacillaceae > Paenibacillus > Paenibacillus sp. 7523-1. The sequence continues at coordinate 158,049 of NZ_NPBR01000024.1, read as the reverse complement.
TCCCATCCAGCGTCTTTGGTTTTGCGGGCAATGTCGTCGAGATCCAGGTGTTTGAAGCGTTCCTTATGCTGCTCCATAATGTGCATGATCGGTTTGCCTCCAATGGTCACATGGGACCAGGCTACGAACTGGGACTCCCCGTGCTCCCCAAGAGCATATCCGTGCACGCTGCGCGGATCGATGGAAAACACTTCAGATAGCAGCGTTTTGAGACGGGAGGAATCAATGGAGGTCCCTGTGCCAATGACATGCTCACGCGGAAGACCGGATAACTTCCATACCATATAAGTTACTATGTCAACCGGATTGGCTGCGACGACAAAGATGCCGTTGAATCCGCTATTCATGATGGGGAGTACGATGTCTTTGGCAATCGATTCGGCCTCCTCCAGTATATCCAGGCGTGTCTGGCCTGCTTTTGGATTGGCTCCTGCAGTCAGGACAATGACATCCATGTTTCCGCAATCTGCATATGTCCCGGCATATACTTTGGTACGATTATGTGTAAAATCCATACAATGCGAAAAATCCAGCGCCTGCGCAACAGCACGGTCATACGTCCGATCCACCATCATGATTTCCCTGCATATCGACTGATTGATCATGGAATATGCACAACTTGAGCCTACAAGACCCGCCCCGATCACCGCTACTTTACCTGATTTGCCTAACACTGTCGTTCAACCCCCATATCCTGATCATGTAATTGTCCTGACTTCAAGCCATATGTTAAGTATAGTCCTATAATTTATGCCGGAATCCGTTTCTACGTTACATAAGATAACACATGGAAAAGCAGTGCAGCAATGATATCCTCTGTCGCGGGAGCGTATTGGAGTAGTGGAGTTAACAAAATTGACATGAATATCCTGTTTTCATAAACCGACGGCGTCTGCACCGGCATAATTCGACGTGACAGGATTCCTCTTCCATGTCGGAATAAGAGAGATTTTTACGAATAACAGACGTGACAAAAGTTCTTATGAATCCCTAGAAACAGAACAAAACCGCCAAAGGGATCGAGCCGGACGTTGACGAATACCTATGGCAAGCTAAACAAAAGCCATTTGTTCATGAGACAGGTTGCCCGATCCGATGACAGTTCCAGAAGGGAACGCTGAAGCCACCATTTCGAATTCAAAAGACTTCATTCCGGGAGGGAATAATGATGATTGAAGAAGCAGGAGCAACGACGGAAACGGCCAAGAGCCTGGGCATAGGAGCCAGTACTCTTCGTAAATATGCGGCAGCACTTGAGGAACAAGGATATCGATTCGAGCGTTCCGCCAACAAGTCCAGATTGTTCAGATCGGACGATATTCAGTGCATTGAACGATTAATGACGGAACTGAGGGAACATAACCTGCCGCTTGCAGATGCCGTGGTGACGGTCCTGTCTCCGAACGTGCCAGAGAGCACGGTAGAGATGACTTCTGAGAAGGAATGTGCAGCAGCCGTGCTGCCTGCCGTATTCCCTGAAGAAACGGAGCCGACTGGCCATCTTCGATCCTATGAAGGTCTGGGTCAGCTTGTGAATGAAGTGACCTTCGGGATGATCGAGCCACAGGATGATCGTGTGCAAATGCTCCAGCAGCGGGTGGATGAACTGGAGTTAACGCTGAAACAGCTTGCTGATACGCATACGGCTCTCCAGGATCAGATGGAGAAGCAGCGTCTATGGATGAATGAGAAGCTGGAAGAAGAACGGGATCGTGAACTGGTCACCAATCTGCGCAGCTTCCAGGGCCGTAAACGCAAGCCGAAAGGGACTTCGCTGCGTATGCTCTTTGGCTTGCTGCCCAAGAAACACAAGGAAGCGTGACGGCAGAGGGGTTGCCGTGATTTCGTGCAGACAGCCTGATATAATAGCTCCATAGTACAACAAGAAAACTGGCTGTTACGACTGCTCGAATGTGCCTGTGAAGGGTCGCGTGAAGTTCAGAAGTCGCCGGTGTGGGAGGACAAGTGGAGCTGCAACGAAGCTGGCAAAGATTTGTGGGTCTGTGGACAGACCGTCCTCGGCGGGAAGGTTCTCTGATTTCGGGACGTTACCGAATTCAGGAGCTGCTTGGTATGGGGAGTTATGGACTCACCTATTTGTGTATCGACGAACTGAATGGCGAGGAAGTGGCGTTAAAGGAATCGAAGCCCAGCAAAGGCAGACTTTCTGCCCGGCTGCTGGAACGGGAAGCGGACGTGATGAGCCGGATGGATCACCCGGCCATCCCGAAGCTGCTGCATGCATTCATATATAAGAGGAGAAGCTACATTTCCACAGAGTATATCCGGGGAGAGACATTGGAACAGTGTATATTTGAACAGGGCCGTAAATATACAGAGCAGGAATGCTTGGCACTGGCTCTCCAACTGCTGGAGCCTGTGGCCCACGTTCACGAGCGGGGATATATCCATGGGGATGTGCGCATACCCAACGTTATTTTGCGTGATGAGCGCGTACATTTGATTGACTTCGGTCTGGCACGGCGTATGGGGGAGCCGTTGTTGCCTGAGCTGAAGCGAAGAATGCGGGAACTGCCCACGCCGGAGGATGAGCCGGCTGTACCTGATCAGGATCTGCAGGATCTGGGACACTTTCTTCTGTTTATGCTGTATTCGGCATATGAGCCTGAGAAGGGCAAGGCACCTGCAAGCTGGCAGGAAGAGCTGAACCTTACGCCTGGTTTGCACCACATGCTGGAGAGACTGCTGGGGCTTCGCCCGGGATACACAGAAGGAGCGCCTGAATTACAGGCCGAGATAGAACACTTGCTGGATTCTTATTAAAAGTGAACCGGAAACGCCAATAGGGGATGTTCTGCTGCCGTGAGATACGGCTGTCTGAACATCCCCTATTGGCATATATCATCATTGCAGCACCATATTAACTGGAGCTGTATTTTCTGCTTTTGTAATAACCGGAACCATGGCGGTTATCCCTGTATTTCATATCGGACGATGAATATCGTTTATAGCTTCGTTTGCCTGAGGAGCTGCTGTGGCGTTTATAGGAGCGTCTGTCCGAGGAGCTATAGCGCCTTCGGTGAGATGAAGATTTGGAATCAATGAGTTTACCAATAATTTTTTTGAACATGGATAATCATCCTTTCTTCTTCAACCGTTTTAAGCATATACGTCTCTTTGGTGAGGAGGGTTTCGAGTTTTTTATGGAATGTGGTATTCATTGCTCACGAGGTTGGCGTATAATAGGATGTTGGAGCTTTACCGATTGTACGAATTTTTTATTTTGTGCGTTTCGCGTTACAATAGAAGACAGGATAAGATCATAACGGACAGGAGAAGTTGGAATGATTACGTTAAAAACCAAAGAGCAGATACAAAATATGAAAAAGGCAGGCGAAATTCTCGCCGCGTGCCATAAAGAAATTGCGAAAATGATTCGTCCAGGGATCACCACCCAGGAGATTGACCAGTTCGCAGAAGCTTTTATGAAGAAAAATGGCGCAACACCGGAGCAAAAAGGGTACAACGGGTACCAATATGCGACATGCGCGTCTGTAAATGACGTGATTTGTCATGGCTTTCCGGGAAAATACGTACTGCAAGACGGCGATATCGTTACGATTGACATGGTCGTTAATCTGAATGGCTGGCTGGCCGATTCCGCGTGGTCTTATGCAGTGGGGCAAGTGACACCGGAAGCCCAGCATCTGCTGGATGTCACCAAAACGTCCCTCTACAAAGGCATTGAGCTTGCCGTAGTTGGCAACCGGATCGGTGATATTTCCCATGCTATTCAGACGTATGCTGAAGGGGAGGGCTTGTCTGTCGTACGTGAGTTTATCGGTCATGGCATCGGCGAGAAAATGCATGAAGAACCGCAAGTGCCTCACTATGGTCCACCGCATCGTGGTCCCCGCCTCAAAGAAGGCATGGTCATTACCATAGAGCCCATGTTGAACATCGGAACGTACCGCAGCAAGCTGGATGCGGATGGCTGGACAGCCCGTACGCAGGACGGAAGCCTGTCCGCTCAATACGAGCACACCATCGCCATCACAGCAGATGGTCCTGTAATTTTGACAGCGCAGGAATAGTGAATCAATTATGGCAATAGAATGATATTTGATGTTTTCAAGGCGGCCCACGTTTGTGATCCGCCTGTTTCGGTTTAAACTATTAAGAGTCAGTATTTGGCATATGGGCTACGGAGAGCATCGTGGGGATTCTGAATTGCTAGCGATGGCTTCCAGAACAGCTATATCCAAATGCTCGAAAAGATAACATATTGTGCTGGTGGTATAACATATACGATGATAAGGGCTATGCGCAGGCCACTGGCAACAAGGAGGTCATGAAGTTGTCTCAAAATGAACAGATCGTACTAGCATCCCGTCCGGAAGGTGCACCATCCAGGGATAATTTCAAATTCATTCATACTCCGCTCCCTGAACCGGAAGCAGGACAGGTTCTGGTGCGTACATTATATTTGTCGGTTGACCCTTATATGCGGGGCCGTATGAAGGATACGAAGTCTTATGCACCTCCGTATGCGCTGAATGAAGTGATCAAAGGTGGAGCAATTGGACAAGTGGTGGACTCGTCAGAACCCAATCTGCGCAAAGGTGACTTCGTCTCCGGCATGTGGGGCTGGCAGCGGTATGCGGCTGTCAACACGGGAGATCTCTCGCTGATTGATACGGAGGAAGCGCCGCTTACAGCCTATCTTGGTGCCCTTGGCCTGACGGGCCTGACGGCTTATTTTGGCATGGAGGATATCGGCAAACCGAAGGATGGCGAAACGGTGGTGGTATCCGGCGCAGCGGGAGCCGTTGGTATGATTGCCGGTCAGATCGGCAAGATTGTCGGAGCAAGAGTGGTTGGAATCGCAGGTTCTGACGAAAAATGTGCCTATCTGAAAGAAAAGCTCGGGTTCGATGTAGTCCTCAACTACAAGCGGGAGAGTGACATGTCCGCAGCGATTGAACGGGTATGTCCAGACGGCGTGGATGTCTATTTCGATAATGTTGGCGGAGACATCTCGGATGCCGTGCTCAGACATATCAATCGAAATGCGCGTATTCCGCTGTGTGGACAGATTTCGTCCTACAATTTGGAGAAGCCGGACATCGGTATGAGACCACAGACATTGCTTTTGACGAATACCGCGCTGATGAAAGGTTTTCTACTCGGGGACTATGCCAAGTCCTTCAAGGAAGGGCGCGTCAAGTTGGCAAAATGGATGAAGGAAGGCCTCATTCAATATGAGGAGAACATTGTGGAGGGGTTTGATCAGACACCGGAAGCCTTTATGGGACTGTTCTCGGGAGATAACCTGGGTAAACAGCTGGTGAAAGTTGCAGACCCCGAGTAAAGATCATGCACTACCCTATGTGCCATGGAAGCAAGGCGAGATAAGCAGAAAAAAGACACGTTCCGCATTCCTATATGCCGAGAACGTGTCTTTTATTTTGACTTCGTCGCTTAAGCTCAAGCCGATGCAGCGACGACTTCTTTGTAGTGTTTATACATATATACTCGCCAGCGCACGATCATGCCGAAGGCCAGAAGGAAGAACAATCCACCTGTTTGCGGAATGGTAACGTACTGCTGAATAACTTCATGCAGGATCAGACGTACCGCCAGCAAACCAAGCAGAATGAAGGCAAAGCTGCGGGAACGGGTCGCGAATATCTCCTCGTTTACCTTTTCAAACCGGGTACTGCGAATGAGAGGATACGAGAAGATGAACCAGCCAACCAAAAATGCAATCAATGCCCACCATAACGGAAAATGTGTCTCTGGTACAACAAACATAAAAAATCCGGTACTCATGCCCAGTGGGGGAATCAGAATTTTGCGTATGGTCACCGGTCTGTGACTGGCTTTCAACCGAATGAAAATGGCAAGCAATGCCATGATGAGCATACCCAGGGTTGCACCGATCTGAAGGTAAGACGGACTGATTTGAGCCACGAAAATATCCCTCTTTCTGGAATAATATATGTTCCGTACATCCGGATCATCAAACAAATCATAGAATTTAATGTTTCTATATATAGATTCTATTATATCACAAACCAAGAAAGCCGATAGAATGCTTAGTGCATCATTTGTTCGAATACGGTATAACGAGATTAACACAGTTTGGTATTGAAAATTTGTATTATTTTACCCATTGCAGGTGCATTTATGCGAGTAAGGGCAAATAAGGTAATCAAGCACGATATCGATGCACAAAGAGAGCAAGCAAGACACCCTGGGAGGAAGACACAGCATGAAAAGAAACCACAGGCCGCTAACCTTATGGTTGCTGGCTTGTCTGACAGTGATATCGGTCGGTCTGGTTGTCCCCTGGATCTGGTGGCAATCTCAAGCGCCAGTGCTGCTGAACATCATGATTATAGACAAAACGGCTAATGCACCTTCTCCAGGATATAAGGGCCTGGTTTGGCTGTTGAATCAACAGAAGATTGTACAGAAGACCGGAGAACGATACGTTTATGACGAAAATGAGGAGGAGGTTAACCTCCTAATGCATGCTTCTCCAATAACGAAAAAACTTCCGGACGAAGTCACTGAAACGGATCTGATCTATTTGGCTTCATCGAAAACAAACGCTGCATCTCCTGTTAGTCTCAGAACGAAGAAAGTCGAGGAGGACGCAGGGTTAACAGTTTATGATGCCCTTAAAATTCGCGAAGCAGCCAGCAGAGGGGTCGCCGTCGTTGCAGAGTATAATACACAATCCTTATGGACATCGGATAACGTCAGGGAGCAGCTTCATCCCATTTTGGGCTTGAAGAGCAGCGGGTGGCGGGGGAAATACATATCCAATCTGCAGAGCCGAGTTCAAGTGCCTGAGCAGGTACGTATAGATTATGAGCGTATTGCTGGGCAGGATTGGCCGTACTCCGGAAAGGGCATTCTCCTGGTGCATGAAGATGGCCGGATCATCGTGCTGCGTGGCGGCAAGGATGTCCAGACAGCAGAGATCAAGCTATCTTTTACGGAGAAAGGCAGACAGTGGAGCGGCATTCAGCAGGAGTTCCAATATACCAGCTGGTTCGATGTTGTCGTGCCGGATTCGCCAGAATCGATACTCGCAAGATATAAAACGAGCCTGACTCAAGAAGGACGGCAGAAGCTGATTAATGCCGGTATTCCGGGTGATTTTCCGGCCATCCTTCGTAATGATGGAGATTATCAGTCGTATTATATGACAGGTTCATTCGGAGAGATGGAGCATTACTCATTCTGGCGCAGGATCAAGGGATGGGATGTTATTAAAGAGTGGCTTACACCGAATCAAAGAGAAATACCGGATATGTTTTACTGGAAGGTATACGTGCCTGTCATGAAACAGATTCTGAAGGAAGTTGAAGCCGAAGAGCATGTGTGGCCATAGAGAAAGACCTTCCGGAGAGAAACGGCCGAAGGTAGAAAGGGATGCAGTGTAGTGCTGCATCCCTTTTCTGATATTTACGGTGTGGAGTAGTCAGTCCTGATGCAAATGCTGTAGCCCGTTAAGGAAGGCCTGGACGGTCAGGTGCAGGCTCTCATTGGAATCGAAATCCATGTTGAACCCGCCTTGGGCTTCAATGGATGCGAAGCCATGGCACAGGCTCCTTAACCCGCGCACCGCATGCAGCGCTTCGGCTTCGGTGAGCGGGTAGGGCTGCAATGCATGCAGCAGAATGTCCAGCGTAGCTGCACTGGCTGCAGCAAGCTCCGGTTCATGGATATTCGGAGCGTGGAACGAGGCTTCGTACAGCCCTGGATGCTGGCGGACAAAGCCGATATAGGCTGCGGCGATGGCCTGAATGGCCTCGTCGCCCGTGCGTTCAGCGGCAGCCGTGGCAAGTGCCTGGCTGAGCTGCAGTACAGACATCAGCGCCAGTTCCTGGCGAAGCCCGGGAAGCCCGCTGATGTGGTTGTACAGCGACGGGGAGCGCACGTCCAGCCGCTGGGCCAATGCGGCCAGCGTCAGCGCCTGGAAGCCGTCGCTGTCGGCAAGCTGGGCCGCGGCACTTAGCAGTGTGCCGCGATCCAGCCCCTGCCGCGGGCTCACAGGTGCCCCCCGGCAGGGCGCAGCCGCTGCTCCGCATCAGCCGCAGCCGCACGCATGGCGGCCGCTGGCTGGTGCAGCATCCGTCCGTGGCCTACCGCCAGCACGGACGGTTCCAGCTCGGCCAGGTGCTTCGCGCTGGACAGAGCCAGTTCCCGGTTCCACGTCGCCAGCGCGGGGAACGGGAAGAGCGGGCGCACGCGGCCGGAGACGGCGAGGCCGCCATGCAGCTGATACGCGTCGCCGGCAATGAGCACGCGGCTGCGCGTATCCATGAAGGCCATATGCCCTGGCGTATGGCCTGGAGAAGCAATGGCGATCAGGGAACCAATGCGATCGCCGTCTTCCAGCAGCCGGTCCGGGCGGGTGCGGATGCCCTTCGGCACACTGCCGCGTACCGGGGTCTGGGGTTCTCCCGGAAGCAAGGCAGCATCTCCTGCCAGCAGCCTGGCATCCCGGCTGGAGATGGAGACTTCTGCTGAAGGAACTGCCTCCTTGAGGCCATCCAGCGCACCAACGTGGTCGCCATGGGCATGGGTCAGAATAATCCGGGTGATCGGTTTACCAAGGGACTCGGCGGCAGCAAGAATCCCCTTCAGACTAAATGGCATCCCCGCATCAATGACGGTTACACCATCTTCTTCTTCCACAAGATAGACGTTCACAGGGAAAAGACGGGGGAGAAAGGAAATCTGGATAACGTCATGTTCACGAGTTAATCTCATTCAATTGGCCTCCTAAAACTAATGGTATTAGTAATATAACTAATGGCATTAGTTTTTGCAAGATGTCTTATAAAATAAAAAAAATCGAGGAAAATCTTCTCTTTACAAAAAAAGCGTTTTCAAATTGAGAAATACCGATTATAATGATGACGTAAGCCCTTTCATATGTCTATCTTTTTGGAGCCATTCGCGATGCGATTGGCTCACTTTTTTGTTCATTTTGTATAGAATCACGGTTACTTTCGTAAAATGACCTTGTTCTGTTTGAGGACGATAAATGCTGCTATTATAGGGAATCCTGGGCCTGGTTGAACGGGGGAGCAGAAGTTGACAAACATAACTGTTATTCCTATAATAACAGTTGAACTTACCTTGTGTTGAAGCACATCGGTGATTGCTGCCGGGAAGGGAGTAAGTGATGAACAGTGAATTTACCATTGCCGTCCATTGTCTGGTTTTTCTGTCCATGAAGGATGAGTGCATGGCGAACAGTGAAGACCTGTCCCATAGCGTCGGTACGCACCCGGCGAGAGTACGCAAGGTTCTTAGTGTGCTGCGGAAGAATGGTTATCTGACCACCAAGGAAGGTGCTCACGGCGGATACCTGCTCAGTCGTCCGAGCGAGGAGATCAAGCTTGGAGAGCTGTACCGTCTGGTTGCCGGCGGCTCACTTGGGCCCAATTGGTGTTCCGGAGAGTCCGGTTCCAATTGCATCGTCTCCTCTAATATGCAGGATGTCATGGGGAGCATCTATGATGGCGGTGAGGAAGCGCTGACTTCCTATTTCGACAGTATATCGATTGAGGATGTGAAGCATCGTATCGGAAATGGGGAAGCATGCTCTTCGTCCAAGAATGAATTGTCGTCGAACGGTTAATTGGCATGGACGTTGTCCCGGTGAAATGAGATTCATGGATGTTTCAGGTGATTCCGGGCATAACGTGAACACAGATGGGTGCGATCGTCTGCGCTGATGTTATATTCGGAAGGTGGGTATCTCGTAGAGATCACTTGATATGGCCTTGCGAACATAAATGAAACAACAGAAATGATAAGATATAATAAAAACAACTTTTGGGGAGTGGAATGAATGTCCAGCATTGAAAACAATGAAACACTGCGCGTCATTAACGAACGTCATTCAGTCAAGAAATATGAAGCCGGTTATGTTATGCCAGAGGAGGATCTCACTGCCATCCTGACTGCAGCTTCTGAAGCTCCGTCTGCATGGAACCTGCAGCACTGGAAATTCCTTGTGATTGAATCCGAAGCGGATAAGGCTAAATTGCTGCCGATCGCTTATGGTCAAAGTCAAATCACAGAAAGCTCGGTTACAATCGCTGTACTCGGAGACCTCGAAGCTAACCGCAATGCGGTCATCTATGATCAGGCTGTTGAAGCTGGCTACTTGAAGCCTGAAATTCGCGACGCGTTGGTTGGTCAAATCAACGGTGCTTATCAAAGTCAGCAAACGGCTCGCGACGAAGCGATCCGCAATGCTTCTTTGGCTTCGCAAAACATTATGCTGGCTGCGCGTTCCCTTGGCTATGATACATGCCCAATGGGTGGTTACAACCCGCAACAACTGATTGAAACATTTAACATTCCTCCTCGTTACATTCCTATCATGCTGATCACAGTAGGTAAAGCGGCACAACCGGCTCGCCCGGCAGGTCGTTTCCCATTGTCTGATGTCGTAGTTAGAGGTTCGTTCTAAGATATATTCGTATTAAAAATAGCCGCATGCCCCTCAGGGAGCATGCGGCTATTTGCTGTAAGAGGCAGGAAGGGTTGGGTAGCTCAGCTACCCATCCTTTCCATCTCTTCAATGCAATTCTTATTTCTCAGGTGTTTCCGGGATTTGCGGAGCATGGAAGCTTTCCATGTATTCGATGGCATTGTACATCATAACTGCAGCTTCAGCGCGAGTGATGGTTTCCTTCGGATTGAAGTTACCATCCGCATCAAGCGTATTGATTTTAAGTACCAGCGAGCGTTGAACCGCACCCTGATATTCCGGAGTAAGCTCCTGTTCATCTGTAATTTCTACCGGTTTGATGTTAATCATCGGCAGGCCGCCTTTGGCTTCGATCCCCTTCATCAGGAACAGAGTGAATTGTTCGCGTGTCATTTCTGCAGCCGGATCGATGTCCTTGGGCATCTGAATTCCATTATACTGGGCACGAATGAAGGCATCGCTGTACCATACACCGTCTTTGACGTTGCTGAAGGTATCACTCGGGAGCGGTTGTTTGATAAAACGAATCGCATCCAGGTTCAGATCGAGACCATCGGTAATCAGCTGCACTCCTTGTGCAGTATTTAATTGCTGTTCCGGCTTGAACAAGCTGTCGTTCACTCCCTTGATCAATCCATCCTGATGCAGAGCTTCAATTTTGTCAGCACCTGCAATACCTTGAAGGTCAGTAAAATGGGCTTGAGCAGCGTTAATCGGGCCAGCACTCAGGGAGAGTGTGAGCAGTGCTCCGGCAGTTATAGTGGCTAGTATATTTTTTTTCATGTTGAAATCGCCTCACTTTTCTAGGGGAGTCCCTTTGTATAAAAGCTATTTGCCCCTATAGACGACCCTTGTCTAAAAAAGGTTGCTGCAATTTTCCAACAGATCATTCATTTTGTCTCAAATAACAAGGGAATGCACAACTGCACAGCTAGCCCTTGGATTTGTTGCGATACTCCGTGGGTGAACGTCCCATCATTTTGCTGAACAGTCGTGAGAAATAATAAGGGTCCTTGAACCCCAGCTCAGAGCTGATTTGTTTGACGGTCCAGTCCGTAAAATCAAGATAACGGCAGGAATGCTGGATTTTGAGTCGCAGGAAATAATCTATGGGTGAATGTCCGGTTGCCTGCTTGAACAGTTGTGAATAATGGGGTGCCGATAACTGGGCCTGTGCGGCGAGCTCCTTTAACGTCAATCCGTGCTCCAGGTGTTCCAGCATATACTGGACAGATTGTTCTGCCGCTCGTTTGCTGCTGATCATGCTGGCACCTGTTCCCTGACCATAGGCCAGCATACCGAGCATATAGCCCGTAATCTGCGTTGCGTATATCATGGCTTGCAGGGAGTACCCGGTTTCCAGTGCATCATAGCATTCATGGAACAGTTCCAGCCATTTGGGGGCTTTGGAAGGAGCGATGGCAGAGATTTTATTGGCCAGGAGCAGTTCAATGTAGGTAGAAGCGTGTTCGCCGCGCAGATGAATCCAGTAGATGCTCCAGGGTTCTGCCGCATTAGCCCCGTAAACGTGTGCCATATATGCAGGCAAGATGACCAGGTCACCTGCATGTACAACTTGTGGTTTGCTGCCATCTAATTCGTACCATCCTGTTCCTTGTACGCAATACATGAGAATATGGGAGTCACATCCTTGAGGCCGATCCCGGTAATGATGCTCCGCTTCATGGAAATATCCGATATCCGTAACGTACAGCCCTGAAGTAATATGGTATCGTGCTGCTTCTTCGAGCAGTGGATCAGGCAGTACAACGAGTTTTTGCATAGGGAATCCAGCAGATTTGCGCAGTGTGGTTGTACGGTTGTAAGGTCTCATACTTGTATTATGGTGAGGGAGGATGGGGGAGTCAATGTCGAATATGCAAGCGTTCACAGAAATATCATGATCTTGAGAACGTTGCGTCTGTTCCGGTGAAGCAGAAGCCGGTGAATTGGGTAAGTACATTATAGTGGAACCATTAATCCAGAGCATGAACCGACTCATGAAGAGAGATAGACATGGAATTGGAAAAGAGAAGGAGAGATGAGAGATATGGAACGAACAGCAGCGAATGAAACATTCTTCTATACAGGAACTTATGCATCAGCGGATCAACCAGGGATTGTACTGTGCGCACTGGATGCAGATACAGGTGAGATGAGAATCGTCAGTCACACTGAGGGTGTGGACAACCCATCCTATCTCGCATTATGCCCAGATGCCAACTGTCTGTACGTTGCGAGTGAAACCGATGAGGGAGAGGTGCTTGTATATCGCAGGGATACGGCAACGAGTGAACTGCATCTGATGGATCGGAAACTGACCAAAGGGGCTTCTCCTTGTTATGTGTCGGTCACCAAGGATGGCAAATGGGTTCTGACTTCGAACTACAGCAGTGGGAGTGTGAATGTATTCCCGGTAGGGGATCAAGGGACGCTTGAAGAGATGAGTGCACTGGTTGAACATACGGGCAGAGGAAAAAACGATGACCGTCAGGAAGGACCTCATGCTCATTCCATACAGCCGGACCCGTCCGGACAGTATGCGGTCGTATGTGACCTTGGGCTCGACCAGATTATTGTTTACCGCATGGAAGAAGGAAGGCTGGTCACACACCGCGAAACGAATCAGCCCCCTGGTTCAGGTCCAAGACATTTGGTTTTCCATCCGAGTGGGAAGTGGGCATATGTCATTAATGAGCTGAACAACACGGTTACCGCATTCATGTATGATGAGCGGAGAGGTGAGTTCAATACGCTGCAGCATATCTCCACACTGCCTGAAGGGCATTCGGGAGAAGGAACAGCTGCAGATATTCGTGTATCCCCTTGCGGCCGTTTCCTGTACGCTTCCAACCGCGGGGATGATAGCATCGTGCTGTATCATATTGATCAGGAATCCGGAAAATTGGAAGCCGTGGAATGGACGTCGACCATCGGTCAAACTCCTCGCAACTTTAATTTGCTGCCAGGCGGCATTCTGCTCGTGGCCAATCAGGATAGCAACAATATTGTTGCATTTCAAATGGATGGGGAAGATGGGCGTCTGACGCACAATGGATTTAAGCTCGAAGTGTCCCGTCCGGTATGTATTACGCCTGTGGTATAAGCTGCAGTGCTGCAAGGAGCAAACTCAAATCCGATTATCTCAAGACCATGCATGGGCCTAATCCAGCATGGTCTTTATTTTTTAATCATTCAACGTATCGCGAAGAATACAAAATCAAAGTCCTTACGACACTAAATTACTAATTTAGACCTATAGATGGAATTAAATGTTTAATTTAGAATGAAAATATTAAAGCGCTTACATAAAGATGACGCTAAGGAGACAACGGGCTTACCAATTCCATTTGGGGAGGCTATTATTCTATGTTGAATCGATTGTCTTGGAGAAGGACGCTGCGAATTGCCGGAATAGCCCTGCTAAGTTCAGCCATGCTGACGACTGCGTTTGGACTGGGGAACACACCGGTAACCGAGGCGGCGGGTACGCGTCAGATGGAGTTCCTGGACCGTGGGGTGGTTGCGGTAAAGACAGGTACAGGTGTATTTGTCAGCTGGCGTCTTTTGGGTACGGAAGGATCCAATGTTTCGTTCAATGTATATCGGGATGGAACCAAAGTGAACGCATCCCCCATAACCAATAGCACGAACCTTCAGGATGCCAGCGGGACAAGCAGTTCCAAATATACGGTTCGGGCCGTAGTGGGCGGAACCGAGCAGTCGGCTTCGACAGCTGCGAGTGTATGGGGAAACAACTACCTGTCTGTGCCCCTCAGCATACCGGCGGGCGGGACAACACCGGATGGGGTGGCTTACACGTATAGCGCCAATGATGCCAGTGCAGGCGATCTGGACGGCGACGGGGAGTATGAACTAATCGTGAAGTGGGACCCTTCCAACTCCAAGGATAACTCTCAGAGTGGATATACCGGTGAAGTATTTATCGATGCCTATAAATTGAACGGGACACGTTTATGGCGAATTAGCCTCGGCAAAAATATCCGCGCAGGTGCTCATTATACCCAGTTCATGGTGTATGACCTGGATGGCGACGGCAAGGCCGAGGTTGCGATGAAAACGGCTGATGGAAGCAAGGATGGCACCGGTACGGTCATTGGCGATGCCAGCAAGGATTACCGCAATTCCAGCGGATACGTTCTATCCGGACCGGAATTCCTGACCATCTTCAATGGGCAGACTGGCAAAGCTCTGTCCACAGTGAACTATGAACCGGCACGTGGCAACGTATCCGATTGGGGAGACAATTATGGCAACCGGGTTGATCGCTTCCTCGCAGCGATTGCCTATCTGGATGGAGAACGTCCAAGTCTGGTTATGGCACGTGGATACTACACTCGTACGGTGCTTGTAGCCTACAACTGGCGGAATGGGCAGCTGACGAAGCAGTGGACATTCGATTCGAATACATCCGGCAATTCGGGGTATGCCGGACAGGGGAATCATAATCTGAGCGTAGCGGACGTGGATGGAGACGGCAAGGATGAGATTATCTACGGTGCCATGGCGGTGGATGATAACGGAAAAGGGTTGTACACGACAGGGCTTCACCATGGCGACGCCATGCATCTGAGTGACCTGGACCCCGACCGTGCCGGGCTGGAGGTATTTCAGGTTCATGAGACCCCGTCCAATGCGGGAGTTGAATTCCGTGATGCACGTACAGGGCAGCTGATCTGGGGCATACCTACAACAAAGGATATCGGACGCGGCATGGCAGCGGATATCGACCCGAGATATAAGGGGGCGGAGGTTTGGGCGGACGGTGGTCTGTATACAGCCAAAGGACAGAAAATTGGAACAACCTTGCCTTCATCCACGAATTTTGGCATCTGGTGGGATGGAGATCTGCTGCGGGAACTGCTGGACAGCAATCGAATCGATAAGTGGGACTATGCCAACAGCAAAACCGTTAATTTGCTGACAGCTTCAGGTGTTTCCTCCAATAATGGTACAAAATCCACACCGAATCTGCAGGCTGACCTGTTCGGGGACTGGAGGGAAGAGGTGGTATGGCGGACAAGCGATAGCTCTGCGCTGCGGATCTACACCACAACTGCGGTCACGGACAAGCGGATTTATACCCTGATGCATGATCCGGTGTATCGTCTTGGTATCGCATGGCAAAATGTTGCCTATAATCAACCACCCCACACCGGTTTTTATTTGGGTGAAGGCATGAGCACGCCACCGGTACCCAATATTCATTATGCCGGGAAATAAAAGATAAGCATGAGCTGCGGCAACCAGAGCAAGATGCAATGTTAATCCGTTATTCTGCCTGATCTGAGGACAACAGGGGAATCCTGTTGTCCATTTTTCATTCCATGTCAATCGGATAGAAATCCGGAACAAATCGGAAAAAACGTTTGACACGCCAGAGGGCTGCCCTTATGATATGCATATAACTTACTAAACAGGTAGGAATAATGAAAATGATTGCTTTAACTATTGCGTCAGCAGTCATTACAGTCAGAGAAGAGTAACTTGAACAGAATAACGTTCTAACCGTATCGACGGAGGAACACTGCAGCACATCATTTCTGGATGAAGCATACACGGCCTTGGGTCGGCATGACTTTGTGAGGGAGAAGTGTGCGGGTGGTTCCTCCGTCTTTTGTTCTTTTTTCGGTGCGTTCCATACTGTTCAGCCTGCCTGAGGTAGTCATTGCAGAACCATTCTGGGGGGAGTTTTGTTTATGAAAAAGAGAATTCATAAGGGTATTCTGGTTGGTCTGGCATTGGTATTAACAGGGGTACTGGCAGCGTGCGGGTCGGAGAGCAGCGGCTCCAGTGCGGCAGGAACATCGGGAGAGCAGGATAGCGGCAAGGAAGCCGCCAAAGCCATCGAGCTGCTGAATGTATCCTATGATCCGACGAGAGAACTGTATGAGCAATATAACAAGGCGTTTGCGGCGTATTGGCAAAAAGAAAAAGGCCAGGAAGTGACGATTAAGCAGTCACACGGCGGTTCCGGTAAACAGAGTCGTTCCGTGATCGATGGCTTGGACGCAGATATCGTTACACTGGCATTGGGATATGATATTGATGCGATCGAGGATAAAGGGCTGATTAATGCCGGCTGGCAGGATAAATACGAGCACAACAGCTCCCCATATACTTCAACCATTGTATTTTTGGTACGCAAAGGCAATCCAAAAGGCATCAAGGACTGGGATGATCTGATCAAAGGGGATACCCAGGTGATTACCCCCAATCCGAAAACGTCCGGTGGAGCAAGATGGAATTACCTGGCGGCATGGGGATATGCACTGAAGAAAAACAACAATGATGAGGAGAAGGCGAAGGAATTCGTTGGTGAACTCTTCAAGCATGCACCTGTACTTGATTCCGGGGCACGTGGCTCTACGACAACATTTGTTGAACGTGGTATCGGTGATGTGCTGCTGGCCTGGGAGAACGAAGCGTTCTTATCGGTAAAAGAGCTGGGTCCGGACAAATTCGATATCGTTGTTCCTTCCGTTAGTATCTTGGCTGAACCACCTGTAGCGATCGTGGATAAAAATGCAGACAAAAAAGGCAGCCGCGAGGTGGCAGATGCTTATCTGAAATATCTGTACAGCGAAGAGGGGCAGACCATTGCCGCGGAAAATTACTATCGCCCGACGCTGGATAGCGTGAAGGAGAAATTCAAAGACCAGTTCCCGGATGTTGAATTGTTTACCCTGAATGATGTATTTGGCACTTGGCGGGATACGCAAGCCAAACATTTCAATGACGGCGGAATCTTTGACCAGATCTACGTTCCAGGCAGTTAATGTTGGATACAAAATAAAGCTCACGACCATGTAAGCGGCCAACCAGCCTACCGGCTGAAGGCAGAGAGGATGAACGTCCATGAGCAAGGTGATGGTGGCCCGGAGACGCACACTGCCGGGCTTCGGATTGACAATGGGGTACAGTGTGTTCTACCTGAGCCTGGTTGTACTTATTCCACTGGCAGCGTTGATCTTTAACTCCACGGGCCTGACCTGGTCCACGTTGATTGAGACAGCAAGTAACCCCCGGGTACTTGCTTCTTTCAAGGTTAGCTTCCTGACTGCAGGAGTTGCTGCCTTGATTAATCTGGTTCTTGGGCTGCTCCTGGCTTGGGTGCTGGTCCGATATGAATTCCCAGGCAATCGCCTGTTTGATGCGGTCATTGACCTGCCATTCGCCCTGCCTACTGCAGTGGCAGGTGTTGCCCTTACGGCCCTGTATGCCGGGAATGGATGGATAGGGCAGCTTGTGGAGCCTCTGGGTATCAAGCTGGCGTATTCGCAGGCAGGTATTACCCTGGCACTGATGTTTATCGGCATTCCGTTTGTTGTACGTACGGTACAGCCGGTTTTGGAAGAGCTGGAAGCCGAAGTGGAAGAGGCGGCCGCGACGCTCGGAGCAGGGAGATGGCGCATTTTTCGGACGATATTGCTTCCGGACCTGATTCCGCCGCTGCTGACCGGGTTTGCACTT
The DNA here is from genome assembly GCF_002276415.1 of Paenibacillus sp. 7523-1. Lineage (NCBI taxonomy): Bacteria > Bacillati > Bacillota > Bacilli > Caryophanales > Paenibacillaceae > Paenibacillus > Paenibacillus sp. 7523-1. The sequence continues at coordinate 140,066 of NZ_NPBR01000024.1, read as the reverse complement.
GCTTTTGCCAGAGGCATTGGGGAATATGGATCTGTCGTATTTATCTCGGGTAACATGCCGATGAAAACGGAGATTGCACCCCTGCTGATTATGGCGAAGCTGGAGCAGTTCGATTACGCAGGAGCTACGGCTGTAGCCTTGCTGCTGCTGCTGGTTTCTTTTGTCCTGCTGCTGGTGATTAACTCCCTTCAGCGCTGGAGCAGGAAGGCAGGCCGGGCTTAGGCGTAATAAGCCAACCTTAAACCAAAAGGAGGTACATATGATGGCGGGTTCTGTTCCAATAACGCCTGATCCCCAAGTGCGAATCGGTCCGGGGCCAAACCGTGCAACTACGGAAGCTCCATGGGTCAAATGGCTGTTGATCGGACTGGCAAGTCTGGTACTGCTTTGGCTGCTCATTTTGCCATTAATCATTGTAATGATGGAAGCACTGAAACAAGGGTGGGGTGTCTATATTGCAGCTCTTACCGAACCGGATGCCATGTCTGCCCTGAAGCTGACACTGCTTGTTGCAGCGATTACCGTACCGCTGAATACGATATTTGGTGTAGCTGCAGCCTGGGTCATCACCAAGTTCCAGTTCAAGGGAAAGGGAATCATGATCACGTTAATTGATCTCCCCTTTTCTATCTCGCCAGTTGTGGGCGGGTTGATCTTTGTACTGGTATTTGGCTCCAATGGCTGGTTTGGTCCGTGGCTGGCAGAGCATGATATCAAGATTATCTTTGCCTTGCCTGGTATCATAATCGCAACGCTGTTTATTACCTTTCCTTTTGTAGCGCGAGAACTCATTCCATTAATGGAGGATCAGGGTACGAGGGAAGAGGAGGCGGCAGTTACGCTCGGCGCTTCGGGATGGCGCATCTTCTGGAATGTCACGCTGCCCAACATTAAGTGGGGGCTGCTGTACGGCATCATTCTGTGTAATGCCCGTGCGATGGGCGAGTTCGGAGCTGTATCGGTGGTGTCGGGACATATTCGCGGAGAGACGAATACACTGCCGCTGCATGTCGAGATTTTGTACAACGAGTACCAGTTCTCGGCATCGTTCGCTGTCGCTTCCTTATTACTGATCCTGGCTCTGGCAACGCTGCTGCTCAAGAGCTGGCTGGGGCACAGAACGGTTTCAGAGAAGTAGTTGAGGGTCCGAATTTCGGCCCTCTTTCCATCCTTTCTGGAAGTTCTCACGAGTTCAATATAATTCATTTATGTTTCTTGAAAATACAGATTGACAGCTAATGGAAGCCCTGATAATGTATAAACCAAGTATATAGGTTGGATAAGAATGAATTATAAGTCGGACGGATGATCAGCGTCAATCATATAGCGGGCAGCAGCCCGGGAAGAGGAGGCGGCTCTATGGCTAAGCCGTTAAAAGTGGATGAGGTATGGATGGATCGAATTGCCGGACAGCTGAATGACATGGAGTTTGGCTCGCTTCACATCGTTGTACATGAAGGTCAGATTGTGCAGATGGAGCGGACTGAACGCAAACGATTTGAGAACACGCCCTCAGGCAGCACCTCCAAATCCGGCAGCACTGCACGAAGCAGCTCCCCCCGCTCATTGCGCGGATCGAATGCAAGTGCGAAGGGGTAGAGCTGAGACGGCATCAGGGAGCACTGATTGAGGCATAGATTGGTTTAGTGTGAGTTACCCATAAGTTTTCCGAAGCACACGTACTCTTTTGGAAACTCATGGGTAATTCATGCTTTTAATGCGATAATGTGGCCAAACTATTTGGTGGAGTTTGTCTCCATTTGCCCGTTGTACCATTCATTAGCTTCAATCAGTACCTGCTGCCCGCCTGCTTCCATAAATTCCTCCACGAAGGTATCAAAACTTTCAACAGGCTGATCCCCGGTAATGATGGAGATGTATGCGCTGTCCCTCATATGGATCAACTCGGATGAATATTGAATCAGGGCAGGGGTTGCCACCTCCAGATGATTATAAATACCATTCTCCGTCAATCCCTCAGATGCAGCCCACTGCTCCCGTTTGCCGATGGATGCACCTGGAACAGCCATGCCAATGCTGGAGCCGATCATATTGGTGTAATTCTCCATACGGTTATATGGGGGCAGAATATGAAACTCCCCTGAAGATGAAGAGCTCCAGTCCCAGTGCTTTCCTGGAAGGCCATATTCCATTTTGATCTGCTCTGCCGGATCGGAGTTTGCACTGACATAATCGAGAATTTCAAGGATTTTTTCCAGTTTACCAGGCTCATTGACCGCATCGGCCCCGATTGTAATGAAACTCATCAGCAGATTGTAACCTTTGGAGCCACTGACTCCATCAGGCCCTGTAACGGGAGGACCGAATTCAACGTCTGCAGTTGCGTTCTTCTGTTGGAGTTCATGGACATTGAACATGGCTTCAACGGGAATTTCCTCGTCCTTTTCATTAAGGACGCTATAATCTCCGTCTTGAGTCCAATGATAATAATTGCCCATCGAGGTCATCCCAATTCTGCTATTAATAAACGCATGGGACAAATGTTTATAGCCACCTTTATTTTCTCCAGTTATGAATTCAGGATCGATAATCCCATCCTGATACCATTTCTGTAGATAAGCCAAGGCTTTCTTCATCTCAGGTTCCAATGCGCCGATCACGAGTTGGTCATTTTTTTGATTAAAATATAGCTGCTCGGTAAAAACGGACTGTCCAAAAGCACCAAAAACGACATTCATGCCCTCTTTGGATAACCCGTATGTATCCTGTTTCCCATTACCGTCAGGGTCACCTTTGGCGAATGCATACATAACCGTCTCAAACTCCTCTAATGTCCGCGGAACATCGAGACCGAGTTTCTCCAGCCAGTCTTCCCGATATACGACAGGGGTCCGGTAGATGTTAGTCTGATTGATGACCGGGATTCCATATAAGGTGCCATCTATTTTTCCGTACTCCAAGTAACGTGAATCATAATCACGGATTCGCTTCACAATATGAGGCGCATGTTCTTCTAGTACGTCCTCGGGAATTTCTGCCAACACCCCCTGCATCTGATATTTAAGCAGATCATGTGGCTGCCTGATCCGAAGAAGATCCGGTATGTTCCCTTGAGCGAGCTTCAAGTCCAGCAGGTCCTCATAGCGTCTGTTCTCCAGGTTCCAGACCTCCAGATTCACATCAAAAAGATCCTCGATATAGGTAATCATCTCGGCATCCTCAGGAACGGGAGTATTCTGATGCATGGTCCAGGAAATCGTATATGGCGGCTCTGTATCCTTCTCAGACTCATCAGCAGGATTGTGCGGCTGCATTTGAGAGCGTTGTTCCCCCAAGACGGTGCAGCCACTCATACATATGACAAGGATAACGGTGGTGATCAATAGACACAGAGCTCTTGAAAGGTTGAGGTTCATAGCAGCTCCTTCTCATGATTTGATATCTGGATCAATGTCCAAGGTTAGGGGCAACCCTTCGGCTAATCAGTTCATCAGACTGCGCATGAAGTTTTTCGGTGTACAGCCGTGAATTTCTTTGAATTTCTTAATGAAGTAAGCAGAGGTACGGTATCCGACCGTGCTCGCAACCTGCTCAATAGTAAATTCCTGTTGTGCGATGAGTTCGCGTGCGCGTTCCATTCTCTGATTCGTGACATATTCCGAATAGGCTATGCCGGTCTCTTCCTTAAAAATCTTGCTGAGATACTTGGGACTGATATACACTTGTTCTGCGACATGATCCAGCGTGAGATCGCCCGAAATATGCTCGCGAACGTAGGCTTTGACAGCTGATATGGTATCCGGGCTCCTGACCTCGCTTCGTTTCTCCATATGTGTGATAAATTCGGTTACCAGATCAGTCATCCATTCCGAATACCGGTTGATATTGTAGAACGAGGAATATTGCTTGTACAAATTCATGGAGCTCGCCTCGGCGGGCTGCCAGCGCACTTGATTGATGCAGTCAGCGTATATGGAAACCATTTTTAATAAAATAATGCGGCTGTATTCGGCTGAATACAGGCCTTCCTTGATGGTCGATACCACATCCTGAATGGCCAGAACCGTACCGTCCATATCACGGGATTGCAACTTCTTCTCAAAATTCATAAGGTACGCGTCCGGAATCTCCAAACTGCTGGTCTCCCTTTGCAGAAGATCAAGGTCTTGAATGGCAGACAGAGCAGGGAAGAAGTAGCTGTATTGAATCAATGCGTTCGCCGCATGATAGCTTGTGTGAATCTTCGTGAAATGCTCTACCCAGCCGCCTAAGGACACTGCAAAATCCAGATCGAACCGGCTTCTCGCCTCAGAATGAATAAAGTTTATAATGTGATCCGAAACAGGCTCTTCGCGTTGATTCGTACAGATGATCACTGCTATTTTGTGATCCTGCAATTCCTCCGCAAGCAGCTTTGTTTCAGCTATTTCTGCTGTCTCCAGCTGCTGAATCATCGTGTACAACGTATGCTGCAATTGTCGTGGCTGCAATTCCTTCCACTTCTCGCTGACGGGGTCAATGACGATACAGCGATAGCGGGAATAGGCCATCGACACCCGAACAGATTGCAGTTGTTCCGTAAGTTCCTCAGGTGTAAATCGGTTATTTAACATATTCAGCATAATACTGTGTCTAATCATTTTGTGATTGGCCTGCAGCGTTTCTTCCAGACTATCGACTTTAATGGAAAGGCTGTTGATAGCCGAATCGATGAATCGATATTCATTCTGCTTCAGGCCGCTGGGGCTATCTACCCTGGCCTTGATATTTTTCAGGATCCGCTTAAGAGGACTGTAATTGGCTACGGTAAAGCCGAACGACATGGCTATCCCAACCGCTACAGCGATCAAACCCAGAAGCGCAGAAACTTCCTTTAAGCTACCCAGCTTATAATAGAAGCTTTTATTCGGGGTGGTTGTGTAAATTCTCCATCCATTTTCTTCGAATTGCTCATGGGAAACAACATAAGCATCGTGATTAAATATTTGCGTGAAGCTCTCGCCGGAAGAAGGACTGGAGAGCAGCGACTGAAGCAGATTCTCGCTCGTGGAGCTGCCTAACATTGATTTATCAGCGGCAGATATGACGACTCCACGCTGATCCACGATGTATGTATTTTCATAGTCGGCAGGAATCATATTACGAATCAGCTGACTGATCGTCGATTCTTTGATATCAATCGCAACCATGACCTTACTGTCTTGTCCAGAGGACTGAAATGGATAACTGTGAACATAAGAGATTAGAGGAATCGTGCTCCTCTGTTCGGGTGATTCGATATAAGTGTCCTCAGGAACCATACGTGTCTGCATCCATAAGGAGCCTTTGTCACTCTTTTTCATCGCTTCAATCCAATCGTAGGCAGGATCTACGCTCGAAGGAGTGACCTCATGGAGCTGCAGCCCATGTACAGAAGAGATCATGAAATGATTCTCTGTATCGTACACATGAATGGCCTGAATCAGGTCGGAATAATTTTGTACCTGACTTTTGAGCAGCTGCTCGATGTCCAGGATTTTGCTGTGGTTTCCTTGCAGGCTATCGAGCTGAATGCTGACGGGACTGCCCAAGGCAAGAGAAAGATAGACCTGATTCACCTTTTCGATAACGGAGGTCTCAATATAATTAACGGTACTTTGCAGGAGCAGTTGTTTGTTGATCCGAATCTCTTTGCTGTATTGATGGGAGAAGAAAAGATATAAGATAGAGCCGAAAAGAAGCGCAATAACAAGGACGACAGCAAGATAGGAAAAAACCATCCTGGATCTCACAGACTGGAAGAGCTTGCGCATTCGTTTTCCTCCTTCATCACTGGTTTCTAGACAACTTCATCATTATATAATAGCCCCGGGACTAGAAATCATGTTGATCGAAATTTAACAAACACCCCCAGAATAATTTACCTTCCGTTAATCTAAATTTACAAACAACTACACTCTAGATGACGATTCTATTATTCACTCTATTTTCTGAAGAAGACACGTGCCAAAACGTACGAATTTGATATAAAACGGAATTTGTTCTATAGATGCCAGGCTCCCCCGAGTGCTAAAGTTAACCCCAGATCAGACACGGAATGAATGGAGACCATCCTACACATTCGCTGATGAAATCGAAAAATTACGATTATGGGAGCGTGTATTTGCAGGCCATGAGAAAACCACTTAAAAAATCACTGGCATTACTTCTAATGTTGTCTATGGTAAGCCCAACGTTTGCAGATCGGAGCTTTGCAGCCGATCAGAAGATTCAGTTCTCTGATATTAAGGGACACTGGGCGGAAGCGAACATTCAAGCATGGGGTGATGAAGGACTGATTCGGGGCTATTTGGATCGTTCATTCAAACCAAACAACGAGATTACGAGAGCAGAATTTATGAATCTGGTGAATGGTGCTTTTGGATATGCGGGACAAGCTGCAATTAACTTTAATGATGTTTCTGAGGATACATGGTATTATCAGGCCGTTTCTACAGCTAGTGCGGCTGGATATATGGATGGTTATGCGGATCAAACGATGAAACCTCAAAATCCGATCACACGTCAGGAAGCGGCCAAAATCATCGCCGGCATTCTGAATCTGGACCTGAATGAGGGAGCTGCGAATGCATTTAGCGATGCTTCGTCCATTGCGGATTGGAGCAAAGGAGCTGTAGGCGGAACTGCAGCAGCAAAAATTATATCCGGATATTCGGATGGAAGCTTCAAACCACTTCAATCCATCACTCGTGCAGAAGCTGTAAGTGCACTTTTTAATGCCTTGGAAATAGAATCCAATGCAGATGCTAAACCATTCAAGCCAAAGGGAACAGCTAATGTGCTGAATGTGGAAGCCCCTGCCGAAGAAGCTCGTCTGTCTGCAGTCGAACATGGAGCCAATGCGGACGACGGCACGTTGAAAAATATTGCGGCAACGAATCCATTTATTGATATCTTGGACGGTTTCGAACAAGTCTGGTCCATGAACCAATCGGATTGGAGAGATGGTACAGCTGCGACGAAACCGGGAGTGAAGGGAGCGGTTGCAAAGTATGGCGATGGGCCGACCCCATATTATGATGGCTTTAAAAATGATCAAAAAACAGCGGTCGCAGACCAGAAAACATTCGCAAACGAGGAAATCCGAAATCAAGCGACTTGGGTCGCTAACATCAAATATGTAGAAGATGTGACGCAAAATCGTACCGATGAAGAGGCGTTAGCTGCCTATTATGATGACCAGAGAGATAAGATCTACAGTATGATGGAAGCTTTTGGGCCACTGGCTAACACGTATGTAGACATCGTCAAGCCAACGACAAGCGTCGAAAGAGAGATCAAGGACATGGATGTTGTCTTGACAGAAGAAACGGCCGAAGATCAAAGCCAGGGATTGGGAAGTGATTGGGCTAAGACGGAGCTTGCAGACATGGTAGCTCTGGTGGATCTAGTTCGATTCAAAATTCCTTCATCCTCCAACCCTTCGAAATACTTCTACTCTTCCCCAAGACCATGGAGAATGAATTCGAACGGAGAAGTGAAAGAGGTTGTCGATGAGAATGGTTTGGCTGTGTGGGAAACCTTAGGTAAGGGTGAAGTGACAGAAGAGCCTTTGGCTTCAGGAGGAACAAAGACAACGGGAGAAAAGCATTTCCAACAATACGAAAGCAACGTGGAAATTATTCCTGCATTAAGCTATGTAAGAAGAATAGCGGAAGATGGACGAGGTAAGGATGGAGCATTCCCAAGCGGTCATACCAGTGCTTCGTATCTGTCTGTTCTTCCTTTTGCCTATGCTACTCCAGAACGATTCTCTGAATTTTTAACAAGAGCTGCTCAAATGGGTGAAAATCGCATTGTGACCGGGATGCACTCGCCGCTTGATGTCATAGGTGCAAGAATACAAGCTACAGCCATGACTGCATATGCTTTTAATAAGGAAGAGAACCAGGAATTGATGGAGAAGGCGTATGATAATGCAGGAGAGGTATTTGGAGCAGCAGCACAGAAAGAAAATATGAGTTTATATGATTATGCACATACCGTAACAGAGGACTACACATTCAAAAGTGCTTATGATGAAAAGAAATGGGAAGATCATGACGCCAATAAAGCCTTCTACAGAGAAAAACTCACATATGGTCTGCCACAAACAGGAATCAAAGGTTTGGCTCCTGAAGTGCCGCAGGGAGCAGAGGCGCTGTTGAAGACACATCAGCCTTATTTGACCGATGAGCAGCGTAGAGAAGTGTTGTATACGACATCCATTGATTCCGGTTATCCGGTTCTGGACGAGTCTAACGGTTGGGGCAGATTGGACTTGGTGACGGCAGCGGATGGCTACGGTGCATTCCTAAACAATGTAACCGTAGATATGGATGCTTCCAAAGGGCGTTTCAATGCAGAGGATTGGTGGAGAAATGATATCTCCGGCAGTGGAATGCTAACGAAAAAGGGGACAGGAACACTTACCATGACAGGCAACAACAGTTACACAGGTGGAACGCTGCTGCAGGCGGGAACGCTGGTGGCTGAATCTGCATCTGCTTTTGGTCTCGGTGATCTGTATGTGGAGAATGGAAAAGTCATCGTTCATGCGGATGGAGCATTAAAATTAAACAGAAACTTTACCATGGACAATGGAACGTTGGAATTGGTTATGGACAATGATAACAGTCAGGTTAATGTTGGTCAAAAGCTGTATCTGGATGGAGGAAGCCTCAATCTGGACTTGTCCAACTATAAGATCGAAGGTTCCAAGGATATTACTTTAATTACGGCTGGCGTAATTAAAGGTGAATTCGACCAAGTCACAGCGGATGGTTATGACGTTCAGGTTACTTACGAAAAGGATCGCATCATTGCACATGTTGCAGCGAAATAAGCTAACGCATTTTATCAAAGCAATACTATTCTTATATGGAAAAGGACTGAACTACGTTGTAGTTCAGTCCTTTTTACATCTTGAGCAACACGCAGGATTCAGTCCTGAGAGTTCTGGTTTACCCATTTGATTATCATAGATTACATGAAAAAAAGGGAATGGTCTCACTATTCGCCCGTGTAGGCACCAGCTTTACGTGCTGCACTCACTTCGTTTTCAGTAGGGGGCTCATTCGTTGGCTCCAGCTCGGTATGACCTACATAAGGGCGATCACTACGTGGGCGAGTTCCAGTAAACCCGAAACCTGAAGTGAACAGGACTAGCTGTAATCCCAAGGCATAAGGAGCAGCAGCAGGCCCAATCAGATGGAGAAGCGAGCATAGCACGATCAGCAAGAAGAGTATTTTGTTCACTGTACCTGATGGTTCGCGGCGCAGGCTGGCCCAGAGCAGATAACCATACATTATGGCAATCATTAAGGAAACTGCACGCAACCACGGGAGGACGCTCTCCCATGAATCTAGGGAAACGTCCAACAGTCGCTGACGGAACACAAGATCAGCAACCAGAAACAGGGTAGCTGCCAGTGCAGCTGGTTCGGCCAGAGGCCGAAAGATTGTCCAGATGGCCTCGCCCCAATGATCTGTTCGGTTATCTTGACCGAGTTCATCTGATAATGCGGTGCATTCTCGTTCTAATGCTCTGTGCATCAGCGCGAGTCTGGCAGGATCATGCTCCTTGATGCAATCGCGGATCTGCTCCTGTAACGTAGAGGAGAGGTCAGATGCCGATTTGCAGGCCAGCATGGCCATGAACAGATCCTGTTGTTCATTTTCTGAGAATGAATACTTTTTATGTTCCAGAATGGTGAGTTTTCCCAATAGGGTTGTGCTTATGTATAATGTATCTTGTATCCTTCGCATTTGCCTTTCGTGGCTGCGGCGAACTTCAGTGGCAGACCATATATATATCCAGAGCAGCAGAGCTATGACTCCAAACAGCACAGCCTCAGCGCCGGGGCGCGATAGTAGCTCTTCGATCCAGGGTTGAAACACACGTTTTCCTCCTTTGCACAAACTTAACGTATCTTGAAACACGCTTCACGTAAGCTTTCTCTCACTATTACACAGGAAGTAGATGAATTCAAGCAGAAAGGGGCACAATTCATGGACCAGATCAGTATTGAACACATTCCACCCACAGCAGCAGAGTATCTTGCCTTGCGACAAACTGCGGGTCTCAGTGCGATGAGCAAGGAGGGAGCAGAAATTGGACTGCCGAACAGTCTTTTTGCCGTATGTTTACGCAATGGAGATGCACTCGTAGGCATGGGCAGGGTTATTGGGGATGGCGGTTGTTTCTTTCAGGTGGTGGATATTGCGGTTCACCCGGATGTTCAAGGCAGGGGATATGGCAAGTTGATTATGAGCGAGATCATGGACTACTTGCAGGAACATGTACCTGCTCGAGGCTTGGTGAGTCTTCTAGCGGATGTACCTGCAGATCGTCTGTACTCCCAATTTGGTTTCACCTATACCAGCCCGAAATCGGAAGGCATGTGGTGGAGACAGGGAGAGGATGGACGGATATAAATGAAACATCGCCACCATGAAGCCGCCATAGCGGCTTTTTTTGCTGTGTAAAAAATGCAGTGGATGCGGAATATAGGTGCAGCGCCGCTTATTGGAAGTGTGGATTCTTTCGATTTATTAACATTGGTTTACAAGTGGCTACATCCGGTTTAAGATGGCGTGAGCCGTTTAAGGTATATAACAATAGGATTAAGTATTACAATATAACGGTATGTTGACTAGATGATATCTAATGAAAAGAGGGATAAGATATGAAAGTTGCGATTTTTGGAGCGACTGGAACGATTGGAAAGACGATACTGTGGGAGCTGATGGACCGCGGGCATGAAGTGACTGCGATTGTGCGTGATCCGTCCAAAGTGGAAATGGTTCATGAACGTCTGCGTGTGGAAAAGGGAGATTTGTTGAACCCGGATCAGGTAGCCGATTTTACAGCAGGCCAGGAAGCTGTCGTTAGTGCCTATGGACCGAAATTCGGAGAAGAAGAGGAGCTGCTGGAAGTTACACGTTCACTGATTGAGGGTGTTCGCCGCGGTAAAGCCAGCCGTCTGGTTGTTGTTGGCGGAGCTGGCAGCTTGCTGACCGATTCCGGCGAGATGCTGATGGATACACCTGGATTTCCGGAGGAAGTTAGAACCCTGGCGAAGGCACATGTGGATGCTTATGGCTTGATCGAGGAATCGGATATCCACTGGACGTATATGAGCCCGGCGGCAACAATTACATCCGGACCGCGGACAGGCCATTTCCGGATCGGGATGAATCGTTTGGTGACCGATGATCTGGGAGAGAGCACGATCTCGGTTGGCGATTTTGCTGCGGCATTGGTGGATGAGCTTGATGATCCGCAGTTTATTGGTTCCCGTTTTACGGTAGCTTATTAAGGGAGAGTTTGCCGGGAGCTATTAGAACCGAATGATGCCAAACGCAGAATGAAAAGTTACTCACCGGGGAGGGATGAACCTTGTTTATCGTCACCGCTGAACAGATGCGAGCTGTAGATGAGCATACTATCCACAAGCTGGGCATTCCTGCTGCGAGTCTGATGGAGAACGCGGGCAGAGCCATAGCGGAGGAAGTTATCGCCTTGTGCCGGGAAGAGGTTGCGGACGGTAGGGTGGTTGAACACAAAAGGCGCCGAGAGCAGGGAGAGGCACAGCGGGCACACACCGGGCCCGGTGATCGTCAAGGTTCCGGGGGCGACATCATCGCCGATCCGGCGCTGGTGATGGCGCACCCTGCTGATCAGCATTGGTACATGCTGATCGGTAAGGGCAATAATGGCGGGGACGGGCTGGTTGCCGCCCGCCATCTGCTTGAAGCGGGGCTCGGCGTTACCTTGATCTACGCCGATGCGCCCGAGTCACTGCGAGGCGAAGCCGCAGTGCAGCGGGATGCCGCGGCGCAGCTCGGCATCCCTGCCCTTGTCCACGGCCGTGAAGCCGTGGACTTCAGCCGGTGCACAGGCATCGTGGATGCACTGCTGGGCACCGGCTCGCAGGGGGCGCCGCGGGGAGCTTACGCGGCGCTGATTGAGGCGGCGAACGACAGCGGTAAGCCGGTCGTGTCCGCCGATGTGCCAAGCGGGCTGAATGCCGACACCGGGGAGGTATACGAGCCCTGCATTCAAGCGCGGGTGACTATATGCCTTGCGCTGCTGAAGCGCGGACTTGTACAGTATCCGGGCGCAACGGCTGCCGGTCGCATCGTGGTGCGCGCTATCGGCATTCCGGCACGGCTTGCGCCAGAGCACGGTCCTACCGTTCGTCTGTTGACAGAAGAAGTGATGCGCGGTGCCCTCAAGGTGGATACGAATCGTCTGCGGGCACCTGACGGGCACAAGGGTACCTACGGTCACGTACTGCTGGTCGCAGGCAGTCTGCCGATGAGCGGCGCAGGTCTGCTCTCGGCCAAGGCTGCACTGCGCGCTGGCTGCGGACTCGCCACATGGGCACTGCCCGCGGCACTGCTGCCGCATGTCATCGGCAGTGTGCCTGAGCTCATGCTCGCAGCCGCCGCAGATGGCGACAGCGGCGAGTGGAACGCGGCTTCCGCCGAAGCCGTGCTTCGTCTTGCGGAGAGCCGCGACGTGATTGCAACCGGGCCAGGCCTCGGCCGCTTCGAGGGCGACACTGGCTGGCTGCGCCGCCTGTGGCAGCAGACGGATCGCCCGCTCGTCATCGACGCGGACGCCCTCAACATGCTCGCAGACGCGGGCAGAGCCGGGCCTCGCGACTGGGGCCGGCGCAGTGCAGCGACCATTTTGACGCCGCACCCCGGAGAGATGGGCCGCCTGCTGGGCATGCCGACCCCCGAAGTGCAGCGTGACCGAATTGGTCACGCTGCAAGGTACGCCCGCGAGCAGGGCGTGACCCTGGTGCTCAAAGGAGCACGAACGGTCATCGCAACGCCTTCCGGCGAGGCGTACATCAACACCACCGGGCACGCCGGCATGGCAACGGGCGGCGCCGGGGACGTATTGACCGGCATCATCGCCGGTCTGCTCGCTCAAGGACTCAGCGCGGAGCAGGCAGCCGCTTTTGGTGTATACCTGCACGGCCAGGCCGCCGAGCAGGCTGCGCAGCGGCGCGGTGACCCGGCGTCTCTGCTGGCAGGAGACATCATTGACGCCCTGTGATTCTCTTCGCTGAGAGAGCCTTAACCTGCGTGAACTGAATAATAATCTGTGTAAACTCACGCTCATTAAAAAACCTCCACTTCTCTCATACCAAGAGAAGTGGAGGTTTTCTTGTTTACATGATTAAGGATGAGGCATTCCATTACTACAAGCGGAAACGCTGCAGCTCCTGATGCATTTCCTCACTGATATCACGCAGCGATTTGACCTTGATGCTGGCCTCTTCAAACGAGCGCTGCTGTTCAGCTGTCGAAGCCGTAATCTCTTCACTGCTTGCTGCCGATTGCTGCGTAATGGCACTGATGTTTTCAATGGCCTGCTGCACCTGTGTACTTAGCTGACTGGATAGCTGCATATCTTCGGCCAGCTGGTTAATACCCGTACTGATCTGTTCTACGCTGTCACGAATAGCCGAGAAGGAATCCCGGGTTTGTCCGGTCGCCTTTTCCTGTTCAGCGAAGAGCTGTATACTCTGCATTACAGAACCTTTCACCTTGTCCATGGCGCTTGTGATCTCTCCCACAGCCGCATAGATATGCTGCACGGATTGTGCAGACTGCTCTGCGAGCTTGTTGACTTCCCCTGCAACCACGGCGAAACCGCGACCGGCTTCGCCGGCACGAGCGGCTTCTATTGAAGCGTTCAGGGAGAGCAGCGTGGTCTGCTTGGCGATCTCGGACACATAACCTGTCATCGTGGTAATGCGGGCTGCGCTTTCTTCCAGCTCCTGCACAGTTTGTTCAACCTCAGCCATGGCGATCCGGTTCATTTCAGCGAGGCGAAGCTGCTCCTCAATGGCCGTGTGTCCTTCCTCAACCGTGCTCATCACCTCGTTGCCATGGATCGCCGATTGGGAAGTGGCATGAAGGTTGCTGCCGAACGTGTGCTGCATCTTGTCCACGACCATCACCGTTTCACTCAGATCCTCCGCAATCTTCTGGCTGCCGATGGACAGCTCTTCCGTCGTACGGGAGACCTGCTGCACAATGGCCTGCATGGTGTCGTTGCCGCGGTCAATGTCCTGAGCCATGCCATCCACCCGTTTCCCGGCGGTATCAATCGATTGGATAATATTGCGAATGTTTTCTGTCATAAGACGGAAGGAGCGATTCAGCTCATCCAGTTCATCCTTGCCCCGGGTTTCAGGCAGCTGCTGGGTAAGGTCGCCTGCTGCAATCTGTCCTGCAGCGTTCTTCAGCAATCCAATACGTTTGGCTAGCTTCCGGGATGTATACATGTTGAACAGCATGGCAGCGACGAGCAGGAGGACAGCGCCGCCCAATGCAATTTGCCAGGTCTGCTGAATGTCCTGCTCCAGATTGATCGTGTATTGATCATACCGTTCCTTGGTTATTTCATCGAGCATGTAGATATCATTTTGAATGCCCTGCACTCGTGTGCTGTACCGTTTGGCTTCCGAGCTGTCCAAGGCTTGCATGGCTTCAGTTGCCCCCTGATCCAGTGCAGTCAATTTTGTCTGAATGGATCCCATCAATCGAAGCTGTTCATCAGTTTCCAGTAATCCTTCGGTAAGTTCCTGAATCATCGTTTTACCTTCGTCCAACAAGCTGCGTACGGCATTCTGATTGCCGGCTGTCATCGAGAAAGAGAACACATCCAGCGCCTGCTGGGTCTGAATCTGATTGGCTTTGAGCTCACTGACCTTGAGCATGGCTGGCACCAGATTTTGATTTTTGGCGTTGATGCCCAGTAACTGAAAGATGATATAGGCTACCAACACAAGACATAGAAGTAATGAAATTAACGCATTAATAATCAGTTTGCCTTGCAATTTCATAAGCGTATCTCCTCTAATCCGTCGATTTTAGGGTTCAAGCGTAATTTTGGTTTTGCCGGATATGATCTCAGCTTTCCGATCTTCGAAGGTTTGCTGCTGTTCCGCACTGAGTGTGATGTTATGTAATGCGGTCAGGCCCACGGCATCTTCAGCCAGCCCCTCAACCATGTTCTGCTCCGGGAAGGAGTGATTGTTTTTCGTAAACGTGTTAACAGCGTTGTAGATGGAGACATTGACATTTTTCAGCATGGAGGTGAGAACAGCCTTTTCCGCCAGAAAGAATTGATCCGTATCCACACCGATAGCGTATTTACCCAACTTCTGAATTTCGGTTAGTGAGCCTACGCCGGTGAGGCCTGCTGCGACATAAATAACATCGACGTCTTGCTCCTGGATCATCTTCGCTGCCAGCTCCTCGCCAAGCTTCGAATTACCGAAGTCTCCTGCATAAACGACCTGAACTGTAGCATCCGGATTAACGGCCTGCACCCCTTGCTCGAAACCCTGTTGAAAATCGCGGAGAAGAGGAATCTCCATTCCGCCCAAAAAACCTACGTGATTCTCGGTTGTCGCGAAGCCAGCGATCATGCCGGCAAGATAACTGCCTTCTTCACTGCGGAATGACATGGAGGTCACGTTTGGCAATTCGGAGTGTCCGTCGACAATAAGAAACTGCTGCTTCGGATATTGTTGAGCAACCTTTTCCAGATCAGGCAGAAGAGTGTCGCTAAGTCCGATAATCAAGTCCACACCATCCTGAGCGAATTGCTCAAATGCTGTTTCTGCCGTTAGATCTTTTCCGGGCTCTTTATAATCAAACCGAATCGTGTTTTCATTTCTGGCCTGAACCAGTCCTTCAAAAGCAGCATCATTGAATGAACGATCGCCAAGGCCGACTTCAGTAAGGACAATACCTACTTTGGTCCGCTCGTCCGCTGCCGTTTCATTTTCTGTGGAAGAACATGCCCCCAGCATCAAAACCATGACAATCAAAATCATGCTCCATAAAGCCCGGGTGACCCTTTTTGTTTTCATGTTATACCCTCGTTTCTATAGATGTGTGATGTGAGAGGTGAGTCTTTTGCCCTATATGTATATCGGCCAGGAGGAGGATGGGGATTATGGTTAATGCTGAAAATTTACGAAATCTTTATCGATTTTTCATGATTTAATCATTCCTGTTACAGAATCTGGCAGGGTTTATTAACATACCGTACCTCCATGCCGATCGTCTAACCCAAAAAAAGCAAAGACAAGATCAGTGAATGATCTCTTCTTTGCCTTTTTGATCTGAATATCTAGTGATGTGAGGACGATAGCGATTCATGAATGATCAGCCATCCTCTATATATCAACGGTTTCTCCTGCCGCCGAAGCAAATGGTCAGCTTACGGTTGCTTCTGTCTACGATACTGCTCACCAAAAATACAGTTTTAAGCTGAGCTGTATTACCATGCAGCCACCGATCCGTCTGTCCGGCTTTCGGTGCCAGCGCATAGTACCCCGCTGGTTGGGTCACGCCATATAATCTGGCCGCGTCCAAACATGGAAGGGTCGAGAGCAACCTGAATATCATGCCCTTTGCGGGCAAGTGCTTGTGCAATATGCTGCGGAAAGCCGGGCTCGACCAGTATCGTTTTGCCTTTTGTCCACTGCCACCTTGGAGAATCCAGTGCTGCCTGTGGATTCAAGTGGAAGTCTACTGTGTTCATGACAACCTGCACGTGGCCCTGAGGCTGCATGAAACCACCCATGACCCCGAATGGGCCAACTGCTTCATCACCGCGCGTAAGGAACCCAGGAATGATTGTATGATAGGTGCGTTTGCCTGGCTCCAGGGCGTTTGCATGAATCGGATCGAGAGAGAAATTGTGGCCCCGATTTTGCAGGGCGATACCTGTTCCCGGTACGACCAGCCCGGAGCCGAAGCCCATATAATTGCTCTGAATGAAGGAAACCATGTTGCCCTCACCGTCAGCCGCAGCGAGGTATACCGTACCGCTTCCCTTTGGATCGCCTGCTTCAGGCATGCGTGCCATGTCCCCAATGAGTTTGCGCCGCTCTTCCGCATACGCTTCGGATAGGAGCTCCTTCACCGTGACGCCCATCTTCCGTTCCTCGGTAATATATTTCTCTCCATCGGCGAATGCGAGTTTCATCGCTTCGAGCTGTCTGTGGTACCCGAGCACGGATTCTTTTTCATCAAAGTTGAATCCTTTGAGCAGATTGAGCGCTGAGAGGGCAATCAGTCCCTGACCGTTTGGCGGGATCTCCCAGACATCGTAGCCACGATAGGAAACCGAGATGGGATCGATCCATTCAGGCTGAAAGGCCGCCAGATCGTCCTTGGTTAGGTAGCCGCCATGCTCTGCCATAAACGAATGAATGCGCTCCGCCAGTTCTCCTTCGTAAAAGTCACGTGCGCTGCTCTCGCCGATTCGGCGAAGTGTATTCGCGTGATCCGGCGAACGCCACATCTCGCCCGCGGCCGGAACACGCCCGCCTGGAGCGAATGTCTCAAACCAAGCACGCCCGGCTGCCCCGTCGCCCTGGCGTGCATAAATGTCCGCTGCCCGTGCCCAGTGGCGGGCCAGCCCAGGCGCAAGCGGGTAACCTTCCTCCGCGTAGCGGATAGCCGGTTCCAGCGCTTCCGCCAGCGTGAGCCGCCCGAAGCGGCGGCTCAGCTCAGCCCAGCCTGCCGGTGCGCCAGGCACCGTCACCGGGATGACCCCAAGCTTCGGCATCTCCGAATGGCCTGCCGCCTTGAGCGCCTCAATGGATATGCCCTGAGGCGCAGGACCGCTGGCATTCAGGCCGTGCAGCTTGCCCTCGGTCCAGACGAGGGCAAAGGCATCGCCCCCAATGCCATTGGACGTTGGCTCCAGCACGGTGAGCGCAGCAGCCGTTGCGATCGCGGCATCAATGGCGTTGCCGCCCTTTTTTAACACATCCAGACCTGCTTGTGCTGCAAGAGGCTGCGAAGTGGCGACCATGCCTTTGTTGGCATAGACGGGCACACGATAAGAGGGGTACGGTTGATAGAGTGGATCATAGATCATCAGACGGTTCAGCTCCTTGTCCCAAGATGTCTGGTTCCGGTATACCGGATGCTTAACTCCTAACCCACTTCGGAACAAGATCCTGATTCTCCTGCTGAACTTGCCAATTTCAACCTGACATGGACGATAAATCGGTTAAGTAAGTACACCATATTTTTGCTTCATACCTATTAATTTTCACCACACCTGACCTTAGGTGGTCACCATATCGCCGCCGTTGATATGAATGCATTCACCGGTTACGTACGAAGAATCACGCGATGCGAGATAGACATAGGCCGCTGCCAGTTCATAGGGCTGGCCTGCACGACCCATCGGCGTTTCGGTTCCAAATACCTGCACATCTTCAGCAGAGAAGCTGGAGGGAATAAGAGGGGTCCAGATTGGACCTGGAGCTACACAATTAACCCGAATTCCCTGAGAAGCCAGTGATTTGGCGAGTACGCGTGTCAGAGAGACAACAGCCCCTTTGGTGGAGGAGTAGTCAATCAGCTGCACATTGCCCTTATAGGCTGTAATGGAAGCCGTGTTGATGATGGAAGCCCCTTTGCACATATGCGGGAGAGCGGCCTGGATCAGAAAAAAATAGGAAAATACATTGGTCTGGAACGTATGATAGAGCTGTTCCTCCGTAATGTCGACAATACTCGGCTGCACATACTGCACCGCATGATTGTTGACCAGAACATCTATTTTCCCGAAAGTTTCCATTGTAGAACGAATGACCGCATCACAGTTTTTCTTCAGCCGGAGGTCGATCTCAATGAGCAGACAGCGCTGGCCCAGCTCTACAATACGATCCCGAGTCCACTCGGCATCCGTCCGTTCATACAGGTAAGCAATGACTATATCGGCACCTTCCTTGGCATAAGCAATGGCTGCGGCTCTGCCGATTCCACTGTCCCCACCCGTAATGATGGCTACTTTGCCATCCAATTTGCAGCTGCCGATATACGCCGGATCCTCGCTAATGGGTTCAGGTACCATGAGTGTTTCCAGACCTGGCTGCCGATCTTGGTGCTGGGGTGGAAATGCCAGTTTTTGCTCTTTGCAGACCGTCTTCTCACCATAAAAAGGGTAGACAGGATTCATTCGCTTTGCATCCTCCTCGAGCATTCATTGATATGCCTAAGCTATGCGTTTGCCTAGAAGAAGGTGCGTTGAGAGAAGAAGTCATTTGTTTTTTGAAGGAGAAATATACCATAATAAGGATGTGAGTAATCTAAATAGTGGAGGTGTCAGGAGCGAGTGAATATCCAGGGAATTAATCATCTTTGCTTTTCCGTATCCAATCTGGAACGATCCATTACCTTTTATGAGCAGGCTCTCGGTGCCCGAATTCAAGTGAAGGGCCGCAAGCTGGCCTATTTTGAACTGGCTGGTCTCTGGATCGCTTTGAATCAGGAGGATGTTATTCGCAATTATACGGAACGAACCTATACACATATTGCCTTCACTGTGAAGGAAGAGGAGTTTGATCAGTCTGTGCAAGAGCTAAAGGCAGCAGGGGCCGATATTCTTCCTGGCAGAACGCGCGATCCCAGAGATGCAAGGTCTGTTTATTTTACCGATCCCGATGGTCATCTGTTCGAACTGCACACAGGCACCATGAAACAAAGACTGGATTATTATCGTGAAGATAAACCACATATGACTTTTTATACGTAAAAATGAATCAGATAACTCATGTAGAGGAATAGGACATGAGTATTGTGTAAACAATGGAATTTCCTGTAATATGGACAAATATACCTTAATTCACCACCGTTAAATACTTTTGTTCATTCCCAAGGAGGTTTGTCATGCTTCAGTTTCCCAAACCGGATGTAGAGCAGTATTTTCAGACGTATCGCATTTCGCACTTTGCCGTATCGGCTGACGAGAAACGTTTGTTTTTTGACAGCAATCTGAACGGTGAGCCGAATATCTGGGCGATGGATCTGCCGGGTGGCTATCCGTATCCCTTGACGTATTTAAACCAGAGCAGTCAGTTTATTAAGCCTGATCCGCTTGGACGCCATATTCTCACAGGGTTTGATCGGGACGGCGATGAGAACTACCATCTATATGCGCTTAAACCGGAGGGTGGCGTGCCGCTGCCCATTGTGCCTGCAGAGCCGAATGACCGCTGTTATTTCTCGGAGTTGTCCGAGGATGGACAGCGACTGTATTACGTGACGAGTGCGGGTAACCCGAATTATCTCAATTCACGTCGACGCGACCTGGAGACAGGCGAGGATGTGCTGTTGTACAGCGGGGAAGAGGCGACGAGCTATTTGGTTGCGATAAGTCCCGACGAGAAGAGTTTCGTCATTGTGAAAATGTATTCCAATACGTATCAGACAGCGCATCTGCACTTGGAAGGGGAGATTATATCCATTCTGCCCGATTCGGAGAGACAGAGCCAGGTATCCGAAATTCTATTTGCAGATGACCATCGTCTTTTGCTCGTCACCAATGATAAGGAAGAATACTCTTATGTGGCTGAATATAGACTGGATACCCGCGAGTTCCGACCTTTGTGCAAAATTGAAGGGGAGGACGTGGAGCTGATTCGCTGGCATAAGGCATCGAAGACATTGTACTTTTGGACGCTTAGAGGCACGGAAAACCGAATGTACGTCCTGGGCAAAGATGCTGCGCAGCCGCGTCGACTCGACATACCTTTGGATACGGTAGAACAGACGCACGTAACCAAAGCGGGTAATGTATACATTCTTGGTCGGGGTGCGATTCAGCCGCATAATATCTACCGTTTGCCTGCGGGGAGTGATTCTTGGGAATCATTAACGGCCAACCGGGTGACGGGGCTTGATCCGGATGATCTGGTCTATCCTGACCTGGTTCGGTACAACTCCTATGATGGGCTGGAAATCGAGGCACTTTTCTTTAAAGCCAAGGCGGAGCAGGCCAACGGTTACACGGTGTTCTGGCCGCATGGTGGACCACAGGCTTCGGAAGCCAAGTTCTTCCGGCCGATGTTCCAGCTGATGCTGGCACAGGGCTATCATATTTTTGCGCCAAACTTCCGTGGAAGCACCGGGTATGGTGCCGAGTTTGTGAAGATGGTAGAGAGGGACTGGGGCGAGGGGCCAAGGCTGGACTGTGTTGCCGGCATAAATTGGCTGTTTGACCAAGGCATCTCCTCACCAGATCGCCTGTTTGTGGTTGGAGGCAGTTATGGCGGGTACATGACGCTGCTGCTTGCAGGTCGCCATCCCGAGCTGTTCCGGGCAGCAGTCGATATCTTTGGGCCAAGCAACCTGTTTACGTTCCTGGAATCCGTCCCTGAGGATTGGAAACCGATGATGGATAACTGGCTCGGTGACCCCGTTCGCGACCGTGAGCGGTTAACGAAGGACTCACCCATCACTTACCTTGACCAGATGGTAAATCCGATGCTGGTCATTCAAGGCGCGAATGATCCAAGGGTTGTGAAGGCTGAATCGGATCAGATCGTGGCGGCGCTTCAGGGTAAGGGCGTAGACGTGGAGTATATCGTATTGGACGATGAGGGTCATGGCTTCTCCCGAAAGACGAATGAGATTCTTGTGTATCGGCGGATGCTGGAGTTTCTGCAGAAGCATCAGGAAGCGCCTGTAACGCAAGCCCAAGCTTAACTTATCGTTTAACAATTTAGATAGCAAGACAGGATAAAAAACGACCGAAGCAGGGGCAGTCCCTGATTTCGGCCGTTTTTTGGTTTATTCTTATTCGCTGCATACAGATCGGCTGCTCTAATCAATCAATTCAAGCACAGAATCGATAAAGTGCTGTGCCCAGACTGCAAAAGGCAGATCTGCCTCCCATGTGACCCGATTGGTTGCTTTGGCTTCTCCCCATACGAGAATACGCTGATACAGCAGATGGATCCCTAAGCGAACGGCGAATTGTTTGCATCGCTCTTCATCGTCAGCGCAGACAAGTTCCCGGTAAGTGTACAGAAAGCGCTTGGCAAGCTCGGGCTGATTTTTATGTATATACATGGCTGTCATTTTAGTCAGATCTGCCGTACCGTCCCCGAAATAGGAGGTGGTAAAATCAAACAGCCCACTAATGCGCCAGTCGGAAGCATGGCTGCCAACCTTCTGGATGACAAAGTTCTCCACCTTGAAATCTCCCATGACAAAACCCGGAACGGGCATGGACTCAAATGCAGCCTCTGCATGCCTAAGCTGTTCATCCACCCAAGCTATATCTGCATCCGTAATGACAGAGTACCTCTGGGCATCCAGCAGCCAGTGACGGATGGTTCCATACAGCCAGTCGAGATAAGTACCTGCAAAGGGAACAATTCGTTCGGCTATGGGGTCATACTCGCCTGCATCCGGTACTTTCCATCGATGCAGTTCAATCAGGCTATGTGCGAGCATGGAGGCAATCTCTTCTTGCTCATCCTGTCCGAGTGTTGTCTGTAGAGAAGAATCATACAGGTGTTTTCCCGGTAAACGAGGCATGATTGCGTAACTCCAGCCCAGCAAGTCCGTGTTTTTTTGCAGCAGGTAGGGGACGGGTACTGGAATGGCCGTGTGCTTAGCTAACTGCTGGGCGAAAAACTGTTCTTCCTGCAGCTGTCCAACATACAACGGGTTGCCTTTCAGAATATACTCCCCTTGAGAGGTACGGACGAGCAGTGTCTGGCCCATGACTCCCTTTTCGGTTTGTTTGTAATCTTCCAGGATTCCCAAGTCGAATTCATGGAGTGCTTCTTGAAGTGAAGAGAATGCAACATCGCCAATTTGGTGGGTAGCAAAATAAATTCGGGTTGTCATAAGGGCCTCCTGCCGGTTTAGTCCTCGTCCTATTCGTCCAGATCGAATGTTTCCTCATCCACCAGTCCACGAACAAATGCTTCAAAGCTCGGTGCCAGGTAAGTGATCTCATAGTCATCTTCCTGGTCCACATGTACAACGCAGGGCTCACCTTGCGGACCGCAGAAACGATAATCCAGCATCACGACATCATGACCGGCAGATGGACAGTCACAGATCACAATGCCCAGATCAGGATATCCCCAGTCCTCAATCATGAAGCGACTTCCCATTTCTCCGGTAAGGGAATAGGACTTGTCATTCCCAATGCCCATCATGCCGGTAATGGCGATATGATTTTCCGCCCAGGATGTCACTTCTTCCGTAGGAAAAACGGTACGTGCAGGAACTCCACCGTTTTGAGTGTTCATTATTTGAATATAGGAAGCAGGCAGTTTGTAGCCCAGTTCCTGCTCGGTAGAGATAATTTGGCTTTCATCGAAAGGAGAAGAAACATAGCTGCTCTGTGCATAGTCGGTCTGCTCCCAAAACGTGGAGGGATCATAGGAGCCTGAAGCTGCTCTAAGATGGTTCTGGATTCCGCTTTGTTCCCATTCGGCCAGCTTCTCTAGATGACGCTGCCGGTCCCGCTGCATTTTTACAACTTTGGAACGGGTTGAATTCAAAAATTCGAGTGTCGAATCATCATAGGGCTGAAGCCGGTCAGCCTGTTCAAATGCTTGCAATGCCTGATCGTATAGGGCCATATGGTAATAGGCATAACCCAGACGGAATTGCCAGAGCGGATCCCATTTTCCTTGCTCTTCAACGGACTTAAGCTGCTGAATGGCTTCACGGTATTGTGCGCTATTGTTATATGCTCTCGCTAGATGACCTGTCAGGTCATAATTCCGATCGGGTACAGGGATCTGTTCAATGCGTTTGATAATGAGACCAAACAGGTCCTGTTCGTGCCAGGTGTTCAATTGATCAAGGAGTTCTCGTTCCATCCTTTAGCCTCATTTCAATAGGAGATTCAAACCTTCTCCATTATATCCCAGAATTTTCATCCATGGGGAGAAGGGTACAAAACGTAACAAAAACACTCCCATCGAGGGAGTGTTTTATGGATATATTGTGTCTTCTGTATGTTATATCTGAACTTACAAATCGTCGAATCCGTTGTCGTCGCCGACTTTACCATAGTTACGGGATTTCGCCTCGAAGAAGTCTGTTTTTGTTGCATTGAGTGCTTCATCAGAGAAAGGCTTGATCCAAGGCATGCAGTTTACATCCACGCCTTCGTAAGCTTTATCCATGCCCATGAGACGCAGACGTTTGTTGGCGATGTATTTGATGTAATCTTCCAACTCGTTCAGGTCAATTCCACGAACATTGCTGAGCGTGTAGTGTGCCCAGTTGGTTTCCAGCTCGACAGCACGATTGATTGTTTTATAGACATAGTCCATGTTCTCAGGTGTGTTCAGTTCAGGGAAGTCAACAAGCAGCTGCTTGAACACTTCAGCGAAGAAGTAGCAGTGCTGATTCTCATCACGCTGAATGTAAGAGATCATCTGGCTGGTTGCCATCATCTTCTGGTCACGAGCCAGATTGTAGAAGAAGGCGAATGTACTGTAGAAGAAAATACCTTCAAGTACTAAGTCGGCTACCATAGCTTGGAAGAATGTCTGTGGAGACGGCTCGTCCCGGAAGCTTTGATAGATATCGGCGATAAACCGGTTGCGGTCGAGCAGTACGGGATCATGTTTCCAATATTCAAAAATCTCTTTTTGCTCCCGATCAGACACGATGGAAGACAGAACGTAGGAATACGATTGGTTATGAACCACTTCCTGTTGTCCGATAATAGCCGAGATCGCTTCAAGCGAAGAATCAGTGAAGTAGCGTTTAACGTCACCTACAAACATCGTCTGCATGGAATCAAGTACAGCCAGCAGGGAAATGTTGATTTTGAATGTACGCTGTTCTTCCGGATCCAGTTGGGCGAATTGGGATGCATCCTTGGACATTGGAATTTCGTCAGCGATCCAGTGATTGAGCAGCAGTACTTTGTACAGCTTGTACATATGAGGCATGCGAATGTCGTTCCAGTTCAGAATCCCGGAGCATTCACCTTCAATAATTCGAGTCGATTGGTTAGGTGCTTCTGTATTGAAAATTTTCTGTACTTGCATAATCCGTTCACTCCTTAATTCAAACTTTTAGGCATCTATATCAACATCCCTGGGATGCTGTGATCGTAATTTGGGCAAAAAAGTACCAGGGCAGCGCCATTTTGCAATCAAAACAGGATGCCCTGGTGGTCATCGTGAATCTAATAATCTATCGATCAGCTTGCGCAGGAGTCACATTCTTCAATCGTCAATGCACGGCTGCGAACATAATAGGTCGATTTCAGACCCGCTCTCCAGGCATGCAGATGCAGTTCAAGGAACTCCGTTGCTTTGATATCAGGACGGACATACAGGTTGAAGCTTTGTCCCTGATCGACGTGACGTTGACGGGCAGAAGCCATGTTGATGGAAGCATGCTGATCCACCAGGAAGGCCGTTTTATAGTACCAGATGGTTTTGTCCGACAGGTCTGGTGCCGGGTTGGCAATCTTGTACGTTGTTTTCTCTTCATAGGACAACAACTCATAGAGCGGGTCGATACTTGCAGTAGATCCGGCAATGATGGATGTTGAACCATTAGGTGCGATCGCGAACAACCATGCGTTACGTACACCGTTTTGCTGAACTTCAGCCTGCAGCTCTTTCCACTGTTCGGTCGTTACGAATTCGCCTACGCGCTCACCCGTTGTGTAATCACGCTGCTCGAAGTATTTGCCGCTCTCCCAGTCGGAACCTTTGAATTTCGGATAGTGTCCTTTTTCCTTGGACAGTTCCATGCTGGCTTTGACGAGCAGGTAGTTTATTTTTTCGTACAAGTTATCGTTGTAGGTTACAGCCTCATCGGATTCCCAACGGATGCCCTCAAGAGCAAGCAGGTGGTGAAGTCCGAATGTACCTAAACCTACGGCACGGTATTGGCTGTTGGTATATTGGGCTTGCAGTACTTCAATGTTGTTAATGTCAATGACGTTATCCAGCATGCGAACCTGAATCGGTACCAGACGCTCCAGTACGTTATGAGGCACGGCACGTGCCAAGTGAATGGAGTTCAGGTTACAGACCACGAAGTCGCCAGGCACTTTGGAAATCACGATGCGTGTTTGACCATCTTTGGTTACAAGCTCTTCTTTTTCTACTACCGTTGCAGACTGGTTCTGCATGATTTCGGTACAGAGGTTGGAAGAGTAAACCATGCCGTGGGCACTGTTCGGGTTGGAACGGTTAACCGTATCGCGATAGAACATATAAGGCGTACCTGTTTCAAGCTGTGATTTCATCACACGTTTCATAATATCGATGGCTTGTACCGTAATACGGGACAACAGCGGGTGGTTTACCGCTTCTTCATACTTTTGGCGGAATGTGCCTTCGCCAAAGGACTCGTCATAGAAATCTTCCAAGCCGAGTGCGCGGCCGTTTTCGTCTTTCCAGCCCATGACCTTTTTCGTTTCATGCGGGCAGAACAGGCTCCACTCACCGCGGCTGGCTACACGTTCCATGAACAGGTCAGGCAGACATACGCCGTGGAATACGTCATGTGCACGCATCCGCTCGTCACCATTGTTCAGCTTCAGATCCAAGAAGGCCAGAATGTCTTTATGGAAGACGTCCAGGTAAACGGCAATTGCACCTTTGCGTGTTCCCAGTTGATCTACGCTAACTGCTGTATTATTCAATTGGCGAATCCATGGGATTACACCGGAGCTTGTGTTTTTGTGACCACGGATGTCCGAACCACGGGCTCTGACTTTACCGAGGTACACACCGATACCGCCGCCCATTTTGCTAAGTCTAGCTACATCCGTATTGGAATCGAAGATGCCTTCAAGGGAGTCATCCACTGTATCGATGAAGCAGCTGGAGAGTTGGCCAGCCACTTTTTTACCTGCATTGGACATGGTCGGCGTGGCAGCCGTCATATACATGTTGCTCATCGCCCAATAAGCTTCCTTAACCAGGTGCATGCGGTTCTCTGCAGGCTCCTGGTGCATCAGGTACATGGCGATAACCATGTAGCGCTCTTGAGGCAGCTCCATTACTTTGCCGTCAAAGTCGTGTGCGAGATAGCGTTCTGCCAGTGTGAGCAAGCCAATGTAGTCAAAGAGCAAATCGTTGCGGTAATCAATGCATTCCGCCAGTTCGTCAATTTGTTCTTTGGTGTAGCATTCCAATAGTTCTTCACGGTAGATGCCTTTTTTCACAAGGTCTACAAGGAGAGGATGGAATGCACCGTAAGGCTCGTCCGGATAAGATTTGTATCTACGGTTGGTAGCCGCTTTTTTGTAAAGGGAAGTAAGCAGTGAGCGTGCCGCTGCGAATTTCCAGTTCGGCTCCTCTTTGGTTACCAGTTCCAGTGCGCTCATCATAAAAGCGTTACTGATCTCGTCTCCGGTTACTTCGTCACGACGAAGTTTGCTGTTAACCCCGCGTACCAAACGTTCCTTGTCCAGCATGTCCAGTCCTTCCAGGATACGATCGGCATACACCGAGATACGCATATCGTCAAAGGCAAGCTGGCGGTTGTTCGGCTTGATCACAACTTGTGGCATGAATATTCCTCGCTTTCGCATGATTAAGAGATAAATTGGAGAAATTCTTATATAAAGAATTGAGTGTCTTCTTACGGTGAGAAAAAATAGATACATCCAATGGACTGCGGTGGTGACAGCTTGCGCATGCAAAGACCCCGTAACATAGGAGCAGCTTCAGAACATGATCATATAAAAAGCACTCCCCGCCTGACGGCCTGAAAATGCCCATGAATGCACTGGCTTCCTGACAGTCGCAAATGGTATGTCGACCGTGAGGTGCTATTATGTAAGGTTGTGTCCATATCTAGTTGCGACTGTCATAGAGGCAACCGGGTGCAGTCCAAACAGCCCCGTTAACCTCGGCGTCAGTTCTGTTTCGAGAAAGCGATTTACACCTACAGGGACGTGCCTTTGAAGGTGATTCCATCCTGTTTTTCGCGAGATTGCAGAAGATGACTTTCAAAAGTGGGGAAACGCTTTGTCACTACATTTTGTTGCTGTTATCCTACTCTAACCCAACATCTTGTGTTTGTAAACAGGTTCAGCACACTAAAACGTAATTCCGAGTATACCATTTACGGCATGAATCCGCAAAGGAAAAGGACTGGAAGATTTGAAGATTATTCAAAAAAAATTTTTGTCCAAATGGAATGACGTCTTCACGTCAGTTTGAATTGTGACGCCTTCAACTGGTAAAATAAAAATAGTCAAAATTGCACTAAATATAGTGACAACGGTAATCAACGAAGCTAAGGGAGGCGGAGCAGGATGGCAATAGCAGAAGTGACCGTAATTCCAATTGGAACAGGAACGACCAGTCTAAGCAGTTATGTGGCCGACATGCAGGCCGTATTGGAAAACCAGCGTGGCATTACATATCAGCTGACTTCAATGAGCACTATTATCGAAGGACCGCTGAACGAGGTCTTCACAGCCATAGCGGCTCTGCATGAAGCTCCGTTTCTATCGGGCGCCCAGCGGGTCTCTACATCCGTCAAGATTGACGATCGGCGGGATAAACCGGATGCCTCCAGCATACAGAAGCTGCAATCCGTTCAGGACAAGCTGGCATCCCGTGAGGTACGTCCGAATTAGGGGTTAGGATGGGATTGGGCGAATTCCCTATTCTTCGGACAGGGAATATCCTTTCTCTGCAGTAACCAGGTATCTCTTACAGAAGAACAGCACAGGAAAGAGCCTCGCAGGAGACATACCCGGCGAGGCTCTTTATTAAAGTGGATTACTTGATCAAACCAGCTTTTTTCAGATCTCCGCGATTCAATACCAGAGAACCCTGCAATTTTTTGTAACGAATTGTTTTACCCGATGGATCTGCTACCACCTTTTCTTCGTTTTCCTTAAGACCATTCGCATTAACACTCAGAATGGTTTTAAGATTTTTTGATACATTATAGACATCCGCTGAGTCTCCCTTGAGTGCAACGTCATATCCATTGGAGGCAGATAAATCAATTAGAGTAATCCAGTCTGCTTGAGTTTGACTCTTTGCAGAGAATTCGATAGAGCGGGTCGCACTTGCGTAATTTACTTCATAACCAAGAATTTTGGCAGCTTCACGAAGTTGTAGGTATGTATTGCCCTTATACAATAATTGATCGGATGTTACCGATTTGGACTGACCATTAACAATAACTTTGAAGTTCGCCAACGTTGCTTGCACCTTTTGGGAGGTTGCAGCCACAGCCATGGAAGAAGAACCAACTAACATTCCTATAGATAAAGCAAGAATAACTTTTTTCATTTTCACCTTTATCATCAACTCCTATGTAAATGTGTTATACCTGAGAATAATACCCTAATTGGGGATAATTGACACGGGTGAAATATATTATTTTTTTACTTCTTACGAATCATTATGAATGCGATTTATCGCGGGAGTTGTACTTAAAAATAAACATAAATATATAATCGAAATGTAAAATTGGTTCTTACGATTTGTGTTAATGAAGTGTTGATTATGACGAGGGGACTATGTGATTTCGTGTTTATGATAACTAAATGAGGCAGGGAGATGAAAAGAACTCAACCTCCTAGGTTGAGTTCTTATTTGTGCAAGGAATTATTCAGCGATAACCAGTGAAGCTCCAATCAACGTGGAATTGGTAAAACCGCCTCCGACATTTTGGAATGAGTAGTTGGCAATAGGTGCACCGATTACGGTAGCGTAATCTCCATCAAGTAAATCTCCAGTTGTTGCTGGGTATAGTGCTGTAACGTAATTACCGTTATCATCCATAACAAGAACAATTGAAAAAGTTGATCCGAGAGAGTTATCCTCTTCAACCTGAATGACTTGTCCACTGACACTGACGAAATCCTCATAATAGTTAGCCACGTTTTTATTCAGATGTCTGGTTGTAACTTTGGAGTCAACAAGACCTTTTGCCTTTTTGCGAAGATCCGCTGTGCTCGCAGGGAACAAATCGCTATTGCCGGCAATGAAATCATAAGAAGCCTGATCTAATACAGCCGTGTTATCTGTGATAAATGGTGTTAAATCATTGAAGAAATTTGCAGCTGTGCTTTCAGCAACCGTGCTTCCAGCAGTCTGTTCCAAAGGAGCAGAGATGCTTAGGGAATTAATGATTTCGTTAACTGTATCCTGATTATAGGAATCTTTGGAATAGGTTATCGTCATGGTGTAGAGTTCACTATTGGTCGGGATCATGTACTGGACGAGAACTATATCGGTGCCGGAAGTGTGTGTATAGTTTCCTTCCAAAACACCTGCGTTATATTCCTTGTAGGGCTTATTGGTGTAACTAACTTTCTTATAATTGGAAATACCGATAGATGCACCGTTTTGTGTGTAATAGTCTACAACATTATTGGCAAACTCTTCAGGGTTAATTGAACCTGATGGGCTGGATTCAATGGTGAAATTAATGTTATCTGCAAATTGTGATGATGTTGACTGGTCTGAAAATGCTGCTTTAACTGCTGCATTCATTTGACTTGTATCTACGCTTTTCCAGTGATCTGGATAAGAAAATGAGAAGCCTTCCCCACTGTATGTAGTGTATTTGGTAGTCTTAGCCTCGGCAGAGACAGTTTCAGTTGCACTTGTACTTGTTGTTTCTGTAGTTTGTGTGTCTGCTGTTTTGGATGTTTCTGAATTACCGCAAGCACTAAGCAATACAGTTAATGCCAGAATCGTAATAAGTTTTTTCATGATCTCTAATATCCCCTAATGTGCTTCTCATCGGATGAGATTTTTTCTTAAGTCATCGTGTGTTTACGGTGCTCCAGAGTTGAGTTCTCGTAGTTACTCATAATAAAGTTGAAAAATTGCAGGGTTTCGTTTTTAAGCTGATCAGGTGCATCAAGAAAACTCTTTAAGAAGGTCTCATGTACAGGATCATCCAGATATGAAATGAATTCTTGATTCAGATTCCTTATCGGAGATGCTAATGACGACTCGGGAGTTAGACCGATAAGATAATCTGCACTGGTGTCCAAAGTCTTTACTAAACAACATAAAGCTTCAGGATCAGGTTTTCTGTGATTGGTTTCATACCGGGACAATTGGACTATGGTGAGATCCGTTTTTTCTGACAATTCCTTCTGTGAATACCCCTTCATTTCTCTTAAATATTTAATGCGCTCACCCAAAGTAGGCATAAAGACTCCTTTCCACATGAATAGTAAAATAATAACATTACTAAGTAAAAGAGAATATAAATTTACCAAAAAGGTAATTTTGGAACAATTAATCAACAGAACAACCTATAAATAATACCATTATGGCAATATTTGTGCATCCATTTTAAATGGATTTATGGAGTTAGTGCCACTATATAAACAATTAAGCTCAAACATGCGCATCCATCCAAAGAACTATGGTTTGTTGAAATATGCAATTTAGAGAACAGGGATCCGTATCTAAGTAGTTGTTAAATGAATTAAGGTGCTTATAAGGCTGTGGACACCAGCCCATTTTTGTCTAGAGCCCGGTCTGGGAAAGGACTTCTGCATATAGTGAACTGTACCTCAAATCAAAGGAGGGTTTTACATGAGTGGAGTTGTAGGTGGATACGGCGGAGCATGGACATCGACTGGTGCCATTTTGGTTCTCTTCATCTTGTTGGTCATCATCACTAAATCTTTCTGGGTATAATAGCATTTATTATCCCCACACACGAATTCTCTGGTAAAGGGGGGTTCTCCATGAGCGAAGTCGGAGGCGTAGGATACGGCGGTTGGACATCGACTGGAGCCATCTTGGTTCTGTTCATTCTCCTCGTCATCATCACTAAATCTTTCTGGGTGTAATATAGCGAACTCTGCCGGTTACCCGGCAGGGTTTTTTTAGGCTGTGGACAAGCTGGACAGGTGCTGGGATAGAAGAAGCATACAGAAACAGATTAAAAAAACACAGGTGAATATCCACGCCAGTCCAAGGCGAAAAGTGCCCATTTTATGCAAATGAGGGCCATAGCCCGGTCCAGCCGTAGGCAAAATACATAGCTTAGGGGTGTAGGCAAATGCTAAGGAGGAATGAACAATGAGCGAAGTTAAACCGAATTCACCGAACGGACAGGGACACGTATACGGACATATGGGAGGTCATGAAAACATGCAGGGTTACCCATACACAGGTCACGAAATGTACGGTTACGGATGTGGAACAATGCCGCTTGGATACGGATATGGATACGGGTACGGACACCACGCGAACCAGGCTCCAATGGTGCACGGTTATGGTTACAGCAAAGACTGTGGAACTTCTTATGGTCACGGTGGGGGAAGCTGGGGATCCATGGGTACCATTCTGGTGCTTTTCATCCTGCTCGTCATTATCTCCAAAACCATGTTCATCTAATTGAGAACTTTTCGAAGATCGGATCATTAAATTAAAAAATATGTAATCAGACATGGAAAAGCACCCGGAACCCAATTCCGGGTGCTTGGTTTGTGTATGTTTTCAATCTTCTCAAGAATAAGTGACTTCCAAAACAACAAAAGCCCTACCTCTCTTTTGTCCTTGCGGCTCCGATGACCGCGCCAGTGTGAATGGGAAAATCTTGTGAAACTCTGTTATACCGGGTTAATGTGATTCAGGTTCTTCAATCTCCATAGGTTGGTTGTACATATTCGCTGCGGTCGCAGCATGAAGAAAATATTCCGGGGTTAAAAGAAGATAGAAAATCAGTTGAGGTTTAATTCCAACTTTAAGAGTATACCACAGTCTGTAATTTTTTGCAA
Organism: Paenibacillus sp. 7523-1; assembly: GCF_002276415.1. NCBI lineage: Bacteria > Bacillati > Bacillota > Bacilli > Caryophanales > Paenibacillaceae > Paenibacillus > Paenibacillus sp. 7523-1. The sequence goes on along the minus strand of NZ_NPBR01000024.1, from coordinate 107,512 downwards.
GATAAAGGAAGGGTGAAGTGTTTTGCGAGGAAAATTCATGAAAGGTTTTCAGATTTTTTCTTCCCTAAGGTAATCCTCTTCAAATGTTTTTTCGTAGGTTATAATGTTGAGGGAGATCAAGAAAGGGGCCCTCGCATGACTGAATCAATGGAGGACAGCAGGTTAATGCAACAGATCGCAGAGAGGGATGCATCTGCACTGGAGCTTTTATATGACCGCTATGAGCGGGCAGTGTATTCGTTTGCCTACCGGATCGTAGGTGATCCAATGACGGCAGAAGAAACGGTACAGGAACTGTTCCTGCGGGTCTGGAATAACGCAGAACGATACGAGGCCTCCCAGGGGAAGCTAACCACATGGATGTTTGCCATTACGCGAAACATTGCAGTGGATATGCTGAGGCGCAAATCGAAAGGTGCCGCGACAACAGCGTTAGAGAACGAATCTCTGGCAGCGTATGCCGATGAACAAACCAATACGGAACAAGAAGTGGAACGGAAGTGGGAAGGGACCCGAATCAGGGAAGCCTTGTCCCAATTGAATCGCGATCAGCAGCAGGTTATTGAATCTATATATTACGGGGGATTAACGCAGCAGGAAGTATCCAGCCGATTCGGGATACCGCTGGGTACGGTCAAGAGCCGGGTCAGGTTAGCAATGAAGCAGCTTCAGAAGCTGCTAGCCGATACTGAATTGCAGCCAGACGCGGGAAGGGAGGGCATACATCTATGATAGAACGACATGAAGAGTGGTCTGATCTGGCACCGATGTATGTGCTGGGCGGACTGGAAGCCGAGGAAGTGGAAGCATTTGAGGCACATATGGCTACGTGTGAAGCATGCCGCCAGGAAGTGAAGGAATTGCAGGAAGTTACCGGCTTCCTGCCACACGCGGCGGAACCAGTTGCCCCGCCGCCGGGTATGCGGGCACGTGTGCTGGGCAACGTGCTCGGCCACGCGCAGGAGAGCGCCGAGCCGAAGCCGGCGGCTGCTCCTGCGGAACCTGAAGCACCCGCGGTGCTTCAGGCAATCCCGGCGCCGCAGCATGCAGATGCGGCGCAGCCCGGGCCAGGCATACCGCCGAACACGGCGGTGCCCACAGCCCGGGCAGAAGAGGCTGCACAGGCACAGCCGTGGCAGCCGCAAGGGCGCGCGCGTGCACGCAGCAGCCGCGCCTGGCGCGTAGCCAGCGCCGGCCTTGCTGCGGCGGCGCTGGTGCTCGGCTTCTACGCTGCGCAGCTGCAGAGCCGAATCGATGCACTCACGCAGCAAGCTGCCGGCTCATCAGCTGCACAGGAGCAGCTCGCACAGGCACAGGCGCAGAATGAAAAGCTGCAGCAGCAGCTTGCGGCTGTGCAGGAGCCTTCGCGCTCCGTGCGCATGGGCGAGGCCGTGAAGCTTAGCCCTGCAGCACAGGACATCGTGGCGAATGGACTGGCGACCATTGTCATCGACGACAAGGGTACACATCTGGTTGTGCAGGCAGAAAACCTGCCTGATCTGGAAGGGAACGAAGCATTCCAGGTCTGGCTGATCAAGGGAGATACGCCTCAGAATGCCGGAACGTTCCTAAGCCATGATGGCATGGGTGCTGTGTACTATACTTTGGATTCAGTCAATGACTATGACACAGTTGCCATTACTCTGGAACCGGATGCGATGGGTGACCAGCCTCGCGGGACGATGATTCTGGCTGCCAAGATTGAAGGATAAATAGAACAAGTGATGATACGAGGCTGTTTCCAACGGGAAACAGTCTTTTTTTTGCTGGGAGCATGACTACAAATGGAGATATGCACATATTGTAATATGCCGGAGATGAATGATTGTGAAGATCATTAATTTTTTGACGTGGCTTGACCGATAAAAAATAAAGGCAATGCCCTGAATCTCCCCCTTACATTATCGGGAGAACTGGTTGCACATAGAGAGTGAGGGGTTTGGGTGGAGGTATACCGTTCATTTATCTTTCGTCTGGTGCGCAATTATCTGGTAGGCTCACTCGCAGCCGTATTTGTTGTTGGTACTGTGGTGATGGTCTCTACGCTGCAAATACCAAATGTTGAATATATGCGTTTGATTCTGATTGTGTTCATTTCCCTTTTGTTTATGCTCGTTGCCGAAGGCATTGCTTTCCGGGTTCAGCTTAGACCAATTAGACAATTTTTCGCTGGGGAGCATCACGAGCGGGCTGAATTGAGCCAAATGTATGAGGTTATTCACCATTTTCCGGGGCGAACCATTTACCGGATCATGGGACCACATCTGCTGGGATTTTCATTGCCAGCTGCCGGGTTAACCCTATGGATGCTTGCAGTGGGTTGGTTGGACTTCCCAACAAACTATGTTGCTGTAGCAGCGGCCTGTGCCATGTTGATTGCCATCATGCATGCGTTAATTGAATATTTTCTGACCGTTCGGGCGATCAGACCACTTCTGATGGAGGCGCGCCGCCGAGGTAAACAGCAATATGGCACCGAGCCGTCATTGGGAGGACGTGTGCTGGTATCCATTCAACGGAAATTTCAGCTGAGCACAGCCCTCATTGGACTATTTCCATTGTGTTTATTTTTCCTAGCTACGTTTATCAGGCTTCAGTATATGGATCAGGAATTTGCGAAAGAGTATATCCTGTGGGGAATCATCGTTGTTGTGTTGGGGGCGGGCTTTGCCCTGGTAGGCAGCTGGTTGCTGATCCGGGATGTGCGTGATCCGGTCGCAGAATTAACAAAAGAGATGAACCGAATTCAGGAAGGGGACCTGGGCAGAAGAGCACCCGACCTTTATGCGGATGAATTTTCGGCACTTATTTCCGGGTTTAATATGATGATTAATCGGCTGGAGATGAGGCAGGAACGTAATCGGCAGCTGCTGCAGAGTTATTTTTCCACGCTGGCTGCTGCACTGGATGCGAGGGATAAGTATACGGCCGGACATTCCATGCGGGTGGCCGAGTATTCACTCATGATCGGCAAACTGAGTGGTATGAGTGAGGAGCAAGCAGATTTGCTGTACAAATCTGCCCTTCTTCATGATATTGGTAAAATCGGAGTGCCTGATGAGGTTTTGCTCAAGGATGGGAAACTGAGTGAGGAAGAATTCGCAATCATTCAGACCCACCCGGTATTGGGCGAGAGCATTTTATTACAGATCGAACCGATGGATGCAATGGCTGATTTTTTGCCGGGTGTGCGGTCTCATCATGAACGTTACGATGGAAAAGGGTATCCGGATGGCAAAGCAGGCCTCGAAATTCCGCTCTTCGGGCGGATTATTGCCGTTGCGGATGCCTTTGATGCCATGACCTCGGATCGTCCATATCGTAACGGCATGAGTCATGAGAAAGCGCTATCTATCCTGGAAGAAGGAAAAGGGACCCAATGGGACCCTTATTTTGCAGGCTTGTTTATAGAAGAGTGGAGAAGGAAAGAGCATCTCCACGGTTCTTCGGAGCGAGGGGTCAGTTGATCCCCTCGGTCCACTTTGAATCTTTCCGGCGCCGCCGGTATAAGGACAGCCCGGTAATAATGGTGAAGATGCACTCACCAAGGATGATTGCGCCCAGAGCATCATAGATCACATGCTGCTTAATCAGCAGGGTAGATAGAACAATTAGTGTTGCCCCAGCTGCTACGAGTAGTTTGACATAACGGCGAATGCTCTGCACCGAGAGGACTGCTCGCATAACAAGATAGGAATGAAGTGCATGAATGCTTGGGAAGCAATTATAAGGGCGATCCTGGCTATAGAGCCATCCCAGGACGGATGCGCCGAGGCCCGTACCTGTGATTTCTGGTCTAGGAACACTGGTCTGAAAGTTGAAATAAATCAGATAACAGATCCAGACGCAGATGTTCATGGACAGCAGTACGCGATAATAGGTAAGTCTGTCTTTGGCACATAGGTATGCCAATACACCGAACACAAACGGGTACCAGCCCAGATAAGGAAGGGACATTCCGGGTACGAAAGGAATGAGCCGATCGATCGGTGAATTGAGCACTGCGAATCCGCGCTCAGGGCTGTTAAGAACATCATATAACAGTCCCATGACAGCCAGAGAAAGCATCAAGCTTAATGACAGCCAGTAGGATTTGCTTTTTAACGTTTGCACTACAACGTTTCTCCTTTCAATCCAAATCCGTCAAGGAAGTGGATCACAGCGATAAATTAAACAACACTATATTCTACTATGTTTCGAGCACAAATTGAATCCGAATTTGTGTATTTTTGTGTATTTTTTTGACGTGCCAAGAATGTCGAAGGCTGTATGGGCATGATATGATAGAAGTACATACGGACAAATGGTGTGTCTACGAACAAATCGGGGCAACAGGAGTGAGTGAATGCAATTTTCTAAGATGTTCGTATTAAATATGGGGATGCTCATCACCATAGCCTATCTGGCTAGTGTGTTCTATAAATACATTGTGATACGTGCATCCTCCAGATTTAAACAATGGAGCTCTGTACTGGTTCTTATTTTCGCAGGTTGGATTAGTACGGTATTTGGCTTTCAGTTAACCGATGAAGTGATTTTTGATCTCCGGTTTGTTCCATTAATCATTGCTGTTCTGACTTTCAGGCAGTCCTATAGTTTAATTATTATTGGTGTCGGGATCGGCTTGACCCGATTGACCTTTGGTATTAATGAAGCTACGCTCGCGGGTCTGGGTATCATGACCATCCTTGGAGTGGTATGTGCTGGGTTAAATATATGGATGAGACGCAGTGATTACAGACTCATTATCAAGGGTGTGCTGGTTATTGTCATCGTCAATGTCGTCAACAGCATCAATATTGCCCTGCTTGGTGTCGTTCCTCCAGCGTATTTTTTCTCCCATATTATGCCCTACACGCTTCCTACCGGTATTTTACTTAGTCTTATTTTTGCTTTTATCCTGCGGGACTTCCAGAATGAACGGAATCGAATTCTGCTTATTCAACGTACCAACCGCTTATTGTCTGTGCAGAAGGAAGAGCTGCAGAGCGCCAAAATTGTACTGGAAGAGCGCGCCAAGCAGTTGATGCTGGCTTCGCAGTACAAGTCTGAATTTCTCGCCAACATGTCGCATGAGCTGCGTACACCGCTCAACAGTGTGATTAACTTTGCCCAGATGATTAGTGAAAACAGCGAAACGATGGACCAGGAGGATATTGCTCGGTTTGCAGCGATGATAGACCAATCCGGCCAGGAACTGCTTACGTTGATTAACGATATTTTGGATTTGTCAAAAGTGGAGGCTGGGCGGCTTGATATCGTATATGAGGATATTAGTGTGTCGCAGCTCGTTGAAGACGTAATGAGTCACTTCCAGTTGGTGGCTGAGAAAAAAGGAATTCAACTGCTGATGGAGAAATCGCCTGACGCACCAGACACAATGTGGTCTGACCCACAGCGCGTGCAGCAAATTTTGCGTAATCTGATGTCCAATGCTATCAAGTTTACGCATAAAGGAGCTGTACATTTGACGGTGAGCACCGAACAGTGGGACGAGCCTGAACGTTCGGGGAAATGGCTGGTCTTCTCGGTTAAAGACACGGGAATCGGCATTCCTGCAGATAAGCACCACTCCATTTTCGAAGCTTTCCAGCAAGCAGATGGGTCGATCAGCCGCAAATTTGGCGGCACAGGACTTGGCCTGTCCATCAGTCGGGATTTGGCGCGTTTGCTGGACGGATCAATCCAGCTTGAAAGTGTTGAAGGCAAGGGAAGTACCTTCCGGCTTTACCTTCCTCTAAACCATGAAAAAATGAGTTGACAACCATCTTGCTGGGAGTAGAATTTGTGGTGATAACTAGCATCGGCCGGCAGTCAAAACCCGGTCTAAGGAGTGTATCCCCATACAGAAGATGGTCAAAGTTAACCCTCCCTCGTTTGCTGGCAAACGTCGCAAGGGTTCGACACAACGCATCAACTTATCGATCGCAACATGGGAGGGTGTACCGGCAATTATATTGCAAACATTGCTGGGTGGACCATTCTTAACGGGATTTCTGCTGTATCTTGGGGCCGGGTCAAGACACATTGGTTTTGTACTCGCCATAACCACGTTTGTGAATATCGCCCAGATTGGAGCAGCCTTCTGGATGCAGCGTATTCGCAGTCGGAAACGCATGCTGCTGTTATTCGTTGGGCTACATCGCATATTGTGGAGTGCGACCGGATTAATTCCCTTCCTCTTCCCCAAAGAGTGGTGGGTAGGCGTTTATGTTGGAATGTACACGGTTGCATTCATATCCAATACCATCGGGGGCATGATCTGGACCTCTCTGATTGGGGACATCGTACATGCCAAAGTGAGGGGACGTTATTTCGGCATTCGGAATACAATCCTGAATGCACTTGGAAGCGTATGTTTGTTTGTGGGAGGTATCGTTTTGGACCGTTTTCCGGGCGAGATGGGGTTCCTGATTCTGTTTATTCCGGTATGGATCTGTGCGATAGCGAATATCGTTATTTATTTCTTTTATCCGGATGTTCCCTTTGAACGTTCGACCGAGACGATTTTCTGGCGGATGCTGAAGAAGCCGTTTCAGGATCGGTCTTTTCTGAAGGCTGCCCTATTTCTGGCGGTTTGGTTATGGATTCAGACTCTGATTGTTCCGCTGTATTCTTATGTGATGCTTGACTTGCTTAACATTAATTATCAGATGGTTTCTCTCATTACGGTGGTACAGACCATCGTCATGATGGCCGGATTCTATATTTGGGGTAATCTCAACGCACGATTCAGCAACAAAACCTTATTATTTTGGACATTGCCGATCATCGCACTCTCCTGTCTGTCCTGGGGTTTAATGTCGTTTATGCCCGTTTTGATTGCACTCTTTATGTCTCATATCTTTCTTGGTATCGGTGTCGGAGGGTTTAACCAGCTGGCCTTCAACTTTACGATCGGAGATACGCCCAAAAGTGAAAGACCGATGTTCGTCGCCGTCTACTCAGCCTTAACGGGGGTAACGTCGTTCCTCGGACCGCTGATTGGCGGTTGGTTGTATGAGAAAATGGAAGAATGGCCGGAGACGCTAAATTGGATGGCTGCCTATGGGTTTCAGGTAGGTATTGGTGTCGCCATGCTGCTTCTTGCTTTTACGCTGGGACGCCGGGTGCTTCTGAAATCGTAATCACAGGTGAAATGGAGGGATGAGTATGGAAATTAGCGGGCGAAAGGCCGTTGTGATCGGGGCCACAGGTCTGGTGGGCAGCTTGCTCGTCCATCGTTTGCTTCGGCAACCCGAATATGGATTAGTTCGTATTCTGGTCAGGAAGCGACTGGAACTTGAGCATCCCAAGCTTGAACAATATGTGGTGGATTGGGATCAACTGGGGGACGTCAAGGATTTGTTTCACCATATGGATGACTTATACTGCTGTTTGGGCACGACGATCAAAAAAGCAGGCAGTCAGGAAAATTTCCGCAAGGTCGATCTTCACTATCCGGTAGAAGCAGCCAAACTTGCGAACGAGCAAGGGGTGTCCCAGATGCTGGTGATTTCCTCCATGGGGGCGAATGCGGCCTCGCGAGTGTTTTATAGTCGAACCAAAGGGGAGATGGAGCAAGCTCTATCCTCGGTTGGTTTCCGCTCTTTGCATATCTTCAGACCATCTCTGATCTTGGGTGACCGCGGTGAAAAACGTGTTGGGGAACAGCTTGCCGCCCACCTGATGACGTTCATGGATCGCTGGTTGAAGGGGAAAGCTGCCAAGTACCGTGCGGTACATGCTTCAACCATCGCCAGGGCTATGATTAATATTGCGCTTGTCAGGGCCAAAGGCAACCATGTCTACTCCAATGAAGTGATTCATGCACTTGGAACAGAGAATTCCTGAGATGTTTCTTGCCAAGAGAAGATCATGATATAATAGGCTTCAAAACTTGAGAACATGAAGGAGAACCAGCCCATGAAAAAACCAATTTCTACAGATCAGGCTCCAGGTGCTATCGGTCCATACAGCCAGGCTGTTGCTGCAGGTGATTTTGTCTACACATCTGGTCAGCTTGGCCTGAATCCCCAAACGGGAGAGTTTGGCGCAGATGTTCAGGAACAGACCCGCTTGTCCTTAAGTAACGTAAAAGCAATTTTGGAAGCGGCAGGCACAAGCATGGATAAAGTCGTAAAAACGACTGTATTCCTGAAAGACATGAACGATTTTGTTCCTGTGAATGAGGTATACAGCACATTTTTCGAACAGCCTTACCCGGCACGCAGTGCGGTTGAAGTAGCTCGTTTGCCGAAGGATGCGCTTGTGGAGATCGAAGTTATCGCTCTGAAATAGAACGGGAACATCCTTTTCTGAGTGTTACAATACATAAAAAGCCGATTCCGAATGAGTTGACCGGAATCGGCTTTTTTTCAACGACGTTTACAATTAATCACGGTCTTGGTTACGGGCGAAGAAGAGATATACGGCATAGATCGCAAGCAAGATTGCAAGGATAATCGCCGTATAATAGACAGAGGAAACATCCTTCTGTTTAAGGGCGATGGCAATGTATGCCCATGTAAAGACAAGAGGGTAGATGCTGTCCCGATAAGGGAAGCTCACCAGTACAGCTAGCACAAGACCTACAATCAGCATGATGATCGTCCAGGTAGGTTCGCTGATACCGAAACCATCCCAGCCGATTTTGTATAATAGAACAGCCGCGTTAATAATGGTCGCCACACTGACCCAACCGAGATAGATGCTGAAGGGCAACTTAACCAGCCAAATCTCTGCCGTTGTTGGGAGGGTAATGGCACGCGTTTTGAGATACAGCATGATCAGGCACAGCAGAAGCAATACAATAATAAGCAGGGCAAGGCCTGTCTGAAGATTTTGAAAAGCGAAGATCCAAGCTACGTTAAAGACGCAGCTTGCCAGAAACCAGTAACCGAGCCGGGTGATGGAATCCCTTTTAAACGATGACGGGAGAAACTGATAAACTACGAAGCCTGCAAGCAGCAGATAGATCAATCCCCAGATGGAGAAGGCGTACCCTGAAGGTGTAAGCAGCACGGGATACATATCGGATACTTCCTTGTTGGTCCTCCCGCCGATGGGTAGAGAATTCGACAGGTAGTTTACAACGATAACTGCGATAAAGCCAATCGCATTTAACCATTTGTACGGATTGTTACGAGACATTGTACATCCTCCTTGGTTTACAAAAGAATAAATGAACCGCGGGTCAGTCTACAATGAATATACCCAATTCTTCCACATTCTAATAAGAGGCCGCAAAAAATTCACAGGATGCGTGATGGATGAGCAGTATTTTCTACTCCCTGATTCATGCTCTGTCCAATGTACGCGTAATGAAAGAGGAATATGCCCGAATAAGGAGGATGAAGTTTGCTTACAAGAGAGACGATGGAGAAGCAACAAACCTGGTTCTATATCGTTGCACTGCTTATTGGTGCAGCCATTGGCCTGGGAAACGCTGAATGGGGATCGGCTTTGCATGGCGCAGTTTCACCCGTGCTGGCCATTTTGCTATACAGTATGTTTACACAGATTCCTTTTTTGCAGTTGAAACAATCATTATCCAACCTCAGGTTTATCGGTGCTGTACTAACGGCCAATTTTGTCATTGTACCTGTGATCGTATCGCTGCTGACGTGGATATTCCCACAATCGCCTGCGGTTCTTATCGGCGTGTACCTGGTGCTGCTAACCCCATGCATCGATTATGTCATTGTTTTTACCCAGCTTGGACGCGGAAATGAAAAGCTTATGCTGGCTGTAACGCCAATCTTGTTCGTGGTGCAAATGGTATTACTGCCTTTGTATTTGTGGTTACTGACCGGGGAAGAGGCAGCCCAGCTGATGAAAGTGGGGCCGTTCGTAGAAGCATTCCTGGTGCTCATTGTTATACCATTAATCCTGGCAATCCTTACTCAAGTGTTGTCGAGGGGGAGAGTAGTTGGGGAAAAGCTGATGGGTGCAGCAGCCTGGCTGCCAGTTCCGATGATGGCACTGGCGTTAATTGTGGTGGTTGCGTCGCAGATTGGCAAGGTGTACTCAGACTTTGCTATTGTCGTGAATGCCATACCTGTATATGTGTCTTTTTTGATATTGATGCCATTTCTGTCCCGCTTGGTGGCGCTTCTGTTCCGATTGGACATCGGTGCCGGACGTGCGCTGATCTTCAGCTCGGCCACCCGCAATTCGCTCGTCGTGCTGCCGCTGGCGCTTGCACTCCCGGAAGAATGGGCTACAATTGCTGCTGCAGCCATCGTAACCCAAACCATTGTCGAATTAGCGGGAGAGTTAATCTACATTCGTTTGGTGCCTTCATTTTTCATTAAAGATAAATGAGATAATCATTTAGGTTGTGCTTCGCTTACAAGGTGAGGCAGCTATACGCTCAAGCTCGTCGGTCACTTCCTCTATGGATTTGCGCGTGTTGATCTCAAACGTAGATCCGGCACGCAGCAGTGGCTCTACCGTATGCACATAATGAATAATTTCTTCTCGTTCAGCCATGGTCTTCCCGTAAGGATTATTCTCACGAGAAGATATTCGTTCCAAGATAACTTCAAGTGGCGCACTTAATAAGACAATTGCATCAAAGAGGGGGTAAAATTTGCCTTGGTTAGAAACTGTACCTGAAATAAATAGCGCTCCTTCGTTATGCCCTGCAAGAAGTGCCGTGATCCGTTCTTCATTCCATAACCAACCGGTGCTATCTGTGTGCTCGCTCCATTCCCCATAATCGGTGTCCACCACACGATACCCTTTTCTGGCCAGTTCGACCAAAGCTGTTGACTTTCCCGTACCAGACATTCCTGTAATCAAAATCAGCCTTTTCATTTTACTAGGTATTCGCCTCCGTTAACGTTTTACGATATTCTCCGGGGGTTAAGCCTTCCATCTTTTTAAACACTTTGCTGAAGTACTTCTCGTCCTGGTATCCAACCATTTCTGAAATTTTTACGATTCGTAGTGAAGGGTTCTGGAGGAGCAGTTTGGCATTGTTGATTCGCAGTTTCCCCAGATATTCGGACCAGTTCAAACCGAACTGCTGCTTGAATTTGCGAGATATATACTCTCGGCTGAGATAGAACCGTGCAGCGATCTGCTGCAGGGACAGATCCTCTTGATAATGGGCATCTGTGTAGCGCGCAATATCGGTCATCGGATCAGAATGGGTATTGGGTTGAAAAGTAAGAGCTTTCCCCGCTGCCAGCAGTCGCTGTTCCAGCAGAGACCGAAGCAGAGGCAAGGACAGCAGCCCTTCGGAATCCAGTGGTAATTCCGCAAAGGGGATAGACTGTTCCTCCACCGCATCCTCATCGCTTGCTGGCGGAGAGTCTGCCGCATCATCAAGCCACCGCCCAAGGATCCATTCCAGTTCTTCCATCCACTGATGAACCTGTTCGGCGGAGATGATCTGAAGCTGCGTTATGGGCTCGATCCACTCTGCCACAGCAGTGGTTACACTGGAAGCACGCCCACTCATTGAGGCAAGCCGCATGGATTCTTCATAAGCATTTAAACGTAAACCTTTATTACTCCCTGAGGAAGTCTCTAGGGAATCGTGGAATCTTTGAGTGTTCTGGAGCGTATTGCGCCTCCATAACCGAAGGCTGGCTTCATGATAGGCAGCCGCGATTCCGGAAGGATAGGATTCGCACGCGGAGACACCAAAGTGAAGCCGGCGCTGAATGGTTTGCTGCAATCCATCGTTTATCTTCTCAAGCAAAGGGCGAAGAGCAGTACAGCTTCCCCAGTGCAATATTACGATCTCATCAGGCTGATCCAAGTGGCGGAATGCTACGCCTTCCTCAGGTGTGGATAACATCTCGGCGCAAATATTCAGAACAGAGAATACAAGCAGATCGGGATGGCTGCGGTATTTGGCCAGACATTCTGCGTCCAAATGGGACAGGCTGGTGACAGCAATATTGCAATTTCCAGCCTTCACTGGAAGATTCAGCTCATCCCGCAGCCGCTGAATTTGAGCTTGACCATTGCCGCGTCCAGCGACAAGCTCTGTCAGCAGCCTGTCATGATAGTGGGGTCGCATGCGGTTAACCACAATGGACTGGCGTGCTGCCTGCATACGAGCGGATTCTTCTTCCTGCCAGGCGCGCACGGCTTTGGATAGGGAAGCATTCAGCTCATCCGCTTCTACGGGCTTGAGCAGATAATCCATGCCCCCGTAGCGAATCGCATGCCGGACAAGCTCAAAATCGTCATACCCACTGATAACCAGTACCTTGCTCTGCGGAGCGTGAACCGATATCCATTCGAGCAGGGCCATGCCATCCTGACCGGGCATGCGCATGTCACTAAGAACAATCTCCGGTTGGTGGGCTGAGATCGCTGCTGCCGCTTCATGGCCGTCTGCGGCTTCGAGGAGGGTATCTATCCCCAGGTCATCCCAATGCCCAAGCAGCCGGATCGCGTCGCGGACGTGCTTTTCATCATCAACAATAAGTGCTTTCATGTTGTTCACTCCCCCGCGTAAATGTTGAGCTTAATCATGACACCGTGTGGTTCCAGATTGCTGATCTCCAGCGTAGCCGTATGCTCCGGCGGCGAGTTCAGTTGGAGCCTGCGCATCACATTCCGTAGGCCGATGGATTCCGATGGGTCGGAATCCTGAGCGGCAAGTCCGGAAGAGGTGTGAATCAGACTTAGCCATCCCTGAATCTCGGACAACTTCCCCTCGGGTATGGGAGGTCCGTTATTCTCCAGTTGAATTTCAATCCAGTGGTCAGATGTCCTGCGACTGCTTATGCGAATGAATCCTTTACCCGGCTGAACATCCGCACCATGCTTGAAATAATTCTCAATCAATGGCTGCAGGGTCATTCTCGGCAGTTCGGTGCGTAACGTATCTTCGGCAAAATCAAGCTGTACCTCAAGGCGGTCGCCAAACCGCTCCTGTTGAAGTTCCAGATACAACCTTGCATGCTCGGCTTCCTCTCGCAAGGTGACACGAGTTTGGTCCCGCATGCTGTAACGCAGCATTTTGGAGAGGGAAGAGAGGAGTACGTACACCCGCTGCCCTTGATGCTGGAGGGCGAGTGTGCCTATGGACTGCAGTGTATTGTATAGAAAATGTGGATGGATCTGCGCCTGCAATGCTTTGAGCTGGTTGGTTTTGTTGGCAATCTCCAGTCGGTATTCTCGTAAAATCAGATTGTTTACCGTATCCATCATATCCCGGAAATGACGCGCAAGTACTCCAATCTCATCCTGGCTCTTAAGCCGAATGTCCACATGCAGACGTCCCGCCTGAATCTGATTCATATACCGCATTAATTGCTTGAGTGGTCCGGTAATGCGGATCGAGATGAACAGGGTAGCCACGATAACGAGTAGAAGCGCTGCAATGGCAATCATGGCATTATTCCATGTCAGTGTGGTAGCCCTGGCATATAGCGTCTCATTCGGAATTTGTTTGATGATCGTCCAGTCGGCGAAGGTGCTTCCCATTTGTTGATAGACATACATGGAATGCTCTTGTTCAAAATGTCCTGCAGCGGTGCTGCTTGTTCCCGTTCCGGTCCGTGCTGCATCAAGCTCCCTGGATGCTTCCTGCCTTAATTGATCTGTTCCACTGATCTCAGAACGACCTTGGTATATGATCTGATTCTGACCATCCACGACATAGATTTGTTCCTTCTCCGGATCGTACAGCCTGCTGCAGATGGCTGCAATGGTATTCATGTTCAGGTCTATGGCGAGTACCCCCAGGCGCTCGGTTGAGGGCACATCCTTGATTACACGATGTAATGTAATTACTGTTCGTGCAGGATCATCGGCGGAAGCCGCCTTGAAGCCGTAAGTATGACTCATATGCGCTGATTCTACCCATATATCCGGACTCTCACCACCTGTTTTTCCATGGAGGGCGTCGGAATAGGCCTGTTTGCGTTCCTCCCGCTTTGGAAAAGGACTCATAATTAAGGTAGATTGATTGGCTGCAAACGAGTGCAAATAGAGCTGGAACACATCCGGTACAGCTGAGCGAATGGTCTGCAGCGTTGTATACACCTCGGCTACAGCGCGATAATCCCCAGGGATTTTTGCCAGATTACGCAGGAAATTAGGGTCACTGTATACGGCAAGTGATGCTCGGGCCACATTATCCACATAGTTGTTGAGGTTGGTGGATGCCTGATAGATGAGACGTTTGTTCTCGGCAACGGCCTGCTCGCGCAGGGCTGTTTTGGTCTGGATGAATGACATGCTGATGGAAGCCAGCAGGGGAAGTGTGGTGGCTATGAGCATGAAAGCGATTAACTTGGTGCGAATGCTGTAGTATTTTGACATCGGGACACCCCTTCTGGTTGCAGGATAAGAGAGGACAATATTTTACACCCAACTGTTCACGAGGGTCAGTGTTTCCAACCGGAATATTGGGGTTTAATAGAAAAAGAGACCAATTCCATCCATCTATAGAAGGGGAGAACGATATGAAGCATCGCAAATCTTCGCAGCTGTTACAGCAGCTGGTGTTCGTGGGTCCCTCCATCGTGTTCTTTATTCTCATCATCGTGGTCCCTTTCCTGCTGGGAATGTATTACTCCTTTACAGATTGGAACGGGGTGTCAGAGAATATCAATTGGGTAGGGTTCGACAACTTTCTTCATATTTTTGCGAATGATCCCAAGTTCCAAACAGCGTTCTGGTTCACGGTACGTTTTACAGTGGTTGGTGTAGTATTAACCAATATCATCGGTTTTTTCCTGGCGTACTTCCTGACCAAACCGCTTAAGACGAGAAACATTCTGCGCACGATCTTTTTTATGCCTAACGTGATTGGTGGACTGTTGCTCGGCTTTATCTGGCAGTTCATATTTGTGAAAGGGTTTTCAGCAGTTGGTGACGTGACCGGCTGGTCCTTCTTCAACCTCCCTTGGCTGGGAGACGAGCCGACCGCCTTCTGGGGAATCGTCATTGTATTTGTCTGGCAGACCGCAGGCTATCTGATGGTCATCTACATCTCGTCCCTGACCAATGTGTCGCCGGATCTGCTGGAAGCTGCTGAAATTGATGGAGCAAGCCGCTGGCAGGTACTGCGGAGCATCATTCTACCGCTCATTATGCCTGGGGTAACGATCTGTCTGTTCCTGGCGATCTCCTGGTCATTCAAAATGTTTGATCTCAATCTGTCACTGACCAAAGGTGGACCGTTTGGATCAACGGAGTCCGTTGCACTCAACATTTACAACGAGGCATTCGTGAACAACCGTTACGGCATTGGTACGGCAAAAGCACTCATTTTCTTCGTAATCGTTGCGATCATTACGATGATTCAGGTCCGTCTGACGAAGAGCAAGGAGGTAGAGGCATAGATGGAAACGACGAAAAACTATCGCTTCGGTACGATCATAACCGAGATCATCATGGTACTGATTGGACTGCTGTTCCTGGTTCCGTTCTACTTCCTGTTTGTCAATTCGGTCAAAACATTTGGTGACCTGCTTACCAATTCGGCAGCATGGCCGGAAGTCTTTCAATGGGGCAACTATGCAAACGCCTGGGAGAAAATCAACTTTCCTTCGGCACTGATGAACTCACTTATCGTTACAGTAGTCAGCAACCTGCTGCTTGTACTGATCAGCTCGATGGCTGCATACCGAATGGTTCGCAGTGATACCCGCTTCAACCGGATTCTGTTCGGCATGTTCATTGCCGCCATGGTGATTCCGTTCCAGTCTATCATGATTCCGCTCGTTACGGTAACCAGTAATCTTGGGCTGATCGACAGTCTGGGAGGATTAATCATCTGTTATCTCGGATTTGGTGCACCCATGTCGGTGTTCCTGTTCCACGGGTTCGTTAAATCGGTCCCGGTTGAGATTGAAGAAGCCGCCCGGGTGGATGGCAGCTCTGTATATGGAGTGTTCTTCCGGATTGTATTCCCGCTGATGAAGCCGATGTATGTCACGGTCATTATCCTGAACACACTCTGGATCTGGAATGACTATCTGCTTCCGTCCCTCATCTTGCAAAGCTCCAACCTGCGTACGATCCCGATTGCGACCTTTGCGCTATTCGGTCAATATACGAAGCAATGGGATCTGGCACTGCCTGCCCTTGTGCTGGGCATCATGCCAATAATTATCTTCTTCCTGCTGATGCAGAAGTACATTATTCAGGGTATTACTGCTGGATCAGTTAAGGGGTAGGTGCGAGAGTAGGTCGCTCCGGGACCATGTTGCGCTTTCGATCGCTGTTGCTCCCCGGTGGCCAGGATAAATTGAGACAAGGAAGCCACCGGGTATCAAAGGCGAACGCTTCGCTTCTCCATCGCATCATGCTCCCTCCGCTCCACCTCGCATGGAGGTGCAGGGGAGAAGGCACCCGCATGGCTTGGGCACCTTCTCGGAGGCAAGCGTAAGTAAGAAAAGCTATGAAAGACAAGGGTCAAGAAGAGAACATTATGAAATGAAGAGTAAGGAAGCGGCCAAACAGAAACTACTATAGGGAGAGTGTATATATGAAAAGAATGACAAAGTTGACGTTGCTCATGCTGATTGCTTTTTCGGTAATGCTCGCAGGTTGTGGCAACGGGGACAAAAGCGGTAGTCCGGTGAATACAGATGCTCAAACGGGCGGAGGAGAGGCTGCTGCAGGGGACAAAACCATCAAAATCTTTCAATTCAAAGTCGAAATTGCGGAAGCGCTTAACCGCCTTAAGGCAGAGTATGAATCCTCGCATCCAGGCATCAAGCTGGATATTCAGACCGTTGGTGGCGGCAGTGACTACGGTGCAGCACTGAAAGCCAAGTTTGCCGCAGGCGAACAGCCGGACATTTTCAACGTTGGCGGATACCGCGAACTGGACACTTGGCTTGAATATCTGGAAGACCTGTCAAATGAAGCTTGGACGAAGGACGTGCTTGAGGTAGCCAAAGAGCCAATGACCAAAGATGGTAAACTCTATGGACAGCCGCTGGCACTGGAAGGCTACGGATTCATTTATAACAAAGACCTTTTTGAAAAGGCAGGCATTACTGAAATTCCAACAACATTGGAACAGTTGGATCAGGCAGCTCAGAAACTTCAGGCAGCCGGCATTACACCGTTTTCGAACGGATATCAGGAGTGGTGGGTGCTTGGCAATCATAACGTAAACGTTGCATTTGCGAATCAGGCAGATCCGGTAAAATTCATTCAAGGCCTTAATGAAGGTACAGAGAAAATTCCGGGCAACCAAGTGTTCACAGACTGGATGAACCTGCTCGATTTAACGCTGAAATACAGCAACAAAAACCCGCTTACTACCGACTACAATACACAGGTAACCCTGTTTGCAAGCGGGGAAGCAGCGATGATGCAGCAAGGGAACTGGACACAAGTGCAGATTGATGGAATCAACCCCGACCTGAATCTCGGTATTCTGCCAATGCCAATTACGAATGAACCGAATGATAAATTGTTTGTAGGCGTACCTAACTATTGGGTTGTAAACAAAAACTCGCAAGTGAAGCCGGAAGCGAAGGAATTCCTGGAATGGCTCGTGACATCGGATATCGGGAAACAGTACATGACCAAAGAGTTCAAATTTATCCCGGCGTTCAGCTCCATCCAGGCCTCGGAAGAGGATTTGGGCGATCTGGCGACAGAGATCATGAAGTACAGTCAGGAAAACAAAACGTTAAGCTGGAACTTCAACCGCTTCCCGGAAGGTGTTCCACAGGAATATGGAAGCACCATCCAAGCATATGTGGCAGGCAAATCGGATAAAGCCGGATTGCTTGATGCTTTGCAGCAAAACTGGGACAGTCTGAAAAAGTAAAAATTTCAGAATGACGTTTATACGTAAGTGGAATAGGAGATGGACCAGTATCACTAAATGTTATCCACAGAAAACAATATCCACAGGCCATCTAATCCTGTTCGACAATTCACTACAATGACTCATTCCATAGGTCAGCCAGAATATCGTTCTGGTTGGCCTATTTTTTTTATTTTGAGAACCATCCTGAAAGGATAACATGGCTATCTGTATTTCGATTGTGGATAACAACAATGATTATGAATAGGTAAGCTAAAACTTAGCCTAGTACTGGATACTATATGTGGATATCCTTTGAGCATAAGTGTCTACATATGGATGAGAGCTTTGTATAAATCAGGGCTTGTGTCCAATTCTGCAAAAAGAAAACTTGCAACGAAGTCTTTAGTACTATATAGTTCTAAATATGACAAATCAAACATCAAGCTCAGGTTCTGCCAAACCGAGAAGTGCCAATCCGGTCAACCGGACCAAGGCGGTCGAAGTGGCAGCGCAGTTATTTTTGCGTCAGGGATACAGCTATGTCAGCATGGATGAAGTTGTGCGGGCGAGCGGGGTGTCCAAGTCCAATATTTATTATCATTTTAAAAATAAGGAGGAACTGCTTCAAGCAGTGGTACAATACTGGATCGCCCAGTATGAGTCACAAGTCTATTTTTTGCTCAGTCAGCGAGAAAGAAGCGTCGAAGAGCGCGTTAACTCGTTTATAGCCACGTTATCGGCAGGCATTGAAGGGCGCAATTTCGAAGGCAGTTGTCCTTTTATAACGCTCTATATGCAGACACCCGCAAGTGCCCCCGACGTGAAGGCCAGTATCTCCCGATTCTTCCGGGAATTGCAGCCTATGATCGAGAAGCTGTTTCAGCAGGGAGTGGACAGTGGAGAATTCCGTGAAGGCATGGATGCAGGGTCAGTATCTTCGCTGTTTGTTGCTGCATTGGAAGGATCTCTGGTTCTGGCTGAGACTGCGCGGGATACCGGGATTATAGAACAATCCGTACGTACATTTTGTCAGATGCTTCGTTAAGCGAAGCTCTTTTTTTAGATTTGATTAGTACCATGTAGTTCTAATTAGGAGGAAAGAATAATGAACGAAATTTCTACATACTTAAAAACAACTGACCAGACGCTTACCCATAAGGTGGACTCAATGGCTGCAACCATTATTTTTATGACAGGTAGCACCGGATTTATTGGCAAGGAGGCAGTGAAGCAGCTGGTCGATGAAAATCTGCAATTGCTGCTGCTTGTCCGTTCAGAATCCAAAGCCAGACAAGGCCTGACTTCATACGGAATATCGGATTTCAGCAGAATTACATTTGTACAAGGAGACTTATCGGTGGAGGGACTCGGTCTTACTGCAGCAGATCGCAGGCGCGTGCTGGGAGCCGACGTCATTATTCATGCTGGAGGAACGATGGATGTTACCCTGGGGCGCAAAGTGGCGGAACGGATATTCATGAATGGAGCGCGAGAGGTTGCTGGGCTAGCTGAAGAGATTCAGCAGATTAAAGGTCTGAGGCATTTCATTCACGTCGTTGGATTCATGAGTCCCTATGGCCTGCGTAATGAGAAAGGAGAAGCCATACCCACTGGCAATGTGGCCCCGAATGAAAGTGCATATGAAGAAATGAAGTTTCACGCCGATCTGTATCTCCGTGAGCATGCTGTAAAAAATCAATATCCACTTTCTGTTGTAAACCCAAGCACAGTCGTTGGACCGCGCCCCACAGGTGAGACTGAGCAAACAGGCGGTATCGGGCTGCTCATCCAGGCGATGCAAAAAAGACTTATGCCGGTTGTACCCGGAGGTTCGTCTTATTGGTTACCGTTAGTGGAGAATGATGTGGTTGGGCGGACTCTGGTCTTCCTGACCAAAGAGGCGTTCCCAACAGGCGGGACCTATCCGCTTCTGGCACGCAAGGAAACCAGTCCCAATATGAAGGAACTTCTTCATCTTCTTGCGAAGCAGCTGGACGTACCGAAGCCCAAATGGGCTGTACCCTTATCCTGGATGCAATTCGCAATGAGATCAGGAGGGGCGCGGATCAGCGGTGTCCCTGCGGAATCGGTTTCCTTTATTACAGACAGAATATGGCATGTGGAAGAGACGGAAGACTTATTTAAACGCATGGGTCAGACATGGCCCGATATCCGGGAGCAGCTTCCGTCCGTTACGGCGGATCTGGATTATCGCCTGAGCCTTAAACCTTACAAAAATCTCTCTTCCGGTTGGACCCGAACCCGGATAGGGGACCTAGCAGCGCTTGGCTGGGAGGGCGAAGGTGAACCGTGGCTGATCGTGCATGGAATGCTGAATTGTGCAGATGAAATGGTTCCTTTGGGAGAAGAGCTCCATCAGCTGACTGGGAATCCGGTTTGGCTTGTCGATCTGGCAGGGTTCGGACGTTCGGCTGTGCACCAAGGGGAGGGGGCCTTTGACGGTCAGGTGGATGAACTGGTTACAGCCATTGGCGAGTTTGAAGGTCCGATGAAGCTGGTAGGCCATTCCATAGGTGCTGTGATTGCATCTGAGGCGTTGCAGCGCAGCGGACGAACAGATATCCGTCTTGCTTTGCTTCAGCCCGTCGCTCACAATACGAATCCAAACATGCTGCGGTGGATTTCCCGCTTGCCCAGAGGAATAATGCGTACCCTTCTCAGCCGGAGGTCGGAAAAAAGCTGGCGGCACCTGTTAAATCCACACAGCACTCAAGCTGAAGGAAGCATTACGGCATCTGCACTGGCTGGAAGAGTCAGGTCCAGTCTGCAGTCCCCCCGAATAGCAGGAGCACATGCCGACTTGCTACGATGGATTTACTCCGGCAAAATAAAAGGCAGCACCTTCACTTCTGGGGGGAGCACGTGGAATCGGGCAGACATTGCCAATAATACAGTGGTGGTATGGGCTGGCGAAGATATTGAATATCACTACCCAGAGGATATGAATCCACAGTGTAAACGAATCGACGTCCCTTATGGACACTACTTTCCGGTCTTTCAATACCAGGAAACGGCAGCGATTCTCGTCAAATGGGCGGAACCTAAACATTGATTTCAGGTTTCAGTCCGAGGTGGAAATGTACGTGATCCCCCAACAGATTACCCAAAGGGTCAATTCAAGCGCAAAGAAGTACAAAGGGTTCTACCAATGACAGGAGAGATTAGTGAAATGAATCAGCAGCGTGTGGAAATTAGTAAAAATGTATTAACCGAATGCTTGGGGCTGCGTAAGGGAGAACAACTCGTGGTTGTGGCAGACGATGCCAAAAGGGAACTCGCAGAATCCATTTATGAAGCGGGGAAAGCACTTGGAGCGGAATCCGTGCTGATGATTATGGCGGAACGCAGCAGATCCGGGGAAGAACCGCCTGCACCAATTGCACAAGCCATGATCCAAGCCGATGTAGCCGTATGTGTGACAAGATACTCCTTAACTCATACACAGGCTCGGAAACAGGCCGCTGCATCGGGTACACGTGTCGCAACCATGCCTGGCATGACAGAGGATATGTTCATGAATGGTGCCATTACAGCCGAATATCCGCAGGTGAAGGCACTGACCGAGAAGGTCACGGCTTTATTAACTGGGGGAAGCCAGGTCCGGATCGAAAAGGAAGGGCACAGTCTGTCCTTCTCCATCAAGGATCGAAGCGGAGTACCCAGCACAGGGATGTATTTGAACCCTGGTGAATCGGGCAATTTGCCTTCAGGGGAAGCCTACATTGCACCGCTTGAAGGAATAGGTGAAGGCAGCATTGTCGTAGATGGATCTGTTGCGGGAATTGGAGCACTCCGTGAACCGATGACTTTGAAGGTAGAAGAAGGCCGACTGGTCTCGGCTGAGGGTCCGGATGGACAACAGCTGCTGACGATGCTGGGTGATGGGGATGGCCGTTATCTCGGCGAATTTGGTATTGGCACCAACAATAAGGCGAGAATTACGGGAGTCGTTCTGGAAGATGAGAAGGTGTATGGAACGATCCACGTTGCCTTTGGCAGTAACAACACCTTCGGAGGGACGATTGCGGCAGGAGTGCATATCGATGCAGTAGTGCAGAAGCCTGATGTCTATATTGATGACAAATTGATTATGAGACAAGGCGAACTGGTTAATTAAACGAATAAAGACTGCTGCAATCCACAGTGTGTCCACAATGAGGGATAAATGAAGTAGATGATTAAGCTTTTACGTGAGATTTACAAACAAGTACACAACATGTCCACATCAAATTGTTGTATATCCACACACTTATGCCCATTTATCCACAAACTGTGTGCAATATGTGCACAACTTATCCACATATAGGGTATAACTTAAACTTTTTCGTGTGAATTTCACTCTATTTAACCAATCTGGATAGTTATCCACAGCATCACGTGCAAAAAAGACCAGAGTTTTGGCATATAGCCAATCTCTGGTCTTTTTGATGTAGTTTACATTCGTTAGTTTATTTTATAGCGATCTTTCTTATTTATCTTCCGTATTGAAACGACTGACTTCACGCAGCAATTGATCTGCATGATCGGATAACGCCTTGGCTGTTTCCGAGATATTACTGATCGACAAGGATTGTTCCATTGTGGAAGATGCGGCTTCTTCGGTAGAGGCAGCGCTCTCCTCAGCGACAGCGGCGAGCCCTGTAATAACGTCAGATACCTGGGCAGCACCTGATTTGATCTCATTCATACCCGAAGTGATCGAGCTAATTTTGTGTATGATTTCATCTACGGACCCACGAATCAGATCAAAGGAAGCTGATGTTTCTGCCATGGAATCCAATTGATCCGAGCTATTCAGGCGGAACTGCTCCAGTTCGGCTGCGCTTTGCTTGCCTGCTGCATTCAGGTCGTTCAATAACTGATCGATCTCAGCAACGGAGTGGGAAGATTGTTCGGCAAGCTTGCGAACTTCCCCGGCAACAACGGCGAATCCTCTGCCATGTTCTCCTGCACGTGCAGCTTCAATGGATGCATTCAGGGCAAGCAGATTGGTCTGTGCTGCAATGTTCTGAATACTGCCTGTAATGGCGGATATTTCACCAATTTTGCTCAGCAGCAGTTCATTGGATGTTTCGACCCGACTGGTGGATTCCTGTCCTGCCTGGGATAGATCTGACTGACGAGCGATTGCACTTTGGCCGCTCTCCATCGCGTGATTAACGTCCAATATCGTTTCGGAAGCCTGCCGGGCTTCGTCTGTAATCTGATCAATGATTCCGTTAATTCCGGACACCATTTCAGCTCCGGCTTGAATCGATTCAGCTTGTTCTCCCGCACCTTTGGCAATTTCCTCGATTACTGTCGAGATCTGCCCGGCAATTTCGTTACTGCCGGAAGCATCTTTGAACATGGTTTGGGAAGAGGCCTGAACCTGCTGAGCCGATTGATCGACCTTTCCGATCAAACTGCGTAGTGAAGCAGACATTTCATTAAATGACGAACCCAGTTGTGCAATCTCGTCTTTTCCCTTCACGGCAACTTGCACGGTAAGATCTCCGGCTGCCAGCTGCTTGGCACTATTTTTCATGGCAAGTAAGGGCTTGATCGTTTTTAGAGCAAAGAAATAGGCGAGAGCCGCCAAAATCAGTGTAAATACAACGATAAAGGCCAGATACAACGTTCTTGTCTTCGTAAACTCAGCCAGGGCAGCTGCCTTGGAGATGGATGTGGCAACAATCCAATTGGTGTTCGGAATTTTCTCATAATAGATTAATTGGCGATCATTATTGTAGGTATATTCGGATAATCCGCTTGGCTCCTTAAGCATCGTGCCCACAATATCGGTATAGTCACTTTGATCCGCAAGTGGGGTATTCAACAACTCCTGATTGGGGTGGGAGAGCACTACACCGGCCTGGTCCAGCAAAAAGGTAAATCCGTTCTCCGTCTGAATGGAGTTAATCTCATCCTTGATGGAATCCAGAGCAATATTTTCAGCGATCGCCCCTTGGAAATTCCCGTCTGCATCATGGAGAGGCACCCCAATGAATATGGACTGTACACCGGCTTTGGTCACGTAAGCATCACTATATGTCAGCTCATTGGAGGCTTTGGTTTGCACGTACCAGGGGCGTTCGCGGGCGTCGAAGGACGCATCAGGAATAAAGCCTGCTCCATCCATGTAGGTTCCGTCCTCAAGCCCGAAATATATGGTAGCGATATTCTCCTTATTAGACGGCAGTTGGAAAGCTTGGAGGTGGTCCATACCGATCTCGTTCAGAGGCACGGTATCTTCAATGACCTTCCCGAGTGTCTCAATCACTTTAGCTTGGGCTATGGCCCATCCATTGACCTCGGCTGCAGCATATTGAACCGTACTCTGCAGTTGGTTATCCACAGACTCCGTAGCCTGTTTTTCAATTACGAGGAGGGCGATATAACTTAGCGGGGCTGCGAGCAAAATACAAATAGCGGTGACGATGACAATGACTTTGGCTTTTAGCGTCATGTTTTTCCTCTTTTCATAAAATATGATCGTTAGAGCAAGTATTGATTCAAAAAGAACTTATAGTGTATATCGACATTTTTCGCGTTTTTTATAGAGTGATTATAGGAAAAATGAACTATATGATAGAAAGTTATATTTCTTCAGATGAAAGAGAACTCTTCACGACTTCTTCCGCCCTCGCTTCGGTTGTTTGGAAAGGAATAAACAGCTTGTTAAATTAAATGAAGCTCTAAATATTTCGTGGAAAATAGCCGATACACCAAGTAACCTTTAAAAGTGAGAGGGTATGGGGACAACTATGAATGAGGAAGCTCAAGTTCAATACATTAATTTTACGGTTGGAGATCAGTTTTTCGCGCTTCGCATTGAGGAAGTACATGAAATTATCAGAATGATTCCCGTGACAACTGTTCCGTTCGGCAGTCCGGAGATCAGGGGCTTTGGGTCTTTGTACGGCAAGGTGGTTTCCGTCGTTAGTCTGCGGGTTCTGCTGGGCATGCCCGATAAAGATGACGATGCTTCTACGCGTATTATTGTCGTACCGTATAAAGGAGGATATGTGCCTCTAATTGTGGACACAGTGGATTCTGTGGTGACCTACGATCGGTTTGAAGAACCTGCAGAAGAGCATAAGCGTTTCATGACAGGTGTATTCAAAGAGATTGGACATGCCCCGGATCATACGGCGGGAATTTTGAACCTGGAAGTAATGTTGGGCCTGCTGACAAGCTTAGGTGAATAAATCGTTTGGTGTCATTTTAGCAGCAGGTGAAGACCTGCACACAATCTTAATGTTCCTAATCCCATCCAGGGGAGAAGGAACATTTTTTTATGCGGATTGAAGTGATCAGGAACGTATCTGGAGTGTATCAAGAGATGAATAAAGCAATTTTTGTGCGTAAAGGTTTTTAAATCCGGGCATTTTCGTATATGATGGAGAGTAACAATGCGAAGGGATGACGGGAGACTGTAATGATGCAATCGCTGTATGGAGTATGGCTTGGTGACGTATTTTTTTGTTTTTCCGGTGAAACATCGGAGCCGCGTGTGGATGCATGGACCCACGTGGTAAGGAGGCTGAATTTTGGCGACGGAGGTCGTCTGTTTCAGCCTGCCGCTCTTCGCCTTGCGGAGCTGCGCTGGCCCAATCCGATGCGTAATGCTGCGGAAGCCAAGAGTACGAAGCGGCGCCAATTGCTTGGACGGACGCTGGAAGGGCTTGCGATCTCGCCCAAAGATACATTTAAACTGCTGCTCCATTGGGATGACAGCATATTGAAGGCCGCAGGGATTCAGGCAGGTGAGGAGATTCGCTACTGGATAAAAGCAGCACAGTTCACACAGGAGCTGCTGCTGCGCGGAGAGATTGCTCCTTCTGCCGAATTTGCTGCCAAAACTGGGGCGCGGCGACGGACGGGACAAGAAACGCTGACAGGGGTATGGCGACCTCGTCTATCTCAGGAAGCAGATGTGGAACGTTTCCGCGAACTGGCGGAAGCCATGCCGCCAATCGGTTTGTCTGCACCTGGGGCATACGCTTCATCCGAGCCGGAATCGCGGGAGGAGGCAGGTGCTGCTGTCCTGTTTTCATTCATGAGCGGCATGATTCATGCTGTTGTGACAGGAGAACTGGAAGGGATGGACAGTGAATTGTCAAGATACCGCACCCAGTTTCGGCGTGGATCTTCTCCAGCAGCCGAACTGTGGTGGAACAGCCTGATCTCGATGTTCCGTCCCGTGACTGTACAGGGGCCAACGGAGGAAATGGCAGAGCTGATCGAGACATTGCGGGAAGCAGGGGGCACAGGGATGCCCGTAATCGGCAGTGAGGAAACTGCCCCTGCCGAAGGGGAACTGAAGCTGGTGCTTCGGCTTGAACCGCCTCTTGGCGAGCATGAAACGTTGTGGGGCATCACCTTTTGGGTAGATAGTGCACAGGAGGCTGGTCTGAGATTACCTGCACGAACCATTTGGGCTCATCCGGATCGGGACCTGGATCGGGGGAAGGTGCGCTACGTATCCGCAGCGGAGCAGCTGCTCATGGCCCTCGGTCAAGCCAGTGAATTGGCACCTGAACTGGAAATAGCCCTGCTTCAACCCCGCCCGGAAGGGATAAAATTGGAGCAGCAGTCCTTTTTCGAGTTTTTGACTCATGCGGTGCCGCGTTTGCAGAAGGCAGGAATAACCGTACTTATGCCATCCCGCTGGAGTCGTGCGGGTCGGCGTAGAGCTGGGCTGCGTTTACAGATGCTCAATCGTGGTACGGAACGGGCACCTGGCGCTCCGAATGCACTGGGGATGGAACAACTGGTTGCCTTCAAGGCGGAACCGATGCTGGACGGCAAACCTGTTACTGCAGAGGAGCTTGCTGCGTTAGCCGAAGCTTCGGTACCTTATGTGATGTTCCGCGGCGAATGGATCGAAGTCGACACGAAGGAGATTCGCCAGGTTCTGCGTTATATGAAAAAAGAAGAAGAACAATATATGCCGTTATCCGAATGGCTTCATCTGGCTGCGGAGGAAGGCGAGGATGCAGCCTGGAAGGGATTATCCGTTTTTGGTGCGGAATCCGAAGGTCTGCTCTCCTTTCTGCTGGACGGCCAGGTGCTTCGCAGTATCGAACCACGTCAAGTGCCCGCGGAGCTGCATGGGGAACTCCGGCCATATCAGGAGCGCGGCTATCAATGGTTGTCTGCGATGCGTGAGCTTGGCTTCGGAGTTTGCCTCGCGGATGATATGGGTCTCGGGAAGACGATTCAGGTGATCACGTGCCTGCTCGACCAGAAACATGAGGAACAGCAGGCAGCGGCGGAAGAAGCGCGTGAAAATGAAATGTATGATTCGGTTGATCCATCGGAGTCTGGCGAGATTGTACCTGCAGAGGCCGTCAACTTGCCAGCACTCATCGTCTGCCCGACTTCTCTGCTTGGCAACTGGCAGCGTGAGCTCAAGCGATTCGCGCCAAATCTGTCTCTGTACATTCATCATGGGGGACAGCGGCTTCATGGCACTGCGTTTCAGGCCGAGGCACAGGCACATGATATTGTGCTGACGACCTATCATTTGGCTGGCCGGGACGGACCTGACCTTGCCTCATTGCATTGGTCAACCGTGGTCCTTGATGAAGCGCAGTATATCAAAAACTATCGTACCAAGCAGGCACAAAGTGTGATGCGCTTATCGGCGCCTCACCGGATTGCGATGACGGGTACACCGGTCGAAAACCGTTTGAGCGAGCTGTGGTCCATTTTCCAATTCCTCAATCCCGGATATCTTGGAACAGCTTCATCGTTCCGCCAGCGATACACCGGAATGGGGACATCCGAAGAAAACAGCACGTCCCTGCGGGAGCTACACCGGCTTGTTTCGCCGTTCATGCTGCGCAGGCTCAAAAGCGATCCGGACATCCGCAAGGATCTGCCAGAGAAGCTGGAGCTGAAATCATACTGCTCACTGACACCAGAGCAGACGATCCTATATCAACGTGTAGTGGATGACCTGATGGGTGGACTGGATGGCAGAAACGGCATTGCCCGCAAAGGGATTGTATTATCGTCACTCACCAAACTGAAGCAAATCTGCGACCATCCGGTACTGGCAGACAGCAGCCGCAAGGATCATGCGAAAGTGGAGGCATCCGGCAAAATGGAACGCTTGCTGGAATTGGTTGATGCGATCCGTGACAACGGAGAATCGGCACTCATCTTCACTCAATATGTGGCAATGGGCGAGCTGTTGGTATCGCGCCTAACGCAGCGTTATGAGGAAGAACCGTATTTCCTGCACGGCGGCGTGTCCAAGGCACAGAGGGACGAGATGGTGGAGACATTCCAAAAGGGCGAGGGACCATCACTATTCGTTCTATCCCTCCGGGCTGGTGGGGTAGGTCTAAACCTGACGCGTGCCAGCCATGTCATCCACTATGATCGGTGGTGGAATCCCGCGGTGGAGAATCAGGCAACAGACCGGGTGTTCCGAATTGGGCAGAATCGCAACGTGCAGGTTCACAAATTGATCTGCCAGGGTACGCTGGAGGAACGCATAGATGAGCTAATCGAGAGCAAGAAGGCACTTTCCGAACAGGTGGTTGGTTCCGGGGAGAACTGGCTGACCGAAATGTCGGATGACGAATTGCGCGGGCTGATCTCGCTTCAGGGTGAGACGTGGTTATAAGCTTGACAAGTATATTGGTGGGCGATCATATGAGAAGGGGGAAGGTTATGAGCGAAAAATGGAATGTGGAGCTGCATATGTCCCCCGGTGGATGGACAGCAGGGGTGAGTGAGGCTGCTGAAGCGCGTCAGAACGCATCAGTAGCCGCGGAGCAGGCTGGAACAGCCGCCAGCCTGTTCACGGTAACAGGTACGCTGCCGCAGCCCAGCGAAGAAGCTCGCGAGGCCGTGCTGGTCCAGCTGCGCAAACAGCCGCTGGCCCTGTACGCGCTGCTTCGCGGCGGCCCTGCCCCAGCGGAGCTCGCGGGGCTGCTGCCCGCTGCGCCGGCCGTTGCGGCATGCTCCTGCGGCCGCGCAGACTGCGCGCATGCTTCGGCTGCGGAGCACGCCATCGCTGCGCGCTTCGCGGCGGAGCCGCTGCTGCAGCTGGCGCACGCCGGCCTGCCGCGCGAAGCGCTGCTTGCCGGTGTGCTTGGATCATGGGCAGAGGAACTGGCCCATGATCCAAGCAGCGCGGGCCGCGCCGCGGAAACGGCGGGCCGCCCGCAGGCGCGGGGCGGCGAAGGCGGCGCTGCCGTCGGCGAGTGGATCGCCGAGGCTGCCGCAGATGGCGCCATGCACCAGCCAGGCCCTGGCTTCGGCGCGGTGCAGGTGCGGCTGGCGCAGCCGGGCAAGCCTCCGGCAACGCCGGAACTGGCCGCGCTGCTGCCGGGAGTACCCGTGGCAGCAGGTCTGACCATGATCCGCGAACGTGTAGCAGCGCGGATCTGGCAGGCTGTCCAGAAGAAGAAGGACAGCCCGGCAACCAAATCATAGCAGGCATGAAGCGGGGGAGATCTTGGATCACCCTCGCTTATTTGTCTGTGTAAGATGGCCTTATGGTGAGCAAGATTGGAAAGGATATCAACCCGGACTTTAATCTGGATCTGCTGATTAAACGTTGGGATGATGCCCTAAAAGTCCGAAAAATAGCCGTATATGCCGTGCGACCCTTTTCACATGATGGCTATTCCCTGCCAGTAAGCTTGGAGCGGTGGAGCTTCACTGCAATTTGATGTATACTGTCGCAGGGGATGAAATGCCCCGGAGCGTATTTTATTTTTTTCATACTTATATTGCGATAGGAGTTTTTTAGATGAAATCACGAACAGGAAGACAGCGCCATATAGCGGTATTGCTGTCCTCGCTTATGATATGCGGAGCATTGCTGTCCGCCTGCCAGGATGGCTCGGGATCAGAGGAAAGTCAGGATCTGAACGCAGCAGGCAATACGCAGCAG
Source organism: Paenibacillus sp. 7523-1 (assembly GCF_002276415.1). Classification (NCBI taxonomy): domain Bacteria; kingdom Bacillati; phylum Bacillota; class Bacilli; order Caryophanales; family Paenibacillaceae; genus Paenibacillus; species Paenibacillus sp. 7523-1. Next base: position 77,861 of record NZ_NPBR01000024.1, on the reverse strand, counting down.
GAAACAGACGGAACTACCGTTCATTTAACCGAGGACACAGGGGATGACGGCGACAAGACAAACAGCAGCGAGACAGATCAGCCATCATCTGGTGAGAACGGGGATTCCGGCAATGCTTCTGCGGGTGAAGAGCAGGACTCTTCAGATGCTGGCAATGAGACAAATGCGGGTGACCCTCTGCTGGAGAAGCGAAGCATTAGTGCGATGCAAAATACGATTGACAGTCAATCCGTTGTTACCAATGCAGAGTCCATGACGGTTATCGTGAACAAGCAGCGCAGCCTGCCGGAAGGCTATGAGCCAGACGATTTGGTAGAGCCGAATGTGCCATTTTCCTTCGATGGTCCTCACGAGAAGCGCCACATGCGGAAGGAAGCCGCAGAAGCGCTGGAGAAGCTGTTTGCAGGAGCTGAGGCAGACGGCATTGAGCTGCGCGCGGTGTCTGGATACCGTTCATATGAACGCCAGGTTTCCATCTATAACAACAATGTGCAGACCAAAGGACAAGAATATACAGATCGTGTGAGCTCTAAGCCGGGCAGAAGTGAACATCAGACGGGTCTTGCGATCGACGTATCCAGCCCGAGTGTAGGTAATGCCCTGGAAGAAGTGTTTGGCACCTCGAAAGAAGGCGAGTGGCTGGCAGAACATGCTGCAGACTATGGCTTCGTTATCCGCTACCTTAAGGGTGAGGAAGACATTACGGGTTACGTCTACGAGCCTTGGCACATCCGATATGTCGGAACCGATCTGGCACCCGATATTGCGAAAAGCGGATTGACCCTTGAAGAATACTTTGATGAGGCCAATATTAAACTGTAAGCCGATTGGCAGCGTATTTAGTTTGTGCTTGAATACCTAAATGAAAAAAAAGTCCTGTAAACGTGTCTGGTTGCACAGCAGCTGGTTACGTACATGGGACTTTTTTTAGTAGATTTATAACTTTCGATTACCTAATTTCTGGTACCTAGATTGAATCCGGCCTGTTATAATGCAGAGATTATCCAATAAAAGACAAGCAGAGCGAGGGAGGACACAATGAGTAAACAGCAGGTATTTACTGGTTCCCCATGGGAACCGCTTGTGGGCTATTGCCGGGCCATCCGGGTAGGAAACCGGATAGAGGTGGCAGGAACGACAGCCATGCAGGACGGCGTTGTAGTGGGAGCGGGGGATCCATACGCCCAAACCAGATTTGTTTTGCAGACGATTGAGAAGGCGCTCAATGAATTAGGTGCAGACTTGTCGGACGTGATAAGAACCCGCATGTTCGTGACGGATATCTCCCGCTGGGAGGAAGTTGGCAAGGCCCACGGCGAATTCTTTGGGCAGATCCAGCCTGTAGCCACAATGGTTGAAGTAAGTGCACTCATTGATCCCCTGTTAATGGTTGAGATTGAAGCAGAAGCCATAATTGAAAGTGATCCAGAAGCCGAATAAACAAAGGCCACATAGCTGGAATGGAAAAATAACCTTATCCCACGTCTGTAAAAGAACAGACCGGGTAAGGTTATTTTTTGCAATTGGAACGTTATAGGTTAAATCGGTCTAATTTAATAAACCTGTGATAACTCCTGTTTATTGAAACGGTACAATCTCTGCACCCGAAGTATCCACGACCACTTTCCAGGCATTCCCGATTGGAGGCAGGCTGCGAGTCAGCATCGGACTATAGAATCCAATGACTTTTGCGTCTTTCGTCAGTTCCTCTGCTTTGATGGCCTCACCCTTTTGGTTGACCAGCTTGGTATCTTCCGAAATGTTGAGAATGACATGGTCAGGCGATGTTTCGGTCAAACGGAAACCAGAGATCTCGATCTGGGTCCCTTGATCCTTGGTTGTTCTTACATTTTCAATGGTACCCGAAGTACCCAGAACATCTTCCGATTTCGTAACGGATTCCTTAGCAACGGTATCCACAACAGTCACTTCGTAGGTCGGTGTTTGCGGTGGAAGGCTCATGGTCATGATTGGTGCGTGTACAGCTTCTACAGTCATGCCAATGGTCAGATCGGTAAGTGCAATCTCCTTGCCGTCTGCAGATTTGATAACGGTATCCTCACCCAGATTGAGCACCAGACCTTCAGTGCCCGCGCCACCAATATGAATGGAAGGATATTTAGTATCCGGGTTAATTCCTGTAATGACGCCGCGCTCAGTAACGTTTTTCACGTCCTCTTCGCTAGAAATCGTGACTTTATTGCCGGTTGTTGTTACCTGGGTATGTAGCACCTTGTCTGCAAATGAAGCCGGTACGAACATTTTGCCATCGGTGATTTGAGGTGCAGTTCCCAGCGTAATCAACATTTTATTGAACGAATATTGATCTTTGTCTGCCATGACTAGTGTCCAGAAATTGCCTTTAGTCAGCTCGGCCGACTTATTCTCTTTATTCCACTTCAGCTCAATGCCGAGTGCATCCGTAAGATCGCGCAGTGCGATCATGGCTTCCTTGCCATCTTTGTTCCAATAGCCGTCCGTGATCGCTGTGCCATTGACAGTTACGTTTACGGATTCAGACAAAGCACTATCTACAGCTACGGAGGTTGGGCTGCTAGACTGGGTCGTTTCCAGTGTCGCAGCATATGCTGCTCCTCCACTTAGGGCCATGGACAGGACCATTAGGGCACTTACTTTTTTCATGTTGTTGTTCATTGTTGATCTTCCCTTCTAATCTTGGATAGTTCGCGGTAAACTCCTAATTAAGGCCGCGTTCATTCTCATAGACGGAACAAACCATCCAATTGTTGCAGATGAACGATGAGTCATGTGAGTGGCGTGTCAGATTATTATTTGCCCGATGTGAGAATTTCCGGGTTACAGGCAGCGGGATACGGTTAATTTCAGATGAGTGGTACAACCTTTGCTCCGTTCCTGTTCGCTTGGAAGTTCGAGAAAAACGCCATAACATTCAATGAGGAGAGGAATGGATCAGATGAGTGATATGTTGGTAGCGCTCTATCATTTGCCGGAGCAGGAGAGTGGATTGAAAAGACTGGAGCAGTCCTCGATCGTAATTCGAAGAGCCATTGCTCCGGAGAAACAGCTTGTGCTGGATTGGGTTAGATCGCATTTTAGCCAGCCTTGGGTGGATGAGTGTGATGTATCCTTTGCGCGCCAGCCCGTATCCTGTTATATTGCCCTCGAACACGGGAAAATAATAGGCTTCGCCTGTTATGAAGCGACCTGCCGCAACTTCTTCGGTCCAACAGGAGTGAGCCAGGAGGCGCGGGGCAAAGGTGTGGGTACAGCTCTGCTGCTGGCTTGCATGCACGCCATGAAGGCGGATGGTTATGGCTATGCGATCATTGGATCAGCAGGGCCAGTGGATTTTTATGCCCGGACGCTGGGTGCCGTGAAGATCGAAAATTCAACACCGGGTATTTACAGAGGCATGCTGCGGGCAGACTAGAGAGATCATGAAGCTTCCGGAAAAAGGAAGGGAGGACGAAGATGAGTACAAGCAAAATGCTGCACATCGGAATGATCGGCACCGGATCCATCTCAGATCTGCATATGAGGTGTTATGCCAAAAACGAGAACGCTGTCATCTATGCCATCTGTGATCTGAACGAACAGCGCGCAACAGCCGCAGCTCAGAAATATGATGCACAGTCCGTCTACACCGATTATAGGGAAATGCTAAAGGACCCTCATGTGGATGCAGTCAGCATCTGTACATGGAATAATACGCATGCCGAATTTGCCATCGCAGCCCTGGAGGCGGGCAAGCATGTGCTGCTGGAGAAGCCTGTGGCAACAAATGTGAAAGATGCATTGCGAATTGAAGAGGCCGTGAAGAAAAGCGGCTGTACTTTCATCGTTGGATTTGTGCGGCGCTACGACAACAATATGCAGATGCTTCGGAAATTTATTGATGCAGGGGAGTTTGGTCAATTGTATTATGCCAAGGCATCCATACTTCGCCGTCTGGGCAATCCCGGAGGCTGGTTCGCGGACAAGAACCGCTCTGGTGGAGGTCCTCTTATTGATCTGGGCGTACATATCATCGACCAATGCTGGTATCTCATGGGCCGGCCGAAACCTGTTACGGTAAGTGGGAACACTTATCGGAAGCTGGGTAATCGTGCTCATATCGAAGACCTTTCGTTCTACAAGGCAGCGGATTACAGTTCTGCCGTGAATAACGTAGAAGATATGGCTAACGCACTAATTCGCTTCGAGAATGGAGCTTCGCTCGCTGTGGATGTGAGCTTTACTTTGCATGCTTGCGGGGAGGAATCCTATGTCAAATTGTACGGTGAACGCGGCGGCTTCGAGCTCGAACCTGAGACATTGATTGTTACGGAAAAACACAACACCATCCTGAATATCGAGCCGCAGACAGATCATACGGGGCTGCATATTCATAGTGCATTCCAGAATCAGATTGATCACTTTGTGGACTGCTGCTTAAACGGTACCGGACCGATTAGCCCGATTGCAGACGGGGTAGCTTCGACCAAGATGTTATGCGGAATCTATGAGTCTGCTGAGAAAGGGCAGGAGATTCGTCTGGATTAATTTTATCGCAGAGTTTGCTGAAGTGTTCCGATCACACAAAAGCATGCGGTTCCGCATCGTGCGGCATCGCATGCTTTTGACTGTGTCATTTGTTCATTGGAGAGTTCTCATACCCGGGGTCGTCGTAATCTGTATCCTGCAGCCTTGGCAGCACATTCATGCTCTCAATCGCTTGCTGGGTATCAGGAGTTCCGTGGTCGTACAGGAAACTGTACAGCAAGGTCATACCATCCGAAAACTGTTCGGTTGCTTCGTCGTGATCTGCTGATTTGTAGGGTACAGGCGCGCGCTGTAACGTATAGGCATCGTCGTCCTCCAGCACTTTCATCAAGTCTTTCAGCCGATTTAACTGTTCATCATCCACCACGACTTCAAATGGTGTTGATTCATTCTGAGTCTGTTCAATGAGGTTATGGGTTACGGATACAAAATAGTGCGTTTTACTGTCCTGCATAATCCAACCTCCATTCTAAAATGGAAAAAAGACGCTTCTACTGTTAATAAACAGCAGTGAGCGCCCTGAAACGAGCACAGCCGTTCAACCGTGCCTATTCATCAGAGTATTCGGTCACAATCGACCATCCATTACCTTTGCCCTCCAAACGGCCTCGTTCGAAAAAATCAATCCCGTCTACAGTAATGCAAACGGCAACCTGCTCAGGTTCATTTTCTACGGGTGTGACAACAATGTATCCTTTGTCCAACAGATAGGTAAATGCTCTATGTTTCTCAATATGTGCTTGTTGGTAAAATCTGTCCTTGGTTGTGATATGGGCTGGGTTTTCCGTAAACCAGATATCATAAAGCTCATGTAAAATATCATAGCGCTCCTGGATCCGCTCTCTAATTGCAATCTCCAATTCCATAAGACACCTCATTCGTTTCAAATGGTTGTATATCGTTAAGAATATATTGTAGAAACACTTCTTGGGACACGATTGTTCCAATCTAGAAAAAATTTAATCTTGTCATCATTACATAAAAAGCCTATCCATCAATAAAGTATTGAGGATAGGCTACTTGCCAATCTGGCTTTTTTAGAGAATATATTCCACCTAGTGTTGATTATCGTCCTGTCCGCCCAGTCACAGGCACCTCGCGTGTTCCGGCTTCCATGGATCCTGAACACAGGGGGCATGGCGGCGGTCCTGCTGCAGCCCGTTTGGCTGCCTTTGCAGAAGGTACGGCGGGTTTCTGACGAAGCCATGCCTTACAGGTAGATGAACTGCATTTCCAGATCGCTACCGTCTCTGTTCGTTCGGAACGTCCTGAGGACGATGACCCTAAACTGGATGAAGCTGAGGCAACCTGACTTCCCTGACGGACACCTGTCGTGCTGAACGCCTTATGGTTGCGAATTTGTCCGCTGCCGCGACGTTCACTGAGGCGATCCTCGTCACGTTCGTTGTGCACGTCATGGTCACGATCGCTGTAGCTGATTGCACGACGATGTACCACATCCCGTCCCTCGGAACGAGTACCAGAGCGGGCAGATTGTCCATTGCCTTTGCCATATGAAGCTGAATGGCCTGTTCGGCTATCGTCGCGCTCTTTACGTTTGTCTGGAACCTCCAGCCCGAAGGCTTCGAGCAAAAAGCGGGATACGTCTGCCGGTTTCCCGTGATGACTGGCCGGTGAAGTGACGTATAAGTACTTTTTCGCCCTTGTAATCGCAACATAAGCGAGCCGTCGTTCTTCTTCCAGAGCCATATCCAGCTCCGTATCGGTCTGCTGAACTGCAAGAGCTGCCTTTTGATCTTCAGGGATATCCTGCCGCAGGGCTGTACTGTGAGGCACAATGCCCTCGCTGGCACCGATCCAGTATACGCATGGGAATTCAAGTCCCTTGGCCCGGTGTATGGTCATCAGCTGCACTGCATCACTGTCCTGGGAGCGGCGCAGGGATTCCATTTCACGGTGTCTGCGGGAGAGCTCATCGGCAAACGCTATAAACTCTTCTACTGTTTCGAACTTTTTGGCTGCGGCTTCGAATTCGTCCAGTGTCTCCAGCATCGTTTCCTTGTAGTGGGTGAAGATGCTGGGATCACCGCTTTCCATATATTTGTCGTAGAACTGGCGGCGCATCTCCTGGATGGCGATGACCGGTTTCATTTTGTGCAGCGACTTGATCAGCTTGATGCGTTCCTTGACCTGCTCCTGCTGGAAGGGCTTGAGCTTGTCCCATTTGGCCAGATGGATCAGCGGATACTTTTTGGCTTGCTGCTGTTCGCTGCGCTGAATCCACTCCAGCCCGGCATCACGGGATACGTATAGTGGTCCAAGTGCACTTGGGAGAGCATCTACAGCGCGTGGATCCAGGGAAAGGCGCATATGATCCATCAGGGGCCTGATGAGGGACTGGTCGTAGAATACTGGGGAAGCCCCATGCTGAACAAACGGAACATCTTTCAATACCAGCTGCTCAAATACGGCCCGGCTGCTGCTGGCTGTTCGGTGCAGGATCGCTATATCGCGATAAGTGTGCAATCCTTCCTCAACCTGCTGACAGATCTGGTTCACGACCCAGGCTGCTTCCTCCTCTGCGTTTGAAGGCGTGGCGAAGCGTGGTGCGTCTCCGCGATGACCAGCTGCACGCAGCCGCTTATCCCGTCTTCGCTTGTTGCGGGCGACCAGTTCACTGCCCAGTCCGAGGATGCGTGCATCACTGCGATAATTGATATCCAGCGTCACGATGCGTGCCCCGGGGTAAACTTTATCGAATTCAAGAATGGATTCCTGGCGCGCTCCATTGAACGTATAGATCGTCTGATCGTCATCACCCACAACCATCAGGTTGCGATGGGCTGAAGCGAGCTTTTGCACAATTTCATATTGCAGTTTATTCGTATCCTGGAACTCATCGACCATGATGTACTGAAAGCGCTGCTGCAGCGGCTTCAGCACGGCGGGATCACGAAGCAGGGCTGCAGCCCGCAGCAAGATATCGTCGAAATCCATCTTGTTACGCTCACGTTTCCAGTTCTCGTAACCGAGGAGGACCCGTTTGGCATCACGTTCCTCCTGCGATTTTTCGGGAAGATCGGTCGTTTCGGAGCCCTGCATCTTCCATGCAGAGAGCATGGACAGCAGACTTTCGGGCTGGAAGGCCTCACTCATGCCGTATTGCCGCAGAAGCATTTTGATAACGGTATGCTGGGCACGTGGTTCCCCAAAGATCTCTTCCTGTACACCGTAATGACGCAGCAGTGTCAGGGCGAAGGAATGGAATGTGCGAGCCTGTACCGCTCGTGCGGATGCAGGACGAATACCTGGCAGTGATGCGATCCGGTCTTTCATCTCGGCAGCGGCCTTGTTGGTAAACGTCACGAGCAGGATACTGCCTGCATGAACGCCGCTGACTTCCATGAGATAACCAGCTCTGGCCGCCAGTACGGTCGTTTTGCCGCACCCGGCTCCGGCGAGCGTGAGCAGTGGACCTTTGCCGTGACGGACGGCTGATATTTGTGGCCCGTTCAGACGGATGCCTGCTTCTTCCAGTGAGCGGAAATAAGGCGCATCCTGATGATCATCGCCCACGAGCTGCCGACTGGTTTCCAGCGGAGCAGACGGGGACTGGGGCAGGGATGCCGCCGGAGTGACACCGAGCGGACGGGCGTAGAACGTTGAGTTCGGACTTAACATGTTTCATCCACCTCTGTATGCATTCAGGGATAGGACTATCCCGCTTAAAAGTAAACCATTTGCCCTTTTCACAATCACAATGTAAATTGGTATGATAGAGTTAGTCGCCTACATCGGCGATTATGTCGGGCCAAAGCTTCATTATACCCGAACGTATGGTCCTGACGAAAGCCCCCGAATTCATCCAGCATCGGCAGAAAACGGGCACTCACGCGCGTATGCGCAACTTTTTGGCATGATATCGTATAAGATATATACTATGAAAATTGAAAATTAAAGAACAAATTGCAGTTGAACCAGAAGAGTTCAACGTCTGACGGGACAGAGGAGGAGATGTCATGAAATTGCTTCAACGAATCAAGAACGGAGCGAACAAAGCAACGGAGCGTGCACAGCATGCTGTTGAGATTGGGAAATTAAACAATCAAATCGTGGGCTTGCAGCAGGAACAGGAAGTCCATTTTACAGATATGGGTCGCATCTTCTATGAGGGTTACCGTGCACAGGATATGACGCGCGCCGAAAAGGAAATGGTTGATCTGTCACACCTGTGCGATGAACTGCAGGATGAGATTGATGGTTTACGCAGCAAAATTGCCGAACTCAAAAATGAGCGGTTGTGCGAATGCGGCCACGTTGCTTCACTGGATGCGAACTTTTGCCCGAAGTGCGGACGTAAACTGGGTGAATTCAAGTCTGCAGCATCAACTGCAGGTCCTGCATCTGTACGGCAAGAAGCGGCAGTGGCTCAAAGTGCGGAACGTCCTTTCTATGAGGAAACGACAACAATTCAAGATGAAGTGGATGAAACTGAACCTTATCATACGGTAATTCCGTCCATCGCAGATCTGGAGACCGAATCCGAATATAACAGTACCGAATTCACGCAGGAGGAGAAGGAGGCGTTTGATGCAGAATGGGAACGCCGCCGGGAAGAAGAGATGCTGCGCGAACGGGAACGGCAGCAGGAACTCGATGAGCGTATCCGTTACTGGAAAGAGAATAATCCGATCGTAAACACGGTTGACGTACAGACTGAAGTACCGCGGGAGATGGTGAAATGCCAGATTTGTACATCCGAGCTGCCCAAAGGCTCCAAATGGTGCCCACGCTGTGGTGCGGAACAGATCTGATGTAGTAGGACCACTGCCGCAGTAAGATAGGGCAGTGTGGTTGCTGACAGCATGGGGGGACGGGAATATGGACCAACTGCTGCATCATCTGAATCATCTAGGGTTTACCGAGATGGAATCCAAAATTATGGTGGAACTCGCGCGCCAAGGTTCAGCCTCAGGCTATGAGGTTGCGAAGCGCCTTGGCGTGTCCCGTTCCAATGTGTATTCCACCTTGCAGCGGCTCTCTCAGCGTGGATTTCTGCGCTGCAGTGCCGGAGAACCTGCGAAGTACAGTGTGCTGAAGCCTGAGGAGATGACTCAAATGATCTCCGGGCAGATGCGTGCTTCTCTTGATTATGTACAGAGCAGCATGCCACAGCATGAACCTGAGAAACCGGCCTTCTATAATATCGAGGGTGATAAAAACGTATTCGATAACCTTAGCCGTGAACTGGCCGAGGCCAAGCATGAGATTGTCGTGGACATTTGGCGTGAGGAAGCCGAGTTGCTGCATGACCTCCTGAAAAAGGCAGAGGATCGGGGAGTTAGGCTGTTATGGTCATGTGATGGTGGCGAGGGGATATTGGATCAGCCTGCACCGTGGCCAGGGCATCCTCTGTACGGTAAAGGGAACGGGAGAAAGTTCTCCATTGTTGTTGATCGGCGCTGGTGCATGCTTGGGATGCGCGGGGAATCCTGTGCAACTCAGGCTGTTGTAACAGAACATCCCGTCATGACAGGTTTGCTGCTGAATCATTTTGCACAGGAATTGGTACTGTACGAGCTGGAACAGGATATGAGTGAGGAGCTGGAGTCCCGCTATGGACGCCGTTTTGAACAGCTGTCCGCTCGTTATTGGTCTGTTCCTGCGGCAGGCGATCAGGGCTGAGCAAAGGTTGCTAGAATCTGGCCTGGCAAGCTGGAACAGCGTAAGAATCGGAGACTAAAATAGTGCAGGCGCTGCCTTTGGGCAGTCGCCTGTTTTGTGTTTTGAAGCAAATCAGTGATGTTCATCACGGCACCGCTGTCCTGTTGAGTTAGAGTTAAGGTATGAAGTTATACTAATTTTGAGAAACTGGAGTTATAAGTACAGCACTCGATTTGAGTAGATGCTGAATCAGCCTTTGGGCACGTGATACAGAGCTTCGAGTACGCCAGTGTAATACTCTGTCCCATGAGGGACGAACTCGGAAGCATGGATTGAGCGAGTATGACGTTCCGGAATGGGAGAAGAAGAATCCAGGGTAGAAGCCTGTTCCGCATAAACTCCAGTGGCCTGAATCGCATCCGTTTCACCACGAAACAAGGCGAGCAGATCATACAGAGGTGCTTCATATAGGCTGTGCACTTCACTGGCCTGCAGGGTGTACGCCTCGAGTGGCTGGTTAAGACATAGGCCGTATACCGAGCTGAATTCCCGGTCCATAAATGGTACACCTCGAACCTCGCCTTGCAGCTGCTGTTTGGCAGTAAGTAGATAAGACAGGGATTCAAATGGAGCGTGTACGCCCAGTTCTTCCTCCAGTTCACGACTTGCCTCCTCAAGCTGCTCACCCGCAGTGAGATGTCCCGCTGCTGTAATGTCGTAACAACCCGGGAAGGTATCCTTGATATCACGGCGACGCTGAAAAAGAACCATCCGCTGATCAACGTCATCACGCACGATCCAGCAATGGAATGAACGGTGCCAATAGCCTTTGGCATGTACCACACTGCGGAGCTCTGTGCCGATCCAATTTTGCTGATCATCATAAATGTCGAAACGTTCTGGGGTCATGATACGTATCTCCTTATATAGCAAGTTTTAAAGTTCAAAATTTCACAAAGTATGTTTTTAAATGAAAGGGGAACGAACGTATGGAATGCATTGTACACTTTCAGGTTATCTATCCGCAACCACAGGAACGTAAAAGTCTAAGAGGACTTATATTTGTCGGGCAAGGTCAGGAACCGGCCAACAACCAGTTGACGACCATGTTTAAGGATATGGGATTCAATGTACGTCTCGAAGATGAAGCGCAATTACTGTTTAAACCAGTGGATGCTTCGGCCAACTTTGAATATATTCGGGTAACCGAACTCGATACCGGGGAAGAAGTATACAAGGAAGATAAGGATCTGAAGTCGATTCTGGAGCATCTGCTGCCGCGCCGATTCTAGTCCATAAGGAATGTAATAAGAGAGTATAAGTTCCTGCAGCCTTCATTTGCTCTTAGTCATAATGAAAAAAAGGCCCCACCTCTAGGGTGAGACCTTTCATGTCGGAGCGGTTTCCTTACATAAAAAGGGTCTAAACAGGAGTAAACCTGTTGATTATGCGGGAGCGCCGCTGCCTTCTGCCTCCAGCTCTGAAGTACAGTGTGAACAGCGGGTAGCTGCAGCCGGTATTTCGGATAAACAGTACTTGCAAGCCTTGGTTGTTTTTTTCGGCTCGGGCTTTTTGTGCTCTTTACTTTTAATATAATTGACGCCCTTGACGAGCATGAAAATGCAAAATGCAACGATCAGAAAATCAATGAGGATGTTGATAAATTGACCATAGGCGATGACTGTAGCGCCTGCCTCATTGGCTTGAGCCAATGTTGTAATTTCCTGACCGCTCGCAGTAGTCATATCCCGATCCAGATTAATGATTTTTTGACTGAAATCAATGCCTCCAAGCAGCTTCCCGACAGGGGGCATGATGATATCATTCACGAGGGATGTGACGATTTTACCAAAAGCAGCCCCGATGATGACACCGACTGCCAGGTCTATCACGTTGCCGCGTACGGCGAATTCCTTAAACTCCTTAAGTATGCCTTTCATCTCTGCAATCTCCTTTAACCAATAAATTCATAGTGTAGGCCGCGCATCCGTTATCATATTGTACAAAAAAAACACGCTCCAATCACCCCCCTGTCTACAAATTAAGACATGTTTTCACAATTTCCATGAAAATACTTCTTTATTTCACGCCGCCGATTCGGTATACTTCTAACATTGTCAGTTACGTTTACACTTTTATATTCAGGTTCGCGATCATATATTGTAACGAATCTTGGAGCCAAAAATGAATTGAATATGCCGTTACTCGTATATGTGCAGGAATAGGCCTGCATGTCTCTACCCGATCACCGGAATGATCGGACTACGGGAAAGATCTGCATGATCGCTATGGTTGGGCTACCTATACAGGCAATGACCCTGAAGGTGTAAGCCTAGAGGTTACCATATTCGGATGTCCATTATATCCATGCGCACATGCAGCATTTTATACGGCTTGTCCTGATAAGTACAAGTCCGTCTTTTCCCGTCTCCGGTTTTTCCGCAGCGTGTGAAAAGGCGGGCTTTTTGCTTTTTTACCATCGGAGAAGGACATGCTGGCAGGCTGTATAGAGGGCACACAGGGGGAAGAATCTCAATGCAATTGTTAAAAGACAAAGTAAGACAGGAAGGAATCGTCCTGTCAGAGCAAGTACTCAAAGTGGATTCATTCCTGAATCACCAGATGGACCCGGTTCTCATGAAGGAAGTGGGCAAGGAATTCATCCGCCGCTTTGAAGGAGAGAACATTACACGGGTGCTTACCATTGAATCGTCCGGGATTGCACCGGGGATCATGACTGCACTGGAACTGAATGTGCCGCTGATTTTTGCACGGAAGCAGAAGTCGCTCACACTCACAGAAGATATTCTGGTTGAGAAGGTGTACTCATTCACGAAGCAGGAAACGAATGAAATTACGGTAGCCAAGAAGTTCATGCAGCCTGGTGATCGTGTGCTGATTATTGATGATTTTCTGGCAAATGGTGAAGCGGCCTTTGGTCTGGCGCGCATCGTTGAGCAGGTCGGAGCTGAAGTGGTCGGTATCGGAATCGTCATTGAGAAGGCATTCCAGCCGGGAGGTCGCTTGCTGCAAGAAGCAGGATACCGCGTGGAATCGCTGGTTCGCATTGGGGCTCTGTCGAATGGACAGGTCACATTTGCGGATGAGGAGGGCTTGGACTAATATGGCACGCGAGCGCATTTTCCAGCGGCACCGGCATCCCATCAAAACGTTCTCGCTTGGTCTGCAGCATGTCCTTGCGATGTACGCGGGAGCGGTAGTCGTACCACTTATTGTTAGTAATGCATTGGGCTTCACTCAGGAACAGCTGACATATCTTATTGCGATTGACCTGCTTGCCTGTGGTGTAGCAACACTCCTCCAAGTATGGGGGAATCGTTATTTTGGAGTTGGGCTGCCAGTTATGCTCGGCTGTGCGTTCCAAGCAGTATCTCCAATGATCTTGATTGGTCTGAACAGCGGGGTGTCTGCCATTTACGGGGCGGTCATTGCGTCAGGAATTTTTGTAGTGTTATTCTCGGGGCTGTTCGGCAAACTGATCCGTCTGTTTCCACCGGTTGTGACAGGTTCGGTTGTGACCATTATTGGTCTGACACTGATTCCTGTAGCATTCAGAGATCTGGGAGGCGGTCAGAATGAACCAGATTTCGGCAGCGGGACGAATCTTCTGCTCGGCTTTGGCGTATTGGTGTTTATTATTCTTATGACTCGTTTTACGAAAGGATTTATCCGTTCAATCGCCGTTCTGGTCGGTCTTCTTGCGGGTACGGTAGCAGCCGGGTTTATGGGTGAGGTTAATTTTGCTCCGATTCGTGAAGCAAGCTGGTTCCACGTGGTGAAGCCATTTTATTTCGGTACGCCAACGTTCGAGATTGTTCCCATATTGACGATGATCCTGGTGGCCATTGTGAGCGTAGCTGAATCGACAGGTGTATTTATGGCTCTCGGCAAAATTCTGGACAAGGATCTGTCCTCCAAGGATTTGGCCCGGGGGTATCGAGCGGAAGGGCTCGCAATCGTACTTGGAGGGATTTTCAACTCGTTCCCATATACCACCTATTCACAAAATGTAGGGCTTGTACAGATGACTCGTGTTAAAACACGGGATGTCATCGTGGTAGCAGGTGGCTTGCTGGTCGTAATCGGATTCGTGCCGAAAATTGCAGCACTCGCACAGCTTGTACCTGGTTCTGTACTGGGCGGAGCGATGGTTGCGCTGTTCGGGATGGTTGTTTCATCCGGTATTCGCATCATTGGCAGTCAGGTCGATCTGAATCGGCATGAGAACCTGTTTATCATTGCTTGTTCCGTAGGCATGGGCTTGGGAGTTACCGTAGTACCTGAACTGTTCGCGGGTGCACCGGACTGGGCACAAATTATGCTGGGTAACGGAATCATTGCCGGCAGCTTCACCGCCATCTTCATGAATTTGCTGTTTAATGGCCTTGGTACGAAGGCGACAGCTGCGAAAATGGCTGAGAAGCAGGCAGATGCGATTCTTGGAGAGACGGAGAAATCAGCATAAATATGTAAATGTGGTTAGGTGGTATCCGGAATGGATGCTATGTTAACTCACAAGATGAATAAGTCACGTGATGAATGAATGAAGTTAATGACATGATTAATTCACGGAATAAATGATATACCACCTTAACATCCGAATCGCTGCACGAGAGCAGTGATTCGGATGTTTTTTTGTTTTATTTTAGGAGTGGATGCTACAGATGTCTCATCTGTTTTTCAGCAAAATCCCCTACCCAAGGCAGTTTCAGCCATTTTCCCTGCAAGCTGGTGACGACCATGATAATCCAGACGACGATTCCCAGCAACGATAACAAGGATGCGACCAGAGGTCCGAATAGAGGCAGAAATGCCGACAAAACATGACCGATCATAATAATGCCAAAGACCGTGACGGATTGAAGAGCGTGAAACAGTACAAACCGGCTGCGTTTCTCCACTGCCAGGAAGACGATTCCACCTACAAAGGTAAACAGATAACAGAGCATGCCGGCGATATTCTCATCCAGACCGCTTGAGGATTTCATGGGGGACATCCGGTCCAGCCTCCTTTGTCCTTTTTCTATACATTATGAAGAAGGTGGACAGAACTGAACCGGGTTTAATAACGAATGTTATGAGATAAAGCATAAGATACGGAAACTTATGGACGCCCTAGGAGGAAAAGCGGGTTAGACTGTGCAATCGACTCATATGGAAAACAAGGGCGCACCAGCCATAGTTAATGGCGTGATGTGCCCCGGTCATGTTTGCGAGATATTCAACAGGCTTAAACGAATCTAAAGATCTTTTCGTTGAAAGTTTCTGCGTGGAGAAGTCACTTTGCCGATTTTATCGGTATCGTTCTCTTTGGGTACCAGACGTTCGTCCGTGCGGCCTTCGTGATGATTCTCAAACATGAACTCCGTCAGCTTCCATTCCGATTTGCCCAGAACCGGATCAGCAGGGAAATGTTGACCACGGTGCAGATGTTCCTCGCGACCCGCTTCATTGATGTAAACTCCGTCGACTTCCACCTTTTCATGCGAAAGGGGCAGCATATCCTGTTCTTCGCGGTCCATGAAACAGCGCCTCCTTTGATACCAATAATTTAACTGTATGGGTTGTCCGTGATAATATCCCCCGAATAGTTCCGTGTTATGCTGGATAGAATTAATTCCGTACAGAAGGGACATATTCATAAAATATGATTCGGGATTAAACTTTTTGGGCGTAAAAACCGTTATAAATAATAAGCAAAATCGTCAAGTCGTAACATACTCCCGAATATGCTACAATAAGATTATGATTCAAACTGAATCATATCGGGTATTTATAGTGTCAGGTACTTGCTTTCAGCGAGGTTCCCGACCTAAGCTTGCTTTAAGCCGCGCACACAACTTCATGGATGGCATTTAAGACTTATTCGGCGTTCTCTAAACGGAGCATTCACTTTCAACGTTTTGGGAGGGAATTACAATGGCAACGAAAGGTCACAATGAGGTCAAAGAAAGTTTGAGGGAAATGACTCGGATTTTCCGTCCTAAGGATCCAAAAAAATTCGTGAAGGAGTACGTGAGAAAATACCGGATTACGGGTGGATATGAGGAAGAATTGACTTCTGTGGTCGAGCACGAGCTTGTCAAGATGGATTCTTCCGTGTCCTGAAACACATCATTGAATTATACTGTTCCGATATGAATAGAACCGTCTCCCGGGCGATATGCTCCGGCAGACGGTTTTTTTTGCTGTCCTGGGATTTACTCTTGAAATGAAAGGACATGAAGCATTGCATCACTTTTGGGCTGTGTGGCATTTCTTTTGCATATACATGGAAGTACACATAGGCAGGAAGGATGAATGCATGTGGACCCTATTTTGAAAACGAGAGAAGAGATTGGCTACATGCGGGAAGCAGGCCGGATTCTGCGAAGCTGCCACGAGCATATTGAACAATGGCTTACCCCTGGCATAACCACAGGTGAGATTGACAGACGGGTAGAGGCATTTCTGGCCGAACGAGGGGCCACTCCGGAGCAAAAGGGATATAAAGGCTATCCGTATGCGACTTGTGCTTCAGTGAATGAGGTTGTCTGTCACGGCTTCCCGGATGAACGGGAGTTGGTTGCAGGGGATGTTGTGACCATTGATATGGTGGTAAACAAGGATGGCTGGCTTGCTGACTCGGCATGGACTTACGGAATTGGCGAACAACGCAGATCCATTCGCAAGCTGATGAAACGCACAGAAAGGGCCCTCCACCGGGCTATAGCACAGGCTGTACCAGGAAATACGCTGGGGGATATCGGCAACGCGATTGAACGGACTGCGAGATTGTACCGCTATGGCATTGTTAAGCCGCTCATCGGTCATGGGATTGGTCAGTATATTCATGAACCACCCAACGTACTGCCTTATGGTAAACGCAGGACCGGCATGATGCTTACGGAAGGCATGGTTATTACAATTGAGCCCATATTTACGAGAGGCAGTTCAGGAGCCGTGTTTTGGGATGAAGATGGATGGACTGTCCGAACGGTCGACGGAACATGGGGAGTCCAGTATGAACATACGATTGCGATAACCCGAGATGGACCGCTTATACTAACCGATGGAACGTAAGTCCTTTGACTAGGCTGGTTAGGTTTGTTCAAATGATCGTTTAGGAGTGAAGCCAACATGCAGGGTCAGACGCCAAAGCCAGTTCATCGATGTGAATAGAACAGAGTGTAGGATTTGGCCCTGTAGAAGCTGGAAAAAGGGAAGCTGAGAAAAGCTCTTATTCTTTTGCATAATACTGCATGTTTTTTGCGTGAGAAAAGTCACTGAAAATTCACGATAAATCGCCGAAATATGGCAAATATTTTCAAATTATGAGGTTTACATTTATAACTGAAATCGTTTGCAAACTAAGTTGTGGTGCGGTTTTTATACATAAGTGAACATTTTGTGAACATGTGTCCAAAGATTGACAAAATCATACCCTCAACTTATATTTAATAAGTGATTGAACCATATAGAATGAATTGGAAGAATGCGCAGACATGCCCTTTGAAGGAAATGAAGGGGGTTCTGGAAGCGTTATTTTTGGAAGCGTTCTGTATGACGGACAGGATTATGCGGATCGGGCTGAAGTGACCTTATCAGGCTAAACTTCGAACGATAACGGTAGTCTACGAAAATGTTAAAAAAGTGGGGTAGATCAATGATGAAACAGTGGCAGGTTGCAAAGCGAATTCTCCCCTTGCTGGCGGTGTTCTCTTTGCTGCTATCCGCATGCGGGCGGGAAGACTTGTCGGTAATGAAACCTCAGGGTCCTGTGGCACAAGGCCAATATGATCTGATGAAGCTGTCCATTGCGATTATGATCGTAGTGCTCATCATTGTATTTGCCATTGCTGCGTATGTGCTGATCCGGTTTCGCAGACGTGCCGGGCAGAATGAAGTTCCCGAACAGGTTGAAGGCAATTTCAAGCTGGAAGTGATTTGGACAGCCATTCCGCTTTTGCTGGTTATTGTACTGGCTGTACCGACAGTTCAGACGATCTTTGCCCAAGGCGAAGATTTGTCCAAGGACAAAAATGCAATTCAGGTCAAAGTTACCTCACATCAGTATTGGTGGGAATTCACTTATCCTCAATATGATGTTACCACCTCTCAAGATCTTATCATCCCGACCGGCAAAAAAATCGCATTCGAATTAAAAACCGCAGACGTGCTTCACTCCTTCTGGGTGCCGTCACTTGCGGGTAAAATGGACACAAACCCGGATGGAACAGTGAACAGATTTAGTTTCTCAGCACCTAATGAAGGCGTTTACCGCGGGAAATGTGCGGAGCTATGCGGAAGGTCGCATGCCTTTATGGAATTCAAAGTAAAAGCAGTCAGCCAGGAATCCTTTGACAGATGGGTCAATGAGATGAAGGCACCGGCAGTGCTGCCGGAAGATACACAGCTTGCTGAAAAGTTCAAAACGAACTGCCTGTCTTGCCACGCAGTTGGCGATCAAGGCGGACCAGTTGCCCCGAATCTCACAGGAATCGGCGGCAAGGAAGCTGTCGCAGGTATTTTGCTGAACCAGCGTGAGGGACAGGAAGAAGGCAATCCGGTGCTGGATAACATGAAACAATGGCTCCATGATCCACAATCCGTGAAGCCGGGCAATACGATGCCGAATCCAAAAGATCTTGGCCTTACGGATGAAGAAATCGACGGAATTGCCGAATATCTAGCCAACTACAAATTGGACTATGAATAGAACAGCAAGGACGAAGAAGGGGGTACACTACCTTGGCTCATGCTCATAGCGTCAAGCGGTACAGGGGCTTGATGGATTGGATCACCACCGTCGATCACAAAAAGATTGCTATTCTTTATTTAATTGCAGGTGGATTTTTCTTCGGTATTGGCGGTATTGAAGCCATCTTAATCCGAATTCAGCTGATGAAGCCGATGAATAGTTTTGTGACGGCTCAGGTCTTCAACGAATTGATTACGATGCACGGAACAACGATGATCTTCCTTGGTGTCATGCCAATCATATTTGCCATCATGAATGCTGTCGTTCCTTTGCAGATTGGTGCCCGGGACGTCGCCTTTCCATTTATTAATGCACTAGGATTCTGGACGTTCCTGTTTGGCGGACTGCTGCTGAACCTGAGCTGGATCATGGGCGGGGCGCCTGATGCAGGCTGGACGTCATACACGCCGCTCTCCAGTAGTGAGTACAGCGGAACCCATGGTGTGGACTTCTATACGATTGGTCTACAGATAGCTGGTCTAGGAACACTCATCGGTGGCATTAACTTTCTCGCCACGATCATTACGATGCGAGCACCCGGCATGTCCTATATGCGGATGCCGATGTTTACATGGACAACATTTATTACTTCAGCCATTATCCTTTTTGCATTCCCTGCCATTACGGTAGGACTCGTACTGTTGACGTTTGATCGTATTCTGGGAGCCAACTTCTTCGATGTCGCAAATGGTGGTAACCCTGTACTCTGGCAGCACATTTTCTGGATCTTCGGACATCCGGAAGTGTACATACTCATCTTGCCGGCGTTTGGAATTATCTCGGAAGTTATTCCGACCTTTGCCCGTAAGAGATTGTTTGGTTACAGTTCCATGGTGTTTGCAACCATCCTGATTGCCTTCCTGGGATTCATGGTATGGGCACACCACATGTTTACAACGGGTCTCGGCAATGTGGCCAACGCACTCTTTTCAATCTCAACCATGCTAATTGCCGTACCGACAGGGATCAAAATATTTAACTGGCTCTTTACGATGTGGGGTGGACAGATCCGTTTTACGGCTGCGAACCTGTTTGCTGTAGGATTCGTTCCAACCTTCGTCATGGGTGGTGTCACTGGTGTCATGCTTGCTTCTGCACCAGCTGATTTCCAGTTTCATGATACGTACTTTGTCGTAGCCCACTTCCACTATGTAATCGTTGGTGGTTTGGTTCTTGGATTGTTCTCGGGCCTGCATTACTGGTGGCCGAAGATGTTCGGTCGCATTTTGAGCGAAACACTTGGGAAATGGACATTCTGGACATTCATGATCGGTTTCCAATTAACGTTCTTCGTGCAGCATTTCCTCGGTCTCATGGGGATGCAACGCCGGATCGTTACATACTTGCCGAATCAGGACTTTGACCTGCTTAACCTGGTCAGCTCCGTTGGAGCATTCCTGATGGGTGTAGGTGTGATTATGTTCCTCGTGAACATCGTCATTACAACAAGAAAACCGGTGAATGCGCCAAATGATCCGTGGGAAGATGGCCGTACGTTGGAATGGTCCATCCCGTCTCCGCCGCCGGAATATAACTTCAAGCAGACTCCGCTTGTTCGCGGAATCGATGCATATTGGAAGGAAAAGATGGCAGGACACACGGAGATGACTCCTGCTGAACCGGTAGGTTCGATTCATATGCCATCTGCAACACCGCTGCCGTTTATCATGTCTGTCGGTATTTTCATTGCCGGACTGGGCCTGATGTTCAGCAAAGACGATTTTGGCAATGCTTTTATGAACGGACTCTTCAATAATTATATTGTGGTCATTATCGGCCTTCTGATTACATTCGGAGCGATGGCAATGCGTTCACTTTATGATGACCATGGCTGGCATATCGAGCCCGAGGATCAGGATGAGAAGGGGGTTAGAACATGACAACTTCACATGCCGAACCGGTAAGTGGCCAACTGCCGCATGAACCGGAGAAAGCAACGCTGGAGGGACGCAACAAGCTCATTGGCTTCTGGTTGTTCCTTGGCGGCGAGACGGTATTGTTCGGTACACTCTTCGCAACTTTCCTGGCGCTTCGTGGCCAGACAAATGAAGGGCCATCGGCGAATGAACTGTTCCATCTGCCGCTTGTGGCAGCAGCGACCTTCATACTCCTCGTCAGCAGTCTGACAAGTGTATTTGCGATCCAGGCCATGCATCGGGGTAACCGAAGTGCATTGGCACTTTGGCTCGGAATTACGGTAGTGCTGGGCCTTGGATTCCTTGGTATTGAAATTTATGAGTTCTATGAATATGTGGTGCACAAAGAGTTCGGGATGACCACCAGTGCATTCAGCTCCGCTTTTTACACGCTGGTTGGATTCCATGGAGCCCACGTTGCATTCGGTATTCTGTGGATCGGACTTATTATCGGGCAGCTGTTCAGAAAAGGATTAACGGTCGTAACTGCACCAAAGGTATACGTCTCCGCAATGTACTGGCACTTTATTGACGTGGTCTGGGTGTTTATCTTTACGGTCGTCTACCTGCTCGGAAAGGTGGGTTAACACATGTCGGTACAGGATAAGAGTGATCAACAACCTGTGAAACATCGTCACCGGACAGAAGGACCGCAGAAGCATGTCGTTGTGTTTATATTCTCCATCATCCTGACACTCATAGCGTTTGCAGCCGTTAAGGCAGGGGGCGTCAATACATCCTTTACCATCATTCTATTGGTGGTTATGGCCATTCTTCAGGTGTTTGTCCAGCTGGGATACTGGATGCACATGAAGGATAAAGGCCATCTGATGCCCATCCTGTTTATGGCTTTCGGATTTTTCGTAGCATTCACGTGCATCATCATGGCACTCTATTGGGTTTGGTGGTAAATGAGATGGCGGCGGCGCAGTGCCGCCGTCTTTTCCCCTTTTAGGCGATGGAATGAAAAAGATGGTTTAAGGCTACAACCAAATCAGGTCACCGGGAGGTTTCCCGTATGCTCGGGTTGCAATACTTCAGTTTCAACGATTTATGGAGTCCCTTCATTCTTGCGTTATTTTTGCTCATTGCAGCTGTGTATCTGTTTGTCGTAGGTCCGTTAAGTGAAAGGGTTACTGATGCAGAACCTGCTAACGCTGCACAGAAAATCATGTTTATTACGGGTCTGGCCGTGTTCTATCTTGCCCAGGCTGGACCATTTAATTTGCTGGGGCACGTCATGTTCAGCTTTCACATGGTAAGCATGGCTCTGTCTTATCTGGTTGCTCCACCTTTATTGATGAAAGGGCTGCCCCTCTGGTTGTGGCGAAAGATCATTCAGTGGCTGCCAGCGCGGCAGTTATCCTTTTTAGCTCATCCGATTGTCGCGGCATTACTCTTTAATGGTTTATTTTCGCTGTATCATCTGCCCGTTGTCCATGACTATGTCATGCTGAATTTTACGGTTCACCGACTGTATTACTTGGTTCTCTTTATTACCTCTATGCTCATGTGGTGGACACTTCTTAATCCGCTGCCGGAGGCAAGACAGGCGTCAGGACTGTCGAAGATTGGATTTATCTTTCTTAATATGGTGCTGCTAACACCAGCCTGCGGCCTGATCATTTTTGCGTCCGAGCCATTATATGCAACGTATAGCAATCCTGCCGTATGGGCGGAAGCAATGAGATATTGCGTGTCAGGGGACTCCTCGGCATTATTGCGTACATTCGGAGGTCCGGGTTTCTTTAACTTCCTGTCTTCTGCCAAAGAAGATCAGCAGGTGGGTGGTATTTTGATGAAGTTTATTCAGGAGGGTATCTTCGTATCCATGCTGGCATATGTTTTCTTTCAATGGTACCGCAAGGAAAAACGCGAAGATGATGATGATCCGTATCCTGTAGAACGTTCAGGTGGACCGCTCAATCCTGCGAAATAAGCCTTAGTTATGTTCAGACAAGAGGGGGAACACACGATGGATATGCATTTTTTGCTACCTACGATCAGTACTTCTTTCATTGTGATTAGCGCTGTACTGGTTGGGATCGGGTGGGTGTTAATCGTTCGCGGCAAAAAGGAGGCTCATCAGTCCATGATGATAGCAGGAGCTGTGGCGGCTCTGCTATTCTTTATCATCTACATGTCCCGGACTATATTTGTAGGAAATACCGCTTGGGGCGGTGATCCGGAGATGGAGATCTTCTATCGAATCTTTCTAATCTTTCATATTATTCTCGCCACAGCAGCTGCGGTCTTCGGTATCTCTACCCTAGTGCTGGGCTTTAAGAAGAAATTTGCTACACATCGTCGCTGGGGACGGTTTACATCCATGATCTGGTTCAGCAGCGCACTTACAGGCGTCATCGTATATGTCCTGTTATATCTCCTTTATCCTGGCGGGCATACGCGCCCTGTATGGGAAGTCATCCTCGGGGTGTAGAACAGTAAACAAATTCTTTGAAAATATGAAAATGGATGAATGGATTCGTTCAATCGTCCATACCTTCTCTCTCATCCTTACATAGAATGAGATCGAGAGGGGGAAACAACAAGTGAAAAAAACAGTCCAAGTCAGTCAAACGTATCCACGTCTCACGGTGTATTCAGAAGAGAACTACAGAGGGAGAAGCCGGATTTACCGTGGTAACACGGGTCTGCGCAATCTGGATAACATTCTGGATGGGGTAGAGAGCCTGCGCTTTTTCTCGACAAGTTCCAATGCAACGCTGGTTGTGTTTACGAGACCGAACTTTCAGGGTGGATTCCGCGTCTATCGTGGCAATACCAATCTGAGAGATCTGGATGATCTGATCCGGGGAAATGATGTAGAATCCCTGATCTCCACCAATCAACGGCTGACACTAGCCGAAATTCGTGCCATCCGCAGTAATCGCAGTTTGCCAAGCGGCTACAATTTGGTGTAAAAGTTTGACCTCTTCTGCATACAGGTGCCGGAAAATTGAAAGAGTTGATTCCGTTTTGTGTTCGCACAATATCGGAGTCAGCTCTCTTTTTTTGCCTGCTTTTTGTCTGCAGGCCTTTAGTTCGAAACAGTTGTTAAACGTACATTGTGGTAACTGCCCTAAGCCAGCCTTTCATACTGCATCATTTCAATGTCCAAGGGAATAAATTCCTGCTATATTCCTGATTCAGGAAAAAAAGGGTTGACGGTACGAAGTGGAGGTCTGTATACTGTGTATATTGATATATACAGTAAACACAGTGAACACAGCTTGCATAGTAAAAGTGTGAGATGGAAAGGCAGGCAATGTTATGAATGATTGGAAGCAAGCTTGGTGGCTAACCCGCAGCGAATGGAGCAAGGACCGGTATCAATGGTTATGGTCTGCGATGTTTATGATCTATGTTGGAGCTATGGGTGGTGTCATGTTATATGGACAGAGGGAGGAAAGTGCGCTTAACATCATTTCCGATTCCTACTTCTTGCTTATGATTCCATTTCAGGGATTTATCTTCTCCAGACGCTCTTTCCGCTACATACAGGAAGATTCGTATACACAGATGCTGACCTACTATCGCAGACTTCCCATCTCGGCAGAGACCGTCATGTGGGGACGCATTCAGCAGGCTTTGCTGGCCTTCATCTTTAATGGCATATTCTACTATGGCGCGTTGTATGTCTCGGTGATGCATCTGGAAGGGTTTCGATGGGATCAGTATCTAGCCTTTGCCCTAACGTGCACAGGATACGGGATACTGATTACAGGATTCTATATCTTTGGGGAATTTCTACACACGGGCAAAAAGTATTTGTTAATCAGCATGCTGTTTGTACCCGTAATTGTCCTCATTGCGCTCTTCATTCGAATCATGGGTGGAAACGGATTGCAATATGCCGTAGAAATCAGCAAAACCTGGGGATTGTTATCACCATTTATGTGGGGTTCGCTAATATTGGGATTTGCGGTGTTATGGTTGCTTAGTCGCTTAACACTAAGGAAGTTATCGAAACGGGATTTAAGTTAATGGTAAGTCAAATATAGAACGACATCGAGGATGACCGGCACTATCGTGCAAGTGAACTGAAGTGTACGCGAGGGTGAGGTGCAGGGCTTGAATATACCGATTCAAATTAATGAAAATAGTGCTGAACCTTTATATCACCAAATTGAAAACCAGCTAAGATCTTTAATTATAACGGGTCAATTGGGGGAGGGGACGCATTTGCCATCCATTCGCGAATTTGCAGGTTCGTTGAATTGCAGCGTGATTACTGTTCGCCGGGTTTACCAGGATCTGGAGAATGAAGGCTTGCTTCGAACGAAGCAGGGTACGGGCACGTTTGTAGCCAAGGTTGAGGCAGGAGATCGGGAGAACTACAAATTGACAGCAGCAAGAGAAGCGTTGCAAGCAGCCGTGCAGTCTGGTAAATCCGTTGGATGCAGTGAAGAGGAAATGGCAGGATTGTTTCAAGAGATTTTGCAGTCAATCTACTATCCGAATAAGGGGTGACCAAACATGGAACCAATTGCGGTTCAGCTAAACGGTGTATCCAAAATGCGCAAGCGTAGAATCATTGGCCCTATTGATCTCGTCATTCCCGAGGGATACGTGGTTGCCATATTGGGTCATAACGGTTCGGGCAAAAGCACGCTGCTGAATATGCTTCAGCGGGTAGTACTACCGGATTCCGGTCAGATCATGTGGTTTGGACAGCACCACGAAGGTGAACTTCCTACAGAGCTTAGAGAGCATATTGGTTTTGTTGCAGACGGTGGAGGTTCGGAAGAAGACAATATAACCGCTGTTGAAGCTGCCAGATTCCGGGCACATTGGTATACCCGTTGGGATGCGAAGCTGTTCAACCAGCTAATGGATGATATGGATGTTCCCTATGATGTGAAACTGAAGAAGTTGTCCAAAGGAGAGCGTCGCAAATTCGAAATAGCGGCTGCGCTTGCTGCACGGCCGAGATTGCTCCTGCTGGATGAGCCTTCTTCTGGGCTTGATCCATTTGCCTGGAAGGTCATGGTCGAGCAGTTCCGCAATTTCATGGCGGATGGGGATACCACCATTTTAATAGCAACACATATAGCAGATGAAGTGAAGCGTCTGGCGGATTACATTGTACTGATGCACCGGGGCCAATCACTTGGAATGGCGGAAAAAGATGTCGTGCTCGATCAATGGAGAGAAATCTGGTACGAAGGCGATCTAAGACCGGAAAGTATACCAGGAGCTGTTGAGTCGAAGCAGGAGGCTGGAGCCATACGGGTGATTACGACCCGGGTAGTTGAAGCACAGGAGAGGCTGGAGCTTGCGGGTAACCGCATCATGAAAATCCGAAACCTGGAGCTGGACGAAGTGCTGCAATATTGGATTGCAGGGTACGCTCCGACACTGTGGAGATAAACGAAGGAGGATGATAGATGATGAACAGATTGGAACTAAAGCAGGTAGTCAAGCAATATGCAGATAAGACGGCTGTTAATGGTGTCACGCTTAATGTGGAAGAAGGAGAAATCTATGGATTGCTGGGTGCCAATGGTGCGGGTAAAACAACAACGATGCGCATGGTACTTGGTCTGATTCATCCCGATGGTGGAGAGATTCGATACAATGGCAAGCCGTATAGTACCGAGCTGCAGCAGATCATGGGTTATCTTCCGGAAGAACGCGGATTGTATCCCAAGGTAAAGGTCAGTGACCAGATCAATTATTTGGCCCGCCTTCGCGGCATGAATGGCAAGGATGCAGACAAAAGCCTAAGATACTGGCTGGATCGATTCGAGGTCCCTGAGTATTACGACAAAAAGATCGAGGAGTTATCGAAGGGTAACCAGCAAAAGATGGGCTTTATCGCTGCGGTGGTGCACCGTCCTCAGATTCTTATTCTTGACGAGGCGTTTAGCGGCTTAGATCCAGTAAACGTAGAATTGCTCAAATCCACTGTTAAGGAATTGCGTGATGAAGGAACGGCTATCCTGTTCTCGACACATCGCATGGAGCATGTTGAAGAGCTTTGTCGTCAGATAACAATTCTACATCGCTCCAATACCGTAGTTCAGGGAGAGATCAAGGAGATCAAGAACCGCTATCCGCGTGAACAGGTTTTCCTGAATACCACTGGCAATGTGGATGGTTTGGATCAATTGGCCGGTGTGAATAAGGTGGAGCGGAATGAGCGTGGATATCTTATTCATATTGCGCAGGTTGAGGCTGCCCAGGAGATATTGAAGCATGCAATGAATCAGACGACTGTAGAGCATTTTGAGATCAAAGAACCAACGCTTAACCAAATCTTTATTCGTGAGGTGGGTGAGTCGAATGAATAAAATGGGAACAATCATCGGATTTACGTTCAAAAACAAAGTCAAAACGAAATCATTTGTAGTTACGACCATTGTGCTCGCACTTTTAATTTCAATCGGACTTAATGTACCTTATTTCATTACTCTGTTTAACGGTGGATCAATCGGAGGTGGAGCTGCAGGAGACCATCCTGTAAATATTGGGCTTCTAAGTGCGGGACAGCCGGAAGTATCGGAGAAGCTGGAGAAGTTCTCGTCCGCACAAGGAGATCAGGCGTACCGATTCATTGCTGATGGTACTAAAGATGAAGCTGCGCTGAAAGCAGACGCGGAATCCGGACTTACTAATGGGTATCTGAAATTTGAAACGGTCCAAGGACAGGAGTTCCCACAGCCGATCCTGTATTCAACAGAAGAGGTGTCCCCTCAGATTATTGCTTCTATAGAAGCAGCGCTGCAAAGTGTGAAGCTGGATGTCGTTGTGAAGGACGTACTCACGGCTGAACAAAAGGAATTGATTAATACACCTGTTAAGGTTAGTGAGCAAAGCTTGAGTACTGAAGAAGCAGGAGCTGGGGCAGAGTCAGAGAATGGCATGAGCCCGATTAACTATATTGTGGTATACCTGCTGATCATCCTTCTGTTCACATCTACTATGATGACAGGTAATATGATCGCATCCGAAATCACAGCGGAGAAGAGTTCCCGCATTATGGAGATTTTGATTACCAGCGTGTCTCCACTGAGTCAGATGTTTGGTAAAATCATCGGGATATTTATGGTAGGTATGCTTCAGATCGGTATCTTCGGTGCAGTGGTTGCAGGGAATGTGCTGCTTCCTCACAACCGTGACGTCCTGAGTGATTTCAGTTTGAACCTAAGTGATGTAAACATCGCCGTTATTGTATACGGACTAATCTTCTATATCCTGGGTTACTTCCTATACGCAGTGATGTTTGCTGCAATTGGTTCGATGGTTAGCCGTACAGAAGAACTGGGTCAAGCGGTGCTGCCGATTACGATGCTTTCACTCGTTTCCTTCTATATTGCAATCTTCAGTATCGCAACACCGAACATTCTGCTATTAAAAGTGGCCAGTTTCATACCGTTTACCTCACCTACGGCTATCTTGGTGCGAATCGGGGCAGGGGTTGCTCCAACATGGGAGATCCTAGTGTCTTTGGCCATTCTGGTCGTATCGATCTTTATCTTCGGCTGGCTGGCTGCCAAAATCTATCGCACGGGTGTGTTGATGTATGGTAAGCGCCCAACTTTCAAGGAATTGTTCAAGGCGATGAAAGCTTACAAAATTTAAGTCTCAAGCAGGCTACTACTTGTGCGGTGTCATAAATAGTGAGAATGTTTTCATAATTACTGAGATAGCTTTTGCATAATTACTGAGAAATGTATATTTATGCAATAACATTCAGTTAATTTGATGGAATTCCGTTTTATAAGTTGTTTTGATGATTTAATGGACCTATAGTAGCAAAATTCCTTGAGGTTTTTACTGAATATATGGAGGCGTTGAACATGATTAGAAACATGAGTTCAAAATCATTCATGATGTTAAGTGTAGCCGCAATCATTCTATTGTTAGGATCGATGGGGAATACGGAAGGATCTGCACTAAAAGATGCTTTTCAAGGTGCCCTGATGGGTGCTGGTGCTGTGATTGCTGTAGCTGGTTTATGGCTCGCTGGAAGTAAGAAGTAAATGACGAGGGAGGTGCTGCACTGGATTCGGGGTGGCACCGATCCCCAACTTGATCCTATTCATTTAGGTTGTGTCTTCTTTTATACTAACAGGTTTCAAACTATTATTTTACTTAAAGGAGAGTACATACTATGAAAAACTGGAAACGTATGCTCTTGTCCCTGACGATCTCCGTAGGTTTGCTAGCATCGGCAGTGCCGGCAATGGCTGCTCCGCAACAGACATCCGTAAAAGTGAATGACGAAACGGTTCAATACATGGTGGGCGCACCGATTAACGATAAAGGAACAACCCTTGTGCCGCTGCGCTCCACACTGGACGCCATGGACGTGAAACTGACGACAGCAACAGATGATACGATTAGAGCAGTGGTTAACGGCAAGACGATTACGCTGAAAAGTAAACTTACTCGCATCAATGGCGTAACGTACGCGCCGATCCGTATTGTCGGTGATGCCGCTGGTTATGAGGTTCGTTGGGATGCTGTTACGCGTACAGTATTGCTGGTATCTAAAGGTGGAGAGACAGAAACCGTTCAAACCGGTGGACGCGGCTTCATGTGGGAAGTCGAAAGTAATGGCAACACAGTTTACCTGGTAGGTTCGATGCATATCGCTAATGATAGCTTCTATCCATTGCGCAAGGAGTTTGAGGAAGCTTTTGCCGAGTCGGATTACCTTGGTGTAGAGATCGATATAAGCAAAGCGGCAGATGAAGCGCAACAAAAGATTGTACTGGATCTGGGCACGTACCAGGATGGCACCACCCTGAAAGATCACATTTCCAGCGAGACGTATACTCAGGTAGGAGACATTTTGAAGAAGAATGGATTGGAAGCGAATGCCCTTGATACCTTCAAGCCTTGGGTGGTAGAGAGTACGTTGGCTAGCCTGAAATCTATGAAAGCAGGATATGATGCTTCTGCCGGAGTAGATCTGTACTTCATCCAGAAGGCAATAGAGAGCAAAATTCCGGTCATCGAGTTGGAATCGTATGAATCCCAATTAGGAATGTTCAATAACTTCTCGAAAGAGCTGCAAGAGAAAACGCTTAAAGCGACCTTAGATAATTTCGATGTGTTAAATGACAGCGTGGATCATATGGCCAAAATGTGGATAACGGGTAATGACGAGCAACTGTTGGAGCTGACAAACAGCTTCTCCGATGATGAAGAATACAACAAAGCAATGTTGATCGACCGTAATGTCGGCATGGCTGACAAGATTGATGGTTATTTGAAAAACGGCAAAGGCGAGGAGTATTTCATTGTAGTTGGTGCAGCTCACTACCTGGGGGAACATGGGATTGTGAAGTTGTTAGAAAATAAGGGGTATGCAGTGGCACGTAAATAAATTATTTACTGTCAAGCTGATGGTCCATTGTTTATAAATAAGACAATTTAAAGGTGTATGTCATGAAAGAAAGATCGAGAAGTCAATCTCGATCTTTTTATTTTATAAAAAATAACTTTGTAAGGATAATTTATTTTTTAAAAAAATAGGAACAGTGACTGAACATGTAGGAATTTTATGCTAGCATTGAGATTATAGAGGGCAGCTATTCACAATCAGTTATGCGTTGACTAGAATTTTGAAATTAGGTTTTTTTAATTCATTTGTTTTCTGGAGGGATACTAATATGATTGGTACGTTATCATGGTGTTACAAGTTCAGCAGAAGTCAAGCATGGATGGATTTTGGTTTCACTTAAGGGAATAAAATCGTCTTTGCCAGATAATTTAAGATTCCAGACAGATAAGATATTATAGGTTATCTTTGTTTCACCATGAAGCTAATAAATAGAAGAAAGAAAGGGACTTGAATATGAAATTAACTAAATTAGTATTGAATAATTATCGTAGTTTTGGGCCAAATGATACAACAATCAATATTACTGATCTTACAGCTTTTGTCGGGCATAATAGTTCCGGAAAAACTACAATACTAAGCGCACTTCAAAAGTTGTTCGGGAATTCGAGAATTAATAAATCTGATTTTCATATTCCGTTAGATAAAACCTCAGATGAGATAGTTGAAAGTAATTTTTACATAGAATCTTATTTTGATTTCTTTGATGAAGATAGTGAAGGTGAAGATGAGGATGATTATGGGATAGCTCAGTATTTCGAAAATTTTATAGTAGACCAACCAGGGGGGAATCCATATATTGTTATACGTCTAGATGCAAGTTTTAAAAAAGGAAGTTCACCTGAAGGGATAATAGATTGTAAATATTATTACGTAGTGAATAAAGGAGAAAACGGCCTAAAACCCATTTCTGCAAATGATAGAGACAAAATTCAAGTTTTATATATTCCAGCAGTGAGGAATCCATCCGAACAACTAAAGAATGCTACTGGAACTATACTATGGAGAATTTTAAATCAGATTAATTGGAAAGATTCAGATAAAGAATTGATAAACAATAAAATTGATGAGTTGGATAAACAAGTTGCTGAACAATCTGGAATAAGTCAAGTTAGGAAAGTAGTTTCTTCTCAATGGAGAAATTATCATAGTGATTCTAGATACAATGAGGCCAATATAAAATTCGGCAGTAGTGATTTAGATAGTATTCTTCAAAAGCTAGAAGTAGAATTCACACCTTCACATACGGAAAAATCCTTCAAAGTGAATGACCTAGGGGATGGGTTAAAGTCATTATTTTACTTAACATTAATAGATTCTCTTCTTGAACTAGAAAATGAGGCTATAACAGAAATTAAGAATAAAATAGTTCAAGAAGAGCGAGTTTTAAATATTGATCCGCCAGCTCTAACTCTCATTTTAGTCGAAGAACCAGAAAATCACGTAAGTCCGCATTTACTAGGTAAGGTTATAAAGAATTTGAATAACATACGTAGCAAAAACAACTCGCAAGTGCTTATAACATCACATAGCCCATCAATTATTAAACGTGTAGACCCCACCGAAATCCGTCACTTAAGGATAGAAAATGGTAAAACTATTGTTAACGAGATTTTGCTTCCTAAAAAAATAGATGAGTCATATAAATATGTAAAAGAAGCGATTAAAGCATATCCAGAATTATATTTTGCATCTTTAGTTTTATTAGGAGAGGGCGACAGTGAAGAGATATTAATACCAAAATTTTTAGGTTTGTATATGGAAGAATTAGATGATGTAGATATTTCTGTTGTTCCTTTAGGTGGTCGACATGTGAATCACTTTTGGAAACTTTTAAATCAATTAAATATTCCATACATTACCTTGTTAGATTTAGATAGAGAAAGGGATGGTGGTGGCTGGGGAAGGATTAAATATGCTTTAAAACAACTTCTTGAAAATGGTTCAACCAGAGAGGATTTATTAAAACTCGAAGATGGAAGTGTTCTTTCAGTACATGACTTGGATAATATGCATAATTGGGAGACAAATGACCTTATTGATGGGTGGATTAAAGTACTTGAACTACAAAATGTTTATTTTTCAAATCCTCTAGATGTGGATTTTTTGATGCTTGAAAACTATTTGGATGCTTATTTAGCAACTCTAGAAAAAAATGAGGGGCCACTGATCAAAATAACGGAAGGTGAGAAACAAAAAAGAGTTAATGAGTTAAGTGAAGATGATAAGAAAAGCACAGCTTATCAAGAGCGGGTAAATAGTGACGTAAGAAGAGCTTTAAAGAAGAACGGTGGAGATGGCAAGACGTATACTAAAGAACAAAAGGAACTAATGGTATGGTACGGTTATTTCTTTTTAACAAGAGGTAAGCCCGTGACACATTTGCAAGCAATAAACTATATAGATGAAGATGTTTTACTTGAAAAAATTCCAGAAGTGTTTATTAACATAGCTGAGAAAATCAAGCTATTACTAAATAAAGAGGAATGAACAATATGGCGACATTAATGAGCGAATGGAAACCAAGTGGTGGTTTAACACTAGAGCCGAATGCAATGGAAGCTGTTAGGGATTTAGATAATTCTTTAGTTATTGCAGGGCCAGGAGCTGGAAAGACCGAATTATTAGCTCAAAAGGCGAGTTTTTTGTTAGAGACGAATATGTGTGTAAACCCAAGAAAAATATTAGCGATAAGTTTCAAAAAAGATGCAGCATTAAACTTAAAGGAGAGAGTGAAAAAAAGGCTGCCTAAGGACTTAGGATCTAGATTCATATCTCAAACATTCGATTCATTTGCAAAAAGTATTTTAGATAGATTTTTATATTCGTTACCTGAGGAATTTAGGCCTGATCCCAACTATAAAATAGCTGGAAATGATAATGAATTTGTGAGGGCATTCTCGAAATTAGGACTAAACTTAAGTAACGCTAATGATAGAAAGAGACACATTAACTATTTAACTAAAAAAAGATTGGAGAATGTAACAGGGGTTTTTAAAAGCGTTTGGCATAAATTGCTTAAAGGAGATAGCGAAATTCAACCAACCTTGAGTTTTGGGATGATTTCTATTTTAGCCATATATATTTTAGAAACTAATCCATTAATCTTAAATTCTCTAAGGAAAACCTATTCCCATGTGTTTTTAGATGAATTTCAGGATACCACAGGCGTGCAATATGCTTTAGTGAAGGTATGTTTTTATAACTCCGATGTTTCTCTCACAGCCGTTGGAGATAACAGACAAAGAATTATGTTATGGGCAGGAGCAAAAGTTGATGTATTTGATGCTTATAAGAAGGATTTTAATTCGATTAAATATACATTACTAATGAACCATAGATCAGCTCCAAGACTACTTGAAATACAAAAGATAGTTAATAATTATTTACAAGAGGTGCCGTTCTCGCCTCTTGCAAATCCAAAATGGAATGAGGATGAGGGAGTTGCGGAAATATGGTATTTTAAAAACTCTGTAATCGAAGCAGAGCATATTGCCCATAAAATAATTGAATTAGTTAATGATCAGCAAATACCGTTTAGAGATATATGTATTATAGTAAAACAAAGTGTTAATCAATTTAGTAAGGAAGTTATTAAAATTTTAGGAAAATCAAGTATACAAGCTAGAAATGAGGCGGAATTTCAAGATTTACTGAAAGAAGATATAGTGATGCTCATTATCTTTACTTTTAAATCTGCTCTTGATAACAGGGATAGTGACGCTTGGTCATTTATTTGGGAGGCAAAGATCTTTTTTGAGGGTAAGTCTGGTACAGTAAATCAAGTTAATGAAATCAGAAAAAGCGTTAGGAAAAAGTTGATTAATATAAAGAAAGAATTACAAAAGGTTACTCTTAAAGATGAATTAGGTTTATTGATTTCAGATATTATGAATTTTTACGAGATTGACAAAATAAAGAGACATTTTCCTCAATACTCACAAGGAGAGCATTTAAATAATTCACTTCAGAACTTTACTGATTATTTATATGAATATCTCCAGCAAAATAATGGTGATTGGATGGGTGCTATACATTCCTTTCAAGGTGCTGACTCAATTCCAATAATGACAATTCATAAAAGTAAGGGACTTGAGTTCGATGCAGTGTTTTTTGTAGGTTTTGATGATAATTCTTTTTGGAGTTTTGCTAATCAAGAGGATGAAGATAAATGTACATTTTTTGTAGGTTTGTCGCGTTCAAAAAGACATTTATATTTTACATTTTCAGAAAATCGTTTTGGAAGAAGGCGTACCAACTCTAATATTTCAATCTTATATAAAATGCTAAGAGAGTCTGGTGTAGTTGAGGAGAAATATCTAGATACCGATTGATTTATATACTTTAATGACTTAGATACGATCAAGTATTGGAATTATCTCTCATGCTAAGAGAAGTTTGCAATTTTGAAATTTAACATGAAACGATAATTTGAATTTAAGGGAATGCGATTGTATAGCTAATCAAGTAACCGCCACCTTTTACAATTGTCAATACTAAAATTGTTATAGGTTACATAGTTGACCATATTATTCTTTCAAAATCCGTTAGGTTCTGACGGGTTTTTCTTTTATAGTTTCTTAATTTAATTTGGATGTTTAATTAACAGAAACCTTATGATAGTATAAGGTAAATAGTTCCTTAGGAGGATGTTATAGTGAAGAAAAAGACGGTTTTCACTACTTTGGTCTCAGTGTCTCTTCTGTTAAATGCAACAACTGCTTTGGCTCACCCAGGTAGAACAGATGCAAATGGTGGCCACACTTGCTGGACTAATTGTGCAAAGTGGGGATTGGAGTATGGCGAGTATCACTACCATAATGGAGGGGGTTCTTCATCAAGTTCTACCAAATCTTCGAGTAGTTCTTCGTCCAATAGCTCGAGTTCTTCATCCACTACAAAAACTACAAAACCTAAAGAGTCAAAATCAAAATATACACAATCGAATTTAAAAGTGTATATCAATGATAAGAAAGTGGATTTTTCGAATAAGCCTTTACAATATGAGGAGAGTAATCTAGTTCCTTTACGTGATATTGCAGGAGCATTGAAAGCGACGTTTGCTTACTACCCTGAAAGTGGGACGATTGGCATTACAAAAGATAAACACAAGGTTACGCTAACATTAGGAAGCAAAAAAGCATTTTATAATGGAGATAGTAGCACATTAAGCGTAGCTCCAAAAGTCATTAACGGCATTACATACATCCCAGTACAGTCCATAAAAGGCCTCGGTGCAACTATGAAATTTGACTCAAGTAATAACATACTGGACATCCAGATCTAAGACAGTGGTGGGTAGATATAGAGAATGACTCTTTTCTGCATTTGTTGAGTAAGAAAAACATAAATTTATATAACAATTCAAATTATTGAGGAGATCAAAGGAATGAAAGGTAAGTCGATTGTGAGTATTGTTTTAGTTTTTTTGTTTGTTTTGCTTATACCCAATCCTAGTATTAATGCAGCTAGTTCAGCTTCAATAAAAACAAAAGTCTACACATACAAGGGTCAACAATATGTTCAAATCATTGGGGGGGATAAAAAGATATCTGAAAAAATAAATAAAACCTTGAAGCTTCATGCTGTAGCAGCAGCTAAAAGTAATGCTGAAGTAAAGAAAATACAAAAACATTACTACCTGAATTCAACCGCCAAGACAAAATATACATCGCCAGAAAAGTTATCAGTGGTATATGAAAACTCGCTGTATAGTGGCGGGGCCCATAGTAATGAAATAGCAACAACGTATAACTTTGATCTAAAGACTGGGAAACAACTATTTCTAAATAATATCGCCGAAAACGATCAACAAAAATACAATCTATTCGATAGCATTGAAGCCAGCTTAAAAGTGAATAAAAAAGCCTTTCCGGATGTTCTACAGAACTTTCCATTGATGAATAAATCCAGTTTTTATTTCTATAATGATGGAGTTGTAGTGGTGTTTAACCCTTACGAAGTAGGACCTTATGCCGCTGGCTTCATAGAAGTCAAGGTGCCCTTTAAAAAAATCAATCATGCCTCCGATGAACCTATTTTCAAGTTGAATAAGGCTACTCTCGAAACACTGAGCCAAGGAATAATACCAGGATTCAATGGTGTGCGATTTGGACAAACCAAGGCAGAGGTTACTCGGATTTTGAATAGTAATACAAAAGAGTCGTACTACGAGAGTGGTGGGCTGTTTTGGATTTTGAAAGATCTAAGCTATGCATCATTTAATTTTGATGATGATAGTAATTTAGACCAACTCAGAGATATATACCTTGGGGCAAAAGCCTTTCCTATGAAAACCTTCAAGGAT
Source organism: Paenibacillus sp. 7523-1 (assembly GCF_002276415.1). Classification (NCBI taxonomy): domain Bacteria; kingdom Bacillati; phylum Bacillota; class Bacilli; order Caryophanales; family Paenibacillaceae; genus Paenibacillus; species Paenibacillus sp. 7523-1. The sequence continues at coordinate 41,373 of NZ_NPBR01000024.1, read as the reverse complement.
GTTGAACAGATCTTAGGCAAAACAAAACGATATGAAAGCTCGAATTATGAAGGGGATACCTTGATTTCCTATAAAGTTGGGGGTGTTTTTATTGAATTCACCTCAGATTCATATGATGATACCGAAACCATTAATGGGATTATGATATCAAAACGATAGATTCAATCGATAAATATTCCATATTTGTGTAAGATATATGTATAAGCGGAAGCACCGCTTTAAAAGATCGAGATGTGAATCTCGGTCTTTTTTTGTTCAATATGTAAATTGAGGGTTTACCACGAGAAGAGCAAAGGATGTAGGCCGTTCTCACAAATTAACCGTTACTGTCTTCACGGGATGTTTAAAGTTAATGTTTTTGCTAAGTGTATTCAATTAAATGAGATGCACCCTCCTACACTCAAAACTTGAGACAGGAGGGTGCATTTCTGTTGATATACCTTAAACTAGATATCTCTCAGTACAAGAGCATCTTTAATTATTCGATGTATTGCTTCAAGTTCTCTAGCTGATAGAGATAGGAGCGTTATATCGATTTTATCCATGATTTCGTTCTTCGTATTATCCAGTAAAACATTTTTTTCATCTTCTATAAGTTGTGAAGGTTTAACTCTTAGAGCATCTGCGATTTTAGCTAGAGTTTCTATTGTGATGTTAACCTCTCCACGTTCAATTCTGCCCAGGTATGTCTGAGCAATCTGTAACTGTTCCCCTAATTCCTCTTGGGTCAATTTCCTTGCTTTTCGATAAAGTCGAATCTTCTTACCCACTTGGAGATAAATGTTGGACATCAATGCCACCTCTATTTTAGAGTAGGCAACTTTCCCATTGGATTGAAGATTGTTTAACTATATAATCCCAATTGAAAATAGAATATATATATTCTAAAATGGAAGTGATATTTAAATCCTAAGGAGAATCTCAATGACATCCATGACCCAACAACATGTAATCGAGAACGTGCTGCAATATAAAATGCGAGGGAAAGTTTCCTATCTTGGAAATTTCACTGCCACATCGGTATTACAACTAACCTATGTAAAGCCCTATGACCACCCATCTGGAAAAGGGTATCAACGACCTGTGGATAGCAAGCGGTGTAATGACTTTGCTTTGTATCTCTCGAAAGGAGAGGATGCACTCTTTGCACCAATTATGTTGAATGCTGAATCTCATTGGGAATTCGTTGCTTATGACAAATCAAGACCGAACTTAGGCCGATTGCTATGTAGAGGAAAAGCATCATTAATGGATGGCCAACACCGGGTAGGAGGTATCAAAAGGTACACGCAGGATACAAACTCGGAAATCAATGTGCCGTTCCTGGCTTTTCATTATCTGGATGAAGATGAAGAGATTCATTTGTTTGACACGATCAATACAAAGGCTAAGGGAATTGGAACATCACTTAGTAAGTACCTTCATCGTAATACGGATGAACATAGCTGGATTGCCACGCAACTGATTACTAGAGGAGATAGTGCATTCCATTTTATTGGGACATTAACCGGGAAACGCAGCTCTGATCGTCATGTTACCCTTCAGAATTTGTATAAGGTTATTGAGCTGCTTACAAAGTCAGAGGCCGTTAACAACTTGAATAAAGAAACAAAACTAACGCTAGGTTTGGTTTACTTTAATGCAATTAAGGAACAGTTCAATACGGAATGGCTTAGCTATAAAGAATACCGTTTAACGCATATCGTTTGTCTCAATGCCTTGGCTATTGCTGGGGCAGAGATTCTGAATGAAGCCATAAGCCGATCAAAGGGAAAGATGGATTACTCTTTCATCGAGAAGAGTGTCAAAAAGATGAGGAATACAGAATGGTCTGCAGAAGGACCATTAAAGTATTTGAAAGGAATTAGTGGATCCAGAATGCTTGCTCAAGATTTGATTTCGGAGGTTATTCCTACAAAATGAATTTAGACTGGGGGAATATGGTTGTATCTAATACGCTTGAGTCCCTACCCAAACGAGTCGTTGTTGAGTTATCTGAATCGAACTGCTGCAGCCAATAAAACCTCATTAATTGAACTACTGAAAGAAGTGAAAAATAAAGATTATAATTTACGAACTGATCGAATTTATCTCGTTGACATCTATCCAGAATCTGTATTAAATCTGGACTTGCTTACAAAACGTACACAATTGCAAGCAGAGGGAATTCTTCAGATGACGTTTTACTATGCACACTATAAATTTAGTCATAGTGAAAAGAATTCGGATTCTAGATTAATGAAGGGTTTAATTCGTCATCAAGCATATTATTGTCCCCAATGTCTTTTTAATAATAATTACATTCGTCTTTATTGGAAGTTAAGTGACATAGATATATGTTTAGAACATCGATGTTATCTAGTTTCAGCTTGTCAGAATTGCAACAACCGAAATAGTTTTCAAGATCTTGGTTATAAAAATTGTTGTTCTCATTGCAATGTGTTTTTGGGGGATCCATCATATAAAAAGGTAGAAGATGAAGATCATATTGCTAGCCAACAGTGGTTATACAACCAATGGAGTATATTACTGAGCGCCAATTCGATTCGTTATACACCACAAGAAGTGGCTCAGAAAATAGCCTTTTTGATCTACGATAGGAAGCCTAGTAGTATATTGCGCGAATCTTGTGAGAATTTAGGCGTAGACTATCAGGGCCTTATGCAGTCCGCACGTAATACTCAGGGTATAAGACGAAGTACTCATTTATCTATCTTATTGAGTTTTATGATTAAGTTGGACGTTGATCTGGAAGTATTATTAACTACTAAACCTACAGAACAATTTTTAAATCAATATGTTACAAATGAATTTACCGATTATATTGAGGCTGTATGTATTGCTCCGTGGTGTTCTTCCTATCAACTAAAAGATCATTTAGTAGAAACAGGCACTAATTACAAAAAACTTAAAGATGGGGGAGTCCGGAAGAAGTACTTATTTTGTTCTCAGTGTGGCTGCACTTATTTTTTCAATTCAGCTGGAAGACAAATAGAAAGAGATGGATTTTTGCAGGGATTCTATGATTTTGAAGTGAGGAAACTCTGCCCAAATACCCATACTGATATATTAATTCCAAAAGCAAAGGAAATAAAAGCTTACTTCCAATCAAGACTTCCCTCGCAGAACAAAGCATCAATTGATATAAACTTGTTAAATAGATTTGTTTATGCGATTCAAAGTAATATTGGTTTAAATCAAATAAAGAAATGGAATTGTTGGGTATCAGAAGATCAATATCTAATGTATAGATATCATGTAGAAGTGCTAAGAAGTCAGCAATTTAAGAAAAGGAATAGTAAGAAGCGTATAGACTATAATGCTAAGTTAATTGAACTAAACAAATGTATTGAAGAACAGTTACCCAAGAATGAAATTATTACTTTAAGTTTCCTCGCAAATAAAATAGGTATGTCTACTGGAACTCTTAGGTTATGGGAACAGGGGTATAATATATATTTGAATGCAAAAATGCAACAAAACGTAGAGGTTCTAGAGCAACGCAAAGTGCATTTCAAAACACAGATAAATGAATTTCTGTTGTCACAAAAAGGACGCAATCTCAAGTCAAAGGATGTTTATGAATATCTTCGCGTGAGTCATTCCTATATGTTAAGTGTATATCCGGAAGTTACAGAACACGTATCGCAAAGCATTAAGAAGTATAGAAATGGTAATAAACAAAAAAAGCAGCCAAGTTCATAAACTTGGCTGCTTTTTTTGTTTAGCATCAAGATAAATGGAAATAATAGATTTTAACTAGATTGTTGAGAGGGGGTTAAAAAAGGTATATGTAACCTTGTATGAAATTCCTGGGTATTTAACGAATGATAACGAATGACAGTAGAGTTAATTTGCGAACGGAAGGGGATTTCTCTGAAGAAAATACTAATTCAATTAATACCATATGACGATGAGAGCTTTTATAGTTTTATAGCCAGGACAGCTGAGGCTAATTGTATGACACTTAGGAGATTGATCACAATCATAGGTTACCTAGCTAAAGCAGAAGAATATAACATTTATAATGTTAGTAAAGAAAAATTGCTGATTATTTCTAAGCTAATTGGGACTCCAGTCAACCTCCTTAAGTCGATGTTATCTTTCAATAATGGGGACCGCCCAGAAGTAAACATGATTCATTTAGGAATTCAAACACTTAAGTTGAAAATATGCCCACAATGTTTCACGGAGAACGAATATTTAAAAAAAGAATGGAGCCTGACCTTAGTAACTGTATGCCCTCTGCATCATTGTAAGTTAGTAGACCAATGTCCGGCATGTGGTAAATATATCCCCATCTTCAGACAAAGTTTCCTGGGTTGTAACTGTGGTTTAAAATTTAGGGAGTTGCCCGTCATTAATGTACCCTTGAATGAATGTGTACTTTCGAAGGTGATTTATTCAAAAATAAATCCTCGTTTTGAGTATGTTTTCGAAAACTGGCCGATAGAAAAGTTAAGTATAACAGATTTGATAAAGCTATTCTTATTTATGGGAAGATTCTTTGAAATGAATAAAAAGACATACCATATTCCGAATATTCTCTCATCAACAACTAGTAATCAACTAATACATGAATTAATGCATCAAGTTGTTAACATGTTTTTAAATTGGCCTAGTAACTTTAATTCCTTTTTAGATAACTATGATCGATTTGAAAAGAGAACGAGGAGTGGGCACAAAATTACGCAATTTGCAACGTTACGTTATGGCTTAAATACGTTCTTAAAAGAAAAATCATTTACCTTTTTGGAGGATGCCTTAAATACTTATGCATTTGAAATGCTAAAAAGACGGCTCCATATTAAAGGTAAAAGAATAAAAAATGATTCGGATCTACTGACGATACCAGAGGCATCGGAGCTATTAGGAGAGAATGTAGAGGGAATTCATCAATTAATTAATATAGGAAAGTTAAAAGCGTTGGTACAAAAAGTTGGAAATAATGAGCATATAGCAATTAAACGAACAGATATGGAGGATTACCTAGATAACAAAATAAACAGTATTTCCATGGTGGAATTACAGGATATCCTAAAAACAAATCCTATATTTATACTGCAGCTATTAAATGAGGGAATGATACAGGGAGAGGTTTCTAAAGAAAGAGGAGCATCGTTCAACAAGTCATCAGTTTATAAATTGTTGTCCCTATTAGATAGGAAGGCAGAATTTATAGATAGTATTATTGGATATCTTCCATTAAAGGAATCAGCATTTATGGTTCTTCAATTATATGGTGATAGAAAGTCTAAAAAACATTACTCCTACATTGATGTCTTAAAATACTTAATTACTGAAAAGTCTAAACTTTATCGTAATGGAGAGGCGGGCTTTAATCGATATTTTCTTAAGAAAGAAGAGCTAAAACAATTTTTTGACCATTTTCATTCTATAGATTAAGATTTGCATTTAGCTATCAACTAAATGACTGATTATACAATAAACTTCGTTAGAGGTGTTTGATTTGTTTGATCAACCAGTAAGGAAAATTAAACCAAAGACAAAAGGATTTCGTGGTAAAGAGCCATTTTTGACTACAGGGGTTATGATTCCTTGGGACAGTTTTTTGGAGAGAGACTTTATTCGACTTGCAGACTTTGATTTATGTGTTGAAGACATATATGCACAAAATGTAAAGATTACGTATCTTTACAACGGGAAGCTCCACGAGCATTATCCTGATTTTAAAGTAGTGACTGACGATAATCTCGTATGGATAGTTGAAGTTAAACCGACGGCATTTGTACATAAAGAGGAAAATCAAATTAAGTTTTTGGCAGGGAGAGCTTATTGTGAAGAAAGGGGATGGACCTACCTCGTCATGACGGAAGAGGATATTCGCCCAGGTTATCTACAAGATAACCTAGATCTGCTACGAGGACTCGGAATTGAAGAGGTTGAGACTTCAATATTGGATATTGTCTTAACACATCTCGCAAAAATTGAAGAATGCTCAATTAAAGAGTTGCAAAAAATGTGTTCTGAGCTATCCGAAGAAGAATACTATCGGTCAATTTATCAATTAATTTATTTCCAAGAAGTTCATTGCGATATGATCCTATATTCCATTACAGGAAACTCTAGAATTTGGTCTAAGGAGTGATCAATAATGTTTGTCACTTTAAAAGTGGGTACTCGTTTTCGCATCGGTGTCCAAGAGTATGAGATTAAAAAAGTAAATGGGTCAGAAGAGTTTGAAGTGTATAACTTATCTTATGACACGATAGAAGTAATTGGTCTTGATGAGATAAAAATAGCGTATAACGAAAAAAACAAATCAAGAAAGTTATTATTTAACATTGATGAAAAAGATCCCTATGCAGAGCCTGCTAAGTGGGACCTTGAATTATATACATTAGAACAAATACATGATATGGAGAGAAGGTACGCGGTAATAGAACCATACATCTCAGGTTTGTTGAAAGACGTGCAGACCTATTTGGAAAATTACTCTAATGAACTACTTCCCAAATCAACTCCGAAACTTTCCCTAGCGACATTTTATCGTTGGGTGAACCGGTATAATAAATACGGAAAAGTTGGCTTATTTCCCCTAAGCAGAGGACCGAAAGGTAGGCAGCTCAAAGACTTCGAACTAGAAAAACTCCGAGCTTTTATCAAACAAAGGGATAAAAAAGCGGAAAATCAGACCATAAGAAATAAGTGGCTTCTTTATCGAGATGAAATTAAAAATGATAATTTGTTTGCTCTTAAGAATCAACAACTTCCGCTAATCAAAGAATCAACATTTCGTAGAGTCTATAAAGAAATGCATGATCCAAGACCGAGGAATATTCAAATCATGGGGCTCGCTCATGCAGATTTGGAAGCCAACGGTGTTCGTGGGTCAATAATAGCAGAAAGGCCACTACAGTATGTTGAATTGGACTGGACGCCAATTGACTATATCATCGTTAATTTTGATACGGATGAAACTTTTAGGCCTATTGTAATGCATGCGGTCGATAAATTTTCTGATATGCCTTTAGGCTACATTATTATTTTCAAAGCACAACCAAATGCTGGGGATTGGAAGCAATTGTTACTTCAAGTTATGACACCAAAGACAGGGATCAAAGAGTTATATCCTATGGTTATGAGTGATTGGTCGGGTTTTGGGAAACCAGAAAACATTATCTTAGACAATGCCTCAGTAAATGATTGCGAAGAAATTGAAGAAGTATGCGGAATCTTAGGTATAGGATTTATTTTTAACGAAAAGGGTTCTGGACATCAAAAGGGGACTGTTGAGAACGCACTGGGTAATATTAATCGAATATTTCATGCTTATCCAGGTACAACATTCTCCAATAATGAAGAGCGAGGGAATTATAATTCAAGAGAAAAGGCATGTGTAGATATTAATGGATTACATCACATGATTCATATTGTGTTAGTCGAATTAGTTGCAAACAAATACAACCGAGGCATAGGAGGCATTCCTGAGCAAATTTGGCGTGAAGGTTTAAATAATGCTAAAGTTCTAAGGAAAATGCCGCAACAGAGGGATTACATTGAACTTTTATTAGCTTCTGAATCAGGTTATCGAGTACTCAAGCCAACGGGCATAGAACTCAAGGGCGAATTTTTTTACAGTGAAGAAGTCAATCAATTGCGTATAAAAATTAAGAATGAAGGGAGATCTCGAAAAGTCCGTGTTCGTTATGGAATTGATATGAGACATATCTATGTTTATGACGAATCTAATAAGCGGTATCTGATGGCTTTTTTAAAGCAAAGCGCTCGAACAAAACGATATCGGATTGATCAAAGGTTTCCAGTTCATATTGATCACCTCACTTATCTTTGTAATAAGAACAACAGGGATAATTACTCATTTTTGGAAGAACAGGAGAATGTAACACACGCCTTAAAGGTTCTAGAGCAGATCGTGATTCAAGGAAGGAAAGAGTATGCTCAAATCAAACGTAGTAGGAATAGAAAAGAAGCTCTTAACAGTAACATTCCAAGTGCCGTTAGTAGTTTCCAAAATCGAGCATTCAATATTCCGGACAATCCAAATATTATTATAATTGATTCGGAGTTGCCCGTTGTGGCATTGGAAAGCGGTAAGCTGGATCATACTCCTGACAATGATATTCATACAGATGCCACAGAACTTTCATCCTTAATTGCAGCAGAGGAGATTGATTTTAAAAAAATTAACTCTAAATGGAGTGTTGGAAGGAAGTCTAAATAATGAATGGATTTAAGCGACTTGGAGGAATAGCGGCATGCAGAGAAGAAGTAAAACTTCGAACAGAACATGTCAAAAAGATAATAATACACCACCCTCAATATGATGAAATATTGCAACAACTTGAAGATATACTGTATATGAGTGATGGCTCAGTGTCCCCTGAACAGTTATTTATTTATGGACCAACAGGAATGGGGAAAAGTACTGTAACGAAGGAATTTACTAAACGATACCCTTCTTTTGAAGTGGAAACGACAACTAGGAAATTCAAAAAAATCCCCGTTTTATATTTGCGAGTTCCACCCAAAGCAACACCTAAGTCATTAGCAGCAAAAATGCTAGAGAAAATGGGAGATGTTCTATATAGTAGTGGTACTGAAATTTTATTAACTCGCCGAATCCATCATTACATCCGAGAATTGGAGATCAGGATGATTGTATTAGATGAGTTTCAACACTTGATTGATGCGGATACAGATCACGTACTTACAACAGCTGCAAATTGGGTGAAGACATTTTCAGAAGAAAGTGGTATTCCGATTGTACTTTGTGGAATGCCGAATTCAGTTAAAATTTTCGCGAAGGAAGAACAACTTGATCGTAGATATTCATATAAAATATGGATGGAGCCTTTTAAATATTCAACTGCAGAAGAAAAGATCCTTTTCCGAGCTTTTCTTAACAAAATAGAAGATGACCTTCCTTTCGCTGATCCTTCCAATATAAACCTAGCTAATGTTCAAATGGCTGATAAATTTTTTTATATATCACTAGGTGTCCCTTTCTATGTAATGAAAGTATTAGAGTTTGCTACAGAAGATGCGTCGAAAAAGGGAGAAGATAAATTAACAGAGCTACATCTGCAGCAAGCGCTAAGAAAATTAAAACAAATCACTAGACCATTCAGAGTAAATCCTTTTAATAGAGACGACTTTAATTTGATTGATGAATTAGCCAAAGAATCGGCACAAGAAGAAAAACTAAAACTAAACACTACTACTATGAAGCGGCGTTCACGTAATAAAGTATGAATTAATAATTGAATTCACTAACTAAATATTATTAATTCCACTACACTAGGCAAATTTTTGATTGGCCTAAAATGGCGAACAAGTTGCCTAAACGAGAACACCGCTAATCTTTGGAATGAAGCAGTGTTCTTTTTTATTGAGTAATAAGAAACGAGGATTATAATCATAACGATATAATTGACTGCCTTATTAGGAATTGGTATTAAAAATGAGAAATGCAAACTACATATAATGTAAGTTTAACACAGTCTCAACTGCTTAAAATGTCCGTGGCCAAGTGTAAAGATAAAACTAGCTTTTTTATTATTGAATATGAATTTAGGCATCACATTTTTTATGGCAGAGCCATATTTGCGCTTGAATATATATTGTGTTATCTTTCGGGTAAAGTATTGTATCATATCCGTGATCAGGAAGAGAGTTTACATTGAAGAAATCAAGACAACGTACCACATTAGATTATTTCTTTGGGGGTGATTAAGATGAGTAAAACGAATGAGGAGTTTATTAAACAAAAGCAAGCTGATGACCTCTCAAAAGTGAAACTCATGGCTCCTTCGGTTAATGGTGGTCCTGATCGTGAAGTAACCGTTGTTTACCAGCGAAAAGCGAATTATGGTATGCCGTCATTCCTTAAAGTTAAATAAAACAATTTATAATAAATCCAGCGCTTAAATGTAGAATACTTGGGAAGCGATGGATTTGGTAAGATCGTAATTAAAGTGTCAGAATAAAAAATCTTGAGACTTGTAGCACTGGTCTTAGGAATTGCCAATGATTTGGATTACGCTAACGTACATACGATAACTCAGTGTTACCAAGAAAGCAGCTGATTCCATAAGATCGGCTGCTTTTATTCAACTAACGAGCAGGTTAGTTTATAATTTATTATCAACAATTCACCTTATTAAAATGGTTTAGTCCATGCTTCAAACCCGCAGGGCATATGCTCCTGTCAAATAAAAAAGAGATATAGAGCAGAAAGCTAAAATAAGGAGGCCTTTAGTTCAAACATCACGAAATCAGCGGGCAATTAACCTGAAGTAGCAGGTTTTTCAAACAATGACTAAGTTGTATATTCCAATGAAATAAATAGGTTAGATTGTTCTTGGAGGAACATTGATCTGGACATCGCTACTGAAAATTTAACCTAGTTGTTGCGAACGATTGAACCACACGGATTTGATTGATAAGGTATCAGAAATATTAGTGGTCGGATTACCATTTATGAGAATAAGATCAGCACGCGCACCCCTCGTTCTGGTGCTCTTACTCATTACCAAAGTTGTCAAATACAACTCCACGATCCTGCCAATAGTAAAGTTCGTAATTCCCACTGGCGTTGTACTTTAAAACCGGGTTCAAATGTAGCCTATGAAAAAAAATGAATATATTATCTGAAGCCCACCTAAGGATTATTTATTTGGTGGGCTATTTTTATGACTTATTAAGTTTTACGCATACATTCTTACAGGTCTGTTAAATATCTATTATATGTAAATTCACTAAGGTTAACCATGCGATGAACGCGAATCAACCACTCAGTGGGTAACCGATCGTAGAGCAATATAGTCGTATTAAATAAAGAAAATCTGAACTTCTCGTGCATGAGAGAATTTCGAGCAAACTGTTCGGGAATAGGTAGCTAGAGCTCACAGTGTTCATATTTTTATGCCTGAGCTCAGTGTGATCAAGTTGTAAGAACTAACTGGAAGAGAGACTCCTGCATATCAAAGAGACCATGAATAGTAACAAAGTGTGGATTTAAAAATTATAACCCATAATTTTCGATTCAATTTAGAATATCTTTAGATTGAATTTAGATGCAGTAAAGATTGAAAAGTTACAATTATACTTGGCTATAGTGTTTGATCTAGGAAATAAGCAATCACTGAGGAATATCACTAAAAATATCTAATGCAAGCATATTAAGAATTTTCGCTTAATTCAAGTAAATAATCTTAGTGCGTATAAAGGAAAGGGAAAAAGTCTTCTAGAGAAATATTTATATATGATGACCTCAACTTTATCAGTTTCTAGTAAAGTCATATGAATAATATAAATCTTCAAAGAGAGGGACAAATACTGATGGAACATGAACAGATACGTTGTGAAAGGACTAAATTATTCTTCCTAAGAAAAAGATTGGTTCTACTTTTACTAATTACATTGTTAATCGGGCTTAATATTTTTGTAATTCATAATGTTTCTTATGTTTTTACGCCTTTTGTAATATTGATGAAGACAATAGTTTTGCCGCTAATCCTATCAGGAATAGCATTTTACTTACTCAACCCAATTATTAATCAATTAGAAAAATATAAGATTAGTCGTACATGGGGGATCCTCATTGTATATTTAGCCATCGTTGGATTCATTGCTATCGTTGTTATGAAAATTAGCCCTATATTGCAAAATCAAATAACAGGTTTAATAAACAATTTTCCGTCTTTATCTGACCGTTTTTTTTCTAAGTTTGAAAAATGGTTTAACAGCTCAATTTTAAGTCAACTTCAGGTCACAGGAGATTTCTATTCGCAGAAAACATTGGACACTTTAACTACAGAGGCTGGAAAATTTCTGGATAGTATTTTTACTGGGGTTTTAGGGGTTATAGGTACGATAGGCAGCTTTGTGGAAAAAATTATATCTATTATAACGGTGCCATTCATCCTGTTTTACTTGCTGAAGGATGGGAGGAAACTACCTGACAAAATACTATCCTTTTTACCAATAAACCTTCGATCAAGATTCATGAATGTTCTAGTTGATATCAACCATCAGATAAGCTCCTTTATCCGTGGCCAGATTTTTATTAGTTTTTGTATTGGTCTAATGCTGTACTTAGGATATATAATAATTGGTCTAGATTATCCGCTTGCTTTGGCAATCTTTGCATCTTTGACTAATGTCGTGCCCTATATCGGGCCAGCTATAGCGATAATACCTGCATTAATTGTGGCTTTGGTTACGTCACCAATTATGCTTCTTAAGATGATTATCGTATGGACTGTAGTACAGCTCACTGAAGGGAAATTTATATCACCACAGATTATGGGCCGGACACTTCAAATCCATCCAATCACCATTATTTTTGTCATATTAACTGCGGGGAACCTTTTTGGAATTACTGGAGTATTGTTTGCTGTCCCAGGTTATGCTGTGATAAAGGTTTGTGTTACCCATGCGTTCGAAAGCTTCAAAGATAGATCGGGTCTCTATAACTCATAAAATGAACATATTGCGTGATTTATAAAAAAGCCAATACAAAAATTTGTGTTGGTTTTTTATTTTTGATTTATATCAAGTGAATGGAGTTATGAAAAAAAATTTATAGTTTATTTTCAGTTTATCTTCTAAACATACTCTTTTTACAATGAATGATTTAAAAGCGAGAGGAGCCTATTGATGGAAGAAATATTTAATTTATTTATAAAACATCTTGAACATTCGAACATTTCAGTTCGGACAATTAATAATTATAGGACAACTTGGGATAAATTCAGAAAATGGGGAGTAAGTTCGGGTTGCTTGCCTAAGAATCCGAGCTTAGCAAATGAAAAGGATATCCGAATGTTCAAAGAATATTTGGAGAAATACGGTGGAAAGAGAGGAGGAGCTATTAAACCAAACACATTAAATCTTACTTTTGTACAATTAAATCGAATCTTTAAGTATTTCACAACCATGCAATTCATAACTGAAAACCCAGTTAGTTTAGTGAAAATGAGTTCAACAAAAAAAAATCACCCTAGGTGGCTTACAAAAGAAGAACAAAAATTATTAATGATTGTATTGCAAGAATACATTAATGAGAAGGAATATACAATTATTCTATTAATGTTATTCGCAGGTTTAAAGGTGCACGAGATTTGCCAACTCCATGAAACTGATCTTTTTATAAACCCAAAATCAGGGTTTATTTTTGTTAAAGGAAATGGTAAGGGAGGGAGATATATCCCTCTTCACCCTCAACTCTATTCTGCGTTGCATAGTTATTTGTACTCTCGTGGAAGAGATCATTTTACAAATGTCTTCAATTCCGAACGGTCTAGCGCCATTTCTATACGTGGAATCCAACATATAATAAAAAAGTATCAAAAGCTGGCGGACCTAGAGCATTTAAACTGCCAAGTTTTAAGGAATACATTCGCCCGAGAACTGGTTTTGGCAGGTTACGAGCATCAGACAATTGCAAAACTGATGGGATTGTATAAAAAGAACGGTGAACCAAATCCAGCCATGATCCAGCGCTATGTTAACTAATCCCCGTTTCTTAATCGGTGAAAATAGTTAACATCTACTATAATTAATATCACTTTTTTTTTTGGAGTATATCTAATGGTGATTCTGTCTAGATATATTTTTGGAGAAGAGTGATAGCATCTGGTATTGGATAATCAACATAGCCTTGGATCCCAAAAGGTGCTTTCTGAGGAATGGGTGATTCCCGGTACTGATTCGGTGACACGCCAGTCAAATCTTTGAAAACTCTATAGAAAGAAGATTCACTCTCAAATCCGCTTTCAGCAGCAATGTCCAAAATATGCCATTTAGTGTTTAATAATTGTGTTTTAGCATGTTCAATTCTGTGAAAGTTTGTCAATTCTGTGGTGGAAACAGAACCTGAAGCCTTCAAGAGTCGATACAACTTTGATCGGCTGAGCCCTAATGCCTTGCATATCTGCCCTTGTTTAAGTTCTTGTCTAAAGTTCATTTTTATATACTGTTGTACACGATCGAATTCATCTAGATCTGCATTGGACAATGTGGTTTCTTTTTTGTTTTTTGAAAAATGAATATGGCGAAACAGTAAACCAATGAATTTATAGAGTGAACTCTTAATCATAAATGGGTATCCACCAGGTTTCTCAAACAACAGCAAACCAATTTCTGCAAGGATAGTACGAATGTCTAAAATTACGCTTGTTTTTGAAGGTAGGTCTAGTTTTGTGTTCAAATTAAAATGATATAAGTCTTTATAAACTTCAGATATGAGTTCAGGACTGAACTGTAGCGTGAGGCAGATGTTTCCTTTTTCTGGTGAATTCATAGAGTGTAACTCGCATGAATTAATAAGAACGATATCTCCCTTTTCTAATCTATAAGATTCTCCTTCAACATTTAAAGTTAGTGATCCTCGTAGCATAAAAAAAACTTCATATTCATTATGCCAATGTGGACTGGAATTCTCCATTGATATTACTCTACATTTCATTGGTGCTTCACTAGAGTAAACAATATACTCCAATTCTGGTCTAACCATAAAATCACACCTTCTTTCTGAAAGTTGAGTCTCTACGTGTTAAGAAGTCAACTTATTAACCAAGTTATTATTATTATACTATTAAGAATTTAGTTTATCGAATTTACTCCTAAAATATACATGATTTGTGGTCACCCAATAATGAAATAGCTTGCGTATAGGGAAGATAACAAAATACTCACGTTTTGAAATGAACATTATAGGAGTGTAATTGAAGCTTTTTGAGAAGAATACAAGAAAAATCAATGGTATAAATTGAATATGCTGTTGAATTAAAAATGAAAACGTATCCAAAAGATAAACGGAAGGGGCATTCAAATGATTCGATATCCATACCAAGATAAATCTTTGCCGATAGAACAACGTGTACGTGATCTAATGAAACGAATGACATTGAACCAAAAAGTCCGCCAATTAACAAGCACTTTGGTTGCTGGGGAGACAGACAAAAGGGTTTTTGAAGATGGTATTGGTGAAATTATTGTGTTTTCGGGCTCAGCTCCAGCACGCGAGGTTGCAGCCATGATTCGTAGTATTCAAGATGACGTAATGTCTCAGACGGAGTTTTCAATACCTGCACTCATTCATGCGGAAGCGTTAAGCGGTGCAATGGTTTCCGAATGTGCAGTATTTCCAACTTCAATCAGCTTAGGTGCAACATTTTCTCCAGAGTTAGTCGAGGATATGGCCGATAGGATACGAAAACAAATGGTCAATTTGGGCATACGTCAAGCACTCTCTCCTGTATTGGATCTTGCAAGAGATTTCCGATTTGGGCGAACAAGTGAGGATTACGGAAATGATCCTACTTTAGTTTCAGCTATGGCGTGTGCATTTGTTTCTGGACTTCAGGGACAAGATTTGAGGGAAGGTGTAGCTGCAACTGCTAAGCATTTTATAGGGTATTCCATGACTGAAGGTGGACTTAACGGTACACGAACTCAAACAGACTGGAAGGATATACGAGAAAACTTCTCAAGACCGTTTGAGGCTGCAATACGAAAATCAAATTTAAAATCGGTTATGAATTCATATTCTGAATACAATGGCCAACCAATATGTGCCTCTAAGGAATTGCTCACTGATTTATTACGAGACGATCTTGGTTTTGATGGTGTGGTCGTTAGTGATTATACGTCTATAAATAATCTAGTTGAGAAATTTGCTACGGCAGAAGATCCTACAGATGCTGCAATTCAGTGTCTTACTGCTGGTTTGGATGTTGAGTTACCTACTCAGTATGGATATGGTGCTAACTTAAGAGAAGCTGTACTTGAAGGGAAAATTGATGAGTACTATATCGATCGTTCTTTAGAGAGGATGCTCAGACTAAAATTTGAATTGGGTCTCTTTGATAATCCATATGGGAAGTTTATGGAAATGGATAATTCCGAACATGACAAGCAGTCAGCATACATCTCAGATAAAGTTTTAACCCTGACAAAAAACACGGGGATACTTCCTTTGATGAATAAAGATATTTCAATCGCTGTGATAGGTCCTACAGGAGACAATCTCCTAATGTTGAACGGAGCATATTCCTACCCTGCTAACTCAGAAATGTTTATGGAACTTATGGGATCTGGAAAAATTGGAATGGAAGGCGTTAATCTAGAAAGTTTTGTGCCTTCTGAGGATGGGTCACACTCCAAACGTGATTATACATTAGCTGTAGATAATGAAATTAAAGAACAGCACCCGGGAGCACAAACTATTTTTGAAGCCTTACAAAAAATATACTCCAACATTTCTTATGTTAAGGGATGCCACGTGATTGATAATCGTGAATACGATTTTAAAACAGCTGTTGAAGCAGCAGCTGCTGCTGATATTGTGATCATGACTGTTGGAGGGAAAATAGGAATGATGGTGGAATGCTCAGCAGGGGAGGGTAGGGACAATGTCGATATTACCTTACCAGGACGCCAGGCTGAGTTAGTCCGTGAAGTGTTCGCTGTGAACAAGAATATGATTGTAATCCATACAGATAATAAACCTCTTGTGGATCCATTTATTTATGAAAACGTCCCTGCTATTTTAGAGGGCTGGTTACCTGGACCTTTTGGGGGGAATGCAATTGCTAAGGCTATCTCGGGAATCACCAATCCCGGAGGAAAATTACCTGTAGATGTGCCAAGGCATGTAGGCCAAACTCCTGTGTATTTTTATCAACCTAATGGAAGCCGTTCAGATGCACTAATGAAGTCAATTAATCCAAACGGTTATGGAACTGAAACCTGTGCCTCTCAGTTACCGTTTGGTTATGGACTTTCCTATACGGAGTTTGAGTACTCTGACGGTAAATTAGAAGCGTATTCTATGGAAGGGATACCTCATCTTACGATCTCAATAAATGTTGCCAATATTGGTGACATGGATGGCGATGAAGTTGTGCAGTTGTATGGGATAGATAAAATTGCTTCTGTCGTTAGACCCCAAAAAGAGTTAATTGGGTTTAAGAGAATTACATTAAAAGCAGGTGAAACTAAGAAGGTGGAACTAACGTTCCGAATTGACCAACTTGCTTTTCAGAATCGAGATAAGAAATGGGTTGTTGAAAAGGGACTGTTTTCCTTCTTTATTGGGAAAGGAAGCAATGACGCAGTTTATGAGGTTGAGTATAACTTAGAAAACAACATCGAAGTAGATTATACCAAACGTGGATTTTTTGCCGAGACAAGAGAAATTAGTTCGCTTTCAATCCCGCAATGACCGCTAATGCGTAGTAGCTGAAAGGAGATTAGAAATGAACACCGCAAACCCTATCTATCAAGATCCTAATCAGTCTGTTTCAGAACGCGTTGAGGATTTGCTCATGAGAATGACGTTGGAGCAAAAATTAGCACAGCTACAATGTTCATTTGTAGGAATGGTAGAAAATGATGACTCACTGGAAAAATATTTCCCTCATTCATTGGGACATGCTACCTCAATGAACGGTAAACCTAGTCCAGAAGAGAATGTTCGGTTTGTAAGTCAGATTCAAAATATAGCATTGAATAAGAATGAACTGCAGATTCCTATACTGCTCCATTGTGAATCGATCACAGGGGCCAATCTTGCACAGGCAACAATATTCCCTTCAGCAATTGGTCTAGGAGCAATGTGGAACCCTGAGACAGTTGAGAAGATGGCTGATTTGATTCGGAAACAAATGGTGTCTGTAGGAATTCGCCAAGCCTTGTCCCCTGTTATGGACGTGGCACGTGATCCAAGATGGGGTAGAGTTGGTGAAAGTTACGGTGAAGATCCCACTCTTTGTGCCGCTATGAGTGTAGCGTTTACTAAAGGACTTCAAAGTGATGATCTCAAGAGAGGAGCAATAGCAACTGCAAAGCACTTCTTAGGATACGGACTTAGCGAGGGTGGATTAAATATGAGTGCCAATCCCATCCCTCCTCGAGAGCTACGCGAAGTTTATGCAAAACCTTTCCAGGCTGCCATCACCGAAGCAAACTTAGCTTCTGTCATGAATTCCTACGGTTCAATAGATGGGGAACTCATTATTACTTCTAAACATATTTTAGATGAGTTATTACGTGACGAGATGGGATTCGATGGATTAACTGTTTCTGATTATATGTCTATTGATAAAGCAGTAGAGTGGCACACTCACGAAACACCCGTAACTGCAGCAATTGATACATTAATAGCTGGAATGGATGTTGAACTTCCAACTCCATATGGATATACAGAGGAATTGTTAGAAGAGGTTAAAACCGGTTTGTTGAAAGAGGATTATATCAATAGAGCTGTACGTAGAGTATTAGCAGCTAAATTTAAGTTGGGTTTATTTGATAATCCGTATCCCGCAGAGGAGCTACTTCTAGAGGCGTATGACGTAGCAATTACAAAACCACTTAGTCTCAGGGCAGCACGTGAATCTATCGTACTTGTCAAAAACAATAATGTTCTGCCATTAAGAAAAGATCTCAAAAAAATAGCTGTAGTCGGTCCACACGCTGATTCTATCCGTCTCTTATTTGGCTGCTATACTTATCCAGCGATGCTCGACATGTTTATAAGTGGAAGTATGACAGATATGGCTGGACTAGATAATCTAGATAATAACGGTCAATCGTTGAATAACAGAGTACCATACTATGAAGGAAGTACAGTACGACAAGATTCTCCTGAATTAATACAAACACTTGATCGAATGTACAGAGATAAGGTTCCAACTATTGTATCTGCTATTCAAGCAAAATGTCCAAATGCACAAGTCATTTATGAGAAAGGCTGCGATATCGCTGGAACGAATCGGGACGGATTTCAGGCTGCGGTCCAAGCTGCACAGGAAGCTGATGTAGTCATACTCACACTTGGAGGAAAATATGGCTGGGGAACGAACTGCACCACGGGAGAAGGCATCGATACAGATATTATAGGCTTGACCGGTATTCAAGAAGAATTTGCGAAAAGGATATACGAGACGGGTACTCCTTCTATACTTGTTCATATGGATGCCAAGCCGTTATCCAGCGAGTACATTAGCACTCATTATCCAGCAATTATTGAGAGTTGGTTCCCTGGTGAAACGGGAGGCCAAGCACTAGCTGATGTATTGTTTGGTGATTACAACCCTGCTGGACGGTTGCCGATGACCGTAGCAAGAAATGCTGGTCAGATCCCTATATACGCTTCGCAAAGATACGGAAGCGGTTATGCGGGAGCCAAGGGAAATGTATTAAGTAAATACGTTCAGGGTGCCAAAACGCCACTACATTATTTTGGCGAGGGACTAAGTTACACCACCTTCTCGTATTCCGATATTGAAATTAGTAAAACCGTAAGTTCACAAGGCACTATAGTAGTTTCTTGTAAAGTGTCCAATACAGGAGAACGCGACGGTGAAGAAGTGGTCCAGTTGTATGTGACGGATGAACATTCAAGTATGCTTAGACCAAATAAAGAGCTAGCAGGATTTAAGCGAGTGTCAATTCCTGCTGGTGTAACAAAGAAGATTGTTTTTGAAATGAAGGCAGATCAGTTTGCCTTTATTAATAAAGATATGAAATGGATTGTAGAAGCTGGCAGAATGAGTGTGGGCATCGGAGCCTCATCAGAGGATATTCGGCTGAGAGGTGTGTTTGAGATAGAGGATACTTGCAAAATAGATCCGAAAACTAGAGGTTTCTATGCTTTAGCAACTGTTGTAGAATAATGCCTTTTCTATAATATAAATGTTTATAAATACTATTTTATCACGAACAAAGCGGAGGGGAAAATGAGTAATTACAAGGATACTGAACTTACTGTTGAGGCACGTGTTGAAAATCTACTTTCAAAAATGACTTTAGAGCAAAAAATTGCACAACTTCAATGTACAATTGCAGCTGGATCCGAGCCAGTTCTCCCAATAACCTCTTTCCCAAATGGGATTGGAGAGGTTGCAGCATTTACTAAGGGTGTGAATGCGAAAGAAGTAGCAGAAGAAAATCAATCTATTATTAATGCTTTTATGGCAAATGATTTAGAGATCCCGCCAATCATTCATAATGAAGCGATTACGGGCTTGAGCGCACCGGATGCGACTATCTTCCCTTCAGCCATTGGACTGGGTGCTACTTTTAACCCCGAAACGGTGCAAAAAATGGCTGATATTATTCGTGAACAGATGATGGCGGTAGGGTACAGACAGGCGCTGTCTCCAGTCATGGACATATGTAGAGATCCAAGGTGGGGACGGATTGGAGAAACTTATGGTGAAGATCCAACGTTAGCTGCGGCAATGAGTGTTGCATTCACGAAAGGACTACAAAGTGATGATCTAAGAAACGGAGTTGCCGCTACGGGTAAACACTTCCTTGGATATGGCCTCTCTGAGGGTGGACTTAACATGACTACTAATCCTATCCCGGCAAGAGAATTACGCGAAGTTTATGCTAAGCCTTTTCAGGCAGCGATTAGTGAAGCCGGTCTTCAATCTATCATGAACTCTTATGGGGTAATTGATGGCGAAATGATTGTTGGTTCGGAGCATGTCCTAAACGATTTACTTCGAGATGAAATGGCCTTTGATGGCGTGGTCGTGTCGGATTATACATCCATTGAACATTTAGTGGATCGCTACCTAGAACCAAGCATGTCAAAAGCTGGAGTGACCGCGTTAAAAGCTGGCTTGGATGTGGAATGTCCTTACCCACAGGCTTATACGGTGAACAACTTAGTTGAAGCCATTGAGAGAGGAGAACTTGATGAAACTGTAATTGACAGGGCAGTTCGACGAGTATTATCAACGAAATTCAAGCTGGGACTATTTGAGGATCCACACCCGCGAGTTGAAAAGCAGGATTCTGCATATTATAACCCGGCTAACGAGCAACACAGCCTAAAAGCAGCTCTTGAATCGACTATTCTGCTTAAGAATGATGGACTTCTTCCATTATCTAAAGCAACCTCAAAAATTGCTGTCATCGGACCACATGGAAATAGTGTTAGATTGATGTTTGGCGGCTATACAAGGCCTGCTGGTTTAGAGATGATGATTTCTCGGTCGATGGGAGATATGGCTGGTCTAGCTCAAGATGCTGGGTTTGGAGATGAACTTTCAAATTTTGATGGTCCGGAAGATAACTTTGTACCGGCTGACCCATTCCCTGGTAGTAGTGTTCTTCGCGAGCATCCAGATGCAATGGAGGCAATTCAAGCACTATATGGTTCAGTCACACCAACTATTCTAGCCGCAATTCAGGAGAAGTGCCCAGAAGCAGAGGTGATTTATGCTAAAGGTTGCGACATTGCGGGCAATGATCGCAGCATGTTTGAGGAGGCCATTGATATTGCAAAAGAAGCAGATGTTGTAATTTTAACACTTGGCGGTAAATATGGTTGGGGTGGAAGCTGTACCATTGGCGAAGGGATAGACAGTGACGACATCGGATTGACGGGTATCCAGGAAGAACTGGCAAAAGAAGTTGTTGCTACCGGTACACCTGCCGTAATGGTTCATATGGATGCTCGACCATTAAGTAGCGAGTTTATTGCGGAAAACTTCTCCGCAGTTATTGAATATTGGTTCCCAGGCACGACAGGTGGGAGCGCTTTAGCTAATATCCTCTTTGGTGAATATAATCCTGCAGGAAGACTGCCTGTTACAGCGGCTCGTCATACTGGGCAAATTCCGGTATTTTCCGGACAATACCAAGGTAACGGTTACCAAAATACAAAGATTATCCTTAACAAATATGTGGATAGCACAAAAGAACCTCTTTTTCACTTTGGACACGGGCTTAGTTATACAAAATTTGAATACAGTGACATTCAGATTGATAGTGAAACAACTTCCGACGGTACTGTTACAGTGAGTTGTAAACTTAAAAATGTAGGAGAAATGAACGGAGAAGAAGTTGTCCAGGTTTATGTTACGGATGAACTGGCTTCAATGATTCGACCTGCAAAAGAACTTGCTGGATTTGCTCGAGTATTTCTAGCAGCGGGTCAAGAAAAGACAGTTCAGTTTGAAATGAGAGCAGATCAGTTTGCATTTTTGAGCAAGGAAATGGAATGGATTGTAGAAGAAGGGGATATGACCGTAAGGTTAGGTAGTTCTTCAGCTGATTTAAGGTTGGAAGGGAAATTCCGAATAACTAATACAGCAAGAATAGTTGGACACAAACGTGGCTTCTTTGCCAAATCAATTACTTTTTAATAGATATAAATTTTGTTCACTACTACATTTAAGCTATCGAGTCACATACTACTTTAATGAGGGTATCTACCCGATAGCTTGGATTCTTCTCAGTATATACCAAGTTAAGGAGGCTGAAATTACGTTCACAACTGAAATAAAAAACTATTTGAAAAGAAGGTTAGTTTAAGAATTTTTAAGTTGATGCGTAGACACTTAGAGAATGTTAAGGAGGTAATGATTTTGAGAAAACTATCAGGAAAAGTAGCAGTTGTTACTGGAGCAGCATCGGGTATGGGCAAGTCAATTGCTAAACTATTTGCTGCAGAAGGATCAAATGTTATTGTTTCAGACATAAACCTAGATGATGCAGCTAAAGTAGTTCATGAGATCACCGAAAAAGGTGGTTGCGCTATTGCCCATTCAGCTAATGTTGCCGTTGAGCAGGACGTAGATAGATTAATAGAAGATGCAATAAAACATTTTGGAACAGTAGATATCCTGATCAATAATGCTGGAATCATGGATAATTTTGAACCTGTGGAAGATGTAAGCGATGAGTTATGGGATAAGGTTCTCGCAGTTAATACAACAGGATGTATGAGAACCATTCGAAAAGTAATACCTATATTCACGGAGAAAAAAGCAGGTGTAATCGTTAATATTGCTTCGGTCGGGGGGCTAGCTGGTTCTCGTGCAGGTGTGGCCTACACAGCATCGAAGCATGCTCTAATCGGAATTACGAAGAATGTAGGTTTTCAATACGCCAAATTGGGCATTCGATGCAATGCAGTAGCACCAGGTGGAGTAAACACGAATATAGGTACATCTCTGACAAATCCTAATTCATTTGGTGCTGAAAATGTGATGGCCGGATCTGGAATTGGTATACGGTTAGGTGAACCAGAAGAGGTTGCTAAAATTGCATTGTTTTTAGC
This sequence comes from Paenibacillus sp. 7523-1, assembly GCF_002276415.1. Taxonomy (NCBI): domain Bacteria; kingdom Bacillati; phylum Bacillota; class Bacilli; order Caryophanales; family Paenibacillaceae; genus Paenibacillus; species Paenibacillus sp. 7523-1. The sequence goes on along the minus strand of NZ_NPBR01000024.1, from coordinate 18,302 downwards.
ATCAGATGAATCCAGCTTTGTTAATGGCACAGTAATTACAGCCGACGCTGGAAATTTAGCCTATTAATGTTCTGGAAATTTAAATATATTCTTTTTTCATTTTGTAAATAAAATTATGGAGGTGCAAGGATATGAACGTTGAAGTTGTCTCCGCTGCGGCGATTCCGAATTTTAAAACAAAATCTGAGGAATTCTTCCCTATTCAATGGTACAGAAATATGCTTGAAGAAAACCCCGTTTTCTATCACGAGGAAACGAATAGCTGGAATGTTTTTGGATATAATCATGTGAAAAAAGTATTGAGTGATCACAAATTATTTTCTTCTGGTGGCAATAGAACGATTGTTCAAGTAGGTGCGAATAATAAAGAAGGCTCTGTACCGAAAAAACTCAGGTTTTTAGATATGGATCCACCACAACATCAAAAGTATCGTTCCCTTGTTTCGGCAGCATTTACACCACGTAGTCTAACTAGTTGGGAACCTCGTATACAACAAGTAATAACTGAATTAGTCAATAAGATTGAAGATAAAGCTACAAATCACTCAATGATTGATATTGTAGAATCTTATGCAGGTCCTTTACCTTCCATGGTAATGGCCGACATTATGGGAGTACCTGTAGAGGACAGTCATCTTTTTAAAAATTGGGTAGACATTCTATTTCAGCCATTCAACAAAGAAAATGAAGAAGAAGTTCAGATCCAGAAGCAAAACGCTGCCAAAGAATATTATCAACACATCTACCCCATTGTTGAACGTAAAAGACTAAACCCAGGAGATGACATTATTTCTGATTTGATATCTGCAGAAGTAGAAAATGAAAAATTTACTGACGATGAAGTCGTTAGAACAACAATGCAGTTGTTAGGGGCTGGAATTGAAACAACAAGTCATCTAATATCAAGTGCTTTCTACTCCATGTTATACGAAGATACTTCCATATACCAACAACTTAAGCAAGATCCAGAATTGGTAGATAACATGGTAGAGGAAATGTTGCGTTATCGCTTTCATATCTCCAAGAGACATCGGAACGTTAAGGAAGATAACGATGTACTGGGGGTGAAAATGAAGAAAGGCGATCTCGTCATTGCATGGATGAGTGCTGCTAACGTAGATGGAGAAGTCTTTGAAAATTCTTATAAACTAGATATTACTCGTAAGAACAATAAAAAGAATCTGACTTTTGGAATCGGCCCACATTTTTGCTTAGGAGCACCTTTAGCAAGAATGGAAGCAAAAATTGCCTTTTCCACTTTCATTGAACGTTTTTCAGAAATACGCCAAGAGCCATCATTTACTTTAGAGGAAAATTTAGCGCCATCTGCTCCGGGACAAAGCCTCATTCGTCTGCCACTGCACGTTATTCGTTAAATAGAATGATGAAAAGGAGGGTAGGGTAGCTTGTCTAGACAAGGAGGAAATCATGAAAGAATGGACTGATTTATTGATAATAGGGGGCGGCCCCGTAGGTTTGTTCGGATGTTTCTATAGTGGAATGCGTAATGCTAGTGTAAAGATCATAGACAGTATGCCTCAATTAGGGGGCCAACTTTCTGCACTTTATCCTGAGAAATATATTTATGATATTGCTGGATTTCCTAAGGTTACTGCTCAGGAATTAATTAATCGCTTAACTGAACAAACTAAGCAGTTCCCAAATGAAGTTATTCTAAATCAGCAAGTCCTTAACATAGTTAAACTAGATGAACAGTGGTTTAAAGTAATTACAGACAAAGGACAACATTATTGCAAGTCGGTCATCTTAGCAGCTGGGGCAGGGGCTTTTCAGCCAAAACGATTGGATTTACCGAATTCAGATCAATACGAAAACACTAACCTTCATTATTCTGTGCTTGAAATGGAACGTTTTAAAGATAAAAATATACTGATTAGTGGGGGGGGCGATTCTGCAGTCGATTGGGCTTTAATGTTAGAAGGCGTTGCGAAGAGTATAACTTTAGTTCACCGTAGAGATAAATTTCGTGCACACGAGCACAGTGTTAAGCAACTATATAATTCATCTGTTCAAGTACAGACTCCATGGGAAATCTATTCTCTTGAAGGAAACGAACGTATTAACGATGTTAGACTTAAACACGTTAATACGTCAGAAATAAAACAACTTTCTGTTGATGAAGTTATTATAAATTACGGTTTCATATCTTCTCTGGGCCCGATTCAAAAATGGGGACTAGATATAGAAAAAAATTCCATATTGGTAAACAGTAATATGGAGACAAGCTTGCCAGGGGTATATGCAGCTGGTGATATTGCTCGGTACAAGGGAAAGGTGAAACTGATTACTGTAGGTTTTGGAGAGGTTGCTACAGCAGTCAATAATGCAATGACATATATTGATCCTCTTGCTAAACTCTCTCCAGGACACAGTAGCCATATGAAATTACTCAAATAGTATATATTTATTAGGAGGAGTCTATGACCAAATACACATATGTAGATAAAGAAACCTGCATCGCCTGCGGTGCTTGTGGGGCTTCAGCTCCTGATATTTTTGATTACGATGATGAGGGATTTTCTGAGGTAAGTTATAAGAACGATCGTAATCAAGGAATTACCCCTATCCAAGATGAAGATCTCATAGACGACCTTATCGAAGCTGCAGATAGTTGTCCTACTGAGTCCATAAAAATACAAGAAGCTCCATTCAATACGAATGAATGATTTTTGTTAGTACTCACGCTACCCGTTTTTAGGGCCACTTGGGTGCAAGGGCTAGCTAAAAGCCTTGATATGGAGTTTTCTCCATATCAAGGCTTTTTAGCACTAACAATTCTCATATCTAACTATGATGTATCATTCACTTTAATCGTTATAAAGAAAATTGAACATAAATGAGAGTGCGATTGGTGATTTTTGAGAAGTAAATGAGAAACAACAGTGATATAAATAAAGTGTAGATGAGAAATAAATTGAAACCGTATACAAAACACTCTGCAACTTCAAGAGAACTATACCGGAGGGATCTGCATGCTTAAAGAAAGTTTTAATAAAGGATGGACATTGGGTAAACAGATAAGCAAACTGGAAGCTGTATTTACGGGAAACAATGACAAACCGAAAGAAGTTTTTTTGCCTCATGATGCAATGATTCTAACCGAACGGACTGAGGATAGCCCGCTTGGGCCTGGTGGTGGATATTTTCAAGGTGGGACATACCAATATGTGAAAAAATTCGTAGTACCTCAAGAAGATCAGGGTAAAGTTTTATTCCTGGAATTCGAGGGAGTATATATGAACGCTTACGTTTATATTAATGGAAGTTTAGCTTGTAAGTATTTTTACGGTTACTCAAATTTTTATGTTCAGATCAATGATTTTGTTCGTTATGGCAAAGAGAATGAGCTGAAAGTCATTGTACAAAATAGTTCACAACCCAATGCACGTTGGTACTCAGGATCCGGCATATATAGAAATGTAAACTTTATGAAAGCAGAGCCAATATACATTGTTCCAGACGGTGTCCAGATAACAACGATAGATGCAGATTCGGAACTTGCTGTTCTTAAAATTGATATGGAAATAAAGAATGAAAATATGGGTCTTCATACTGGTTATGTTTCAACTAAAATCAGGGATGCAGAAGGGCGAATTGTGAGTGAACATTCTACAAAGTTTAGTATTAAGACGGGTGAACAGATCACAGCTAGACAGAGAATTACATTACAATATCCTCAATTGTGGGACATCGATAATCCATATTTATATACGTGCGAAACAGTGATACAAATCAACAATAAAGTGTTGGATACAGATATTAGTACCTTTGGTATCCGTAAGCTACAACTCGACAGTGTGAATGGATTGCGGATCAACGGAAAGACAGTGAAACTAAAGGGCGGTTGTATTCATCATGATAATGGTGTCATTGGGGCAGCCACATTTGAGGTTGCTGAGGAGAGACGGATTAGAAAATTAAAAGAAGCAGGCTACAATGCTATACGTTCTGCACATAATCCAATTAGCCGAGCGCTCCTTGATGCCTGTGATCGATATGGAATACTAGTTATGGACGAACTAGCAGATGCCTGGACACATGCCAAGCAGGCATTTGATTATGCGGCTATTTTTACTACCACATGGGAAAAAGATGTTGAACACATGATTCGTAAAAACTACAACCATCCATGTGTCATTATGTACTCAATAGGTAATGAGCTTCTTGAAAACGGTACGCCTCATGGAAATAGTTTGGGACGAAAAATTGTTAGTAAGATTCGTTCTCTAGACGATACACGGTACATCACTAATGCTGTGAATTTATTAATGCCAGCCTTAGATCAATTAGAGGATCTTGCTGATGATCTCGGTATGGATAATTTGGAAGCAATGGCGAGCGGCGAAATTAATGAAGTTATGAACGCAATTGGCCCAATGATGAATGAACTTACAGAGTCAAGCGTGATTCAAGAGTTAGTCGAAGAAGCTTTTGGGTTGTTGGATATTGATGGATATAATTATTCACCAGATAAATATGTTATTGAACATCAGAAATCTCCTCATAAAACATTTGTAGGAACTGAGACAAACCCTCCACAATTAGATAAAAACTGGGAGATCGTTACGAACAATAGCTATGTATTAGGTGATTTCGCCTGGACAGCTTGGGATTATCTTGGTGAAGTTGGAATTGGAAGATACGGATATGAGGAAGAGCCGCGTCTCTCGGTATATGCACCATTTCCATATATTACAGCGCAAACGGGAGATTTCGATATAACAGGACACAGATTACCAATTTCTTATTGGAGAGAAATCGTGTGGGGGGGACGCAATCATATTCCCTATATCGCAGTACAGAAACCAGATCGTTATGGACAAAAGGTAACATATAGCCAGTGGAGCTGGACAGAATCTATTAGTAGTTGGACGCACCCAGGTTATGAAGGTAAAGGTGTTGTAGTAGAAGTGTATTCAGATGCAGAAGAAGTAGATTTAATAATAAACGGGAAATCAAGAGGTAAGAAAAATGTTGGGACTGCATCCAAGAAGTTTTATTGCGAATGGGATACGGTGTATGAACCAGGAATGATAGAGGCGGTTGCATATATAAAAGGTAAGGAAGTAGGACGATTTAGCCTCAGCTCTGCTGCTACTCCAAAATTGAAGGTAACAAAAGAATGCGAAAGCCTTCGTGCAGGTTCGAATGATCTTTGTTATATCAATATTGAGTTGGTGGATGAGAATGGAATATTGAATACAGCAGAAGACAGGAAAGTAACAATAAGTATTGAGGGGCCTGCAAGTATTATGGGCAGTGGAACTGGAAGATCTAAGACAACAGCAAACTTTTTTGATCTTTCACATGAGACTTACTATGGAAGAATGCTTACCGTAATTCGTGGAACTGAGGAAACAGGAGTTGCACAATTAACGGTTTCTTCAGAAGGATTAGAAACAATCAAAGTAGACATCCCCATCATTTAAGGACAGTTAAGTTGCTCTTTTAAATTATAGAGAAATATCTTCCATAACAAGATGTTTTTTTTAAAAAATATGATTGTCACCCAGTTAATTAGAAGTGTTAAGTCTGCTTAGCTGGGATTATACAAATTTTATTCCCATCTACAATAGATGGGTTTTTTTAAAAAGTCGATCTCATGTAAGCGCTTAAAAGTACCACGCTATCTCAATATATTACGTTTCTATCGTATTAGGTAGCAAATAAGGAGGATAAAAATGAGTGCGGATACAGTAAACTCCTCAACGATAAAAAATACAGCTACTCCAATGAAGAGACTAGTTCCTGCTTTGATCATAGGTGATCTTGGGGTATATATTGCCTTGTTGACACTCGGCTCAATCTTATTAACATTAAGAGTGAAGGAGATTGATCCTCAGAATGCTATTAATTCTTACGGTCTAATTGCTGGAATTGGATCATTAACAGCGATCTTCGCGATGCCAATTGGAGGCTATATAAGTGATCGCATCCGTTTAAAATTCGGCAAAAGAAAAACAATTATTGTGATTGGGGTTTTAATGGGCATAGTAGCACTTATGGGTATTGCTCTTTCAACCAACTTGTTAATGTTGAGTTTTTTCAATTGCGTGGTGTGCATTGGTTTAAACATGACTCAGGCTGGATATTCGGCGTTATTAGTAGACCAGGTTCCAGAAGCAAAACGTGGCTCAATCTCAGGTATACTAGGGGTATTGGGTATGTTAGGCATGCTGATAGGACTGACTCTCATGGCCGTAATGACGAACTCGTCGAACATAGAAAAATATGGTTCCCTGAGTGTTATTCTGATTATTGGAACAATTATTGCATGTATACTGATCAAAGATACACCGGCTGAACGAAGAAATCTAATCAAGTCGAACGAGGGAAAGGTTCAAATAGCTAAAGTTATTTCAGGTATCTATCCTAGTCCTCGCAAGTATCCAGTATTCACTTGGGCAATGTTAACAAGGCTTTTTTTATCAATAGCAGCAATGAGCACGACATATAACGCTATGATGTTTATTGAGCGTTTTGGATATTCACCCGAAGATACCACACAATTGACTGCAATTGTATCTTTTGCAGGTATTCCTGCGATGATGGTTGCTTGTATTGTTGGAGGAATCCTTTCTGACAAGTTAAGAAGACAAAAAGTGTTTATCATCCTATCGTCAATTATTGCTGGCTCGGCTCTTGTCATATTTGCTTTTGCACCTGGTTTTGCTACTGTATTAGTAGCCAATATAATTTTACAATTTGGTTATGGACTTTATGTAGGCGTAGATCTTGCGATGGTAGCACGAATCCTGCCGAGGAAAGAAGACGCAGCTAAGGATATGGGAATAATGAACATAGCACGTACAATTCCACAAACAATTGTACCCTTAATTGTACCAGTGCTTTTAGGGATAGGAAGTTGGTCTTTTATTTATTGCGTCTTAGCAGTATGTGGATTAATTGCAGCCTTTACTTGTATGCCTATTCCCGATTTGTCACGTGAGAAAAATGAAGAAAAAGGTAATGGTAATACTCATACAAATGATTTAGAAGTTATCTAAATAACATTAGAACTTTGAAATGATTTTTATGAATCTACAATTAGTTTGTAATACCATTTAGTTTTAATTGACTACGGTTGCAACTGTTTCTCAGGCAAGCTATGGGAAGCAGTTGCTTCGTTTTTTTGTATTTTGGTACGGTAAGAAGATAACTAACTTTAATTCAAGATGAATTGAGTTAAGATTTTGGAGTGATATGAAGATGAATAGCATTCTTGTTGTAGAGGACGAGAAACATGTAAGGAAACTTTTAGACACTGTTTTAACAAGAGAAGGTTACAATGTATATCAAGCTGAAGATGGGGTAGAAGCTCTTGAAATTCTTAAAGTACAATTTATTGATCTAATTATTTTAGATATTATGATGCCAAACATGGACGGATTTGAATTTGTTAAGGAACTTAGAGATGTAAATATAATGACACCTATCCTTATGGCAACAGCCAAACATCTTCCTGAAGAGAAAAAAAGAGGATTTCGTCTTGGAATAGATGATTATATGACTAAACCCCTAGATACTGAAGAGATGCTCCTTCGAATGCGTGCGATTCTAAGACGTGCTCATATTGCCGATGCTCGTAAGATAGTCCTAGGTAGAGTGAATTTGGACTATGACACACTGACAGTAACCCGCGATCTGGATAAACAGACACTACCCCAAAAAGAGTTTTACTTGCTTTATAAGCTTCTTTCATACCCTGAACGTATATTTACTCGTATTCAACTAATGGATGAGATATGGGGTATGGAAAGTGAAACTTCAGATACGACAGTGAATGTTCATATTAATCGTTTAAGGAAACGCTTTGAATCATACCCGGAATTTGAAATTGTTTCTGTTAGAGGACTGGGGTATAAGGTGGTTAAAACAAATGAAGTCTAGAAGAGTCAAACTGAATTTTTCCATCTATGCCTCGATAACATTATTTATCATTTTTATTATCACTGTGACGATTACCGGGCTGTTTTTGTATTTAGCTTATTTGCTGGAACTATTCAGTGAGAAGATACTACAAAATCAAACAGTCCTTATCTTGATAACTCTCTTTTCATGCACGATTATTGGAACGATCATTTCAATTTTCACCAGCAGATGGTTGACTAAAATTATTAATAAATTTGTACTAGTAACTAATCATCTTGCTAACGGTGATTTTTCAAAACGTATTCATTTGAAAAACCCACCAGAATTAAAAACGCTTTCCGATAACTTTAATCGAATGGCAGAAGAGTTAGAGAGTATTGAAATCTTACGAAGTGACTTTATTAACAATTTCTCTCACGAGTTCAAAACTCCAATTGTCTCTATTAAAGGATTCGCAGAGGTATTGAAGTACGATGATCTTACTATAGAGGAAAGGAACCAATATTTAGATATCATTATAAAAGAATCTTCTCGACTATCTAGTCTAGCTTTCAACGTTCTTCATCTTTCCAAAATTGAATCACAAATGATTTTGGCGGAAACTCAAGTTTATAATGTAGGAGAACAAATCCGTCAATGCATCCTTCTAATGCACTCTGAAATTGAGAACAAGAAAATCAGCTTGGATCTTGATATTAAAGATGAGCATATCTCTGGTAACAAAGAAATGTTAAATCAAGTTTGGCTAAATATACTTGATAATGCGATTAAGTTTACTCCGCCGGGAGGGACAATTGAAATTTCATTGAAAAAACAAGGGAGTAGTAACATTTTTTGCTTCAAGGACAGTGGTTGTGGTATCCCTCAAGAAGATATTCCTAAAGTATTTGATAAATTCTATCAGCAAGATATTTCTCACACAACAGTAGGAAACGGACTCGGTCTTACAATTGTAAGAAAGATTCTTGATCTCCATAAAGGTGAGATTAATTGCTATAGTAAGGCGACGGAAGGTACAGTCTTTATCATTTCGTTACCTTCTACTTTTTCTAAAAAACCTTAATTAAGCCTAGGGGCTTAATTAAGGTTTTTTGTTAATGTTCAGTTAATTTTTCTCTTTTAATATAGGCGTACAAACAATTAAAGGAGCAGTCTCATGCTGAAAATACTTAAGAATTTTAATCAAAAAGACAGATATTTACTTGCTTTAAGTCTGATCTTTATAGTGATACAAGTATGGCTTGATCTTAAAATACCAGATTTCATGGGTGACATTACTTACCTTATACAATCCCCTACGAGTGAAATGAACGATATTTTGCTTGTCGGAAGCTGGATGCTTCTCTGTGCACTAGCCAGTTTTAGTACTTCTGTATTTGTAGCGGGAATAGCTGCTAGAATTGCGGCAAATTTCTCTTTTGATGTACGTTCCAAATTATTCAATAAAATTCAATCTTTTTCCCTGGAGGAAATCAACAGCTTTTCAAAGCCCAGTCTCATCACACGTTCAACTAACGACGTAATACAGATCCAAATGCTTATCGTGATTGGACTTCAACTTTTAATTAAAGCACCAATTTTAGCTGTTTGGGCCTTAATGAAAATTATGGATAAGGATTGGCATTGGTCACTTACTACTGGTCTTGCTATTGGGCTCCTAATTCTAATAGTTGGAATTTGTATTGTTCTTGTATTACCGAAGTTTCAAAAGCTTCAGCGATTAATGGATAACTTGAATCGAGTAACACGTGAGAATCTTACTGGTCTACGTGTCGTGCGTGCGTATAACGCCGAACCATATCAAGAATCCAAGTTTAATAACGCAAATGATGAATTCACAAGCACTAACTTGTTTGCGAATAATGTGCTCGCTACCCTTATGCCTACTATAACGCTGATTATGAGCGGATTAAGCTTAGCAATTTACTGGATTGGCGCATTCATTATTCAATATGCTGATTCAGGGGTCAAGATGACGTTATTTTCAGATATGATTGTCTTTTCTTCTTACGCAATACAAGTTGTAATGGCTTTTATGATGCTTATCATGATCTTCATTATGATACCACGTGCTCAAGTATCAGCTAATAGAATTAACGAAGTGCTGGAAACAGTACCTCAACTCAAGGATGGGTCTCAAACGAAATGGCCTTCAGAAAGATCGGGAGAGATTGAGTTTAAAAACGTCAGTTTCACATATCCCGATGCAGAAGAACGTGTATTGCAAGATATAAGTTTCACTGCGAAAAAAGGAGAAACGATTGCCATAATTGGATCTATAGGCTCAGGAAAAAGCACATTGGTAAATCTAATCCCTCGTTTTTATGATGTCACATCTGGAGAAGTACTAATGAACGGTATAAATGTAAAAGAGTACGACTTACGCGTGCTTCGAAACAACTTGGGATATGTCTCTCAAAACGCTGTGTTATTTGGTGGAACTATCACATCCAATATAGCTTTTGGTAGCAACGGTAAAGGGGACATTTTGGTTTCGGACGTTGTTGATTCCGTATACACAGCACAAGCTGCAGACTTCGTGGAGAGTATGAACAATAACTATGAGGCAGATATATCGCAAGGTGGGACTAACTTATCCGGCGGTCAAAAACAGAGGATTTCAATCGCAAGGGCTATAGCCCGGCGTCCTGAAGTGCTTATTTTTGATGATTCCTTTTCCGCACTTGATTACAAAACAGATCGCAATTTGCGAAACGCACTGAAAAAGGATTCTAAGGAAATGACAAAAATTATAGTTGCCCAGCGAATTTCTACTATTAAGGAAGCAGATCAAATTATCGTTCTTGATGCTGGACGAATGGCTGGTTTAGGAACTCATGATGATTTGTTGAAGACATGTGATGTGTACCAAGAAATTGCCTATTCACAACTATCTAAGGAGGAGATTACATAAATGGTAGATGACAAAAACTCAAAAAAATTGAAAATACCAGACACACAAAACACGTGGACAAGATTGCTGATTTATTGTCGATCATTCATTCCTATGATCTTGCTTGCATTGATAAGTGCTGCCGCTGGTACACTACTAACTTTATTGGGTCCTGGAAGAATTTCTGAAATGACGGATAAGATAGCACAAGGCATCCTTAACAACATTGACCTTGATAGCATTGTGAAAATTGGCTTATTTCTAATTTCCATTTACGTCATAAGTTACGCTTTATCACTCGGGCAAGGTTTAATTATGTCGGTTGTTACACAAAAAGTATCCAAAAATTTAAGAAAAGATCTTTCAAGAAAAATAAATAAACTTCCATTGTCCTACTATAACAAATCAACAACAGGTGATATTTTGTCTCGGGTCACAAATGATATAGATACGCTTGGGCAAGCAATGAATCAAAGCATAGGTTCTTTGGTAACCGCAGTAGCTTTTTTTGTGGGTTCCTTGATGATGATGTTTAAAACAAATGGAATTATGACGCTTTCAGCGATTCTTGCAACTATTTTAGGACTTGTTTTAATCAAACAAATCATAAAAAAATCACAAAAATACTTTCAGGAGCAACAAGAGTATTTAGGCAGAATAAATGGCCATGTGGAGGAGATATATTCTGGTCATACTGTTGTGAAAGCTTATAACGGAGAAGATCAAACAAGGAAAGTGTTTGACTTATACAATGAAATGCTGAAAGAAAGTGGATACAAGGCGCAGTTTCTTTCAGGGCTTATGATGCCACTGATGACTTTTATAGGGAATTTAGGATATGTCGTTGTCTGTATTGTTGGTGCAGTTCTAGTAGTTAATGGCTCCATTTCGATTGGAGTTATTGTAGCTTTTATGCTGTATATTCGTTACTTCACTCAACCTCTGTCTCAAATAGCGCAGGCTGCACAAAGTTTGCAATCCGCAAGTGCAGCAGCCAAACGTGTATTTGAATTGTTGGACGAAAATGAAATGGAAGAGGAGCATAACAAAGAAACCATCCTAGAGACTGCAGAGGGTAAAGTCACCTTTGACCATGTTCAATTTGGATACGAAAGTTCAAGTAAACCCATAATTAAAGATTTTTCTACCGAAGTAAAGCCTGGTCAAAAAATTGCTATCGTTGGTCCAACGGGGGCAGGTAAAACAACCTTAGTCAATTTACTTATGAAGTTCAATGAGTTAAACAGCGGAGAGATTTATATCGATGACGTTCCGATTAGCAGTTTAACTAGAGATAATGTTCATGACTTGTTTTGTATGGTCCTCCAAGAAACTTGGATTTTCGAAGGAACTATTAAGGAAAATCTAGTTTATAATCAGCAAAATATTACAGATCAAGACATCGAGGAAGTTTGCAGAGCAGTTGGACTTCATAATTTTATTCAATCCCTTTACTTAGGTTACGACACGATCTTAAATGACAAAATCAAATTGTCGGTTGGTCAAAAACAACAAGTTACCATTGCGCGGGCCATGCTGAAAAAAGCTCCAATGCTTATTCTTGATGAAGCAACAAGCTCTGTTGACACACGGACTGAACTTTTAATTCAGGAAGCTATGGATAATCTGATGGAGGAACGAACGTCCTTTGTTATTGCTCATAGACTTTCAACCATACGGAATGCTGATGTCATTCTTGTACTCAAAGACGGGGACATATTAGAAAAAGGGAGTCATACGGAGTTGTTGGCAAAGAACGGATTCTATGCAGACTTGTATAACAGTCAGTTTAAAGAAGTTTCATGATTCTTACAAAAAAACAGCATATTCTGCTTCTTATACACTATCAGAGCAATTTTAAATCGGGGCTCAATTATTTTACTCTTTAATCATTTGGAGGCACAGATATGCAGAAACCATTAGTAGGAAGTATTGTGCGTTACCACAGCTATAGCTCATGGGACGCTGAAGGAAACAGACAAACCTTTGCTGCGATTATTATGGAAGTTATAGACAGGGAAACAGTACACTTATGCGTTCTCGAGCCAACAGGGCAGGCCTTTTACTTAAATGTCATGAATGGGGATGCTGGTGGTCAATGGAACTGGCCAATATCATCACCAGAGTAAGTAATTTTTTCCGAGACGAATGAGTTCTTTTAAGTAGATAGATCTAAGATATATAGCATATTGTTCTCCTGAACTTAATTTACAAGGATAGCTATTTCTTTATTTACTATGGTTAAGTACGCTGAAGGATAACTTTGAATGCAACTTATTTTACCAAGGTAGATCAGTTGGTATAGATACATGTCAACTGTTCACTAATACAAATTAATTTTTTAAATTTACGAGCACCAAGTTACCTTTCGGAATGGAGGTCTTCTTTGAAATTTTTAAAAATATTGTCTTTTATACTTCTAGCAATTACTGTCATTATTTTTATTACAGTTAGTTTTCAATCTGGAATACTGCTTCATTATGAAAAGATGTTCAATAAGAATTGAGCTGGAGGTGTACATGAAGAGAGAGAAGGTATACGCCATTCGTGCACCTCTTTTGAAGTTATGAAATCACTAGAGACATGGGTGATAAATAGACATAATAATGCAGGAAGAGTTTGAAGGAGAAAAGTATAATGCAACTAGAAATAGCTATTCTATTTGTGATTGATGAGAGACAAAATTGAGGAATTATAGGAGTATTCGTGGTACTTTTTGAGAAGAATTATTAAATGTAACTATGTTTTAAATAATTAAAACCTATTTTTATTATCGTAATAAGTTTATATTTTACTTGGTTAAGTTAGAAGGCTATGTAATGGCTGCTCTAGAGTAGCGGATTCATAATTGATAGGCTCCATCTCAAATTAAGCATGATTAGGACGGATGGTGGTATGTGAATGCAGGCCTTTGGGCAATTTCCTAAAGAAGTGCAAACCTTGTTATTTGAAATGGGAAAGCAGTCAGCAGATAATAATAGGAAAAAAAGAGTAGCAACTTTTAAAGGGGTGAATCGACTTGCAAAAAAAGAGGGCATTGTTTTTATCGGAGATTCCATAATGGAAGGGTTTCCGCTTTACGAAATGTATTATGGCATCAAACCTATCTACAATCGAGGGATAGCAGGCGACATGAATCAAGGATTACTTCAGAATCTTCAGGATATCGTTTACGACTTGGAACCTTCACGGGTCATACTCTTAATTGGTATTAATGATTTACTTGAAAACAAGGTGAGAATTGTTAACCGGATCGAAGCAATATGTAAAGAAATAAAGAAAAAGTTACCGGATACTGAAATCCTTGTTCAATCAATCTACCCGGTCAATAACAGAAGTAATCATAAAGCCAGTCATATATGGTAGGATACCGTAACAATGAAGACATACGCACAGATAACTTTAAATCTCCTGAAGGAACTTAGCAAAGCAAACGAATCGTCTAAAACTAAGCAGCTTAGTAGGGTACCGTATCCTTTTTGTACATTCCTTATTTCGTTTTGCATATGAAGAAACCTATCTATCTAGCAATCCTTCTATCAAACTGCGTGAGCCAAAAATGGAGAAGCGGGTACCTAAGTTTTTGATGGAAGAAGATGTGATTCATTTAAAGATCTCTTGTCAGACCTTACGGGAAAGAGGTCTTCTTGAATTTCTATATTGTACAGGATGTCGTATAGGTGAGGTGGAGAAGTTAAACATTGAGGACTTGAACTGGGAAAACTGCTCGGCTATTGTAAACGGCAAGGGGGCAAAGCAAAGGGAGGTTTACTTCACGACGGAGTGCAAAGTATGGTTGAAGAAGTATTTAGACAGTCGCGAAGACTCGTGTAAAGCCTTATTTGTAACAGATACCAATCCAGTGAAACGTATGGCAATACCGACACTGAGATAGGCATTAAAGCGACTAGCATCGCGCGGGGCGGTTGCTGCAAATGTGTATCCTCACCGTTTTCGTCATACCTATGCATGTCAGTTGCTCGATAATGGTGCACCAATAGTTTTATCCAAGGTATGTTAGGACATGAAAAAGCATCGACCACACAAATCTATGCTCAACTACGCGGTGAACGACGTAGAGAACTATACTGGCGATTTTTTTAGATTGTAAGCCAATAAATCCAACTCAATAGGACGGTTTTTATTTATTCTTAGTCTTACTGATATGAATAAAATTCAATTTTCTCATTTATTTATATAAAAATGGGACTGAATGATGAATATATTATGATTTAGTGGAAATAATTTATTGTATGGGGCCATACGATGGGGAAGGTATTATGGTAAAAACAATTTTTAATGTTTTTGTATTAATGATGATGATATCTGGAATGACACAGCCTATAAATTTATTGTTGATCAACACGATGGTCTGTCTCATCAGATAACTTCAGTATTATAACCTAAAACGGATAAAATGAATTCAATTAGTAATCTTCGTACTAATAGCAGTAATAGTGCAAGATTCGGATCTAAGTTTACATTTAGATCCAGATACTTTCAGATTTAAAGGTAGGATATAACAGGGAATGGAACTTTTCGATGGGCGGAAAAGTAGACAGTTTTCAAAGAATCTGAAATAGCTCGCCAATTAAATCAAGTCAATGACAAGACTAAACAATTTATGATTCCTATGTTTGGATCAGTATATCTCAGAGTTGAGAACGAAGCGGAATAAGGCTAGAGAATAACTTTAAGATTACTAATATTGGTGCGGATATTGGGTCCCGATCTGTGAGGGGACAAGAATGTGCTCCTATTGAAGATCGCCATTTTAGCGGCGTTTTTATATTCGTTGTTTTCGTGCAGAGAATTCACAGTGTAATTCCTTCGTATAAGTTTAAATAAATGAAAAGGATCTACTAAAGAGTATTCTGTCATATTAGAAAACTACTTTTTAAATAGGTAATAGAAGTAAGCAATATTTCATGAATTGCCTTTCTAATAGATCCTAGCAGTATAGAAGGATTGCACTTTATTTTGAAGAGATCGAATGTTAACAATTACATAATGTGTTTCTAGAGGTTTTTACGGATAGTAGAATTGCATGTTCAAATTAGTTTTTCTTGAATAAGATTTACTCGATCATACTATGAGAATCAAAATTCTCAGTATTATAACGCAATAAGAGAGACAGTTATTGAAATAAACAGTTAAAGTTAAAGTTAAAACAATAGCAAAAGACCGCTTCTTAGAGTTAAAAGAGAGCGGTTTTTTGCTATTGATGCCCTAGGATTATCCGTGTTAGTTCGTCACCAATTTCATGCATAAATATACAAATGGGGATTTGCTGTTTTTCTCAGTATTTGTGAAAAAGAAGGATATTTTATAACGTTAGCGTAAAACTCCTCTCAGTAAATATGAAAAAATGTCTTGATTTACTTGCCCTTATCAATCGTTTCTCTCACTAATTATGACACCACACACTACTATACTACTACTGCTTTAGAAAAGAAATGGTCCAACTTAATAATAAATCACTGGAGGCGTTGAGCATGATTAAAAGCATAGATTCAAAATCATTCATGATGTTAAGTGTTGGTGCAGCCGTACTTTTGCTAGGATCGCTAGTAAGTGCAGAAGGATCTTCCATAAAGGATGCTGTGCAGGGGTTTCTGATGGGTGCTGGAGCTGTTATTGCTGTTGCAGGGCTGTGGATGGCTGGAAGTAAGAAGTAACTATCAAAAGGGAGAAGGGGGCCATCTCAGGAAAAAGGCGGAACCCTTCTCAGTCTATTATCGTAAAAATGATGGATGTTCATTCTTTGAACGAATAGATTCACCCTACTTTATATCTAAAGGAGAATACATAATATGAAAAACTGGAAACGCATGCTCTTGTCTCTCACCATCTCGGTTGGTTTGCTCGCTTCAGCGGTACCGGCTATGGCTGCGCCTCAAGAGACTTCCATTAAAGTCAATGACCAGACAGTAGAGTACACTGTAGGGGCGCCAATGAATAACAAGGGAACAACATTGGTTCCGCTTCGCTCCACGCTTGAAGCAATGGACGTGAAGCTGACGACTGCGACAGATGATACAATTACGGCTGTGGTGGACGGCAAAACGATTACACTCAAAAGCAAGCTTACACGCATTAATGGCGTAACCTATGCACCGATTCGTATTGTTGGGGACGCTGCAGGTTATGAAGTAAACTGGGATGCGAAGACACGTACCGTTTTGCTTGTCTCCAAGGGAGCGGAAACAGCTGCACAAACAGGTGGCCGCGGCTTCATGTGGGAAGTGGAGAGCAACGGAAACACGGTATATCTGGTAGGCTCCATGCATATTGCTGATGATAGTTTCTACCCATTGCGCGAGGAATTTGAAGAAGCTTTTGCTGAAGCGGATTACCTGGGTGTTGAGATCGACATCAGTAAAGCGGCTGATGAGGCACAACAGAAGTTGATACTGGATCTGGGATCTTACCAGGATGGAAGTACGCTGAAGGACCATGTCTCAAGCGAGACTTATAGCAAGTTGGGGGATATCCTGAAGAAAAACGGACTGGAGCCTAATGCGCTGGACGCATTCAAGCCTTGGGTTGCAGAGAGTACGCTTGCTAGCCTGAAGTCTACGACGGCTGGATATGAAGCATCGGCGGGCGTGGATTTGTATTTCATTCAAAAGGCTATTGAAAGCAAACTGCCTATTATCGAGCTAGAATCGTACGAGTCCCAACTGGGCATGTTTAACGACTTCTCCAAAGAGCTGCAAGAGGAAACATTGAAAGCAACATTAGACAACTTCGATGTTCTTGATGATAGTGTGAACCAAATGGCTGAGATGTGGAAAACGGGTAATGATGAGCAGTTGCTTGATCTGACCAATAACTTCTCTGATAACGAGGAGTACAACAAAGCAATGCTGATCGACCGTAACATCGGCATGGCCGACAAAATTGATGGATACCTGAAGAGTGATAAGAAAGAGGAGTACTTTATCGTTGTAGGTGCTGCCCACTACCTAGGTGAGCACGGCATCGTCAAGCTGCTTGAAGACAAGGGTTATACTGTAGAACGTAAATAACATTATATCATTATAAGATACAACCCTCTCACTTCTGAGTAGAAGCGGAGGGTTGTTATCTTTATATAGAAGAAAGACAAGATATATGGAGGGCTGATACATGCTCGTGTCCCAAGTTATTAAAAAAATGTGGAACTTTGAATAACAACAGGATATCTAATATACAAATTATTTTTATAAAAAGACTTTACAAGATGTTTTGATATATGATATATTAATTTTCCGGCCAAGAAAACACGAGAAACACGGTGCGGTAAGCAAACTGAAAAGCTTCGAAAGAAACTTAAAAAAATGCTTGCTAAATTGGTTCGGACGTGATAATATATAAGAGTTGCTGAAGAGAACAACACTCGGATGCAAACAAGTTTGATCTTTGAAAACTGAACAACGAGTGAGTAACGATCTTACTTTGTAAGATCGATGCTGAAAAATCGGTACAAGTCATCTGACTGTATGATTTTGAAGCGAAAATGAGATTTTTAATC